>NZ_MWPY01000001.1:0-293 GCF_002148625.1 Enterobacter sp. J49
TTACCACTTTGTGATTCATGACTGGGGTGAAGTCGTAACAAGGTAACCGTAGGGGAACCTGCGGTTGGATCACCTCCTTACCTTAAAGAACCTGCCTTTGTAGTGCTCACACAGATTGTCTGATGAATGATAAATTTCAAAATGTACTGCGAAGTGCATTGTGAAATTTTGCTCTTTAAAAATCTGGATCAAGCTGAAAATTGAAACGACACACAGTTAATGTGTGTTCGAGTCTCTCAAATTTTCGCAAACCGGTGATGAATCGAAAGAAACATCTTCGGGTTGTGAGGTTA
>NZ_MWPY01000007.1:0-1229 GCF_002148625.1 Enterobacter sp. J49
TGAATCGCCACGGATAATCTAGACACTTCCGAGCCGTTGATAATACTGGTTTTCATATTCTGTCGGTGACATCTGATTGCTCGAACCATGCCGACGCTTACTGTTATAAAACATTTCGATGTAATCAAAAATATCGCTGCGGGCTTCTTCCCGCGTTCCGTAGATCTTTTTCTTTATCCGCTCGCGTTTCAGTAACTGGAAAAAGCTTTCTGCAACCGCGTTATCGTGACAGTTACCGCGACGGCTCATACTCCCTTCCAGGCCGTGTGATTTCAGGAACGACTGCCACTCATGGCTTGTGTACTGACTGCCCTGGTCCGAGTGAACCAGCACCGGTCTTTGAGGATTACGCCGCCATACAGCCATCAGCAGTGCGTTCAGGACAATGTCCTTTGTCATCCGGGATTGCATTGACCAGCCGATAATTTTGCGTGAGAACAGATCAACAATCACGGCCAGATACAGCCAGCCTTCGTGAGTCCTGATGTAGGTTATGTCCGTTACCCAACGCTCATCCGGAGCATCCGGATTGAACTGTCGTTGGAGCCTGTCGGGTGACACGATACTGGCCTCGCCTTTGCGTGCCCGAGGGCTCCGGTACCCGACCTGAGCCTTTATCCCGGCACGATTCATCAGTCGCCAGACTCTGTTCACTCCGCACTGTTGCCCGCTATCCCGTAAGTCCAGATGGATCTTGCGATAACCATAAACGCAACCGGACTCCAGCCAAAACTGTTTGATCTGTCCCGTCAGTCTCAGATCTACCTGGTGGTGCTGAGAATACGGTTGCTTAAACCAGGCGTAAAAGCCACTGGGATGAACATCCAGCACCCTGCAGAGCAGACGAACAGGCCAGCAACGGGAGTTGTCACGAATAAAGGCGTACCTCAGTCGGACAGCTTTGCGAAGTACGCCGCGGCTTTTTTTAATATGTCCCGTTCGTCAGTAACCCGCTTCAGTTCCTTCTGGAGTCGGCGGATCTCGGCCTGAGCATCTGACTGTTCTTTATTAGTGGATGAGTCCGGACCGTACTTCTTTATCCAGGCGTAAAGGCTGTGGGTGGTGATATCGAGACGTGTTGCAACGCTGGAAACAGAATGACCGCGATCAATAACCTGCTTGACTGCTTCAATTTTAAACTCTTCGGGATAACGTTTACCGCTCATGGGCACCTCTCTTTAAGTCATCTTAAATGACTCTGAGGTGTCTGTTAAACCCGTGGCGATTCA
>NZ_MWPY01000008.1:0-11569 GCF_002148625.1 Enterobacter sp. J49
CCTCGGGCGTGGGAAAAACACATCTGGCGATAGCCATGGGCTACGAAGCAGTACGGGCGGGCATCAAGGTTCGCTTCACAACAGCTGCGGACCTGCTGTTACAGCTGACGACATCCCAGCGTCAGGGCCGTTACAAAATGACTCTCAATCGTGGTGTCATGGCCCCAAAACTGCTCATCATCGATGAAATAGGTTATCTGCCGTTCAGTCAGGAGGAAGCCAAGCTGTTCTTCCAGGTCATAACCAAACGTTACGAAAAGAGCGCGATGATCCTGACCTCCAACCTGCCGTTCGGGCAGTGGGACCAGACGTTCGCCGGTGATGCGGCCCTGGCCTCGGCAAGGCTGGATCGGATCTAACATCACTCACACGTAGTCCAGATAAAAGGAGAGAGCTATCGACTGAAGCAGAAACGAAAGGCCGGGGTTATAGCGGAAGCTAATTCTGAGTAAACAAGGTGGATCAATATTAAACCGTTGGTGGTGAGGGTTAGTGGATCACTTTTTACCCGTTGTTGACAGCAGAGCCATATTGGCTCTGCGGAGTTCCTCTTTGTGCGTGCGCAGGGCTTGTTCCATGGCTTTGGGTACATCCTTGTCCTGATTCTGGGCAATATAGTATTTCACATCCTCATTAGTTGAGTACGGCACACCTTAAGTTAACCACGGAAATACCTTTCAGGGATATGCAGTGTGGTTTATTATCCTGGAAATTCTTTGTTGAAAATTTATTTTTAGTGTAAAAATCTATTTATTTGTAATTTCTGGAACTATATTCCATTTGTGAGTGGGCGGGACTATCCTGTGGACATCTAGCCCGCCTTTTGAAACTGGAGCAATCCCTATTGATTTTTAGCGGGTATTTGCTTCTGTTCACCGGGCTGGCTCCGGTAACTTTTTTCCGGTTAACCCTTTGGAAAGATGCCATGTTAAATGAGTTGAAAACCTTCACAACCCGACGGATAAATGTCCTTTACGCCGCTTCATGGCTTGTGATGGCCACTGTGCTGTATCTTGGCATTCTTCCCTTACCATGGGTTACTCTGCCAGGCCAGGGTCTGTCATTAACCTTAAATATTCTTGTCTGGATGTGGTTGTCTATAGCTGGCGCGATGTTACTGCTGAAAAGCAATATGTGTCGGATAAGAGGGGGGCGTCTTGCTGTATTCTTGTTGGCAGGCTGTACGCTGATGAGTCTGCCGCTAATATGGACAGCCACCGGTTCAATTTTATTGTCTCTTTACCGTCTGACTGGCCTCTGGGCCTTGGCATTTTTCTTTATACTTCTCATGCAGTTTCCTCTGCGCGGTTGTCTGCGTCGCGGGCTCTACGCCATTGTTGTCTTTGCATGTCTTGTACAGGTATTTCTCAGCGTGTGGCAGATTGTTTTCCCGCTTTCGGCAGGTGAACATCTTTTTTATTCGTTCCGCGGAGCGAACGGACGACCGCTGGGTTCACTGCTGCATGTGAATCTGCTGGGCTCTTTCCTTACAACTGGACTGGGATGTGCACTCTGGCTTGCACTTACCGCCAGAAGTTATGCCTTTAGTATGGCAATGATGTTATGTGCATGTGTACTTTGTGCAGGTGTGGTCATTACGGAATCCCGAAGTGCTTGGCTTGCAGCTTTTGTGATTTGTCCGTTTCTCCTTATGGGGTTTGCGAAATACAAACCTCGTCTGTTAATTGGTGTAATTCTCTTTTTAAGCGCTGGTATCTTGGCTGGTCATGTTGGCTTGTCCCTGCGCCCCGTCGATCTCAATTCACTTATGGTGCCTGAGATTTCGACAACGTCGGCAGATTACCGCCCGACCGACGTCAGTGAGCGGCTCGACTTGCATCGCCATCATTCTGGCCAAGAACGCATAGCGATGTTGCGCGGGACAATAGAAATCATTAAGGCGCACCCCTTGACCGGCACTGGGTTGTCATCATTCGAAGTCCGATTTCCTGAGTATCTTGCCCAAAGCGGTGTAGATAATCCTTTTACGGTAAGCGTTCCGTTTCCACATAATGAAATTTTGTATGTCTGGAGCGAGGGGGGGGTGATAGCTCTGACTGGCCTGCTGATTTGGTTAGGGGTGTGGCTGATACCATTTCACTCCTTACTGAACAGACGCAGGATAAGTCTGACGGCATGTCGCGGTGCACTGACTTTGCCCATCATGATCCATATCATGCTGGAGTATCCTTTGTATCAGTCAATGATACATGCCTTTACATTGCTGCTGCTGGTCCGTCTGGCACTGCCGGTTACGTTTGTCCGAAGCGCCACAAGGTTCGCTCATAAAAGTGTCCGTATAGCTGGCCTTGGCGTGTCCGCAGCATGTATGACTTTTATGATCACCGGCCTTCAGTCATCTCGTATGATTCAGGAGGCGGAAAGCTTTCGCCTTATGGACGATATGCCATTGCAACAGGTGATGAATCCTTTTGCTCAGCCCGAACGACTGCGTTTTGATAACGCTGTTTATGCGCTTGTTCAATACAACTTCACACAAAACCATGACTGGCTGAACGTCTTCCAACGCCAGGCCAGCCAGTGGCTCCAGCACCATAACGACGCCAGCATGACAGCCTCAATGATACAACTCGCTGAGATGCGTAATGATGGTGCAACGGCTGAAAAATGGCGGCTCCGCGCTTGCCTCAGCTTCCAGCGTGACCCGCGTTTCGATTGCTCATCTTCTTCATCAAACAGGAAATAAGCCACTTTGATCAAGCAATTTAAACTAAAAGATATGGCCGGCGGTTGGTTCGTCGGGGATTTTGCACCTGCTGCACTGGACACATCCGCCGTAGAGGTAGCTGTACAACATTTTAAAGCAGGGGAACACTCGACTGCTCATCATCATAAAATTGCCACTGAGGTCACTTTGCTGCTCTCGGGGCTTGCGGTTATGGCCGGACGTACTCTTGAGCCCGGCGATATTGTGACGTTACCGCCAGGGGTGTCCTCTTCTTTCGAGGCGATTTCGGATTGTGTAACTGTTGTGGTTAAGCATCCTGGGGTTTTAAACGATAAATATATTGATGAGTAGTTTACATGCTTAATATTGTTATCCCCATGGCGGGGCATGGTAGCCGTTTCTCCCGGGCAGGATTCACTGAGCCAAAACCGTTTATTAAATTGGCCGGGGTTCCTATGATCGAACTGGTTATTCGCAATCTCCGCCCCAGCCGTAAGCATCGGTTTATCTTTGTCTGCCAGCAGGAACATCTTACTCAGTTCGATTTTCGTCAGCGCCTGGAGGCCCTGGCTCCGGGATGTAAAATTGTAGGGCTTTCACAAGTCACTGAAGGAACAGCATGCACCGTGCTGCAGGCTGCTCCGTGGATTGATAATGATGACCCCTTAATGATTGCAAATGCAGATCAGTGGGTAAATATTTGCATTGATGACTATCTCGATTATATGGATCGGTGTGCTACCGACGGGATGATCATGACTATGAATGCCCAAGATCCAAAATGGTCATATGTACTGCTTGACCAGCATAATCGTGTTTGTACAGTTGTGGAAAAAGAAGTTGTGTCAGAGATGGCGACGGTAGGAATCTACAATTTCTGTCATGGTAAGGTCTTTTGCCGCCTGGCCCGAAACATGATCGCCGAAAACAGGCGCAGTCAAGGGGAGTTTTACGTGGCTCCAGTGTATTCTGATCTTTATCGTGAGGGACGTACTGACATCGGATTTTATTGCATCGGTAAAGAAGGTGCCGGTATGCACGGGCTTGGTACACCTGACGACATGGAAGCATTCCTGGCTCATCCAATACTGGAACTGGCGCTGGCCGACTGCTCTGTGGAGCAGTTACCGTGAAAATTATCGCACTTGCTCATGAGCCGTCCTTGAAGTATGCCGCTATGAGGGATCGCCTTGATTTTGACCAGAGCTGGCTTGCAGTTCCTTCCGGCACAACACTATATACGTTTGCCCGGACTTCGTATACTGCCCGAAAAATTAGTGCACTTGAGCGGCTAAAACACCAGTATGATGGTGATGTTGTGTTGTCATTCTTTGCTGTAAGCCCGCTGTTTGCTCTCCTCACATGGGATATCGCTCATGCCATGCCGGTAGGCAGTACGCTGTATCTGCATAATTCTGATAATGTGGCCGGGTTACTCACCTCATCCTATTATCAGCTTGCTTTTAAAGAAATAAACGGCCTTGATGCTGGTGATTGTCGCGCGTTTATCAAAACCGACAGATTACCTGCGGAAGCGGAGAGAGGGCTGGATGGCTGGAGTTTTTGTATACCAACCGGTGACGGCGATCCGGAATGCCTGAATGCCTGCATTGCACGTATCCTGGAATTAGGTATTCCTCATTTCGAAATTATCCTGTGTGGAAGGCCTGCTCCAGGGTTTAGCTACTGGTCGCGGGTCCGTATTATTGGGGAAGATATTACAGAACCACCGCTACATATAACCCGCAAAAAAAATCTTCTTGTAGGAACTGCGCGTTTTAATAATCTGTGTATTCTACATGACCGGGTTCTGTTGCCCCGAAATTTTTACTCTGCCATTCAGCGAATGGGGGATGACTACCCCCTTACTGGTTTTCAGTCCTTCTGGTTCGCAGGACGGGGGCAGACACTTCCGTTGCGCTACTCAGATTTTGGTGTTGCTGATACTCGACCATTTGACGTCTTCCCGTCAGAACGACTTGCCAGGCAGGACATTCCGCACCTTGCAAGCCTTGCTCTGCACACCCAGCATCCCGCTCGTAGTGACTTTGGTCGCGATTATCTGACGGGCAGCCTGTATATGTGCAAACGTGCTGTATGGCAGCATATCCCTCAGAATGAAAAACTCTTCTGGTTGGAATATGAGGACGTAGAGCAGGCGATGGCCGCAGCAGCGGCCGGAGTACCTTCTCGCATTAACCCATATAGCTTCACCCGCTCGCTCTCTTACAGGACCATAATGCACCATTTTGGACGTGTAACAGGACGAACATATTCGGGTCGGAGGGTGTCTGAACGACCGTGGGGGATGTTTCTGCTTCCCCGACAGCCACATAGCAACATCACGGAAACCCACGCGTTGGAAAGGATGCAGACGTTTTGTAAACGTTATGGTGTCAGTTCTGAATTGCTTTCTCAAATGCCAGCAGGGTTAAGTGGCATAAAGCGTTATATATTGATTACACGTCTGCTCTGGGCGTTCAGGGGAGATACAACAGAGCTCCTTAATGACTGGTATCATCTGATCCTTTGTGAATCTCCCGTCCCTGTTGAGAAAGAATCCCTTGCCTCGGCTCTGGCTGGTTCTGTAACTCCAGAAAATATGAAGCTTGCCTGGCTACGCCACCCAACGCTTGTTCGCCAGGTATTCAATAATCCCTTCAGTTCCCCCTTTAAGCCTGATGAACCCGTGAGGTGCTCCCGGACGGGGTTATGGCTAGGGAGTCTGCTTTGCGCGCTCTGGCTTTGCTATGGCAGCCGCCATTCGGTGCTACGCATGTCATTTTGGGCTGTCTGGCGTGAGCTGGTCAGTAGTGCAATGACTGCCAGGGAGAAAAACTACTATGCGAAATAATCTTCGTATTATACGGGCTGAGACAACTGAACTTCATGCCTGGCTGGTGCAACATGATCCAATAGACGGTTTACCTAATGCCCGAAATACAGCTTGTCTGCTGATGACCCTGCGAGATGACCAGATTGTAATGGCAGAAAAATTATACAATGGAGATGATGCAAGGGTAGTGATCCTGGTGCAGTGCGGGCACAGTACATCTCCTTCAGTTGTCTGGCCAACGCTTAATAATTTTTATATTACCAGCCGCACCCGAGAGTCAGGGATAACAGTGTTTCTCAGTGGAAACACCACATTCTGGCACCATCAGCTTTGGGTCAGGCATCTTACTCTACATTCCCCAGGAAAAGCACCTGTAGTGCAGTTACTACTGTCCTTTTTCATTCGCTGTTTTATGCGCGAAGAGTGGTGGATGGCCGGGTTTCTACGGCGGTTCATCAGGAGAGGCAAATGAATTCACTGAGTATTGTGTTCCAGGGGCCTGTTTTGCGCAACGGCACACTATGCAATCAAGTCATTGACAATATTATTCGAACCCGGGCCGTATTCCCGCAATCCGAAATTATAGTCTCTACATGGTTCTGTGCGGTTGAACAAGAGCGGGCTCTGTTCAGCAGGATGAAGAAAGTGAACGTTAAGGTTATCCTGAGTAAGGATCCTGGACCCATTATCGGTAAAGATTGTTCTGGTGAATGGATAACAAATCTTAATCGGTTGTTAATTTCATCTTGGTCAGGCCTGCAAATTGTTACCCGCCCACTGACAGTGAAACTGCGCACGGATACCTGCCTGTACGGGCGAAGCATCGAGTCGTTGCTGGAGCGGTATGTTCTTGCAGACGAAGGACCAGCACGCGATGAGGCTTATCGAGTATTTAAAAAGCGGGTAATTAACTGCTCTTGGTTTGCGCGTGATGCCGAGGGCAGTCTGCCTTATCTCTTTCACCCTGGAGATATATTTCTTGCTGGTTTAACAGAGGATGTGCGGTTGTTTTTCTGCGCACCTTTGGCCACACCTGAACTTTTTTCACCCTCATCTATGCCGGGATTATGGTGTGCGTGGCGGTATGTACCCGAGCAGTGGTTCTGGATCTATGCCATTCGGCAGGTCAAGGGAAAAATGGAATATGAAGGCAATTTTTCGTACACGCCTACGCATATCGAGAGTTCAGAGCGTTACTTTCTTGCAAATTTCGTCCCTTTCTCATCCAAGGCACTACAGTTTTATTGGCAAAAATACTATCGCAGATACCCTTTACGGGGGTTATTCAGCTTATATACACACTCTCGCTGGTTACGACTCGCCGCCCGTTATGATGGAAAAGTCCAGTCCGGCTTCTTTGCAAAGGCTGACGGTGTACTTACAAGTGTGTGGCGAAGAGGCTATATCTTGCGTGTATGGATAATGCGCGTCCCGCTAATCCGGCGCATGGCACGAAAATTGTTTGTTCATCGCAAGAATAATGGAGACGAGCACCAACATGAACATTCTTAATAACACCAGAAGTATTCGGGGTGGGTTTATTTCGGATAAAAATAGCAGAGCCAGCCTAAGGGACATACTGGCATCGCATAATCTGATTGCCAGTTTGATCGGCCGTGATTTAAAGGTCAGGTACCACCAAACCTGGCTGGGCTGGGCGTGGGCGGTCATTAATCCGGCAATGCACTTAAGCCTGTACTACGTGATGTTTGGGATGCTCGTCCGCCTGCACACACCCGATTACGACGCGCCATATTCTCTTGTCCTTCTGTGTGGTCTGGTGTTGTGGATGCTATTTTCCACTACAGTCAATGTGGTGAGTGAATCCCTGCTCAACAATGTTCATCTGGTAAAAAAAGTGTATTTCCCCCGTATTGCCCTGACGCTGGCAAGTACCAGTGTCTGCATAATGGATTTTCTTATAGCGCTGGTTTTGCTCGGGATAGCTTTACCGTTATGTGGTTTTCACTGGTCTCCCTGGCAAATCCCGATTCTGCTGTATTGTGCGGTGATGACGGTGTTGTGCGGATGGGGAATAGGCTGCATATTTGCGGTTGCACGCCTTCGGTTTCGCGATGTCCGCCACATGATCCCCTTTGTTATTCTGGGAGGGTTTTATGCCTCTCCGGTTACCTGGACACCAGTATTGTTGCCGGCAGGCTGGCAATGGCTCCCGGATCTGAATCCGGTGGCTGGGTGTATCAGTCTGTTTCGTCATGTGTTGCTTGAAGGAGCCACCCCCTCTTTACTAGCCCTGGCTGTCATTCCTGTGGGGAGTGTTCTGGTAACTATCTTCGGCTACTACTTTTTTGTGCACTATGAGTCGGGAGTAATAGACCGGGAATGATCGTTTTTGAAGATGTAAGCAAACATTATACAGCCCACAATGCAGGTTGTAGATCTCTGCGGACCGCTCTGAGTCGGCAGCGAGGTTTGTCGTTACCCCAATTCAGTGCAGTCAGCAATGTCAGTTTCTCTGTAGCTGAGGGTGAGGCAGTAGGAATAATCGGGGGAAATGGTGCAGGCAAATCTACACTTCTGAAGCTACTCACCCGTGTGACGCGACCGAGTTCAGGGCGGATCATTACAGGCGGCAAGATTTCATCGCTTCTCGAGGTTGGAGCTGGCTTTCATCATGATCTTAATGGCAGAGAAAATATCTTCCTGACTGGGGCGATTCTGGGCATGCCTCGAAGACGTATCGCCGAACGGTTAGCCGACATTGTCACATTTTCAGAATTGGAAGCATATATGGAAAATCCTGTAAGGACCTATTCCTCCGGAATGCTTCTGAGGCTGGCATTCTCGATAGGGGTTCACCTGGACTGCGACATTCTGGCTATTGATGAAGCGATAGCCGTGGGTGATACAGGATTTCAGCGGCGTTGCATGGATAAAATCCTGTCTTTTCGCCGCAATGGCGGGACGATTGTACTTGTGAGTCACGTCGAAGAGCATCTGCGAGAAGTTTGCGACCGTGCACTGGTAATGGAAAAAGGGATGCTGATCTTTGATGGGGAAACTGACATCGCACTCGAGCGGTACGCGCAATATTGCAAACATAATCTGGAGAAAAAATGAATATTCTGGCCCACCGGGGTTATTGGTTGTCCCCAGGAGAGAAGAATCACCGAATCGCTCATGTCAGGGCATTCGAACATGGTTTTGGTATTGAGACGGATATACGGGATTTAGATGGTAAGCTTGTCGTCAGCCACGATATGCCACGAATGAATACAGCGCTTCCTTTGACTCATCTACTTGATGATTATATTACATTAAACAGTGAAGGTACGCTGGCGTTTAATATCAAATCGGATGGACTGAGCCGTCCATTACAACTTCTCCTGGAAAGATATGAGATCAGTCGTTATTTTTGTTTTGACATGTCAGTGCCCGATTCCCTGCATTACTTTCGCGCCGGAATGCCAGCAGCCGCGCGACTCAGTGAATATGAGCCCGAAGGATATCTGAGTAACCGAGCCCCTGTTCTCTGGATCGATTGTTTCGGTGAAAACCAGCTCGACCCGGAATGCCTTTATAGGTGGCTACTGAGCGGAAAAGATGTTTGTCTGGTTTCGCCGGAGCTTCATGGCAGAGATGCATCATTATTCTGGGAGCAGCTTTTGCAGATGCCCAAGGATATTACCAGACATCCTGGCCTTATGTTGTGTACTGATAACCCATTACTGGCTAAAAGGATCTTTAACTCGTGAAAATACGTGGTGTAATTTTTGATATGGATGGCGTGCTCATCGACGCGAGGGAATGGCATTATCAGGCCCTTAATCAGGCACTGGATTTTTTCTGTCTTGGCATCAGCCGTGAAGATCATGAGGGTGTTTACGACGGGCTACCAACCCGCGATAAGCTCAGAAAACTGAGTGAAGGGACAGGTTTGCCAATAGGATTACACGGTTTTATTAATGAGCTTAAGCAGCATTACACGGAACAGTTAATCTACCAGCATTGCTGGCCGGTCTTTGAGCATCAATATGCTCTGGCATGCCTTACTGGCAATGGGTATCGTCTGGCAGTAGCATCAAACTCAATCAGAAAAACTATCGAAACGATGCTGAGAAGAGCAAACCTGCTACCTTATATAGAGTTTTTCCTCTCGAACGAAGATGTAGCAAACGGTAAGCCAGACCCAGAAATTTATCTTAAAGCTATTCACAGGATGGAGATGATCCCGGAGGAATGTGTGATCGTAGAGGATAACCCACACGGCATCACTGCGGCACGAGTTGCGGGAGCCCATGTCATGGAAGTGAAAGATCCATCCGAGGTAACATGGCAGGGAATACGAGATTTTATTGAAAAATGTGAGGGAAAAATAGCATGAAAAATCAATTTTTACTGGTAGGTTCTTCTTTTCCGCCAGCTCAGTATGCCGGCTGGCAAACATTCTGGTGTGTCCAGTCTTCTAAATGCATTCAGAATAATCTGGACATTATAACCATCTCCCTGCCAGTGGCAAGGATGCCTGCTCTGAGCCAGGCTCTCTTTGCTCTGGACAAGTTGGAGCTGCAAAAACCATTAGTAATTAGTACGGTATCGCTGACGGAAGCCTCCGTTAACACCCTTGTTTGCTCAGGCAGGATTACTGCATGGCTGCCCGAGCCGAATTATGGATACATGAGTTTTCCAACGGCAGCTCAGTTTACCAGTCTGGCAAAAGAGGCTATGAGGGCACACAACCCGGCGAAGGGTGATATCACACTCGAAGATGTCTGGTGTCAGGTGTTACTGAAAGATCATAAACCCGCAGCCGCTTAATCCTGTTCAGACTGAGTCTTTACTGAAGACTGAAACAGCGACCCAGAGCGAGGCGGGTAAGCATGCTCCACTTTTTCTACCAGCTCACGGGTCAGGTCATTTCGAATATCATTACACACCCGGGATATTTTATAATTATAAGCCGCATCCATAATTGTCACGCTGCTTTCGCTGATATTCGACCTAACGTTGCGATAAACTCTCTCCTGCGTCAGAATGTTGGCCAGCTCCGTGTTTCTTTTATGCCATGCGGTCTGACTGACCTGGTGTAATGATTCAAGTTCCCGGGTACAGAAACTCAACTCCAGCCTTTGCTCATCAGGCCTGTTTAACGAATTTGTCCTGTTAACTGGATCCTCGTCGTGAGGACTCTGGCAGGCTGTTAATAATCCACTCACGATAAGCAGACCAATCACTTTATACATTAAAAATCTCCAAAGTAGGCTGAATCGGGCAATTTACGGAAAAGAAGCATCCGTGGGGAAACTTTTCCAGAGGTTATCATAGAAAGCTATGGTCTGGTATCCAGCATATATCGATGTTATGACATTCTGCTTCCGGAAAAACCATATTATGACATATTGCTGATAACTTTACTGATGCTGTCAGCTCCCACAATACCTCAGTCTGTTACACATACCTTTGCTTACCATCTCTGCAAAGGTTAAAAAGCGTACGTGAATTTTATTCCGACAAGCATATTCTGGGGGCTTATAACCCTTTACAGCGATGTACAGTAATGATGTAAGTGTTCCGCAAAAAAATTGAGCAATAATCCAGCATGCTGAATATGTCATTCAAGAAGATATAATCTGAAAAGACCGATTTACTGTCAACAACGGGTAAAAAGTGATCCACTAACCGTCAACACCAACGGTTTAATATTGATCCACCTTGTTTACTCAGAATTAGCTTCCGCTATAACCCCGGCCTTTCGTTTCTGCTTCAGTCGATAGCTCTCTCCTTTTATCTGGACTACGTGTGAGTGATGTTAGATCCGATCCAGCATCGCCGAGGCCAGGGCCGCATCACCGGCGAACGTCTGGTCCCACTGGCCGAACGGCAGATAACCTATTTCGTCGATGATAAGCAGCTTCGGGGCCATGACACCGCGATTGAGTGTCGTTTTGTAACGCCCCTGACGCTGGGATGTCGTCAGCTGTAACAGCAGGTCCGCAGCTGTTGTGAAGCGAACCTTGATGCCCGCCCGTACTGCTTCGTAGCCCATGGCTATCGCCAGATGTGTTTTTCCCACGCCAAAACAT
>NZ_MWPY01000009.1:0-792 GCF_002148625.1 Enterobacter sp. J49
GTGTAGATGGTGCCCAGGCCCATCTGACAGATGATGGTGCCGAGAACGATTAAGCTGCGATTTGCCGGTTTGGTGTTCATGGCCGGTCTCCTTCCTGTGTGTGCGTTGCCGGGCGTGAGCCGCTGGCTGAAATTTGCGGGGTGAAGCTGTGTTCGCGCGGTATGGGCTTATTATATGGCCGGCCCCCCCGGCGGGGGGAGGATCGGGAATTCGTTGCACGGCGGCAGGGATGGAATGCATGTTATGCGGCGTGAGTTGCCGTTTTTGCGCCGAAAAGCGCGTGAAATGCCGCGGGTGGCACGTGATCTACATCAAAGATATCAACGATTTATTGTTAACTGCCGGTGAACGATTGTGGTGAAATTGTGAAGGATGCGTCTGAAAGGCGTAAATCGGCATTGCGCCTATAGAGCGGCGATGAGCGCGGGACTATGTTATCTGCGATCGGACGAGGTCCGCTCTGCAGGAGTCCATGAAATGAAAAAAACGCTGTTGTTACTGGCCGCGCTGCTGGCGCTGCCGCTGGCGAGCCAGGCCGACGTGTCCATCGGTGTGAACGTGCCGGGTCTGTCGTTGCATATCGGCGATCGCGATAATCGCGGCCACTACTGGGACGGCTATCGCTGGCGCGATCCGCGCTGGTGGGCCGATCACCACCGGTATGAACGCCCGCGCGGGTACTATTATGGCCCGCCGCCACGGGTGATTTACTACGGGCCGCCGCGGCGCGACTGGCGAGACCGGCCGCATTACCGCATGCCGCCACCGCCGCCGCCCGGCTATTACTACCGT
>NZ_MWPY01000010.1:0-26512 GCF_002148625.1 Enterobacter sp. J49
TGACCGGTACCATCGAACTGCCAGAAGGCGTTGAGATGGTAATGCCAGGCGACAACATCAAGATGGTTGTGACGCTGATCCACCCAATCGCGATGGACGACGGTCTGCGTTTCGCAATCCGTGAAGGCGGCCGTACCGTTGGCGCGGGCGTTGTTGCTAAAGTTCTGGGCTAATTACTTATCCCTGAATTAAAAAAGGACGCTTCGGCGTCCTTTTTTGTTTTCTGCCGTTATGTGTCTGTCACAAATTTTCGCATTTTTCGTCCTCTCCCGCCCCGTATACGGGTGTTTGTGCTATTGTAATCATAACCATTCTCACTTACACTTTGCGCATATTTTGAACGGGAGTCTTTATGTACGTTTGTTTATGTAATGGTGTAAGCGACAAAAAAATACGTCAGGCCGTTCGCCAGTTTCAGCCACAGTCCTTCCAGCAGCTTCGCAAATTTGTTCCAGTGGGAAATCAATGCGGTAAATGTGTACGTGCTGCACGTGAGATCATGCAGGACGAATTGATGCAGATCCCGGAATACAAAGAGATTGCGTAAGCGCCCATCTTTTTTTTGACATCCCTGTAGCCCGATCTACGCTTCAATGAGTGGAAGCGGAGGGACTATATAATGAAAGGTGATGTTAAAATCATAAGTTATCTCAATAAATTATTGGGAAATGAGCTTGTCGCGATCAATCAGTATTTTCTCCATGCGAGAATGTTCAAAAACTGGGGCCTGATGCGCCTCAACGATGTTGAATACCACGAATCCATCGATGAGATGAAACATGCCGATAAATACATCGAGCGTATTTTATTCCTTGAAGGCATTCCTAACCTGCAGGATCTCGGCAAACTCGGCATCGGTGAAGATGTTGAAGAGATGCTACGGTCCGACCTCAGGCTGGAGCTTGAAGGCGCAAAAGATCTCCGCGAAGCCATTGCCTATGCGGACAGTGTTCATGACTACGTCAGCCGCGATATGATGATCCAGATTCTGGCCGATGAAGAAGGGCACATTGACTGGCTTGAAACTGAGCTGGATCTCATCAGTAAAATTGGTCTGCAGAATTATCTTCAATCCCAGATTAAAGTGGCTGACTAAACAGCGTCTGCCAGCCAACGCTTAAACCCGCTGCCGCCAGAAATGGCCCAAAAGGCAGTGGGTTTTTTAATGCCTGTTTATCAGGAGCCGGTAAAGCGAGAATCAGCTGGTAAAGAAGCGCCAACAATGCGGCGGTTAACACCAGTGCGGGCAATATGTGCCAACCGTGCCACGCCCCCAGTGCCGAAAGATATTTCACATCGCCATAGCCCATCCCTTCACGTCCAGTCAGAAGCCGGTAGCCCCAGTAGATAATCGCAAAGCTCACATACCCTGCCATCGCGCCAGCCACTGCGTTCGAAAGAAAGTCAGGATGAAGGCAAAGCTGGAAGAGCAGGCCGGTCCATAAGAGGGGACAGATGTATTTATCCGGGAGAAGGCCGGCACGAATATCTTCACGTACCAGTAAACCGGAGAGTGCGAAGTAAACGAGCAGAAAGGGGAGGGGAATCAGCATACGCAAAGCCTCAAAGATGTTTGGTGCATACTCTTCTCATGATGCAAGGCCAGCAACGTCCGTACACAGGAATTGCGTGAGGGGTTCATAAGAAGAGATGAAAGCAGACAGGTTGCTGCAAATAATGGAATGCCCTACGCATCGCATGTCTTTGGCGCTTAATTTCTAAACGGCACTTGCGTCTTGCTCAGATTTACGTATAATGCGCGGGCTTGTCGTAGTTGACGGCGGGTTCAATCTGAACCGGAGTAGCTAATTTTGTTACTCAACAATGCTCCCAATCGGGGAGCTACGTAAGAACGGTTACACTCTCCCATCAATCGTAATGGGTTTGAGGAGTAATCATTTTCGTTTATAAAATAATTGGAGCTCTGGTCTCATGCAGAACCAAAGAATCCGTATCCGCCTTAAAGCGTTTGATCATCGTCTGATCGATCAATCAACCGCGGAAATCGTCGAGACTGCTAAGCGCACTGGTGCGCAAGTCCGTGGTCCGATCCCGCTGCCGACCCGCAAAGAGCGCTTTACCGTTCTGATCTCTCCGCACGTTAACAAAGATGCGCGTGATCAGTACGAAATCCGCACTCACAAGCGTCTGGTTGACATCGTTGAGCCAACTGAGAAAACCGTTGATGCTCTGATGCGTCTGGATCTGGCTGCCGGTGTAGACGTGCAGATCAGCCTGGGTTAATCAGGTCATCGAGCGATTGAGAGGTTGAAACAATGATTGGTTTAGTCGGTAAAAAAGTGGGAATGACCCGCATCTTCACTGAAGATGGCGTTTCTATCCCAGTAACCGTAATCGAAGTTGAAGCAAACCGCGTTACTCAGGTTAAAGATCTGGCTAACGATGGCTACCGCGCTGTTCAGGTTACCACCGGTGCTAAAAAAGCTAACCGTGTAACCAAACCAGAAGCGGGTCACTTCGCTAAAGCTGGCGTTGAAGCTGGCCGTGGTCTGTGGGAATTCCGTCTTGCTGAAGGCGAAGAGTTCACCGTAGGTCAAGACATTAGCGTTGAGCTGTTTGCTGACGTTAAAAAAGTTGACGTAACCGGTACCTCTAAAGGTAAAGGTTTTGCTGGTACCGTTAAGCGCTGGAATTTCCGTACCCAGGACGCTACTCACGGTAACTCCTTGTCTCACCGCGTTCCGGGTTCTATCGGTCAGAACCAGACTCCGGGCAAAGTGTTCAAAGGCAAGAAAATGGCAGGTCAGCTGGGTAACGAACGTGTAACCGTTCAGAGCCTGGACGTAGTACGTGTTGACGCTGAGCGCAACCTGCTGCTGGTTAAGGGTGCTGTTCCGGGTGCTACCGGTAGCGACCTGATCGTTAAACCAGCTGTGAAGGCGTAAGGGGATAGCAATGGAATTAGTATTGAAAGACGCGCAGAGCGCGCTGACTGTTTCCGAAACTACCTTCGGTCGTGATTTCAACGAAGCGCTGGTTCACCAGGTTGTTGTTGCTTATGCAGCTGGTGCTCGTCAGGGTACTCGTGCTCAGAAGACTCGTGCTGAAGTAACTGGTTCTGGCAAAAAGCCATGGCGCCAGAAAGGTACCGGCCGTGCGCGTTCAGGTTCTATCAAGAGCCCGATCTGGCGTTCAGGTGGCGTGACCTTCGCTGCGCGTCCACAGGACCACAGTCAAAAAGTTAACAAAAAGATGTACCGCGGCGCGCTGAAAAGCATTCTGTCCGAACTGGTACGTCAGGATCGTCTGATCGTTGTCGAGAAGTTCTCTGTAGAAGCGCCTAAAACTAAGCTGCTGGCACAGAAACTGAAAGACATGGCTCTGGAAGATGTGCTGATCATCACCGGTGAGCTGGACGAGAACCTGTTCCTGGCCGCACGTAACCTGCACAAGGTTGACGTACGCGATGCGACTGGTATCGACCCGGTTAGCCTGATCGCCTTCGACAAAGTCGTAATGACTGCTGATGCTGTTAAGCAAGTTGAGGAGATGCTGGCATGATTCGTGAAGAACGTCTGCTGAAGGTGCTTCGCGCACCGCACGTTTCTGAAAAAGCGTCTACTGCGATGGAAAAAACAAACACCATCGTTCTCAAAGTTGCTAAAGACGCGACCAAAGCAGAGATCAAAGCTGCTGTGCAGAAACTGTTTGAAGTCGAAGTCGAAGTCGTTAACACCCTGGTTGTTAAAGGGAAAGTTAAACGTCACGGACAGCGTATCGGTCGTCGTAGCGACTGGAAAAAAGCTTACGTCACCCTTAAAGAAGGCCAGAACCTGGACTTCGTTGGCGGCGCTGAGTAAGTCGGAGGAGTAATACAATGGCAGTTGTTAAATGTAAACCGACATCTCCGGGTCGTCGCCACGTAGTTAAAGTGGTTAACCCTGAGCTGCACAAGGGCAAACCTTTTGCTCCGTTGCTGGAAAAAAACAGCAAATCCGGTGGTCGTAACAACAATGGCCGTATCACCACTCGTCACATCGGTGGTGGCCACAAGCAGGCTTATCGTATTGTTGACTTCAAACGCAACAAAGACGGTATCCCAGCAGTTGTTGAACGTCTTGAGTACGATCCGAACCGTTCCGCGAACATCGCGCTGGTTCTGTACAAAGACGGTGAACGCCGTTACATCCTGGCCCCTAAAGGCCTGAAAGCTGGCGACCAGATTCAGTCTGGCGTTGATGCTGCAATCAAAGCAGGCAACACCCTGCCGATGCGCAATATCCCGGTTGGTTCTACCGTTCATAACGTAGAAATGAAACCAGGTAAAGGCGGTCAGCTGGCGCGTTCCGCGGGTACTTACGTTCAGATCGTTGCTCGTGACGGTGCTTATGTCACCCTGCGTCTGCGTTCTGGTGAAATGCGTAAAGTCGAAGCAGATTGCCGCGCTACTCTGGGCGAAGTTGGCAATGCTGAGCATATGCTGCGCGTTCTGGGTAAAGCTGGTGCTGCACGCTGGCGTGGTGTTCGTCCTACCGTTCGCGGTACTGCGATGAACCCAGTAGACCACCCACATGGTGGTGGTGAAGGTCGTAACTTTGGTAAGCACCCGGTAACTCCGTGGGGCGTTCAGACCAAAGGTAAGAAGACCCGCAGCAACAAGCGTACTGATAAATTTATCGTACGTCGCCGTAGCAAATAATTTTAGAGGATAAGCCATGCCACGTTCTCTCAAGAAAGGTCCTTTTATTGACCTGCACTTGCTGAAGAAGGTAGAGAAAGCGGTGGAAAGCGGAGACAAGAAGCCCCTGCGCACTTGGTCCCGTCGTTCAACGATCTTTCCTAACATGATCGGTTTGACCATCGCTGTCCATAATGGTCGTCAGCACGTTCCAGTCTTTGTTACCGACGAAATGGTTGGTCACAAACTGGGTGAATTCGCACCGACTCGTACTTATCGCGGCCACGCTGCTGATAAAAAAGCGAAGAAGAAATAAGGTAGGAGGAAGAGATGGAAACTTTAGCTCAACATCGCCATGCTCGTTCTTCTGCTCAGAAGGTTCGCCTTGTTGCTGACCTGATTCGCGGTAAGAAAGTGTCGCAGGCCCTGGACATCCTGACCTATACCAACAAGAAAGCTGCGGTATTGGTCAAGAAAGTACTGGAATCTGCCATTGCTAACGCTGAACACAACGATGGCGCTGACATCGACGATCTGAAAGTCGCGAAAATTTTCGTAGATGAAGGCCCAAGCATGAAGCGCATTATGCCGCGTGCGAAAGGTCGTGCAGATCGCATCCTGAAGCGCACCAGCCACATTACTGTGGTTGTGTCCGATCGCTGAGACTCTGGAGACTAGCAATGGGTCAGAAAGTACATCCTAATGGTATTCGCCTGGGTATTGTAAAACCATGGAACTCTACCTGGTTTGCGAACACCAAAGAATTCGCTGACAACCTGGACAGCGATTTTAAAGTACGTCAGTACCTGACTAAGGAACTGGCTAAAGCGTCTGTATCTCGTATCGTTATCGAGCGTCCAGCTAAGAGCATTCGTGTAACCATTCACACTGCTCGTCCTGGCATCGTTATCGGTAAGAAAGGCGAAGACGTAGAAAAACTGCGCAAGGTCGTAGCGGATATCGCTGGCGTTCCTGCACAGATCAATATCGCTGAAGTTCGTAAGCCTGAACTGGACGCTAAATTGGTTGCTGACAGCATCACTTCACAGCTGGAACGTCGTGTTATGTTCCGTCGTGCTATGAAGCGAGCTGTACAGAACGCAATGCGTCTGGGCGCTAAGGGTATCAAAGTTGAAGTTAGCGGCCGTCTGGGCGGCGCGGAAATCGCACGTACCGAATGGTACCGCGAAGGTCGCGTACCGCTGCACACTCTGCGTGCTGACATCGACTACAACACCTCTGAAGCGCACACCACTTACGGTGTAATCGGCGTTAAGGTATGGATCTTCAAAGGTGAGATCCTGGGTGGTATGGCTGCTGTTGAACAACCGGAAAAACCGGCTGCTCAACCTAAAAAGCAGCAGCGTAAAGGCCGTAAATAAGGAGCGTCGCTGATGTTACAACCAAAGCGTACAAAATTCCGTAAAGTGCACAAAGGCCGCAACCGTGGTCTGGCGCAGGGTACGGATGTTAGCTTCGGCACTTTCGGTCTGAAAGCTGTTGGCCGTGGTCGTCTGACTGCACGTCAGATCGAAGCAGCACGTCGTGCAATGACCCGTGCAGTTAAGCGTCAAGGTAAGATCTGGATCCGTGTATTCCCGGACAAACCGATCACCGAGAAGCCGCTGGAAGTTCGTATGGGTAAAGGTAAAGGTAACGTGGAGTACTGGGTTGCCTTGATCCAACCGGGCAAAGTCCTTTATGAAATGGACGGCGTTCCGGAAGAGCTGGCCCGTGAAGCCTTCGGCCTGGCAGCAGCGAAACTGCCTATCAAAACCACCTTTGTAACTAAGACGGTGATGTAATGAAAGCAAAAGAGCTGCGTGAAAAAAGCGTTGAAGAGCTGAACGCTGAGCTGCTGAACCTGCTGCGTGAGCAGTTCAACCTGCGTATGCAGGCTGCAAGTGGCCAGCTGCAACAGACTCACCTGCTGAAGCAAGTGCGTCGCAATGTTGCGCGCGTTAAGACTTTACTGACTCAGAAGGCGGGTGCGTAATGACCGATAAAATCCGTACTCTGCAAGGTCGTGTTGTTAGCGACAAGATGGAGAAATCCATCGTTGTAGCTATCGAACGTATTGTGAAACACCCGATCTACGGTAAATTCATCAAACGTACGACCAAACTGCACGTACATGACGAGAACAACGAATGTGGTATCGGCGACAAGGTTGAAATCCGTGAATGCCGTCCACTGTCCAAGACTAAGTCCTGGACGCTGGTTCGCGTTGTAGAGAAAGCGGTTCTGTAATAGAGTACGCATTCTCAATACGAATAAACGGCTCAGCGATGAGCCGTTTATTTTTTCTACCCATATTGTAGAAGCGGTGTTATAATGCCGCGCCCTCGATATGGGGCTTTTTAACGGCTCTGATTTTAGAGTCTCAGGTAGTAGTTGACATTAGCGGAGCACTAAAATGATCCAAGAACAGACTATGCTGAACGTCGCCGACAACTCCGGTGCACGTCGCGTAATGTGTATCAAGGTTCTGGGTGGCTCGCACCGTCGCTACGCAGGCGTAGGCGACATCATCAAGATCACCATCAAAGAAGCAATTCCACGTGGTAAGGTCAAAAAAGGTGATGTGCTGAAAGCGGTAGTGGTGCGCACCAAGAAGGGTGTTCGTCGCCCTGACGGTTCTGTCATTCGCTTCGATGGTAATGCATGCGTTATTTTGAACAATAACAGTGAGCAGCCAATCGGCACGCGTATCTTTGGGCCGGTAACTCGTGAACTTCGTACTGAAAAGTTCATGAAAATTATCTCTCTGGCACCAGAAGTACTCTAAGGAGCGAATCATGGCAGCGAAAATCCGTCGTGATGACGAAGTTATCGTGTTAACCGGTAAAGATAAAGGTAAACGCGGTAAAGTAAAAAATGTCCTGTCTTCCGGCAAGGTCATTGTTGAAGGTATCAACCTGGTTAAGAAACATCAGAAGCCGGTTCCGGCCCTGAACCAACCAGGCGGCATCGTTGAAAAAGAAGCTGCTATTCAGGTTTCTAACGTTGCAATCTTCAATGCGGCAACCGGCAAGGCTGACCGTGTAGGCTTTAGATTCGAAGACGGGAAAAAAGTCCGTTTCTTCAAGTCTAACAGCGAAACTATCAAGTAATTTGGAGTAGTACGATGGCGAAACTGCATGATTACTACAAAGACGAAGTAGTTAACAAACTCATGACTGAGTTTAACTACAATTCTGTCATGCAAGTCCCTCGGGTCGAGAAGATCACCCTGAACATGGGTGTTGGTGAAGCGATCGCTGACAAGAAACTGCTGGATAACGCAGCAGCTGACCTGACAGCAATCTCCGGTCAAAAACCGCTGATCACCAAAGCACGCAAATCTGTTGCAGGCTTCAAAATCCGTCAGGGCTATCCGATCGGCTGTAAAGTAACTCTGCGTGGCGAACGCATGTGGGAGTTCTTTGAGCGCCTGATCACTATTGCTGTACCACGTATCCGTGACTTCCGTGGCTTGTCCGCTAAGTCTTTCGACGGTCGTGGTAACTACAGCATGGGTGTCCGTGAGCAGATCATCTTCCCAGAGATCGACTACGATAAAGTCGACCGCGTGCGTGGTTTGGATATTACCATTACCACTACTGCGAAATCTGATGAAGAAGGCCGTGCTCTGCTGGCTGCCTTTGACTTCCCGTTCCGCAAGTAAGGTAGGGTTACTGAATGGCTAAGCAATCAATGAAAGCACGCGAAGTAAAACGCGTAGCTTTAGCTGATAAATTCTTCGCTAAACGCGCTGAACTGAAAGCGATCATTTCTGATGTGAACGCTTCCGACGAAGATCGTTGGAATGCGGTTCTCAAGCTGCAGTCTCTGCCGCGTGATTCCAGCCCGTCTCGTCAGCGTAACCGCTGTCGTCAAACAGGTCGTCCACATGGTTATGTGGGCAAGTTTGGGTTGAGCCGTATCAAACTGCGTGAAGCCGCCATGCGCGGTGAAGTACCAGGCTTGAAAAAGGCTAGCTGGTAATTACCAATTGAATCACGGGAGTAAAGACAGATGAGCATGCAAGATCCGATCGCGGATATGCTGACCCGTATCCGTAACGGTCAGGCCGCGAACAAAGTTGCGGTCACCATGCCTTCCGCCAAGCTGAAAGTGGCAATTGCCAACGTGCTGAAGGAAGAAGGTTTTATCGAAGATTTTAAAGTTGAAGGCGACACCAAGCCGGAACTGGAACTTACTCTCAAGTATTTCCAGGGTAAAGCTGTTGTAGAAAGCATTCAGCGTGTCAGCCGCCCAGGTCTGCGCATCTATAAGAAAAAAGATGAGCTGCCTAAAGTTATGGCTGGTCTTGGTATCGCAGTTGTTTCTACCTCTAAAGGTGTTATGACTGATCGTGCAGCGCGCCAGGCTGGTCTTGGTGGCGAAATTATCTGCTACGTAGCCTAATCGGAGGAAAGAATGTCTCGTGTTGCTAAAGCACCGGTCGTTATTCCTGCCGGCGTTGATGTAAAAATCGACGGTCAGGTTATTACGATCAAAGGTAAAAACGGCGAGCTGACTCGTACCCTCAACAAAGCTGTTGAAGTTAAACATGCAGATAATGCTCTGACCTTCGGTCCACGTGATGGTTTCGTGGATGGATGGGCTCAGGCTGGTACCGCGCGTGCCCTGCTGAACTCAATGGTTGTTGGTGTTACCGAAGGCTTCACTAAAAAGCTTCAACTGGTTGGTGTAGGTTATCGTGCAGCTATCAAAGGGAATGCAGTAGGCCTGTCTCTGGGCTTCTCACACCCTGTTGAGCATCCGCTGCCGGCCGGTATCACTGCAGAATGTCCGACCCAGACTGAAATCGTGCTGAAAGGCGCTGATAAACAGCTGATCGGTCAGGTTGCAGCAGATCTGCGCGCCTACCGTCGTCCTGAGCCTTATAAAGGCAAGGGTGTTCGTTACGCCGACGAAGTCGTGCGTACCAAAGAGGCTAAGAAGAAGTAAGGTAACACTATGGATAAGAAATCTGCTCGTATCCGTCGTGCGACCCGCGCACGCCGCAAGCTCAAAGAGCTGGGTGCAACTCGCCTGGTGGTACATCGTACCCCGCGTCATATTTACGCACAGGTCATTGCACCAAACGGTTCTGAAGTTCTGGTAGCTGCTTCTACTGTAGAAAAAGCTATTGCAGAGCAATTGAAGTACACCGGTAACAAAGACGCCGCTGCAGCTGTAGGTAAAGCTGTTGCAGAACGCGCTCTGGAAAAAGGCATCAGCAATGTTTCCTTTGACCGTTCCGGGTTCCAATATCATGGTCGTGTCCAGGCACTGGCAGATGCTGCCCGTGAAGCTGGCCTTCAGTTCTAAGGTAGAGGTGTAAGATGGCTCACATCGAAAAACAGGCTGGCGAACTGCAGGAAAAGCTGATCGCGGTTAACCGCGTATCTAAAACCGTTAAAGGTGGTCGTATTTTCTCCTTCACAGCTCTGACTGTAGTTGGCGATGGTAACGGTCGCGTTGGTTTTGGTTACGGTAAAGCGCGTGAAGTTCCAGCAGCGATCCAGAAAGCGATGGAAAAAGCCCGTCGCAATATGATTAACGTCGCGCTGAACAACGGTACCCTGCAGCACCCAGTTAAAGGTGTTCACACGGGTTCTCGTGTATTCATGCAGCCAGCTTCAGAAGGTACCGGTATCATCGCCGGTGGTGCAATGCGCGCCGTTCTGGAAGTTGCTGGGGTTCATAACGTTCTGGCTAAAGCATACGGTTCCACCAACCCGATTAACGTGGTTCGTGCAACTATTGATGGCCTGGAAAATATGAATTCTCCAGAAATGGTCGCTGCCAAGCGTGGTAAATCCGTTGAAGAAATTCTGGGGTAATTGACCATGGCAAAGACTATTAAAATCACTCAAACCCGCAGTGCAATCGGTCGTCTGCCGAAACACAAGGCAACGCTGCTTGGCCTGGGTCTGCGTCGTATTGGTCATACCGTTGAGCGTGAGGATACTCCCGCTGTTCGTGGTATGGTCAACGCGGTTTACTTCATGGTTAAAGTTGAGGAGTAAGAGATGCGTTTAAATACTCTGTCTCCGGCCGAAGGCTCTAAAAAGGCGGGTAAACGCCTGGGTCGTGGTATCGGTTCTGGCCTCGGCAAAACCGGTGGTCGTGGTCACAAAGGTCAGAACTCTCGTTCTGGCGGTGGCGTACGTCGCGGTTTCGAGGGTGGCCAGATGCCACTGTACCGTCGTCTGCCGAAGTTCGGCTTCACTTCTCGCAAAGCAGCGATTACAGCGGAAATCCGTCTGTCTGACCTGGCGAAAGTTGAAGGCGGCGTTGTAGACCTGAACACGCTGAAAGCGGCAAACATTATCGGTATCCAGATCGAGTTCGCGAAAGTGATCCTGGCTGGTGAAGTTTCTACTCCGGTAACTGTTCGTGGCCTGCGTGTTACTAAAGGTGCTCGTGCTGCTATCGAAGCCGCTGGCGGTAAAATTGAGGAATAAGTAGCAGATGGCTAAGCAACCGGGATTAGATTTTCAAAGTGCCAAAGGTGGATTTGGCGAGCTGAAACGCAGACTGCTGTTTGTTATCGGCGCGCTGATTGTGTTCCGTGTTGGCTCTTTTATTCCGATCCCTGGTATCGATGCCGCTGTACTTGCCAAACTGCTTGAGCAACAGCGAGGCACCATCATTGAAATGTTTAACATGTTCTCTGGTGGTGCTCTCAGCCGTGCTTCTATCTTCGCTCTGGGTATCATGCCGTATATTTCGGCATCGATTATTATCCAGCTGCTGACGGTCGTTCATCCGGCCCTGGCAGAACTGAAGAAAGAAGGGGAGTCTGGACGTCGTAAGATAAGCCAGTACACCCGTTACGGCACTTTGGTGCTGGCAATATTCCAGTCGATCGGTATTGCTACCGGTCTACCGAATATGCCTGGTATGCAGGGCCTGGTATTAAACCCAGGCTTTGCATTCTATTTCACCGCTGTTGTAAGTCTGGTCACAGGAACAATGTTCCTGATGTGGCTCGGCGAACAGATTACTGAGCGTGGTATCGGTAACGGTATCTCAATCATTATCTTCGCTGGTATTGTTGCGGGTCTCCCGCCAGCCATTGCCCACACTATCGAGCAAGCGCGTCAAGGCGACCTGCACTTCCTCCTGTTGCTGTTGGTTGCAGTATTAGTATTTGCAGTGACGTTCTTTGTTGTCTTCGTTGAACGTGGTCAACGCCGCATTGTGGTGAACTACGCTAAGCGTCAACAAGGTCGTCGTGTCTATGCTGCACAGAGCACACATTTACCGCTGAAAGTGAACATGGCGGGGGTTATCCCGGCTATCTTCGCTTCCAGTATTATTCTGTTCCCGGCAACCATCGCGTCATGGTTCGGGGGCGGTACTGGTTGGAACTGGCTGACAACAATTTCGCTGTATTTGCAGCCTGGGCAACCACTTTATGTGTTACTCTATGCGTCTGCGATCATCTTCTTCTGTTTCTTCTACACGGCGTTGGTTTTCAACCCGCGTGAAACAGCAGATAACCTGAAGAAGTCCGGTGCATTTGTACCAGGAATTCGTCCGGGAGAGCAAACGGCGAAGTATATTGATAAAGTAATGACTCGCCTGACTTTGGTTGGTGCGCTTTATATTACTTTTATCTGCCTGATCCCGGAGTTCATGCGTGATGCAATGAAGGTACCGTTCTACTTCGGTGGGACCTCACTGCTTATCGTTGTTGTCGTGATTATGGACTTTATGGCTCAAGTGCAAACTCTGATGATGTCCAGTCAGTATGAGTCTGCATTGAAGAAGGCGAACCTGAAAGGCTACGGCCGCTAAATGGTCGCCTGAGAAGTTACGGAGAGTAAAAATGAAAGTTCGTGCTTCCGTCAAGAAATTATGCCGTAACTGCAAAATCGTTAAGCGTGATGGTGTCATCCGTGTGATTTGCAGTGCCGAGCCGAAGCATAAACAGCGCCAAGGCTGATTATTTCGCATATTTTTCTTGCAAAGTTGGGTTGAGCTGGCTAGATTAGCCAGCCAATCTTTTGTATGTCTGTACGTTTCCATTTGAGTATCCTGAAAACGGGCTTTTCAGCATGGTGCGTACATATTAAATAGTAGGAGTGCATAGTGGCCCGTATAGCAGGCATTAACATTCCTGATCAGAAACATGCTGTGATCGCATTAACTTCGATCTATGGCGTCGGCAAGACCCGTTCCAAAGCCATTCTGGCTGCAGCGGGTATCGCTGAAGATGTTAAGATCAGTGAGCTGTCTGAAGAACAAATCGACACGCTGCGTGACGAAGTTGCCAAATTTGTCGTTGAAGGTGATCTGCGCCGTGAAATCAGCATGAGCATCAAGCGCCTGATGGATCTTGGTTGCTATCGCGGTTTGCGTCATCGTCGTGGTCTGCCAGTGCGCGGTCAGCGTACTAAGACCAACGCACGTACCCGTAAGGGTCCGCGCAAACCGATCAAGAAATAATCGGGGTGATTGAATAATGGCAAAGGCACCAGTTCGTGCACGTAAACGTGTAAGAAAACAAGTCTCTGACGGCGTGGCTCATATCCATGCTTCTTTCAACAACACCATCGTTACTATTACTGATCGTCAGGGTAACGCTTTGGGTTGGGCAACAGCCGGTGGTTCCGGTTTCCGTGGTTCTCGCAAATCCACTCCGTTTGCAGCTCAGGTTGCAGCAGAGCGTTGCGCAGAAGCCGTAAAAGAATACGGCATCAAGAATCTGGAAGTTATGGTTAAAGGTCCGGGTCCGGGTCGTGAATCTACTGTTCGCGCTCTGAACGCCGCTGGTTTCCGCATCACGAATATTACTGATGTGACTCCGATCCCTCATAACGGTTGTCGTCCGCCGAAAAAACGTCGCGTATAACGCTCGTTTTTTAGGTTAGTTGGAGATAGAAAATGGCAAGATATTTGGGTCCTAAGCTCAAGCTGAGCCGTCGTGAGGGCACCGACTTATTCCTTAAGTCTGGCGTTCGCGCGATCGATACCAAGTGTAAAATTGAACAAGCTCCTGGCCAGCACGGTGCGCGTAAACCGCGTCTGTCTGACTATGGTGTGCAGTTGCGTGAAAAGCAAAAAGTTCGCCGTATGTACGGTGTGCTGGAGCGTCAGTTCCGTAACTACTATAAAGAAGCAGCACGTCTGAAAGGCAACACAGGTGAAAACCTGCTGGCTCTGCTGGAAGGTCGTCTGGACAACGTTGTTTACCGTATGGGCTTCGGCGCGACTCGTGCTGAATCACGCCAGTTGGTTAGCCATAAAGCAATCATGGTAAACGGTCGTGTTGTTAACATCGCTTCTTATCAGGTTAAAGCGAATGACGTTGTTAGCATTCGTGAGAAAGCGAAAAAGCAATCTCGCGTGAAAGCCGCTCTGGAGCTGGCTGAGCAGCGTGAAAAGCCAACCTGGCTGGAAGTTGATGCTGGCAAGATGGAAGGTACGTTCAAGCGTCAGCCAGAACGTTCTGATCTGTCTGCGGACATTAACGAACACCTGATCGTCGAGCTTTACTCCAAGTAAAGCTTAGTACCAAAGAGAGGACACAATGCAGGGTTCTGTGACAGAGTTTCTAAAACCGCGCCTGGTAGATATCGAGCAAGTGAGTTCGACGCACGCCAAGGTGACCCTTGAGCCTTTAGAGCGTGGCTTTGGCCATACTCTGGGTAACGCACTGCGCCGTATTCTGCTCTCATCGATGCCGGGTTGCGCGGTGACCGAGGTTGAGATTGATGGTGTACTTCATGAGTACAGCACCAAAGAAGGCGTTCAGGAAGATATCCTTGAAATCCTGCTCAACCTGAAAGGGCTGGCGGTGAGAGTTCAGGGTAAAGATGAAGTTATTCTTACTCTGAATAAATCTGGCATTGGCCCTGTGACTGCAGCCGACATCACCCACGACGGTGATGTTGAAATCGTCAAGCCGCAGCACGTGATCTGCCACCTGACCGATGAGAACGCAGCGATTAGCATGCGTATCAAAGTTCAGCGCGGTCGTGGTTATGTGCCGGCTTCTGCCCGAATTCATTCGGAAGAAGATGAGCGCCCAATCGGCCGTCTGCTGGTCGACGCATGCTACAGCCCTGTAGAGCGTATTGCCTACAATGTTGAAGCAGCGCGTGTAGAACAGCGTACCGACCTGGACAAGCTGGTCATCGAAATGGAAACCAACGGCACAATCGATCCTGAAGAGGCGATTCGTCGTGCGGCAACCATCCTGGCAGAACAACTGGAAGCTTTCGTTGACTTACGTGATGTTCGTCAGCCGGAAGTGAAAGAAGAGAAACCAGAATTCGATCCGATCCTGCTGCGCCCTGTTGACGATCTCGAATTGACTGTCCGCTCTGCTAACTGCCTCAAGGCAGAAGCTATCCACTATATCGGTGATCTGGTACAGCGTACCGAGGTTGAGTTGCTGAAAACGCCGAACCTGGGTAAAAAATCTCTTACCGAGATTAAAGACGTGCTGGCTTCACGTGGTCTGTCTCTGGGCATGCGCCTGGAAAACTGGCCACCAGCAAGCATTGCTGACGAGTAACCGGATCACAGGTTAAGGTTTTACTGAGAAGGATAAGGTCATGCGCCATCGTAAGAGTGGTCGTCAACTGAACCGCAACAGCAGCCATCGCCAGGCTATGTTCCGCAACATGGCAGGTTCACTGGTTCGTCATGAAATCATCAAGACGACCCTGCCTAAAGCGAAAGAGCTGCGTCGCGTAGTTGAGCCGCTGATTACTCTTGCCAAGACTGACAGCGTTGCAAATCGTCGTCTGGCATTCGCCCGTACTCGTGATAACGAGATCGTGGCAAAACTGTTTAACGAACTGGGTCCGCGTTTCGCGAGCCGTGCCGGTGGTTACACTCGTATTCTGAAGTGTGGCTTCCGTGCAGGCGACAACGCTCCGATGGCTTACATCGAGCTGGTTGATCGTTCAGAATCTAAAGCAGAAGCTGCTGCAGAGTAATCTGTAGTAACGTAAAAAAACCCGCTTCGGCGGGTTTTTTTATATCCGCTGAATCCCCACTTCTCTACAATATCTGTATCTTTTCTGTTCATCCTCTGGAGTTATTCATGTGGTTGCTCGACCAGTGGGCAGAACGCCATATCAGCGATGCTCAGCGAAAAGGCGAATTTGATAACCTTGCGGGACGCGGTGAGCCGTTAGTGCTTGATGATGATTCGCATGTTGCCCCTGAATTACGGGCTGGATATCGCTTACTCAAAAATGCCGGTTGTTTACCACCGGAACTGGAGCAGCGTAAAGAGGCCATGCAACTGGCTGACCTGCTGAAAGGGATTCGCAAGGATGATCCCAGCCACCGTGAAATTAGCCGTCGACTGGCTCTCATCGAACTCAAAATGCGTCAGACCGGAATGAGCACAGACTTTTTGCACGGTGAGTACAGTGACAGGCTAATGCAGAAAATAAATGAGGAATAACCATGTACCGTATCGGTGAACTTGCCAGGCTTGCTAACGTAACGCCGGACACTATCCGCTATTACGAAAAGCAGCAGATGATTGATCACGAGGTTCGTACTGAAGGTGGATTTCGACTCTATACCGATCATGACCTGCAGCGCTTACGGTTTATCCGCTACGCTCGCCAGCTTGGTTTCACGCTGGACTCGATCCGCGAGTTACTTTCGATCCGCATCGATCCTGAACACCATACTTGCCAGGAGTCGAAGAGCATCGTACAGGCAAGGCTTGATGAAGTTGAAGCGCGTATACAGGAACTGCAGACCATGCAGCGTTCTCTGCAACGGTTGAATGACGCCTGCTGCGGTACAGCCCATAGCAGTATTTATTGTTCAATTCTTGAAGCCCTTGAACAGGGGGCCAGTGGAACCCAGGGCTGTTGATTTTTACTTCATCCGGGACTAGACTCCCGTCGACATACACCATGCTCAGGAGAAATTATGAGCCGCTATCAGCATACGAAAGGGCAAATTCAGGACAATGCCATTGAGGCACTGCTCCACGACCCGCTTTTCAGGCAGCGTATTGAGAAGAATAAAAAAGGAAAAGGGAGTTATTTACGAAAAGGGAAACATGCAAAACGGGGTAACTGGGAGGCCAGTGGCAAGCAAGCGAATCGCTTTTTTACCACTGGCCTTCCTTTTTTCAACGTCTGATTAAGAGCGGTTATTTTGCTCTTTCAACAGATCGCGAATTTCAGTCAATAACACTTCTTCTTTTGTCGGGGCAGGCGGCGCAGCCGGTTCTTCAGCTTTTTTACGGTTAAGCTTATTGATAAGCTTGATAGCCATAAAAATGGCGAACGCCACGATCACGAAATCAAATATGTTCTGAATGAAAACGCCATAATGCATAACAACGGCAGGGACATCACCCTGTGCATCCCGAAGCGTCACGGCAAACTGTTTAAAATCAATGCCCCCGATTAACAGCCCGAGGGGAGGCATAATAATGTCGGCTACCAGTGATGAAACGATCTTACCGAACGCTGCACCGATAATGACACCCACTGCCAGATCCACCACATTCCCGCGCATCGCAAATTCGCGAAATTCTTTAACTAAACTCATTTTCTTCTCCTTGAGCCAACTGACGATTATAAGTTTAACAAATGATTAGTTAATTTCCATTGGGGATAATTAATCGTTATGAAAAATAAAAGGCATGGGAATAAGAGGGTTAATAATCAGGTGCTCTTTTATAAGCACCTGATTGATTACAGGAAGAATGGACTTGGCTGGAATAAACGTTCGACGTCGGTAATAAACTTTTTATCGGTAAGGAACATAATGACGTGGTCGCCTTGCTCGATACGTAAATTATCATTCGCAATCATCACGTCGTTTCCACGCACCACGGCACCAATAATTGTTCCCGGTGGCAGTTTAATTTCATCGATAGCGCGGCCCACAACGCGTGATGTGGTTTCATCACCATGAGCAACGGCCTCAATGGCTTCAGCCACACCGCGGCGAAGGGAGGATACGCCAACAATATCCGCCTTACGAACATGGCTCAGCAGGGCAGAAATGGTTGCTTGCTGTGGTGATATCGCGATATCAATAACGCTTCCCTGCACGAGGTCAACGTAGGCGCGGCGTTGAATAAGCACCATGACCTTTTTTGCCCCCATACGCTTGGCGAGCATGGCGGACATAATGTTCGCCTCGTCGTCGTTAGTGACGGCAATAAACAGATCAACTTGATCAATATGCTCTTCTGCCAGCAGCTCTTGATCTGAGGCATCGCCATAAAACACGATGGTGTTTTGCAGCTTTTCAGCCAGCTCAGCCGCGCGCTGTTGATCGCGCTCGATCAGCTTCACGCTGTAGTCTTTTTCCAGCCGGTGCGCCAGTCCCGCGCCGATATTACCACCGCCAACGAGCATAATGCGTTTATACGGTTTTTCGAGACGCTGCAGTTCGCTCATTACCGCGCGAATATGCTGAGATGCCGCGATGAAGAAGACTTCATCACCTGCCTCGACTATGGTTGAACCCTGTGGGCGAATTGGCCTGTCATGGCGGAAAATGGCTGCAACGCGGGTATCAATATGCGGCATATGCTCACGCATGGTGGAGAGCGCATTACCGATCAATGGGCCGCCGTAATAGGCCTTAACGACCGCCAGGCTCACTTTACCTTCGGCGAAGTTCACCACCTGCAGCGCACCAGGATATTCGATCAGGCGGTAGATATTGTCGATAACCAGCTGTTCTGGGGCGATAAGATGGTCGATAGGGACCGCTTCGGAATTAAACAGCTTCTCTGCATCCCGGACATAGTCCGGGGAGCGGATGCGCGCGATCCGGTTCGGCGTGTTGAACAGCGAATAGGCCACCTGACATGCCACCATGTTGGTTTCGTCAGAACTGGTCACCGCAACCAGCATGTCAGCATCGTCGGCGCCCGCTTCACGCAGGACACGCGGGTGCGAGCCATGACCTTGCACGACGCGAAGGTCAAATTTGTCCTGTAAAACACGCAGCCGATCGCCATTGGTATCGACAATCGTGATGTCATTATTTTCGCCAACAAGGTTTTCAGCCAGCGTCCCACCAACCTGTCCGGCACCCAGAATGATTATCTTCATATCTCGTGACCTGTTCTCAACATCACTCTTTGATTAGCTTAGCGTAAAAGAAGCCATCACCTTCTTCAGCGGCCGGCAGATTCTGCAGGCCTGGGCATTCAGGCGTGCCCGTGTCGTGTAGCACTGCATCCGGGGTACGTTTAAGGAAGGCTGCAATCTGCTGACTGTTTTCTTCCGGAAGGACCGAACAGGTCGCATAGACCAGCGTGCCTCCTGGCTTCAGGTGTGGCCAAATGGCATCAAGAATGTCGGATTGCAGTTGGGTCAGTTCCTTGATATCGCGATCGCGACGCAACCACTTGATATCCGGGTGGCGACGAATAACGCCGGTTGCCGAGCAGGGAGCATCCAGCAAGATGCGATCGAATTGCGTTTCACCACACCATTCTGCGGGTTTGCGGCCATCGCCTTGCTTAACCTGCGCTTTCATTCCCAGGCGCTTAAGGTTGTCATAGACGCGTGAAAGACGCTGCTCATCGACATCCACGGCCATGACGTTTGCCTGAGGGGCCACTTCCAGAATATGCGTCGTCTTACCGCCTGGCGCGGCGCAGAGATCGAGGATGTGCTCGCCATTTTTAGGTTCCAGCCAGGCCATGCAGCCCTGCGCGGAAGCATCTTGTACGGTCACCCAGCCTTCATCAAAACCGGGTAAAGCATGTACCGGAGCAGGAGAGGCTAAACGCACAGCGTCAGGATATGCTTCATGTGTGAAGCCGCTCATTCCAGCCTCTTCCAGTAAAGCCAGCCAGGCGTCGCGCGTATGGTGATTACGGTTGACGCGTAACCACATCGGCGGACGCTGATTATTCGCGTCGGCAATTGCCTGCCACTGCTCTGGCCAGGCTTTTTTAAGGCGATTCAGGAGCCAGTCAGGATGCAGATAACGTGCTTCACTTTGCCCGAACTCAGCCAGAAGTTCTTCCTGCTGTCGCTGGAACTGGCGCAGAACGCCATTAATCAACCCTTTCAGCATAGGACGTTTAATCACAACGGCACCTTCCACTGTCTCAGCCAGTGCGGCATGAGGCGGGATACGCGTGTGAAGAAGCTGATAGAAGCCAACCATAATCAAATAATGCACGGTGCGCTGCTTGCCGGTCATTGGACGTGACATCAGCTTATTAACCAGCCACTCGAGCTGAGAAAGCGTGCGCAGGACGCCAAAACAGAGCTCCTGAAGCAGGGCTTTGTCTTTGTCGGACACTTTTTGCTGCAAAGCTGGCAGGATATTGCTCAATGACTGGCCCTGCTCGACAACCTGCTCAACGGCCTGAGCCGCCATACTGCGTAAATTTTGTTTTTTCATAACCGTAAAAATAAAAATGCCCGGAAACACCGGGCGCTAAAATTAAATGAGGTCAGGCAAGGCGATTGCCCGGGATAAACCATTCGCGACGAGAATTTAACAAATCCTGTGCGCTCATCGCCTTCTTACCCGCAGGTTGTAGCGATTCCAGATTCAGGATCCCTTGTGCGGTAGCTACCTGAATACCGTTCTTGCTGGCGTCGATAATCGTACCGGGCTCAGCCGTTGTGTGACCGTCAATAATGGAGGCTTTCCAGACTTTCACCGGCTGCTCGTCGATAACCATCCAGCTCATCGGCCATGGATTAAAGGCGCGAATGCAGCGTTCAAGTTGAGCCGCTGACAGAGACCAGTCAATCCGGGCTTCTTCTTTACTCAGTTTTTCAGCGTAAGTGACCAGCGCTTCATCCTGAACTTCAGGTTTCGCCGTATTATTCGCAATCTGCTGGAGGGTTTCAATCAGCCCTTGCGGGCCAAGCTCTGCCAGCTTGTCATACAAGGTGGCACTGGTATCCTCGGCCGTAATGGGGCAGGCCAGTTTATAAAGCATGTCACCGGTGTCTAAACCTACATCCATCTTCATGATTGTGACGCCCGTTTCAGCATCACCCGCCCATAAAGAGCGCTGAATAGGTGCTGCCCCACGCCAGCGTGGAAGCAGAGAACCATGCACGTTAATGCAACCCAGGCGAGGCATATCAAGCACAGCTTTTGGCAGAATTAAACCGTAAGCCACCACCACCATTACATCGGCATTCAGGTCAGCGACAAGCTGCTGGTTTTCCTGAGGGCGCAAGGATGCTGGCTGGAAAACAGGTAACCCATGCTCTTCTGCCAGCACCTTAACAGGACCTGGCATCAGTTTTTTACCACGGCCAGCCGGGCGATCCGGTTGGGTAAACACGCCAACAACCTGGTGGCCAGAAGATAACAGCGCGTCAAGATGACGCGCTGCAAAATCAGGGGTTCCCGCGAAGATAATACGTAGTGATTTAGACACGATGATCCTTGTATCCGGGGGGACGTTATGCGCGAGAACGCAACCGATCCAGTTTCTCTACTTTCTGACGAATTCGTTGCTGCTTCAGCGGCGAGAGATAATCGATAAACAGTTTACCGACCAGATGATCCATCTCATGCTGAATACAGATCGCCAGCAGGTCGTCAGCTTCTAGTTCGAACGGATTGCCGTCACGATCCAGGGCGCGAATTTTCACTTTTTCGGCACGCGGCACTAAAGCACGCTGTTCCGGAATAGACAGACAACCTTCCTCAATACCGGTTTCGCCACTCTTCTCGAGCAGCTCAGGATTGATTAACACCAGGCGGCCATCGCGATTTTCAGATACGTCGATCACGATGATACGCTTGTGAATGTCGACCTGAGTGGCCGCAAGACCAATACCTTCTTCGGCGTACATGGTATCGAACATATCATCAACGATACGCTGAATTTCTGCATTCACTTCTTTTACCGGTTCAGCGACGATGCGAAGGCGCTCGTCCGGAATATGTAACACTTGCAAAACTGCCATAAATTTCCAGAGTCGTGTTCAGGAGTTGATAAGAATATTATCTCCTATTCTAGACAAAACCCCCATCGATTGACAGCATCAGTGACCAATCGCAATGATTGCGGAGGCCGCTTATGGCAGGGGAAAGGATGACATCGACTGAGTTATGGCTACGGTTAATACACACCGGTTCTCTTTATGGCGATGTGATGCTGGAAGCGGCAGCACGATTGCACAACCAGACAACCATTGACGGTCCCGTTGTCAGAGACGCCGGTCTGTCTGTCAAACAGGCTGCACGGTTCTTTGCGCTCAGAGAAAGTGAGCTGGAAAGTAGCCTGCTCTGGCTCGAACAGCCGGGTAACCATCTGATCACGGCGGATCACCCTCTTTATCCTCCTTTACTCCGGACGATCCCGGATTATCCAGGCGCAGTCTTTGTTAAAGGCAACCCTGATGTACTGAATGCAGTTCAGCTGGCGGTTGTTGGCAGCCGTGCACCGTCATGGTACGGCGAGCGATGGGGAAAAATTCTCTGTGAACAGCTTTCTCAAAGTGGTTTAACGATCACCAGCGGGCTGGCCTGCGGAATTGACGGTGTCGCCCACAACGCTGCGCTATCGGTAAAAGGGCGTAGCGTTGCGGTGCTGGGTAACGGTCTCTTTAGTATTTATCCTCGTCGGCATCAGGCGCTGGCTGCACGGCTTATCGATTCTGGTGGCGCGATAGTGTCTGAGTTTCCGCTGTCAGCGCAGCCCCGGCCGGGACACTTTCCCCGGCGTAATCGAATTATCAGCGGGCTAAGTCAGGGGGTGTTCGTGGTTGAAGCAGCGGTACGCAGCGGTTCGCTTGTGACCGCACGGTGCGCGCTTGAGCAGGGGCGAGACGTGTTTGCCTTACCCGGCCCAATTGGTAACCCGGGCTGCGAAGGGCCGCACTGGCTGATAAAGCAGGGTGCAACACCGGTAACGGAAGTCAGGGACATTCTTGAAAATTTGCAATATGGATTGCAATGGCTGCAGGAAGATCCCGAAAAGCGACATTATTCATCAGATCAGGGAAAGGTGGCATTGCCATTTTCCAAGCTCCTGGCTAACGTAGGAGATGAGGTAACACCTGTTGACGTTGTCGCTGAACGTGCCGGCCAACCTGTGCCAGTTACGGTAGCACAGCTACTCGAACTGGAGTTAGCAGGATGGATCGCAGCTGTACCCGGCGGCTATGTCCGATTAAGGAGGGCAAGCCATGTTCGACGTACTGATGTATTTGTTTGAGACTTACATCCATAACGAAGCAGAAATGCGAGTGGATCAGGACAAATTGACACAGGATCTTACCGATGCGGGGTTTGAGCGGGAAGATATCTATAATGCGTTGATGTGGCTGGAAAAACTGGCTGATTATCAGGAAGGCCTCGCCGAACCGATGCAGTTAGCTTCTGACCCATTGTCTGTGCGCATCTACACAGCTGAAGAGTGTGAAAGGCTGGACGCGAGCTGCCGGGGATTCATTTTATTCCTTGAGCAGATTCAGGTGCTAAACCTCGAAACGAGAGAGATGGTGATAGAGCGCGTTATGGCGCTGGATACGGCAGACTTCGAACTGGAAGACCTCAAGTGGGTCATCCTGATGGTTCTGTTTAATATTCCAGGCTGTGAAAATGCCTATCAGCAAATGGAAGAATTACTCTTTGAAGTGAATGAAGGTATGCTGCATTAATTCAATGTGCAGCACCAAGAGTTGTTATGGCCAAATCAGCACTATTCACGGTGCATAAAAATGAGCCCTGCCCGCAATGCGGGGCTGAACTTGTTATTCGGTCCGGGAAACACGGCCCGTTTCTCGGTTGTTCCCACTATCCGGAATGTGATTATGTCCGTCCCCTGAAAAGCCAGGCGGATGGACATATCGTCAAAATTCTGGAGGGACAGCTTTGCCCTCTTTGTGGCGGCGAGTTAGCGCTACGTCAGGGCCGTTTCGGCATGTTTATTGGCTGTAGCCACTATCCTGAATGTGAACATACAGAACAAATTGATAAACCTGATGAAACGGCTATTGCCTGTCCTCAATGCCAGCGTGGACAGCTCGTGCAGCGCCGTTCTCGTTTTGGTAAGACCTTTCATTCCTGCGATCGCTATCCTGAATGTCAGTTTGTTATCAATTTCAAACCGGTAGCGGGTGTCTGCTCTCATTGCAATTATCCGCTACTTATAGAGAAAAAAACGGCGCAAGGTTTGAAACGCTTCTGCGCCAGTAAACAATGTGGAAAGCCGGTTCCGGCGGATCAAAACAGTGAAGAATAACCTGCCATCAGGCTCTATTGCTCATGCGGTGGATGTCCTGAAAAATGAAGAAGTCATCGCCTATCCAACTGAAGCTGTTTTTGGGGTCGGTTGCGATCCTGACAGCGAAACGGCCGTTGGCCGACTGCTCACACTTAAACAGAGGCCAGTCGAAAAAGGGCTTATTTTAATCGCTGCTAACTATGAGCAGCTTAAGCCTTATATCGATGATTCCATGCTAACGCCGGAGCAGCGGGAGACTATTTTCTCAGCATGGCCCGGCCCCGTGACCTTTGTTTTCCCGGCGAAGCCGACAACGCCGCGCTGGTTGACCGGGCGCTTTGATTCCCTCGCCGTGCGCGTAACGGACCATCCGCTGGTGGTCGAGCTTTGCCTGGCCTTTGGGAAACCACTGGTCTCAACCAGCGCGAATCTGACCGGGCAGCCACCTTGCCGCACAACCGACGAAGTACGGGCGCAGTTTGGGAATGATTTCCCGGTTGCCGTCGGTGAGACGGGAGGGCGCCTCAATCCGTCTGAAATCCGCGACGCCTTGACCGGCGAACGTTTTCGCCAGGGGTAATCCAATGGAAACCTATGCTGTTTTTGGTAATCCGATAGCACACAGCAAGTCACCGTTAATCCATCAACTGTTTGCCGAGCAACTGCAAATAAATCATCCCTATGGCCGCGTGCTGGCACCCGTTGATGCATTTATTCCTGCGCTGGAGGGTTTCTTCAACGCGGGTGGCAAAGGTGCGAATGTAACGGTACCGTTTAAAGAGGAAGCCTTCGAACGTGCGGATGAACTCACCGAGCGTGCTTCCCTTGCGGGTGCAGTGAATACCTTAAAACGGCTTGAGGATGGACGCCTGCTGGGAGATAACACTGACGGAATTGGGTTACTGAGCGATCTGGAAAGGCTCTCGTTTATTAAACCTGGTTTCAGGGTTCTGCTGATTGGTGCGGGCGGAGCGTCGCGGGGAGTATTGCTGCCTCTGCTGTCACTGGATTGCGCGGTGACCATTACAAACAGGACCTTCTCGCGGGCAGAAGCGCTGGCTGCGTTGTTCGCACATACCGGCAGCGTGAGCGCGGTCGCCCTGGATGAACTTGCCGATCGTGAGTTTGATCTGATCATCAACGCCACCTCCAGCGGTATCGGTGGTGACGTGCCGGCGATCCCTGCTTCGCTGGTAAGTGCCCATATTTACTTCTACGACATGTTCTATCAGAAAGGGAAGACACCTTTTTTGAGCTGGTGTGAACAGCACGGCGGAAAACACGTAGCCGATGGGCTGGGAATGCTGGTGGGACAGGCGGCACACGCGGTGCTGCTCTGGCACGGTGTATTGCCTTTGGTCGAACCGGTCATTGAAAAGCTGAAAAGGGAGCTCAGGGCGTGAATCAGGCAATTCATTTTCCGGACAGGGAAAGCTGGGACGAGAGTAAACAGGCGGTCTGTTTCCCGGTGCTGGTGCATGGAATGCAACTTACCTGTGCCATTCGTGGGGAAACGCTGTTGCGTCGCTTTGGTGGTTCAGACCCGTTAGAGGTGTTTTGTGAAAATCGCTGGGATCTGGAAGAGGAAGCCAGCGATTTAATCCGCGATCAGCAGGAAGACGATCAGGGCTGGGTCTGGGTATCCTGACTCAGATAGTCATTCTTCCATTTAACGTAGTTATTCGCCGAGTATTTTAATCCTTCGATCTCTGCCTCCTTCAGGGGGCGGATCTGTTTTACCGGGCTTCCCAAATAGAGATAGCCGCTCTCCAGTCTTTTGTTCTGGGGAACAAGGCTGCCTGCGCCAATCATCACGTCATCTTCTACAATGACGCCATCCAGCAAAATCGACCCCATGCCAACAAGAACCCGATTACCAATAGTGCAGCCGTGAAGCATCACTTTATGGCCGACGGTCACATCTTCCCCAATGATGAGTGGATTGCCCTGGGGGTTATAGGAGGATTTGTGGGTTACGTGCAGAACGCTACCGTCCTGAATATTGGTGCGTGCACCAATGGCCACATGGTTTACATCCCCCCGAATGGCGACGAGCGGCCAGATACTGACGTCATCGGCTATTCGAACATCGCCGATGACCACGCTGCTGGCATCGATCATCACGCGATCGCCTTTTTGGGGGAGAAGATCTTTATAAGGACGTAACACTGCGGACATATCTACCTCGAACGATGAGCACTATATAGAAGACTTGATCATATTAATGGATCGAGGCAAGGCAAAAAGCGTCAATATTTAAGCATATTGGGTGGGATTTCAGCGAAAAGCGCGGAAAATCGACAGTTGGAAAAAAAGATCCAAAAAGTACTTGTGCTAAAAATTGGGATCCCTATAATGCGCCTCCATCGACACGGCAGATGTGAATCACTTCACAGTTAACCCGGTCGGTTGAAGAGAAAAAATCCTGAACATCAGGGTTGACTCTGAAAGAGGAAAGCGTAATATACGCCACCTCGCGACGGTGAGCTGTAAGCCGCGTCGCAACTGCTCTTTAACAATTTATCAGACAATCTGTGTGGGCACTCAAAGTGACATGGATTCTTAATGTCTTCGGACAAAAAATGAATACCAAGTCTCTGAGTGAACATACGTAATTCATTACGAAGTTTAATTCACGAGCATCAAACTTAAATTGAAGAGTTTGATCATGGCTCAGATTGAACGCTGGCGGCAGGCCTAACACA
>NZ_MWPY01000011.1:0-541 GCF_002148625.1 Enterobacter sp. J49
CCGATATCGAGATAGCGCGACAACGTCAGGTTGTAGCGGTCGTTCGCCGGCCGGTCCCAGAACGTCTCGTGGCTGTAGTTGAGGTAGGTACTCAGCCCCCAGTCACGGAAGTGCTTGTTGAAGGTAACGGTGTACATCTCCTTGCCGTTGCCAGTGCGCGTGCCGTAATAGCGCGCGTCAAGGTACTCGCTCATGCTCATGAAGTCTTCTTGCGAGAAACGGTAGCCGGCGAAGGTCACCTGGCTGTCGTACTCATCAAAGTTCTTCGAATAACTCAGGCGGTACGAGCCGCCGCTCAGCGTGCCGTCTGCCTGCGGCACCCGAGCCCGCGACTGGGTGGCGTCACAAGACAACGCCCCGAGCGCCATCAGGTCACGGCCAAGACCCAACGACAATGCGTTGTAGTCGCCACCCACCAGGGCGCCGCCGTACAGTGACCAACCGTTGCTGACCCCCCAGGAAAACTCGCCGGTACCGAACATCGGCCCGCGGGAGTGGTGCTGAAAATCGGAAGGTTTGCCGCTTGCCAGCTTGAAGCGCA
>NZ_MWPY01000012.1:0-369 GCF_002148625.1 Enterobacter sp. J49
CCGGCGAAATTCAGGACTACCACTGCGCGGTGGCGGGGAACTGAGTTTTTCTTATCGCTCCCCGCGTTGTCGGGGAGCGAATCTGTAAAAATGCGATATATCGCTCTGTATTAACTGAATTTTATTTTATTCCGCGACATCTGCTTGATCCTGTCATAACGTCCGATCTATTATTTGTTTGCACAAGCAAATAAATAATCGAGAGCAATCCGGTATGTCACAACCACGCAAACTTCCTGCTGCGCTGGGCATCCATCTGGATGTGACCAATCGCCTGTGGCGCACGGCGATGGACCAGTCGGTAAAAATGACCAATCTGACGCGCCCGCACTGGCTGGCGCTGAGCGCGATTGCCGATTTGGGTGATGG
>NZ_MWPY01000013.1:0-500 GCF_002148625.1 Enterobacter sp. J49
TGGTGGTGCATTCGGTGCTGTTCCCGCGCGTGCGAGTGAACTCGTTCTGCACCATCGACTCTACCGTATTGTTGCCGGACGTGAACGTCGGCCGTTCCTGCCGCCTGCGGCGCTGCATCATCGACCGCGCCTGCCACATTCCGGAAGGCATGGTGATCGGGGAAAACGCCGATGAGGACAGCAAGCGTTTTTATCGCTCGGAAGGCGGCATCGTGCTGGTGACGCGCGAAATGTTGTCAAAATTGTGAGTTAACGTGGGCGGCAGAACGATAGCCTGCCGCCTGATGAACGGTTCGATGGCTTGCGCAACGCGGCACGCATAACAGCGGCAAGCCTGCTTTATTTCTTATCCAGAGGCCTTCGGCCGACTTTCAGGAGTGATAATGCAGGTCTTACACGTATGTTCTGAAATGTTCCCCCTGCTGAAAACGGGTGGACTCGCAGACGTGGTTGGCGCGCTGCCGGCGGCGCAAATCGCCGAAGGCGCCGATGTTCGGGTG
>NZ_MWPY01000014.1:0-209898 GCF_002148625.1 Enterobacter sp. J49
TTTGCCTGGCGGCTTTAGCGCGGTGGTCCCACCTGACCCCATGCCGAACTCAGAAGTGAAACGCCGTAGCGCCGATGGTAGTGTGGGGTCTCCCCATGTGAGAGTAGGGAACTGCCAGGCATCAAATAAGTGAAGAGGCCATCCGAAAGGATGGCCTTTTTGCGTTTTTATCCCTTCCTCGTTGCTCTAAACTAATCACCTATCCCCCCGTATATACGGTAAACTATCCCGGTTTTTGTCTCAGGATAGCGTCTATGAATCACTCCCTTAAGCCCTGGAATACCTTTGGCATTCAACGTAATGCTAATAAAATTGTACGTGCCGATACTGCACAGCAGCTGCTGGATGCCTGGCAAAGCGCAACAGAACAAGACGAACCTGTACTGATTCTGGGCGAAGGAAGTAATGTCCTGTTTCTCGATGATTTTGCGGGAACGGTGATCGTTAACCGCATCATGGGAATTGATGTGGAAGAGCGCGCCGATAGCTGGCATTTGCACGTTGGCGCCGGTGAAAACTGGCATCATCTGGTGCAATACACCCTGGATAAAGGGATGCCAGGACTGGAAAACCTTGCCCTTATCCCTGGCTGCGCCGGATCATCCCCCATTCAAAATATCGGTGCCTATGGCATCGAACTGAAACACGTTTGTGAATACGTAGATTGTATTGAGCTGTCGACCGGCGCGGCTCAGCGTTTAACCGCTGAACAGTGCCGTTTTGGCTACCGTGACAGTATTTTCAAGCATGAATATCAGGATCGCTACGTGATTGTCGCCGTAGGCCTGCGTCTGTCAAAAAACTGGCAGCCGGTGCTGACCTACGGTGATTTAACGCGTCTCGATCCCGAAACGGCGACTGCCCGTGACGTCTTTGACTCGGTGTGCCATATGCGCACGACCAAACTTCCTGATCCTAAAGTGAATGGAAATGCGGGAAGCTTCTTCAAAAACCCGGTTATCAGCAGCGAAAACGCACAAGCGTTTCTTGCAGGTTGGCCTGCCGCCCCCCATTACCCACAGGCGGATGGTAGCGTGAAGCTGGCCGCGGGCTGGCTTATCGATCAGTGCCAGTTAAAAGGCGCCTCCGTGGGCGGTGCGGCCGTTCATCGCCAGCAGGCTCTGGTGCTGATTAATCAAAACGATGCGACCAGCGAGGATGTTGTCCAGTTGGCCCATCACGTCCGTCAGCAAGTGGGCGAAAAATTTAACGTCTGGCTGGAGCCAGAGGTCCGCTTCATTGGCCGTACGGGTGAAGTGAATGCCGTGGAGGTTATCGCGTGAAGGACAATACTATCCCTTTAACCCTGATAAGCATTCTTGCCGACGGTGAATTCCATTCCGGCGAGCAGCTGGGTGAACACCTGGGCATGAGCCGTGCCGCCATTAACAAGCATATCCAGACCCTCCGCGACTGGGGTGTCGATGTCTTTACGGTACCCGGAAAAGGCTACAGCCTGCCGGAGCCGATTCAGCTGCTGAATGAAGAGCTGATCCGCAGCCAGGTAGAGCAGGGCAATGTTGCGGTCTTGCCGGTGATCGATTCGACCAACCAGTACCTTATGGATCGACTCAGCGAATTATCCTCCGGGGATGCCTGTGTAGCCGAGTACCAGCAGGCCGGGCGTGGCCGTCGAGGCCGCAAGTGGTTTTCGCCATTTGGTGCCAACCTCTATCTCTCCATGTACTGGCGTCTGGAGCAGGGTCCCGCTGCTGCTGTTGGCCTGAGTCTGGTCATCGGGATTGTGATGGCAGAAGTGCTGCACGATCTGGGCGCTGATAAGGTGCGGGTGAAATGGCCAAACGATCTTTATCTGAACGATCGTAAACTTGCCGGTATTCTCGTTGAATTAACGGGTAAAACAGGCGACGCGGCGCAAATTGTCATTGGTGCCGGCCTCAATATGGTGATGCGCAATGTACAAAATGACGTGGTGAATCAGGCGTGGACCAACCTGCAGGAAGCGGGGATCACCATCGATCGCAACACCCTTGCCGTGCGTATGATTAAAGAATTACGCAGTTCGCTTTCGCTCTTTGAACAAGAGGGGCTGGCATCCTTCCTGTCCCGTTGGGAAAAGCTGGATAACTTTATTAACCGTCCGGTGAAATTGCTGATTGGTGATAAAGAGATCTACGGTATTTCCCGCGGCATCGACGCACAGGGCGCGTTGCTCCTGGAACAGGATGGCGTGATTAAACCCTGGGTGGGCGGTGAGATTTCACTGCGCAGCGCGGAATAACCCATTATGCGAAAACCCGCATGCGCCGCTCTGGCCGTCATGATGAGTTTACTGTTCTCCCCCCTCTCTCAGGCGGGCCAGGCCTGGGAGAGTTACAAAGCACGCTTCTTTACGCCGGAAGGGCGGATTGTCGATACCGGCAACGGCAATGTTTCGCATACTGAAGGCCAGGGCTTCGCTATGCTGATGGCGGTGGCTAACGACGATAAAACCACGTTTGATAAGCTCTGGAAATGGACTGACAGTACGCTGAAGAACAAAGAAAATGGTCTGTTTTACTGGCGTTATAACCCTGCCGAGTCCAACCCGATTGCTGACAAAAATAACGCCGCCGATGGCGATGTCCTGATTGCCTGGGCGCTGTTGAAAGCGGATACGCGCTGGCATGACAAACAGTACAGCGCCGCATCGGATGCGATAACGAAAGCACTCATTAGCCACACCGTGACCCGTTATGCGGGTTACCGCGTAATGCTGCCCGGTGTCCAGGGGTTTACCCTCGACGGTGAGATCGTGCTTAACCCCTCTTATTTCGTCTTCCCGGCCTGGCAGGCCTTTGCCAGCCGCAGCCATTCGCCGGTCTGGGGCAAGTTGATTCAGGATGGCCATCGCTTGCTGGCAAAAATGGGATCGGGTAAAGCCAGACTTCCCACGGACTGGGTCTCACTGGGCTCTACGGGCACGCTATCCCCGGCCAAAGCCTGGCCGCCACGGATGAGCTACGACGCGATCCGCATTCCACTTTACCTGGCCTGGTCCGATAAGAAGAGCCCGCTGTTAACGCCGTGGCGAGCCTGGTTCGGTCAGTTCCCCCGCGAACAAACTCCCGCATGGGTAAACGTGACGACCAATGAATATGCGCCTTACATGATGGAAGGGGGGCTGCTGGCGGTACGTGATTTAACGATGGGACAGCCATCCGGAGAACCCGAGATCACTGCAAAGGATGATTACTACTCCGCAAGCCTGAAAATGCTTGTATGGCTTGCTGAGCAGCCATAACGGAACGGGTGAGCCCTCTCCCCTGGGGGGAGAGGGAAATGCGGTTTACTGCGGATAAGGTACCCAGTCTCCACCGTTCAGGCGAACGTACGGTTTGTTCTGATACTGAATCACAACCGCGTTCGCGTTCTCAGAGACTTCGGCAGTTTGCGGCAGGTTACTGGTGAGCTGATCCCAGTTCACGCTGTCTTCCACAAACAGTTTGCCGTCAACCGCGCGGGCAACCAGTTCTGAAATGGCCAGATAGCTGGTTGGCTGAGCGATCTCAATCGGTGCGCCCTGATGAGGTGCCTTCATACCAAAGAATTTAATGCCTGCCGGTACGTTGGTAATAGACGGGCTAGGGATATCACGCAGACCTGACACCTGCATTCTGTCGCCTTTCAGCGCGGCGCCGTGTTCAGGTACCACAACCACCATCACTTTACGGCCCGATTTATCCAGCTCCGTAAAGAACGCGTCCAGTTCATCGAAGAATTTCTGCGCACGAACTTTATAATCGGCCGTTTTGCTCACGCCAGGGAAGTGGTTACCATCGTGAAGCGGCAGCGTGTTGTAGAACGTTGCACTGCGCGGATTACTGTCTTTTTCGATGGTCTTCAGCCAGCGTTGCAGCACGGCGGTATCGTCATAAACAGGTGAACCGTCAAAGCCCAGCAGAGTGACCGGCAGTCCGGTTTGATCCATCAGCTGTGCCTGCATACCACCCTGTTCGCGCACCTCTTTCAGGAAGTTACCGAACTGGCCGTTATGTCCCAGCATCAGATGCTGCGTGAAGCCCAGTTTTGAGAGGTTATCGAACAGATAACACTGGTTGCCGGCGGGTTGATACAGGTTCTTATGCGATGTCTGACCGCAGCTTGCGCGAAGCAGGCGAATTGCCGCCGGGCCGCTGTACGAAGTGGCAGAGTTAAAGTCTTTAAACTGGATATCGAAATGGGACCACAGCGGGTGAGACATCAAACCCGCGGCATCGACGTCAGCCCAGGAGAGTGAACAGATGTTGATCACCAGCAGCTCAAACGGCTGAGCATCCGCCGGCAGGGCTTCCGGGAATTTGGTCTGACGTTTATCTTCCGCGGTATAGAAGCTGGAGAGCCAGGCGTTCAGGTTAGTGGACGTCGGCGGTGCGGTCTGCGTCGGGATATCGCCGACCACAGGCGTATCACCTGCCGTCGTGACGGTTGCCGCTGCACTTCCCCCAGTAGTGGTCACCGTGGTCGTGGGTTGACCCGCGGGCCACAGGGAGAAGTCTGGACCTGCAAGCGTCAACACGTTCAGCCAGATCATAATGGCGACGACAAATACCGTGACGCGGATCCATTGTGACAGGAACAGCCAGGCTACCAGCAGCACAAAGACGGCACCTATCATTTGCCAGTTAATAAAGCGCTCGGTCAGGTCAAGGACATAGCTGGCGCTAAACCCTGCCACCTGCGAGCCCTGGCTCATAATACTGTCCGGTCCCGGCAGCCAGGTGTCATGCCAGAACAGAGCAAAGCCGACAGGGATAGCAATCCAGTGACGCAAGCGATGCAGCCTGATATTGGGCAAAGGCATCAGCAGGAAAGCCATAAACACCAGGTTGAGCAGGGGATGGAAATTCAGATAGCCTGCCCACAGCAGACCAAACTTCACCAGAAAGTAGAAGTTCCAGCCGGAAAGGCCGCGCCAGTATTGCCAGAGCGGCGATGGTGACGAAGCGGTATAGGTAGAATTAGTCATGTTTTCGGTCTGCCTTGACGTGTGATGCCCGTGTCAGTGTTCCGGCTGGTTTTACATAGCGAGGTTTTACAAACAGCACTCTGGCCGTATCGCGGATACGGCGTATGGAATGGCGTGCATAGTAGCCAAGCGGGAAAAAGATCAGCGCACAGAATACGACCAGTTGAATGATATCGCTGATATTCATGATGGTGCGTTCTCCCCATTCTCAGTTAACAGGCGAAGGGGTTCCGGTATTCGCCGCCAGACGTGTCCGTCATGTCGGGCGTTGAGAATCGGTTTGGCATCGCTCTTCACGGTGAGCGGTTTCGCCCATTGTTCAGGCTCGAGGGCGCGCATCTGCACCAGCTCTGCACTGATAGAATTATCTTCGAACCAGATCATACGGTTCGAGAAAATATCCCCGGTTGGCAGGGGGAAGATATGGTTAAGGGCGGTATCAAGATCGTTTATCCGGCAGAAGGACAAGAACAGCACCAGGCGGTTGTCGCCGATGGTCATGATGTCTCCTGTGCGGTTCGGACGGCATAACGTGAGCGCCTGTTCAACGCGGATACCCGGTACCGGGCGCAGGGCAACCATCACCCCTTTCCCGTCTGCAGGAAGCAGCGTGTTGCTCATCATGTTGCCGACGGCGTCGCAGAAGGTATCCCATTTCTGGTATCCGCGCAGCTTCATCGGCTGCGTCATGGAGAGCAGGGTGGAGATATCTTCCGGTACGTGACGGTTGAACTGCTGACCCTGAACGCTTTCGAGAAGCGTCAGGCAGCGTGATAACGGCGCATTCCACGGAATGACCATATTGGCACCGCAGCCCAGAAGCAGGCGCTCATCCGTGGCGCGAAGGCTGGTGTTATTTTCGCGCACCACTATTTTTAAGGCGCTTCCGCGCTGGCGACGTAAGGTATGGATCTGTCGCGCCAGCGTTTCAATCTGGTTATTTTGCATGAGCGAAAAAACAATGGTTGCCGCCTGGGTTGTGCGAGCTTCATTAAAAAGCGCTTCGTTAGAATCAAACAACGACCAATTTTCCGAGAGCGCAGGCGCCCCCTCTAAAACGGCAATATGGCTCAGGATTCGTTTTTCATCGCTGCGCGGTTGCACCACGGTTTCTTCCTGCTGCGCCAGGTGCCATTCGCCCTCAATATGTTTAAGGGTGAGCTGTTGTCTGGCGCTTACGCCTTTTTCATTACACCAGAACGCAATATCGTAGAGATAGCTGTCTGCCTGGTTCCGAAGACTCGCCAGACCAAACAGGGAGCGATATTCGCCCATTAAAAGGGAAAACAGTTTGTCGTTATTACTGCCAGGATTGACTATCAATAGCGTGCAATTTTGAAATTTTGCCCATTTATTGATTTTTTCCAGCCAGGGCAGTAGTTTTTCAGCAGGGATATTTTGCAGGGCGTTATTTGAGCATTTCAGAATCACCAGATAGTGATCCGGATCAATAGAGCACTGAATGTCGCGGGACAAAAAGTATAGACTATCGGCCTCCGCAGGCATGGAAAATAATCGCACCGTCTGCGGACCGCGATCGTTTTCAAGGGTGATAATTTTCTTTGGCTCTTCGCCCATGCTCACGACGGCCACGCGGGAATCCTTGCCCTGAGCGGCAATTGTCTTGTTTACCAGACTGATAGCATCTTCATTACGATCCGTATTAATCCACCAGACTCCTCCGACTGGCATGTGGCTCAATTCGTCCCATAATGACTGGATGCCAATAGAAAATATGGAGTCCACGGTGTCCCTCTTTTCGTTTAATTTCTCTGTATCTCAGTTTACTAGCGAAAGCGTAGAAATAAACCTAACATTGAAATTAAAGAACATCAGATTTAGCATGTAAATGAAATTTGATAGGGCAGGAAGCCTCGCTACTTCTGATTGTGCGATTTTACTCAAAGGGATGGAATAGAATGGATAATAACGAACCCGGCACCCCAGTCGACTCAACCCTGGGTTACACATTCCAGAACGACTTTCTGGCGCTGACGCAGGCGTTTTCATTACCTGAAATAGATTACACCGACATTTCCCAGCGGGAACAGTTGGCCGCGGCTATTAAACGTTGGCCGCTATTAGCTGAATTTGCCCAACAACAATAAGGGAGCCATTGATGGCCATACTAGGATTACAGGGCGTCCGTGGTGGAGTAGGTACAACATCCGTTACCGCGGCGCTGGCGTGGTCATTACAGCTTTTAGGTGAATCGGTATTGGTGATTGACGCCTGTGCCGATAATTTGCTGCGCATGTCGTTTAATGTCGACTTTACGCGTACAGAGGGTTGGGCTCGCGCGCTGCTTGATGATAAAGACTGGCGCGATGCGGGTATGCGTTATACCTCGCAGCTTGATGTACTGCCCTTTGGCCAATTGACCACTACCGAGCGTGAAAATGAAGCTGCCTATCAGCGTCTGTTTTCCCAGTTCACCGTCGCGCTGCAGGAGCTGAAAGAAAAAGGCCATTATAAGTGGATCCTTCTGGATCTGCCGCACGGCGCCGGCACGCTGACCCGACAGTTTATGGCGCAGTGCGATCGCGTGCTGTCGATTGTGAACGTCGACGCGAATTGCCATATCCGTCTGCATCAGCAAGGGTTGCCTGAAAATGGTCATATCCTGATTAACGATTTACGCATTGGCAGCCAGATCCAGGACGATCTGTATCAGGTTTGGCTGCAAAGCCAGCGCCGTCTGCTGCCGATTGTTATCCATCGTGATGAGGGCATGGCGGAATGCCTTGCCTCCAAACAGCCACTCGGTGAATACCGCAGCGATTCCCTGGCGGCAGAAGAGATCCTGACGCTGGCGAATTGGTGTCTGCTGCACTTTGCCAAAGGGGCAGAGCCTGCAGGGAGTTCTGTATGAGCCGTCTCGCCAGCTGGTTACTCATCCCGCCGGTCAGTTCGCGTCTGAGCGAACATTACCGGCATTTTCGCCGGCACGGAGCTTCGGCATTCAGCGCCGCGCTCGGCTGCTTCTGGATGATTCTGGCCTGGACGTTCATTCCCCTCGAACACCCGCGCTGGCAGCGCATTCGTGCGCAGCACAGTGAGTTATATCCGCATATTCATCCCGACCGCCCGCGACCGTTGGATCCGGCGCGTTATATCATTCAGGCTGTCTGGCTGGTGGCCACGTCGTCCCGCTCAGAAAACAAAGCGCCGCGCTGGCGCAGCTTCTCCCGCGTGCAACATTTACGTGAGCGCTATCACCAGTGGCTGGACAGTTTGCCTGACCGCGTGGGTGACAAGACCAGCCATCTGGATAACCATAAAGAGCTCGGGCATCTGCACCCGGGCTTGCGGCGTTTTATACTCGGCGTAATCGTCGTTTTCTCGCTCATTCTGGCCCTGGTCTGTATTACGCAACCCTTTAACCCCCTGGCGCAGTTCACCTTCCTGATCCTGCTGTGGGGCGTGGCATTGCTGGTGCGCCGTATCCCGGGACGCTTCTCCGCCCTGATGCTGATAGTGCTGTCGCTGACCGTCTCCTGTCGCTACATCTGGTGGCGTTACACCTCAACGCTTAACTGGGATGACCCGGTCAGCCTGGTGTGCGGTCTGGTTCTGCTGTTTGCGGAAACGTACGCCTGGGTTGTACTGGTGCTGGGGTATTTCCAGGTCATCTGGCCGCTCAACCGTCAGCCGGTTCCGCTGCCAAAAGACACGTCACAATGGCCGTCTGTCGATCTCTTCGTGCCGACCTACAACGAAGACCTGAGCGTGGTAAAAAACACGATTTACGCCGCGCTGGGTATCGACTGGCCGAAAGATAAACTCAAAATCTGGGTCCTGGATGACGGCGGCCGCCCGGCGTTCCGCCAGTTCGCGGAAGAGGTGGGTGTCGAGTACATCGCCCGTACCACGCATGAACACGCCAAGGCCGGGAACATCAATAACGCCCTCAAGTATGCCAAAGGTGAGTTTGTCTCAATCTTTGACTGCGACCACGTGCCGACGCGCTCGTTCCTGCAGATGACGATGGGCTGGTTCCTGAAGGAGAAAGAGCTGGCGATGATGCAGACGCCGCACCACTTCTTCTCGCCGGATCCATTTGAACGTAACCTTGGCCGTTTCCGTAAAACCCCTAACGAAGGTACGCTGTTCTATGGCCTGGTGCAGGACGGGAACGACATGTGGGATGCGACCTTCTTCTGCGGTTCCTGTGCAGTTATTCGCCGTAAACCGCTGGATGAGATCGGTGGCATTGCCGTCGAAACGGTCACCGAAGATGCGCATACCTCGCTGCGCCTGCACCGTCGGGGCTACACCTCCGCGTATATGCGTATTCCGCAGGCCGCGGGTCTGGCAACGGAATCTCTCTCGGCGCACATCGGCCAGCGTATTCGCTGGGCGCGCGGCATGGTGCAGATTTTCCGTCTCGATAACCCCCTGATTGGGAAAGGGCTGAAACTCGCGCAGCGTCTGTGCTACGTCAACGCCATGTTCCACTTCCTGTCCGGTATCCCGCGCCTCATCTTCCTGACCGCGCCGCTGGCGTTCCTGCTTCTTCACGCCTATATCATCTACGCGCCTGCGCTGATGATTGCGCTGTTTGTTCTGCCGCACATGATTCACGCGAGCCTGACGAACTCGAAGATTCAGGGTAAATACCGCCATTCGTTCTGGAGTGAAATCTACGAAACGGTGCTGGCCTGGTACATCGCACCGCCGACGATGGTAGCGCTGATCAATCCGCACAAAGGTAAATTCAACGTCACCGCGAAGGGCGGTCTGGTGGAAGAAGAGTATGTCGACTGGGTCATCTCCCGGCCGTACATCTTCCTGGTGTTGCTGAATATCGTGGGCGTGATTGCCGGTATCTGGCGCTACTTCTACGGCCCGGAAAACGAGATCCTGACCGTGTTCGTGAGTATGGCATGGGTGTTCTACAACCTGATTATCCTCGGCGGCGCGGTTGCGGTGTCGGTGGAGAGCAAACAGGTCCGCCGTGCGCATCGCGTGGAAATCTGCATGCCTGCGGCAATCGCCCGTGAAGATGGTCACCTCTTCTCCTGTACCGTGCACGACTTCTCAGACGGTGGTCTGGGGATAAAAATCAACGGTCAGGCGAAGGTGCTGGAAGGGCAGAAGGTTAACCTGCTGCTGAAGCGCGGCCAGCAGGAGTACGTCTTCCCGACGCAGGTGGTGCGTGTAGCCGGTAATGAAGTCGGTCTGCAGCTGATGCCGCTGACGAAAAAGCAACATATTGATTTTGTGCAGTGTACGTTTGCCCGCGCGGACACGTGGGCTCTCTGGCAGGACAGCTTCCCGGAAGATAAACCTCTGGAAAGCCTGCTGGATATTCTGAAGCTGGGGTTCCGTGGCTATCGTCACCTTGCAGAATTTGCCCCGTCGTCGGTGAAATTAATTTTCCGGTCCCTTACTTCGCTGGTTTCCTGGATCGTATCGTTCGTTCCTCGTCGTCCCGAGCGGGATGAGGCGAAGCAGGCGGACCCGGTTATGGCTCAACAATGATGATAACGCGATGAAAACTAAACTTTCTTGGTTATGTGCAGTGGCAATGGGGGTAAGTGCGCTCCCCACAACGATGGCTAACGCAGCACCCGATAACGCAGCGGCAACGCCTGCTCCGACGGTACCTGTGGTCGCCCAGGCGACCGATCCGGTTATCACCGCGGCACCCGGTCAAACGGAAAACGTCATTCCGAACCAGCCTACGGACGGCAACACCCTGCCGGCAGACAGCAATGTCGTCGGCCAGGTGATGCCGGGCGTACAGGGAGCAAACGCGCCTATTGTCGCGGAAGATGCCCCGTCACGGGACGTGAAGCTGAGCTTTGCGCAGATTGCACCGCCGCCGGGCAGCATGGTGCTGCGCGGTATTAACCCTAACGGTGGCATTGAGTTCGGTATGCGCAGCGATGAGGTGGTCTCTCACGCCATGCTGAACCTTGAATACACGCCATCACCGTCGCTGTTGCCGGTACAGTCTCAGCTGAAGGTTTACCTGAATGATGAGCTGATGGACGTCCTGCCCGTCACAAAAGAGCAACTGGGTAAGAAAACACAGGCCCAGGTGCCGATTAACCCTCTTTTCATCACCGACTTTAACCGCATACGTCTGGAGTTTGTCGGTCACTACCGTGACGTCTGTGAGAACCCTGCCAGCAATACCCTGTGGGTAGACGTAGGACGCAACTCTTCGCTGCAGATGACCTACCAGTCGCTGGCGCTGAAAAACGACCTCTCGTCGTTCCCGGTTCCGTTCTTTGATCCGCGTGATAATCGTCAGTTAGTGCTGCCAATGGTGTTTGCGGCGTCTCCGGACGTCACCGAGCAGCTGGCGGCCACCATTGTGGCATCGTGGTTTGGTTCACGTTCCGGCTGGCGCGGGCAGAACTTCCCGGTGATGTACGACAAAATGCCGGACAGAAACGCGATCGTGTTTGCGACCAACGCGAAACGTCCTGCCTTCCTGCGCGATCACCCGGACGTAAAAGCGCCGACCATTGAGATGATGAGCCACCCGGATAACCCGTACGTGAAGCTGCTGGTGGTCTTCGGGCGTGATGATAAAGACCTGGTGCAGGCGGCCAAGGGCATTGCCCAGGGTAACGTTCTGTTCCGTGGAAACAGCGTGGTGGTGGATGAGGTTAAACCGCTGCTGCCGCGTAAACCTTATGATGCACCAAACTGGGTGCGTACTGACCGTGCCGTCACGTTTGGCGAACTGAAAACGTATGAAGAACAGCTGCAGGCGACGGGGCTTGAGCCAGCCCCGATTAGTCTGTCACTGAATCTGCCGCCAGACCTGTACCTGCTGCGCACCAACGGCATTGATATCAATCTGAGCTACCGTTACACCGCGCCGGCAACCAAAGACAGTTCACGCATGGATATCAGCCTGAACAACCAGTTCCTGCAATCTTTCAGTCTGACAAGCACGCAGGATACTAACCGACTGATGCTCCGTCTGCCGGTGTTGCAGGGGCTGCTGGACGGGAAAACGGACGTCTCTATTCCGGCGCTGAAGCTTGGGGCGATCAACCAGCTGCGCTTTGATTTCCAGTACATGAACCCGATGCCTGGCGGCTCGGTGGATAACTGCATCACCTTCCAGCAAGTACAGAACCACGTTGTGATTGGTGATGAGTCAACCATCGACTTCTCGAAGTATTATCACTTCCTTGCCATGCCGGACCTGCGTGCATTTGCCAATGCCAGCTTCCCGTTCAGCCGTATGGCCGATCTCTCTGAATCCATTGTCGTCATGCCAAAAGCACCAAATGAGGGCCAGGTGACGACCCTGCTGGACACCATGGCGTCCGTGGGTGCGCAGACCGGATTACCGGCAATTAACGTCACGTTGACTGACGATGGTAGCCAGATCCAGAACAAAGACGCGGACATCATGGTGATCGGTAACATCCCGGATAAGCTGAAGGATGACAAGCGTATCGATCTGCTGGTCAAAGCGGCGCAGTCCTGGGTTAACACGCCACTGCGTCAGACCGAGTTCCCGAGCATTATGCCGGATATCAACGATCGTCAGGCCAGCGTGCAGACAACCGTTACGTCTCAGGGACCAATGGCCGCGGTGGTTGGCTTCCAGTCACCTTACAACGAGCAGCGTAGCGTAGTGGCGCTCCTGGCGGACAGCCCGCGTGGGTATGCGTTACTCAACAGCGCGATGAACGACAGCGGCAAACGTGCCGCGATGTATGGTTCGGTGGCGGTGATCCGCGAGTCTGGGGTCAATAGCCTGCGCGTGGGCGATGTGTACTACGTGGGCCATCTGCCGTGGTTCGAGCGTCTGTGGTATGCGCTGGCTAACCATCCGGTTCTGCTGGCTATCCTGGCCGCCGTCAGCGTGGTGTTGCTGGCGTGGGTGCTGTGGCGTCTGCTGCGTATCATCAGCCGTCGTCGCCTTAACCCGGATGAGTAACAGGCGATGAAAGCGTTTCGCTGGTGTGTGTTAGCAGCGTTGATGCTGGCGGCGATCCCTCTTCGCGCCGCCTGCACCTGGCCTGCCTGGGAGCAGTTTAAAAAGGATTACATCAGTGAGAGCGGGCGTGTCATTGATCCCAGCGACACGCGCAAAATCACCACGTCGGAAGGGCAAAGCTATGCGTTGTTCTTTGCCCTGGCCGCGAACGATCGCAAAGCCTTTGATCAATTGCTGACGTGGACGCGCGACAACCTGGCCGGGGGCAATCTGAACGATAATTTGCCCGCCTGGCTATGGGGTCAGAAAGACCACGATAACTGGGCGATAATCGATACCAACTCCGCCTCGGATGCCGATGTCTGGATTGCCTGGTCACTGCTTGAGGCGGGTCGGCTGTGGAAACATCCGGACTATACCCGCACGGGTAAGGCGCTCCTTAAACGCATTGCCCATGAGGAAGTGGTGAAAGTACCGGGACTCGGCTCCATGCTGCTGCCCGGGAAGGTCGGTTTTGCCGAGGAGAAAGCCTGGCGCTTTAACCCCAGCTATCTTCCTCCGCAGATAGCGAGCTATTTCACGCGCTTTGGTGCCCCGTGGACGACCCTTCGTGAAACCAATCTGCGCTTGTTGCTGGAAACGGCGCCAAAGGGGTTTTCGCCGGACTGGGTGCAGTATCAAAAAAACAGAGGCTGGCATTTGCAGCATGATAAATCGCTGGTGGGCGGCTACGACGCCATCCGCGTCTACCTCTGGGTCGGAATGATGAATGACAAAGACGCCCAGAAAGCCCGGTTGCTTACGCGCTTCCGGCCGATGGCGACAATGACAACGAAACACGGTGTACCGCCGGAAAAAGTGGATGTGGCGAGCGGGAAGCCTGCGGGCAAGGGGCCGGTCGGCTTTTCCGCTGCGATGCTGCCTTTTTTACAGCAGCGTGATGCGCAGGCGGTACAGCGCCAGCGCGTTGCAGATAATTTTCCCGATAATAATGCCTATTACAGCTACGTACTGACTCTCTTCGGGCAAGGATGGGATCAGCATCGTTTTCGCTTCACCGCTCAAGGTGAATTAATACCGGACTGGGGCCAGGAATGCGCAACTTCACAGTAAATCTTCTCAGTTTATCGCTTAGCCTGGCACTGATGCCGCTGGCTCAGGCCGCTAACTCCCCGCAGCAGCAACAGCTGCTGCAACAGGTGCGGCTGGGTGAATCGACGCAGCGTGAGGATTTGGTTCGTCAGTCGCTCTACCGCCTTGAGCTGATTGACCCGAACAACCCCGACGTCATTGCGGCGCGCTTTCGTTACCTGCTTCGTCAGGGTGATAACGCCGGTGCGCAAAAAGAGCTGGATCGTCTGAAAGGGATCGCGCCGGGCTCCAGTGCGTATCAGTCCTCGCGCAATACGATGCTGCTTTCTACGCCTGAAGGCCGTCAGCAGTTACAGCAGGCCCGGTTACTGGCTACAACGGGTCATACTCAGGAGGCCATTGCGGCCTATGACAAGCTTTTTGACGGTAATCCGCCGGGCGGTGACGTGGCGACGGAATACTGGAATGTTGTGGCGAAAGATCCTGCCCGCCGTAGCGTCGCCATTAACCAGTTGAAGAAAATTAACGCCAGCAGCCCGGGCAATACGCAGCTGCAGGGCACGCTGGCACAGCTGCTGTTCCAGACCGGACGCCGCGATGAAGGCTTTGCGGTGTTGCAGGAGATGGCCAAATCCAGCAATGGCCGCAGCCAGGCATCTGATATGTGGTATGAGCAGATCAAAGATCAGCCTGTCAGCAACGCCAGCGTCAGCGCGCTGCAAAAATACCTGAGCGTCTTCAGCGACGGCGACAGCGTAGCGGCGGCGCGTACTCAACTTGATACGCAGCAAAAACAGCTCGCCGATCCAACGTTCCGTGCAAAAGCACAAGGGCTGGCGGCGGTGGATGCCGGGCAGGGCGATAAGGCGGTGGCGGATCTGCAAAAAGCGGTCAGCGCAAATCATGCCGACAGCGAAGCCGTGGGCGCGCTTGGACAGGCGTACTCTCAGAAAGGCGATCGCGCCCGTGCGGTGGCGCAGTTTGAAAAGGCGATCGCCCTCGATCCGCAGAGCGATAACCGTGGCAAATGGGACAGTTTGCTGAAAGTTAACCGCTACTGGCTGCTGATCCAGCAGGGTGATACCGCCCTGAAAGCGAACAATACGGCGCAGGCGGAACGTTATTACCAGCAGGCGCGTACCCTCGACAATACCGACAGTTATGCGGTGCTGGGGCTGGGAGATGCCGCGGCGGCGCGTAAAGACACGGCTGCGGCGGAACGTTATTACCGTCAGGCGCTGCGTATGGACAGCGGTAACAGCAATGCCGTTCGTGGCCTTGCCAATGTTTATCGTGCGCAGTCCCCGGAAAAGGCCGCGCAGTTTATCCAGTCGCTCTCTGCCAGCCAGCGCCGAAGCATTGATGACATTGAACGTAGCCTGACCAACGAGCAGCTGTCAGCCCAGGCGGAACAGCTGGAAAACCAGGGCCAATACGCTCAGGCGGCGGAAATTCAGCGTCGTCGTCTGGCACTCTCTCCGGGCGACGTCTGGATAACCTACCGTCTGTCGCGCGATCTCTATAGCGCGGGCCAGCGCAGCCAGGCGGATAACCTGATGCGCCAGCTTGCCAGCCAGAAACCGTCCGATCCGGAACAGGTGTATGCCAGTGGGCTGTATCTCTCCGGAAACGATCAGGACCGGGCCGCGCTCACGCATCTGGAGACGCTTCCGCGCAGCCAGTGGAACGCCAATATTAAGGAGCTTGCCGACCGCCTGCAGAGTAACCAGACGCTGGAAACGGCAAACCGACTGCGCGACAGCGGCAAAGAGCAGGAGGCGGAAAACCTCCTTCGCCAGCAGCCGTCCTCTACCCGTATCGACTTAACCCTTGCGGACTGGGCGCAGCAGCGTGGCGATCTGGAGGCCGCGAAAACGGCTTACAACACCGTGCTGGAGCGTGAACCGCAGAACGAAGATGCGATCCTCGGTCTGACCGAAGTGTATAGCGCCCAGGGCAACAAAGAGGCAGCCCGTGCCGCGCTGGCAAAACTGCCTGCCGCGCAAAACGGAGAGCCGCTGTCGCTCAATATGCAGCGCCGGATCGCGATGGCGCAGGCAGGCCTTGGGGATTCCGCCGCCGCAGAGCAGACGTTCAGCAAGATTATTCCTCAGGCGAAATCACAGCCTGCATCTATGGAAAACGCGCTGGTATTACGTGATGCCGCCCGTTTCCAGACGCAAAATGGTCAGCCTCAGCAGGCACTGGAAACGTATAAAGATGCGATGGTGTCGTCAGGCGTCACGACGACACGTCCGGCTGACAATGACAGCTTTACCCGCCTGACGCGTAACGACGAAAAAGACGACTGGCTGAAACGCGGCGTGCGTAGCGACGCCGGTGATTTGTACCGTCAGCAGGATGTTAACGTCACGCTGCAGCATGATTACTGGGGCTCCAGCGGCACCGGCGGCTATTCCGATCTTAAAGCGCATACCACCATGTTACAGGTGGATGCACCACTGGCGGATGGCCGTATGTTCCTGCGTAGCGATTTGGTCAATATGGATGCCGGGTCCTTTTCCACCGATAACGGTACCTACGATCCGAAATGGGGCACTTGTGCCGAAACGCCGTGTAGTGGCAACACGCATCAGTCAGCAAATGGCGCGAGTATTGCCGTGGGCTGGCAGAATAAAACCTGGGCGTGGGATATTGGGACCACGCCGATGGGCTTTGACGTTGTCGACGTGGTCGGCGGTGTAAGCTACAGCAGCGACCTGGGGCCAATCGGTTACACCGTTAACGCCCATCGTCGCCCGATCTCCAGCTCTCTGCTCGCCTTTGCCGGGCAAAAAGATACCAACACCGGCACCACCTGGGGCGGCGTGCGCGCAACCGGCGGTGGCGCGAGCATCAGTTATGACAAAGGTGAGGCGCACGGCGTCTGGTCGAGCCTGAATGCGGAAACGCTGACGGGTAAAAATGTGGAAGATAACTGGCGCGTCCGCTGGATGACCGGTTACTACTACAAGCTCATCAATAAAAACAATGAGCGTCTGACCGTCGGCGTGAGCAACATGCTCTGGCACTACGATAAAGATCTGAGCGGTTATACCCTGGGTCAGGGCGGTTATTACAGCCCGCAGGAGTATGTCTCCTTCGCGTTGCCTGTCACCTGGCGTAAACGTACCGAGAACTGGTCCTGGGAGCTGGGCGGATCGGTGTCATGGTCTCATTCTAAAACTAACGACGTGATGCGCTATCCCATTCAGGGACTGATTCCGACCGATGAGCCCGGTCGCTACACCGACAGAGGCGAAATGGAAACCGGCAGCAGCTCCTCAGGTACGGGTTATACCGCACGGGCCATTATCGAGCGCCGGGTCACGTCCAACTGGTTTGTGGGCCTCGGTGTGGATATTCAGGAAGCAAAAGATTATACCCCAAGCCACGCACTGCTTTATGTACGCTACTCTGCTGCAGGCTGGCAGGGCGATATGGACTTACCGCCGCAGCCGCTTATCCCTTACGCGGACTGGTAATCGGATTTAACTTAATCCATTTGTAAGTCTCTCTTAAAAGTACAGCAATCGGGTATACTCAGGCGCACCAGGTTTACACCCTGGTGCGCCCTGCGCTTCGAGTTTTGTGGAGAGTCATTTTGCGTGTCAGCCGTTCCTTAACTATCAAACAGATGGCGATGGTTTCTGCCGTCACAATGCTGTTTGTACTCCTTTTTTGCGTAATTTTGCTGTTTCATTCCGTACAGCAGAATCGCTATAACACGGCTTCGCAATTAGAAAGTATTGCCCGCTCGGTGCGTGGCCCGCTCTCTGCCTCTATTTTGAAAGGGGATATTCCCGAAGCGGAAACCATTTTAAAACGCATTCAGCCTGCCGGTGTCGTGAGCCGCGCAGACGTGGTGTTACCCAATCAGTTTCAGGCGCTGCGGATGAGTTTTATCCCCGAGCGCCCGGTCCCCATGATGGTGATGCGACTGTTTGAACTGCCGGTGCAGATTTCGCTGCCGGTCTATTCGCTTGAGCGTCCCGCGAATCCACAGCCGTTGGCCTACCTTGTTCTGCAGGCAGACTCGTACCGCATGTACAAGTTCGTCATGAGCTGGGTTGTCACGTTAGTGACCACTTGCTTACTTATGACGCTTATTCTGAGCGTGGCGCTGACCTGGTGTATTAACCGTCTGATTGTGCATCCGCTACGCCGGATTGCCCGGGAGTTGAACACGCTTTCACCGCAGGACCAGGTGGGGCATCAGCTTCCGCTGCCGCGTCTTCATCATGATGACGAGATTGGTATGCTGGTACGCAGCTATAACCTCAACCAGCAGCGGATGCAGCGCCAGCAGGATGAGCTGAACAGCAGCGCCACGCGCTTCCCGGTGTCGGAGCTGCCCAATAAAGCCTTCCTGATGGCGATGCTGGAACAGACTGTCGCCCGCCAGCAAACCACCGCGCTGATGGTGATCGCCTGTGAAACCCTGCAGGACACCGCCGGCGTGCTCAAAGAGAACCAGCGTGAAATGCTGCTCTTGACGCTGGTGGAGAAAGTGAAGTCCGTGCTGGCCCCGCGCATGGTGCTGACCCAGGTCAGCGGGTATGACCTGGTGGTAATTGCCAACGGCGTGAAAGAGCCGTGGCATGCGATCACGTTAGGTCAGCAAGTACTCACTGTCATTAATGAGCGGCTGCCCATTCAGGGCATCCAGCTTCGTCCAAGCGCCAGTATCGGTATTGCGATGTACTACGGTGACTTAACGGCGGAACAGCTTTACCGTCGTGCTTTCTCGGCGGCGTTTACCGCCCGGCGCAAAGGGAAAAATCAGATCCAGTTCTTCGACCCGGAACAGATGGAAAGGGCGCAGCAGCGCCTGACGGAAGAGAGCGACATTTTGACCGCGCTGGATAACCGTCAGTTTGCCCTCTGGCTCCAGCCGCAGGTGAATTTGCTGACGGGCGAGGTGATCAGCGCGGAAGCGCTGCTGCGCGTGCAGCAGCCGGATGGTTCATGGGAATTGCCGGAAGGGCTCATTGAGCGCATTGAATCCTGTGGCCTGATGGTCACCGTCGGTTACTGGGTGCTGGAGGAGTCGTGCCGACAGCTTGCTGCCTGGCAGGAACGAGGCGTGACGCTCCCGCTGTCGGTCAACTTGTCCGCCCTGCAGCTGATGCATCCGACCATGGTGTCTGAGATGCTGGAGCTGATCCATCGTTACCGGATCAAGCCTGATACGCTAACGCTGGAAGTCACGGAAAGCCGGCGTATTGACGATCCTAATGAGGCGGTCGCGATTCTGAAACCGCTGCGTAATGCCGGTATACGCATCGCGCTGGACGATTTCGGTATGGGTTATGCCGGGCTGCGTCAGCTTCAGCATATGAAAACCCTGCCGGTGGATGTGCTGAAAATCGACATAGCCTTTGTTGAAGGGTTGCCGGAAGACAGCAGCATGGTCCAGGCCATTATCCAGCTGGCCCGCAGCCTGAAACTGCAGCTGATTGCCGAAGGGATTGAGACAGACGCGCAGCGCACCTGGCTGGCTGAAGCGGGCGTGGAGGGCGGACAGGGCTTCCTGTTTGCACCGGCTGTTCCGTCGGATGTCTTTGAACAACGCTACCTTTCCGGTGGGGACAATAGCGCAAACGTGTAATTTTGTTGCTGGCTTGTGCGAGCCAGCTCAAAGTTCTTAACATTTGTGTTTCAAATTTGAACTGGGTTTATTTCTGTCCTGTTATACGGGTGTTATTTTAGAGCCGCAGGTTAACCATAACCTTACAAAGCCTGTGGTTTTTCTTCCCAAGGACACCCTATGAAAACCTCACTCTTCAAAAGTCTCTATTTTCAGGTCCTGACAGCCATCGCAATCGGTATTTTGCTTGGTCACTATTACCCTGAACTTGGCGCACAAATGAAACCGCTTGGCGACGCATTCGTTAAGCTCATCAAAATGGTCATCGCCCCGGTGATCTTCTGTACCGTCGTGACGGGCATCGCTGGCATGGAAAGCATGAAGGCGGTAGGCCGTACCGGTGCAGTGGCGCTTCTCTATTTCGAAGTGGTCAGTACCCTTGCGCTGATTATTGGTCTTATCATCGTGAACGTGGTGCAGCCCGGTGCGGGGATGAACGTTGACCCGTCGACGCTGGATGCCAAAGCGGTCGCGGTGTATGCCGATCAGGCGAAAGACCAGGGGGTAGTGGCCTTCCTGCTGGACGTTATCCCAGGCAGCGTCATCGGTGCATTTGCCAGCGGCAACATTCTGCAGGTGCTGCTGTTTGCCGTCATGTTTGGCTTTGCCCTGCACCGTCTGGGCAACAAAGGCCAGCTGATCTTTAACGTCATTGAAAGCTTCTCGCAGGTCATCTTCGGCATCATCAATATGATCATGCGCCTGGCGCCTATTGGGGCCTTCGGTGCGATGGCATTCACCATCGGTAAGTACGGCGTGGGTACCCTGGTGCAGCTGGGCCAGCTCATCATCTGCTTCTATATCACCTGTATTCTGTTCGTGGTGGTGGTGCTGGGCTCAATCGCCCGCGCGGCAGGGTTCAGCATTTTCAAATTTATCCGTTATATCCGCGAAGAGCTGCTGATTGTTCTGGGGACCTCTTCATCCGAATCGGCCCTGCCGCGCATGCTCGATAAGATGGAAAAGCTGGGCTGCCGTAAATCGGTGGTGGGGCTGGTCATCCCGACGGGCTACTCCTTCAACCTTGATGGCACCTCGATATACCTGACAATGGCGGCCGTGTTTATCGCTCAGGCGACCAACAGCCATATGGACATTTTCCATCAGGTTACCCTGCTGGTGGTGCTCCTGCTCTCGTCTAAAGGGGCCGCAGGTGTCACTGGCAGTGGCTTTATCGTGCTAGCGGCCACCATTTCCGCGGTCGGACACCTGCCGGTGGCGGGTCTGGCGCTGATTCTCGGTATTGACCGCTTTATGTCTGAAGCCCGTGCCTTGACCAACCTCGTAGGTAACGGTGTGGCAACGGTAGTCGTGGCAAAATGGGTGAAAGAGCTGGATCACAAAAAGCTCGACGATACGTTAAATAATCGCCAGTCAGACAGCAAAACTCCTGGTTTATCCTCTTAATATTGTCACAAATGCCCGCATTCCCTTGTCGGGATGCGGGCTCCTGCGCATAATAACTGTTCGTACCTGTCATAATTCGACAAGATTTTTTTTGGGTATATTTCACTTCTGACCGTGACGTTTTGTAGAACACGCGGTCTAATCGACGTGTTTTCATCGTCATCTTTTAGAGTGAAACGCGTCGCGAGACACTCTCTTTAACCAGGAATGTTGATCAGGGGTTCACATGCAGGGCACAAAAATTCGACTCTTAACCGGCGGTTTGCTGATGATGGCAGCAGCCAGTTATGTGCAGGCAGATGCGCTCCAGCCAGACCCGGCCTGGCAACAAGGGACACTAGCGAACGGTTTTCAGTGGCAGGTTTTAGCCACCCCACAACGTCCGAGTGACCGTGTTGAAATCCGTCTGTCTGTCAATACCGGCTCCCTCACGGAAAGCACTCAGCAAACCGGTTTTAGCCATTTTATTCCCCGACTGGCGCTCACGCAGAGCGGCAGTTTGCAAGCAGTTCAGGTGCGTTCGCTCTGGCAACAGGCCATTGATCCGAAACGCCCGCTTCCGCCGGCTGTGGTCTCGTATGACTACACCATGTTCAACCTGAGCCTGCCAAATAACCGTAACGACCTGCTCAAAGAAGCCCTTACGTATCTCGCCGATGCGTCGGGCAATCTGGCGATTACGCCGGAAACCGTTAACTATGCGCTGAGCAACAGTGACATGGTTGCCACCTGGCCTGTGGACACCAAAGAGGGCTGGTGGCGTTACCGCCTGAAGGGTTCAACGCTGCTTGGGCATGACCCGGCTGAGCCGCTGAAACAGCCAGTGGACGCTGAGCAGGTAAAATCGTTCTACCAGAAATGGTACACCCCGGACGCGATGACGCTTATCGTGGTGGGGAATGTGGACAGCCGTGCGGTGGTGGAGCAGATCAACAAAGCGTTTGGCGAACTGAAAGGCAAACGCGAAACACCGGCCCCTGTCCCAACGCTCTCTCCGCTGCGTGCAGAGCCTGTCAGCATTATGACGGATACCGTTCGTCAGGATCGCCTCTCCGTCATGTGGGATAACGCCTGGCAGCCAATCCGTGAGTCAGCGGCGCTACTGCGCTACTGGCGTGCCGATCTGGCACGTGAAGCGCTGTTCTGGCACGTTCAGCAGACGCTCAGCAAGAATAACGTGAAGAATATCGGTCTCGGCTTTGACTGCCGCGTGTTGTTCCAGCGTGCACAGTGTGCCATTAACGTTGAATCGCCGGGCGATAAGCTGAATGCGAATCTGGGCGTGGTGGCAAAAGAGCTGGCAAAAGTGCGCAAAGAGGGTCTGTCGGAAGAAGAGTTCAATGCGCTGGTCGCGCAGAAAAAACTTGAGCTGCAGAAGCTGTTTGCAACGTATGCCCGCGCCGATACCGACATTCTGATCAGCCAGCGTATTCGCTCACTGCAGAATCAGGTGGTGGATATCGCGCCGGAGCAGTACCAGAAGCTTCGTCAGGACTTCCTGGAGGGGTTGACCGTCGATATGTTGAATCAGGACTTACGTCAGCAGCTGTCGCAGGAAATGGCGTTGATTCTTCTGCAGCCGAAAGGCGAGCCGGAATATGACATGAAGGAACTTCAGTCGACCTGGAATACCATTATGGCCTCCGCGCCGCAGCCATCGCAGGCTGCTACGGCAGATGATTTGCACCAGGACGCAACGGATATCCCGCAGGGGCAGTAATGCCCCTCATCCAGAACCCTCTCCCTGTCGGAGAGGGTTTTGTTTTTACTGTGGCATTGCCTCACGCGGAATAATTGCCCCGCGATACTGGATCACGGTGCTCGCCGTCAGGTGTCCACGCTGGGCCGCCGCTTCTGGCGTCCCGCCCGTCAGACGCACCGCCAGATAGCCCGCACTGAATGAATCACCCGCCGCCGTCGTATCAATCACTTTCTCTTTCGGCAACGTCACCGCAGGGACGTCGATGACGGCTTCACCTTCGATGGCGACCAGACACGAATCAGCCCCGCGCTTAATCACCACTTCACTTACGCCGGCGGCCTGCGTACGCGCAATCACCTCATCAACGGGTTTCTCACCCCACAGCGCATCTTCATCATCGAGCGTCAGGAAGGCGATATCGGTGCATTGCAGTATCTGCTGATAAACCTGCTGCGTCTCTTCACGGCTGGCCCACAGGCGCGGACGGTAGTTATTATCGAAAATAACCTTGCCGCCATTGGCGCGGCATTCACGCAGTAACGACAGCAGCTTTTCACGGCTGGCTGAGCTTAAAATAGCCAGGCTAATCCCGCTCAGATAAAGATAATCAAAGGTGGCTAACGCTTCGCAGATGGCAGCCGCATCGTCGCTCTCCAGCCAGAATTTGGCCGCGGCTTCGTTACGCCAGTAGTAGAAGGTCCGCTCGCCGGTATCGTCGGTTTCAATGTAGTAAAGCCCCGGCAGGCGGTTTTCCATACGCTGTATCAGCGAGGTGTCCACCTGCTCACTCTGCCAGGCTTCCAGCATTTGCTGGCTGAAACTGTCCGTCCCCAGGGCGGTGACGTAGTTCACGGTAAGGGCCTCAGGGGCAACCTGACGGGCAATATAAACGGAGGTGTTTAACGTATCGCCACCAAAACCGCGGCTGACTTCCGCGCCTTTTTGTGACAGCTCAATCATGCATTCGCCAATCACGGCAATTTTCTTGGTCATAATCGTGAACCTGAACAGAGTAATTTTCGGTAGTGTGCGCTGAGTGAATTATGCGGTCAACTATATTAAAACGACGTTCCATTATTTTATTTGAGCCAGCGCGTGTTCCTGTTAATTTCTGCCCGCTTAATTTCATTTTCCGGGTGAATTGAACATAAAGTTCTCAATTGCCGGGCCGATAACCCTTTGACGAGTCCAGAAAGGCCATCCAACAACAGGACATCTGAAATGAAGTCAGAGCAGGTTATCCAGCGGCTGAGCACTACGCCTGAGGCAAGTATTGAGAACTTGCAGGAGCATCGCTACTGGCTGCAATGTGAGCGTGCGTACACCTATCAGCCGATCTACCGAACGGACGGTCGACTGATGGCTATTGAAATTTTGACCGTCGTGACGCACCCGTCAAACCCCTCACAGCGTATCGCACCGGACCGCTATTTTGCCGAAGTTGCCGTGCGCCAGCGCCTGGATGTGCTGGAAGAACAGCTCCGTATGCTGGCAACCAAACAGGCCTTTTTCGAACAGCACGCCATCCTCGCCTCGGTCAACGTCGATGGACCCACCCTGCTGGCGCTGCGCCAGAACGCGAAATTACAGGAGCTGATCGCCTCCTTACCGTGGATGCGCTTTGAGCTGGTGGAGCATGTTCGTCTGCCACAGGACTCATCATTTGCCTCAATGTGCGAATTCGGCCCGCTGTGGCTGGATGACTTTGGCACCGGGATGGCGAACTTCTCTGCCCTCAGCGAAGTGCGTTACGACTACATTAAAGTGGCCCGCGACCTGTTCATTATGCTGCGCCAGACCCCGGAAGGGCGGAATCTGTTTACGCTGTTATTACAGCTGATGAACCGCTACTGCCAGGGCGTGATAGTGGAAGGCGTGGAAACGCTGGAAGAGTGGCGTGATGTGCAAAATTCTCCCGCGGCGGCGGCACAAGGCTATTTCCTCTCTCGTCCGGTCCCAATGGATACCCTCGATTCCGTGATAACGATCCTCTGATCTGCCCGCTTCCCTTTGTCTGAACTATAGTTTTACAGGTAAGGTCATCAGGAAAGGGGATAACAATGACAAAAACAACCAGGGTAATCGCCTGGACAGCAGGGATTTTATTGTTGTTGATCGTGGTCGCCGTCGTCATTATCGCGACGTTTGACTGGAACCGCCTTAAGCCGACCATCAACCAGAAAGTCTCCACCGAACTCAATCGCCCCTTCGCCATACGCGGCGATCTCGGGGTGGTGTGGGAACGCCAGAAAGAGGAGACCGGCTGGCGAAGCTGGATCCCCTGGCCGCATGTCCACGCCGACGACATCATTCTCGGCAACCCGCCGGATATTCCTGACGTGACAATGGTGCATCTGCCCCGCGTAGAAGCCACGCTGGCCCCGTTAGCGCTACTGACCAAAACGGTTTACCTGCCGTGGATCAAGCTTCAGCAGCCCGATGCGCGCCTGATCCGCCTTTCCGAAAAGAACAACAACTGGACGTTTGATCTCGCCAGCAGCGACGAAAAAGATCCCAATGCGCAGCCCTCATCATGGTCATTCCGTCTCGACAATATTCTCTTCGATCGCGGGCGGATCGCCATCGACGACAAGGTCAGCAAAGCTGATATCGAGATCCTGGTCGATCCGTTGGGCAAACCGCTGCCGTTTAGCGAAGTGACCGGCGCAAAAGCGAAGGGCGATAATGCCAAAGCCGGGGATTATGTTTTCGGCCTGAAGGCCGAAGGGCGCTACAAAGGGCAGCCCCTGACCGGCACTGGCAAAATTGGCGGCATGCTGGCGCTTCGAAGCGACTCGACGCCATTTCCTGTGCAGGGGGATTTCCGCTCCGGGAACACGCGGGTGGCCTTCACCGGGACCGTCAACGACCCTATGAACATGGGGGGCGTTGATCTGCGGCTGAAATTTGCCGGTGATTCGCTGGGTGAACTGTATGAACTCACTGGCGTCCTGCTGCCAGATACGCCACCGTTTGAGACGGACGGGCATCTGGTGGCAAAAATCGACACGGAAAAATCGTCGGTATTTGATTATCGCGATTTCAATGGCCGTATTGGCGACAGCGATATCCATGGCTCGTTGACCTACACCACCGGAAAACCGCGCCCGAAACTGGAAGGCGATGTGGAGTCTCGCCAGCTGCGCCTGGCCGATTTGGGGCCGCTGATCGGGATTGATTCAGGTAAAGGCACGAAATCAAAAGAGGTGAAGAAAGATCGCCAGCCGGCGGGGAAAGTCCTGCCTTACGATCGCTTTGAAACCGATAAGTGGGACGTAATGGATGCGGATGTTCGCTTTAAAGGGGGCAAAATCGAACATGGCAGTACGCTGCCGATCAGCAATCTTTCGACCCATATCCTGCTTAAAAATGCCGATTTACGCCTGCAGCCGCTGAAGTTTGGTATGGCGGGTGGGACCCTCTCATCGAACATTCACCTCGAAGGCGATAAAAAGCCGATGCAGGGGCGTGCCGATATCAAGGCCCGCCGGCTCAAACTGAAAGAGCTGATGCCGAACGTGGAATTGATGCAGAAAACCCTGGGTGAAATGAACGGCGATGCCGATATCCGCGGCGTGGGGAATTCTGTGGCTGCACTGCTCGGGAGCAGTAACGGTAACCTGAAGCTTCTGATGAATGACGGGCTGGTGAGCCGTAACCTGATGGAGATCCTGGGGCTGAACGTCGGGAACTACGTCATCGGGCAAATCTTCGGTGATGATGAGGTGCGGGTGAACTGTGCGGCGGCCAACCTGGATCTGGTCAACGGCGTGGCGCGCCCGCAAATTTTTGCCTTCGATACGGAGAACGCGGTCATCAACGTGACCGGCACTGCCAGTATGGCCTCCGAGCAGCTTGATTTAACCATCGATCCGGAAAGTAAGGGGATTCGTATCATCACCCTGCGTTCGCCGCTCTACGTGCGTGGGACCTTTAAAAATCCGCAGGCGGGTGTGAAACCCGGTCCGCTGATTGCGCGCGGCGCGGTGGCGGCAGCACTCGCGACGCTGGTTACGCCAGCGGCGGCGCTGTTGGCGTTAATTTCGCCGTCAGAAGGGGATGCGAATCAGTGCCGGAACATTTTGTCGCAGATGAAAAAATAACGTACGGCTTTCGGGACCTTTACCCTCTCCCTGGGGGAGAGGGTATCAGGCCGCGGTGAATTACAGAGACTGGTGCTTCGTCTCGTGGGTCAGCAGCAGGGCAATCAGCGTCAACGCTGCCATTGCGGCCAGGTAAACGCCCACGTAGAACAGGCCATAATTTGCCTGCAGCCAGGTGGCGATATAAGGCGCAACGGACGCACCCAGAATAGAGGCAACGTTATAGGAGAACGACGCGCCGGTATAACGCACTTCCGTCGGGAACAGCTCTGGCAGCAGCGCGCCCATCGGGCCGAAGGTCAGGCCCATCAGGCTCAGACCAATGAGCAGGTACGCCATCACCAGCGCAGGGCTACCTGAACCCAGCAGCGGCGGGAAGACGAACAGGGCAAACAGAATGATCAGCGTGGTGATAACAATCATGCTTGAGCGACGACCAAACTTATCCGCCAGCAGGCCGGCAATCGGCACCATGACGCCAAACCCAATGACCGCCATCATCAACATCCACAGCACTTCGTTACGCGGCAGGCCGAGCCCAACCGGCGCGGCGGCGGTGCTGAACGTCATTGAATAGACCGTCATGATATAGAACAGCGTGTAGGTCGCGAGCATGATAAACGTGCCCAGTACCGTCACGCGGACGTGTTTAGTCAGCAGCGTACCCAGCGGCACTTTTACCTGTTTTTTTGCGGCGGCAACTTTAGCGAAAACCGGCGTTTCGTGAAGTGACACGCGGACATACAGGCCAATCAGCACCAGCACGGCGGAGAAGACGAACGGAATACGCCAGCCCCAGCTCATGAACTGTTCGTCCGTCAGCAGCCAGGAGAGCAGCAGGAAAGTCCCGTTCGCAAAGAAGAAGCCAATCGGTGCGCCAAGCTGCGGGAATGAACCGTACAGCGCGCGTTTGCGTGCCGGTGCGTTCTCCGTGGCCAGCAGCGCCGCACCCCCCCATTCACCGCCCAGCCCCAGACCCTGACCAAAACGCGCCAGCGCCAGCAGCATCGGGGCCAGAATACCAATGGTTTCGTAGGTAGGCAGCAAGCCGATAGCGACGGTGGAGATCCCCATCGTCAGCAGCGAGGCCACCAGCGTGACCTTACGGCCGATGCGATCGCCAAAGTGTCCAAACAGGGCAGAGCCAATCGGACGCGCAACAAACGCGATCGCAAAGGTAGCCAGAGACTGCAGCGTGGCTGCCGTCGGGTCACCCTGCGGGAAGAAAATATGCGGGAAGACAATGACCGCTGCGGTGGCATAAATGTAAAAGTCGAAGAACTCAATGGCGGTGCCAATCAGCGAGGCGACGACAACTTTGTTTCGCGAGTTAACCGGCGCGGTTTCCGCACCGGAGTCGAGTGTTGTGGCTGTTGCTTGCATAATATTTTCTTATTTTTAGTCGGACGAAAGGCCATATTACGCACAGCAAAAGCGACATTTCAATCTGTAACAAAGCCGCGCGCTGGTGATAAAAGCAACAAAAAGCGGATAATGTTCAGGCCAGACAAAACACTTCTATGAAATGCTTCACAGTTTTCAGATATCAGCTGATAAAACTGGTTTTTGGTTAAATAAAAGTTACGGACTGGATTTATATGCTGAAATGATGAATCGGGCTGAAGTTTCAGCCCGGGAGAGACGTTATCGGTGTGTTTTACCCGGCATTCGCGGGTCGTCTTTGTACTCGGCGGTGGCAATCCATGCCGCGCAGAACAAGGTCAGGCGGGCGAAGAAGTAGAAGAACGCCATCAGCCCCAGCACCGAGCCAAACGCCGCGCCAGAAGGGGATTTCACCAGCGATGGCAGAGTGTAAGTCATCACAATTTTGATCACTTCAAAGCCTATCGCCGCAATCAATGTGCCGCGGATCAGCGCCTTCTTACGCGGACGATGGCGGGGCAAGCGCCAGAAGATCCAGAAGAACAGCAGATAGTTGGCGAAGATGGAAATAGCCAGTCCAATGCCGCGCCACGCGGGCTTCAGCCATTCGATGTAATCCAGATAGAGCGCAGAGATAATCATCTGCTGCGCCGAACCGGCGACGGAGGTGATGGAGAGCGTCACAATCAGCGCGACGAGCAGGCCAATCAGCGAAACAAAGTCGCGAAGATACTTAACCCAGATTTTCTCCTGGTCCTGAGGCTTACGCTCCCACACCTCGCGCGACTGGGCACGAATGGCCTCGCGGAGGTTGCCCATCCAGTTAATCCCGGAGTAAAGGGCAATCAGCAGACCGACGATACCGACCGTCGTACGTTGCTGTACGGCGGTATTAATGGTGTTTTTGAGCGTGGTGGCGAGGGTCGGATCACTGACGTTATTCAGGATTTTATTGAAGATATCCTGCAGCAGCGTTGGGTGTGACGCGAGCACAAAACCGGCTGCGGCAAAGGACACCATCAGGATCGGGATCATCGATAAAAAAGAGAAATAGGTGATGGCAGCACCAAACTGGTTACCCATGCGGTCATTAAACCGCTCTGTTGCGCGTATCAGGTGCGCAATCATGGGGAACTGCTGTATCCGCTCTGCCAGGCTGGTGACAGTCCCCAGCGCTTTGCTGGCGGTGCCTGGCATTTTTACTTCTTCGGGCCCGGTTTCCATCTTCTGGATGGGTTCGTAATCTAAATGTTGGGTAGGTCGTTGCGGGTTGTTTTCCGGCGTCACGCGACTTTTCCTTTTCGTTTGGCTGGATGTTATTGAATTATAGCTTGCGACTAATCCACGTAAGCTTTTGTGAGTGCAGTAAGCCACTCCATAAACAGATGTACCCGACGGGAGAGGTTGCGCCGGTGGGGATAAATCAGCGATACCGGCATCGGTTCCGCCCGGTACTGCGGGAGAACTTCAATCAACTTCCTGGTGCGCAGAGCGTCACGCACGCCAACGCGCGGCACCTGGATAATACCCAGTCCGGCGATGCACGCCGCCTGATACGTTTCTGTGCTGTTGACGGTTAAGACCCCGCCCGTCTTCACCCACTGCGTCGACGTGCCGTTATAAAATTCAAAGCCCTGGGGACGTGTTCCCAGCGTGGCGGCATAGTGAATGACGGCGTGTGAACCCAAATCTTCCAGCGTTTCCGGATAGCCAAAACGCGTGACATAATCCGGGCTGGCGCAGTTAATCACCGACAGCTTGCCCAGCGGGCGGGCGATAAGTCCCGAGTCTTTGAGCGCGCCGACGCGTACCACACAATCAAACCCTTCACGAATAACATCCACCAGGCGATCGCTGCTGCTAAGTTCCAGCTCGATGCCCGGATATTGCTGCAGAAAAGCAGGCAGTTTGGGGATGACTAAATTTCGAGCAACGCTGACGGGCATATCCACGCGTAACCGACCGCTGATGGTGGAGGGGTCATGCTGGAACATACCGTCCAGTTCATCCAGGTTTGTCAGAAGATCTTTTGCCCGCTCGTAATACACCATGCCGTCCTGCGTCAGGCTTACGCGACGCGTGGTTCGGTGCAATAGCTGGGTTCCCAGTCGGTTTTCCAGCGCCTGAATTTGCCGCGAAACACTGCCTTTCGGCAGCGTCAGTGACTCCGCCGCCCGGGAAAAACTCTCCAGTTCCGCGACACGAACAAACAGCTGCATTGCGTGAATTTTATCCATAGACGAAGCTCATTGTTGTTGCAATTGAAACAGTGAAGCGCTCTGCGACATCTTTATTGATCTTCTATCACCTAATAAGCTCTTTCTCAATCTCCACAACAGTCAAAACGAGGTTTCTTATGTCTGAACGTATTGCATTAGTCACAGGGGGTAGCCGTGGCCTGGGTAAAAACGCGGCCTTAAAGCTGGCAGCAGACGGAACGGGAATTATCCTGACCTATAACCGAAGCCAACAGGACGCGCTGGATGTTGTGCGCGAAATTCAGCAAAAAGGCGTTAACGCGGCCGCATTGCAGCTCAACGTCGGCGATGTTGCCAGTTTCGACCTTTTTGCCGGTCAGCTTCAGGAAATCCTTAATACCGTATGGCAGCGTGAAACCTTTGATTATTTATTAAACAACGCCGGGACGGGCTTGTACGCGCCCTATGCCGAGACAACGGAAGCCCAGTTTGATGAGGCGCTGAATATCCATTTCAAAGGGCCTTTTTTCCTGACGCAGCGTTTGCTTCCCTTGCTGAACGACGGTGGGCGGATCCTGAACGTCTCCAGCGGGCTGGCCCGTTTTACGCAACCCGGTTCCGGCACCTATGCGGCAATGAAAGGGGCGATGGAAGTGCTGACCCGCTACCAGGCGAAAGAGCTGGGCGCGCGCGGCATCTCCGTCAATATCATTGCTCCCGGTGCGATAGAAACCGACTTTGGCGGCGGACGCGTGCGTGACAACGCGCAGCTTAATCAGATGCTGGCATCGCAGACGGCGCTCGGGCGCGTAGGGCTGCCGGATGATATCGGTGATGCCATTGCGGCGCTGCTCAGCGATAAACTGGGCTGGATGAATGCGCAACGTATTGAAGTATCAGGCGGTATGTTCCTGTGATGTCTTCGCTTAAGGGGATGGAACCTCTTAAGGAAATCCTCAAATTGAATGTGTCCAGATCCTGGGAGATATAAATAACACTGGTGGATTTGTAACGTCTCCGTTCATTGAGTTTTTTCTTAAATAATGCCTCTGTAGAATCTCCCTTCGCGACTCTCAGAGGGAGAAAAACGATGCGGGTAATTATGTTTGACAGGCAGTCCCTGTTTATTCACGGAGCGATACACAGTCTTCAGAAATTAATTCCGGAAATAAATATTACGGGAAGCTGTCAGGCAGAAGATTTATGGGCGCAAATTTCAGCGTCACCCTCGGCTATCGTCATGATTGACGGGAATTTAATTGAGGATGAGGGGATCGCCTGGTTGGAAGCGATCATGCAGCGTTTTCCGACGATACGCGTGGTAATGGTTCTGGCTAAAAAAGAGGCCCGATGGGTTGAGCAATTGCTGCAGCGAAACGTGATGGCCATTATTCCCCGCAATGCGCACCCGGAGCGCTTTTCCGCGGTGCTGGATTCGGTCTCCCGAGGAATGGTGTGCTTCCCCGGTGAGTGGGTGAGGCAACCGTCGGCGCCGCAGGCGTTATTATCCTTAAGCGAACGCCAGCGCGAAGTCCTGAAATTACTGGCGGCGGGGGAGTCCAACAAAGAGATCGGACGCAATCTCAACATCAGCGCCGCCACGGTGAAAGCGCACCTGGAAGCGCTTTTCCGCCGCCTGGAGGTGAAAAACAGAACCCAGGCCGCGATGTACTATACCCGGGCGACGGCCTGAAGAATTGCGGTCGGGAGTGAGGTCGTCTCACCGAAACTGAGCATCATCAACACCAGCGCGTCGTGCTGCTGTTGGGTTAACGGGCGTTTAAATTTTTCCCGCAGCAGCGTTTCGCACAGCTGAATATCATCGTGAAGTAAATATTCAGCCTGTAGCGGCGTGATAAGACGCTGAAAACATTCGCCCTGGCGAATAACATGGCCATAGCCAATAACCCATAAACCGTTTTCATCACGATATTTCTCCAGAGAAAGCCCCTGGTGTTTTTTTATTAACGCAATGGCGGCAGAAGATATCTTCAGCGCATGACCTTTCATATTCGTTTCCTCTTAATGGCAATATTGTAGAGTAAACGACGCACGCGAAATATCCGCCAAATGGCTATAGATCAGGAATGATTGCTGAGATATTCCTGCTTCAATAAACCGAACAGCCAGTCATTATGCCATTGTCCGCCAAGATAATAACTCTCGCGTAACTCGCCCTCCAGACGAAAGCCCGTTTTTTCCAGCAGGCGTCTGGAGGCGATATTCCCCGCCGTGACGGTGGCGGTGAGGCGGCGGATGCCGCCCTGATGAAAGGCGTAACCGCACAGCGCCTGCAGCGATTCGAAGCCGTAACCTTTCCCCTGGGCCGCAGGTGCAAAAAGAAAACCCACTTCCGCGCAATCGTCATCGCGATGAATATAACCGGTGACGCCGAGCGGTACGCCGGAGGTGGCGTCACGCACAACGAGGCAAAGCCAGTGCGCGCTGCCCGGCGTCCAGGGCGTCAGACGAGATTCGAACGCCTCGCGGATCGCCTCCACGGGGCGATCTTCCGCGACAAAACGCATCACCTCGGGGTCGTGCTGTAACGCCAGGAAAAAGGTCCAGTCAAGGTCTTGCAGCGGCGAACAGATAAGACGCGATGTCGTTAAGACAGGCATTCAGATTCTCCTGAAACATTTAAAATGATTTTCGTGGTGTCACTTTATTTCAACAGAAAGTCAGGTATGGTTAACCTCGTATAAATAAAAAGAAAAACGGCCATTACGGGCCCATTCTGGTTGTCTTCGTTGTCGCTTAAGGAAAACAATGACTCTCAGCACAGCACACCCTATCCGCGAACAGTTCGAACACTGTCTGGCGGTTATTCGCCAGGCCTCGGTTGAAATTTTACTTCTCCTGAATGTACATGTTTCTGAGGGAAAAGATCCACGCTGGTTTCTGGAACAACTGGACAGCGCGCGTTTAGGCCTGGGGGGCTGGAATGCGGTTGCGAAGACGCTCAATTTGAATGACGCGGAGATGTCCGAATTCACGCTGCAATTGCGTCTGCTTCAGCAGCGTGTTCCTCAGTACGAAAGCGGTCAGGATGTCAGTGAAAACCAGCTGATTGCCGCGATGCGGTTTGTGACCACGCTGGAGCACCTTCGTTTGCAACAGCCTCTTCTGACCTACAGCACCGAAGTGGCGCCTGGCAGTGAACTCCAGCAACAACAGGCGCACAAGCAGGTACGTACGATTGAGTTGATGATAAAAGGGCTCATCCAGCAGGCCTGGCCCGATCAGGTGCGGCTGAATAACCATCTTAAAACCCTGTTTAACGCGGACCGCGTGCGGCGCTGGCTGAAGCTTGGTGACATCAATGATGTGCTGAGCGGCATGATGTTCAGTGAGCTGGCACAGATGCTGGTGGATAAAAAAGAGTTCAGCCGCTACTACGCCTCGCTGTTTAGCGATCCGTCAATGCTCACGCTGATGGTGGAACCGCGGAAAACCCTGCAAACCTTCCTCGATGATATTCGGCAAATCCGCAACAATATTACCGTGCAGAAGGCGTTAAGTTCGGCGCAAATCCAGCTGCTGGATAACTACTACACGCAGATCACCCGACCGGTTCAACGTGCTTTTGAAGAGGGGAGAACCCGCGTCAACCCGGCCGGACTGATGGCGGTGGATGCCAGCGAGCTACATGCTTTCTGGGAAAAGGCGCAGAAAATGGATCGTGTGACCGGCGGGGATCTCTTTGAGGTTCGTGACACGATTGAAAAACCGACCCAGCGCGCACCGCGCACGCCAGAACAGCGTGAGCAGCTTATTTCCGGCGCGTTATGGGGGGCGGTTGGCGTGATGGTGATTGCCATTGTGGCGGGCGGCTTCTGGCTGGTAACCAGCAGTAAACCCCAGCCTGCAGCCGGGAACGTTGCAGAAACGGCCCAGCCTCAGGAGATGCGCGAAACCCCGTCCTCGCGCGAGACGCTGTCGCGTATGGGCGTGACCTGGGACGAGAATAATTTCCGCTCGGCGATTAACCGCAATGATACCCGGGTGGCACTGCTGTTTTTGCAGGGAGGGATGGACTGGAAGCTCTCCTGGACGGAAGAGGCGATGTCGGCTGACTATGACGACGTTCTGGAGCTGATGTTGCGCTACCGACAGAACATGGTGGAACAGAAGCCGTGCCGGCGCTTTATCAACACGCTCAGCCATGCCATGTCGAATGGCGAGTCCCTGACGTCAATGCGTAAACAGTATCTGAAGGCGTTTTGCACCGTGCCTGCCGTGGTGAAGCGCCAGCAGCATGATCTGGATTTGGCGACGCGTCGGGCACAATCACAGCCGGATGCCACCACAAAAAAATGGCAGTCCATACAGACCGCCATTTATGAAGTGATTCGTTAATCCTGTCTTCTCCCTCTCCCGGCAGGAGAGGGATGGATACGGGCATCAGACCGCAGAAGGTCACGGCTCCCCATACAACCCTATCAACCGCCGTACCACGCCGTTAGTCCAGCCGAAGCCATCCTGCAGCGGGTACTCACCCCCGCCCCCTTCGCGCGGCGTACTGCTGGCGATGTGATATTTCTCAATCAGCTTATGGTGGGCTTTATAGAAATGATTCACCGTCTGCAGCCAGCTCCAGGCAATCTCATCGCCCAGCGAGTCATTGCCGTACTGTTTGAAGCCCTGAATCGCCATCCACTGCAGCGGCGCCCAGCCGTTGGGTTTATCCCACTGCTCGCCGGTTTCGTACTCGGTGGCCAGAATCCCGCCCGGCGTCAGCAGACGTGCTTTTACCGCATCCGACAAGCGTTCAGCCTGCTCGTGGGTCGCCATGCCAACGTACAGCGGCACAATGCTCGCCGCTGAGAACAGCGCCATGACCTCGCGGCGCCAGTCGTAGTCACGGTAACAGCCATTCTCGTCATCCCACAGATACCGGTTCACCGCGGCGCGGCGATCGCTGGCTTTCTGGCGGAACAGTTCCGCGGTCTCTTTATCCCCTTTCGATGCCGAAATATTGGCGATCGCGCTTTCCAGTTTGAACAGGAACGCGTTCAAATCGATAGGGATAAACTGCGTGGTGCGGATGCTGGCAAGTCGGCCAGGCTCCCGCAGCCAGCGCGAGGAGTAATCCCAGCCGGAGGCCGCGCCTGCGCGCAAATCGCGATAAACCTCATTCGGCGGACGGCCAGAGTGACGGGCGGTTTCCACATCCTCAATCCATGATTCATCACGCGGCGTGTCACGGTCGTCCCAGTAGCGGTTTAACAGCGAGCCATCCGGCATACGCACCGCGCTGCGATAGGCCTGATTAAGCAGCAGCGATTCGGCCCCGTCCATCCAGAAGGCATGCTCCATTTTGAGGTGTTCAAGGTAGCGCTTTGCACCGCGCACACCATCCTCTTCAAACAGCTCCACCATCAGGGCAAATACCGGCGGCTGGGAGCGGCTGAGATAATAGGTACGGTTACCGTTCGGGATATGGCCGTAGCGTTCAATCAACCACGCGAAGTTATCCGCCATACATTTCAGCAGATCGTTACGTCCGCTCTCTGCCAGACCCAGCATGGAGAAGTAGGAATCCCAGTAATAGGTCTCACTAAAACGCCCGCCGGGCACGATATAGGCCTGCGGCAGCGCCAGCAGAGAAGACCAGGGGATGTGGTCCTGCGGCTCGCGCGTCAGCACGGGCCACAGGCTGTCAATGTGCTCTTTTAGCGACAGGCCGGGGTCGGAGACATATTCCGTGGTATAGGTCTCTGGCAGCCAGAAGTGGTTCTCCACGAACCGGCGCAGGTCGAAATCCCGGTGGCGCCTGACCTTGCGATAGCGGATCAGAATATCCAGAGGATCCATCTTCGGGGCACAGTCGGGGAAGGTTTTGCTGTCCGCAAACAGCCGTGTCGACTGCACGTGCTCGAACAGTTCCAGATAGCGATCGGCGGGCGTCAGAGCATCAGAGGCGGGTAGCCCCTCAATCATTTCGGGTTCCGGCTCCGCCTCAATCATTTCATCCAGTTTTAACTCGCAGGGATCGGTCTCGTAGCGCAGCTCTTCTGCAATCTCGAACTCGATGTTCTCGGCAGCCTGTAGTTTCTGGTTGAACATGGCGATAAGGACCTCCGGTTGTGTGTTCAAAATAACAGTTTTTTCCGGGCGTCTTATAAGCGTAGACATTCGCTTCGGTGTTGGCTGAGGGAAATGTGCGGTTGATCACGTTTTTAAACGCGAGGTATTTGCGGAGTTAAAACAGTAATTGCCTGAAAAATAAAGGCTAAAAGGGATTTTTAGACAGATCTATGGGGCAAATAATTCAGAGCATTCGTTGTGCAACGATTTATGTCTGAAACAAACGCCCCTCCGCAGAGGGGCATTTTGCTTAACGCATGGTGACAAATTCTTCGGCCGCTGTCGGGTGGATCGCAACGGTGTTATCGAAGTCTTTCTTGGTGGCACCCATTTTCAGCGCCACGGCGAAGCCCTGCAGGATCTCGTCCATGCCAAAGCCAATGCCGTGGATACCGACAATCTTCTCTTCCGGACCCACGCAGACCAGCTTCATGCGGCATGGCTGACGGTGAGAGGTGACGGCGGTATACATCGCGGTGAACGCGGATTTATACACTTTCACCTGGTCGTCGCCATACTGCTCGCGCGCCTGGGGTTCTGTTAAGCCCACTGTGCCGATTGGCGGGTGGCTGAAGACCACGGTCGGAATGTTTCTGTAGTCCAGATGCTCTTCCGGTTTGTTGTTAAACAGACGCTCAGAGAGGCGACGGCCCGCGGCAACCGCAACCGGCGTCAGTTCGACCGCACCGGTGTTATCGCCCACCGCGTAAATGCCCGGAACGCTGGTGTTCTGGAATTTATCGACAACGATGTACCCTTTCTCATCGGTTTTAACGCCCGTCGCCGCCAGGTTGAAGTTGTCGTTAGCCGGTTCACGACCAATCGCCCAGATCAGGCAATCCACGGTCTGGCTACGGCCATCTTCCAGCTCAAGCGTCAGGCTACCGTCTGCATTTTTCACGACCGCTTTTGGAACGGCGTGGGTGTGCAGCGTTGGGCCTTCGGTATTCATCACTTCGACCAGCGTATCGACGATCAGCGGGTCAAAGTTGCGCAGCGGCGCGTGTTTACGCACGAACAGGTGCGTTTCTGCGCCCAGGCCATTAATCACACCGGCCAGTTCTACGGCGATGTATCCCGCGCCCACCACGGCAACACGTTCTGGCAGAGCAGGCAGCTCGAAGAAACCGTCGGAGTCGATACCGTATTCCACACCGGGAATATCCGGGTGGCTCGGACGCCCGCCGGTCGCGATCAGGATGTGATCGGCAGTGATCGTCTCACCGTTAACGTCGATCGTCTTCGCATCAACAAAGCGCGCAAAACCATGAATAACATCGACGTTGTTCTTGCCCAGCACATTGTCGTACGAGGTATGAATACGGTCGATATAGGCAGTACGGCTGGCGATCAGCTTGTTCCAGTCAAAGTTATTGATGGTGGTGTCAAAGCCGTAATCCGGGCCATACATATGGATTGCTTCACGGATTTGGGCCGCATGCCACATCACTTTCTTCGGTACACAACCCACGTTGACGCAGGTGCCGCCCAGCGCTTTGGCTTCGATCAGCGCACATTTCTGGCCATACATGGCCGCGCGGTTGATGGAGGCGATGCCGCCGCTGCCGCCGCCGATTGCGATGTAGTCATAATGCTTAGTCATAGCTTTTATCCTTAATCGTGAATTGCCGCGATTGTATACCTGAAATCAATAGTTTCCACCGATGACTGCGATTACTCCGGCACGATCCAACTGACGGTGGCATGGCCCGTTCCGGCCGGCACCAGCGTCTTGTGCAGCCACGGCAGCACGTTGTTCATCTGCGCTTCGAGCTTCCATGGCGGGTTGATCACAATCATGCCGGAAGCGGTCATGCCGCGCTGGTCGCTGTCCGGGCGCACGGCCAGTTCAATTTGCAGCATTTTGCGGATACCGGTCGCTTCCAGGTCTTTGATCATGCGTTTAATTTGCGCACGCAGCACCACCGGATACCACAGGGCATAGGTGCCCGTCGCAAAGCGTTTGTAGCCGTCGTTAATACCGCTCACTACCGCCTGATAGTCGGTTTTGATCTCATAAGGCGGGTCGATCAGCACCAGACCGCGACGGGATACCGGCGGCAGTTTGGCCTTCAGCTGCTGGTAGCCATCCGCCTTTTCCACACGGGCGCGGCTGTCTTTCTGGAATTCAGAACGCAGCAGCGGGAAGTCGCTTGGGTGCAGTTCGGTCAGCTGAAGGCTGTCCTGCTCGCGCAGCAGCTGGCGGGCAATCAACGGCGAGCCAGGGTAGTAGCGCAGCTGGCCGTTGCGGTTAAAATGATTCACCACACCAATGTAGGGCTCCAGCTCTGCCGGCAGGTCGTCCTGCTGCCAGATGCGGGCGATCCCTTCCAGGTATTCCCCGGTGCGTTCGGCATGTTCGCCGCTCAGCTGATAACGTCCCGCGCCCGCGTGGGTGTCCAGATAGAGAAACGGTTTATCTTTCTCTTTAAGTGATTCAATGATCAGGCTCTGAACGGTGTGTTTAAGGACGTCGGCGTGGTTGCCTGCGTGAAAGCTGTGGCGATAACTGAGCATGAATGATTGTGTTCCAGGTAGTAAACGTAGGCCTGATAAGCGTAGCGCCATCGGGCAAAAATAGAGCGTATCGCCACAGTATACAGAAAAGTTTATCCTGCCGCGAAAGCGCAACGTCTGGCATTGAAATCCTCTACACTTATCCCCATTCTAGATCGCATATGCACAGCGCCGGATGCGCGCTTCATTCATCATATTCAACAGGACAGCGTTTATGACCAATCCATTACTGACGCCTTTTTCGTTGCCACCGTTTTCTAAAATCCTCCCTGAGCATGTGGTTCCAGCCGTAACACAGGCGCTGGACAACTGCCGAGCGGCGGTAGAAAGCGTGGTGGCGCAGGGCGCGCCGTACACCTGGGAAAATCTGTGTCAGCCGCTGGCCGAAGTGGATGACGTGCTGGGACGCCTCTTCTCCCCGGTAAGCCATCTGAATTCAGTGAAAAACAGCCCGGAACTCCGTGAAGCGTATGAACAAACCCTGCCGTTGCTCTCTGAGTACAGCACCTGGGTTGGTCAACACGAGGGGCTGTACAAAGCCTATCGCGACCTGCGCGATGGCGACCACTATGCCGAACTCAATACCGCGCAGAAAAAATCGGTCGATAACGCTCTGCGTGATTTCGAACTCTCCGGCATTGGTTTGCCGAAAGAGAAACAGACCCGTTACGGTGAAATTGCGGCCCGTCTGTCTGAGCTGGGCAACCAGTACAGCAACAACGTGCTGGACGCGACCATGGGCTGGACGAAGCTGATTACCGACGAAGCCGAGCTGGCCGGTATGCCGGAAAGCGCGCTGGCGGCGGCGAAAGCGCAGGCCGAAGCGAAAGAGCAGGAAGGCTTCCTCTTAACCCTGGACATCCCGAGCTACCTGCCGGTCATGACCTACTGCGACAATCAGGCGCTGCGCGAAGAGATGTACCGTGCGTACAGCACCCGCGCTTCCGATCAGGGTCCGAATGCCGGTAAGTGGGATAACAGCCCGGTGATGGCTGAAATCCTCGCGCTGCGTCACGAGCTGGCACAGCTGCTGGGCTTTGAGAGCTACGCCTCCAAATCCCTCGCCACCAAAATGGCGGAAAATCCACAGCAGGTCCTCGATTTCCTGACTGACCTGGCGAAACGTGCGCGTCCGCAGGGCGAGAAAGAGCTGGCACAGCTGCGCGCCTTCGCGAAAGCGGAATACGGTGTCAACGAGCTGCAGCCGTGGGATATCGCCTGGTACAGCGAAAAACAGAAACAGCACCTTTACAGCATCAGCGATGAGCAGCTGCGCCCTTACTTCCCGGAAAACAAAGCCGTTAACGGCCTGTTTGAAGTGGTTAAACGCATTTACGGGATCACCGCCAAAGAACGTACCGACATCGACGTCTGGAATCCGGACGTGCGCTTCTTCGAACTGTATGACGAGAAGAACGAGCTGCGCGGGAGCTTCTACCTGGATCTGTACGCTCGCGAGAACAAACGCGGCGGTGCATGGATGGATGATTGCGTCGGGCAGATGCGTAAAGCGGACGGCTCCCTGCAGAAGCCGGTGGCGTACCTGACCTGTAACTTCAACCGTCCGGTGAATGGCAAACCTGCGCTGTTTACCCATGACGAAGTGATTACCCTGTTCCACGAGTTCGGCCACGGCCTGCACCATATGCTGACCCGTATCGAAACCGCAGGCGTTGCCGGTATCAGCGGTGTGCCATGGGATGCGGTCGAACTGCCAAGCCAGTTTATGGAAAACTGGTGCTGGGAGCCGGACGCGCTGGCGTTCATCTCCGGCCATTACGAAACCGGCGAACCGCTGCCGAAAGAACTGCTGGATAAAATGCTGGCGGCGAAAAACTACCAGGCGGCGATGTTTATCCTGCGCCAGCTGGAGTTCGGCCTGTTCGACTTCCGTCTGCACGCCGAGTTTAGTCCGGAGCAGGGGGCGAAAATCCTCGAGACGCTGGCCGAGATCAAAAAGCAGGTCGCCGTTATTCCTGGCCCAACATGGGGCCGCTTCCCGCACGCGTTCAGCCATATCTTCGCGGGCGGCTATGCGGCAGGCTATTACAGCTACCTGTGGGCCGACGTGCTGGCGGCGGATGCGTTCTCTCGCTTTGAAGAAGAGGGCATTTTCAACCGTGAAACCGGCCAGTCGTTCCTTGATAACATCCTGACGCGCGGCGGTTCTGAAGAGCCAATGGTGCTGTTCAAACGCTTCCGTGGCCGCGAGCCGCAGCTGGATGCGATGCTTGAGCACTACGGAATTAAAGGCTAACCGTTACGTGAAGATCTGTTTAGTCGATGAAACAGGCGCCGGAGACGGCGCCTTATCTGTTCTGGCCGCCCGCTGGGGGCTGGAGCATGATGATGAAAACCTGATGGCGCTGGTGATGACGCCGGCGCATCTGGAATTACGTAAGCGTGACGAACCCAGGCTCGGCGGGATATTTGTCGATTTTGTGGGGGGCGCCATGGCGCACCGGCGCAAGTTCGGCGGCGGTCGCGGTGAAGCGGTTGCCAAAGCGGTTGGCGTCAAAGGAAGCTATCTTCCGGACGTGGTGGATGCCACGGCGGGTTTAGGGCGCGATGCGTTTGTCCTGGCCTCGGTAGGGTGTCACGTGCGGATGCTGGAGCGCAATCCGGTCGTGGCCGCGCTGCTCGACGACGGGCTGACGCGCGGCTATGCCGACCCGGAGATTGGACTGTGGCTGCAGGCGCGCTTGCAGTTGATTCACGCCTCCAGCCTGACGGCGCTGACCGATATCACTCCGCGTCCGCAGGTGGTCTACCTCGACCCGATGTTCCCGCATAAGCAGAAAAGCGCGCTGGTGAAGAAAGAGATGCGGGTGTTCCAGTCGCTGGTCGGACCGGATTTAGACGCGGATGGTTTGCTGGCGCCTGCTCGTCAGCTAGCCACGAAGCGCGTGGTGGTGAAACGCCCGGACTATGCGCCGCCGCTGGCGGACGTGGCCACGGCCAATGCGGTGGTTACCAAAGGGCACCGGTTTGATATTTATTCGGGGACGCCGGAACAGGAAGGTTAGGGTGTGCAGTTTGATGCTGTCACCCCAACCCGCGCTGGAAAGAGGCTCGAACGGTTCCCTCTCCCTTTGGGAGAGGGAAAGCAGACTTACTCGTCTTCTTCGTCACGCAGTGGAACAATCAGCATATCCACATGAACGGTGTTAATCAGCTGACGCGCTGAAGACATCAGCTTGCTCCAGAAGTCCTGGTGGTGACCACAAACGACCAGGTCCATATCGTATTTCTTAATCGCATCAACCAGCACCTGACCCAGATCGCCGCTGCCGCTTAAGGTTTCGGTGATAGGGTAGCCCGCGTTGGTGGACAGTTCGCTCAGGGCGTGGTGTGTCTCTTCAGAGATGCGTTTCTGCATATCACCGAGATTGACGTCAATCAGACCGGTATAGAGGTCGGAGTAATTCACATCAACGTGGATAAGAGAAACTTTCGCGTTGTAAGGGCGTGCCATGGATACCGCTTTATCAACCAGCACTTTACTCTCCGGAGAGAGGTCTACCGCGATGAGAATGTGTTTGTAAGCCATAGTGTTACTCCTTCCTTAAGTTATCGATGACTAAATGGAAAAGCCGTCGTCTGATGCTTTCATTACGGCCCAGTAAAACATATTTTTCAAGCTTTGGTGTTGATAACGATTAACCTTGTGGCAAAAAAATTAACGGATCTCCTACACTATTTAATGAGCCGTTCGGATATTAAAACGCGAACCGGATCGACTTTTGTTCATTCTTTCACTGAACTGTCTGTCAGGGCACTGGAGTGCGGTAGCTCAGAGGCCTTGCTTCGTGGGCGTACGCCGGGGAGGATGTATGATTAGCACCGTCGCATTGTTTTGGGCGTTATGCGTGGTTTGCATAGTGAATATGGCGCGCTACTTCTCATCGTTACGTGCGCTGTTAGTGGTACTTCGTGGTTGCGATCCGTTGCTTTATCAGTATGTGGACGGTGGAGGGTTCTTCACCTCGCACGGACAGCCCAGCAAGCAGATGCGTCTGGTAGGGTATATCTATTACCAGCGCTATCGCGATCACCACGATGAAGAGTTTATTCGCCGTTGCGAGCGTCTTCGCCGTCAGTTCATTTTAACCAGCGCCCTGTGTGGTCTGGTTGTGGTCAGCATGATTGCCTTGATGATTTGGCACTGAGCATAAAAAAAGCGGGTCAGTTTCCTGACCCGCTTTTTTATCGCGTTCTGCCGATTAGATAAGCTTCAGCGAAATCCAGTACAACCCACCCGACAGCAGGATAGAGGCCGGAAGGGTAAATACCCAAGCCATCAGAATGTTGGTCACGGTTTTGCGTTGCAGACCGCCGCCGTCAACAATCATGGTCCCTGCCACGGAAGAGGAGAGTACGTGGGTGGTCGAAACTGGCATACCGGTATAGCTCGCCAGACCGATTGAAACCGCCGCCGTCATCTGCGCGGACATACCCTGCGCATACGTCATGCCTTTCTTACCGATCTTCTCGCCGATGGTGGTCGCCACACGACGCCAGCCAATCATCGTACCGATACCGAGAGCCAGTGCGACAGCCATGATGATCCAGATTGGCGCGTACTCAATAGTATTGAGCATATCGCCTTTCAGTTTCTTCAGCAGACGCTGGTCGTCAGCATTCACTTCTGGCAGCTTCGCCACTTTATCCGTGACATCAGAGATGCACAGCATAATGCGACGCAGTTGACCACGTTGCTCAACGGACAGTTTGTCGTAGCTTTCGATATTACCCAGCATGCCTTTGGCACGTTCCAGCGCGTTAATCGCGTTTGCCGGATGGCAGTGGAATTCGCCCGGCGCAGTGGTAGCGCCTGCTTCAGGAGAAGGGATCAACTGGTCAACGCCGGTTGCCTTCTTCAGCAGCTCAGGGTGTTGCTGGAAATAGATTTCAACATTGTTCACCGCATCACGGGTACGGGTGATTTCGTAACCGGAGGCGTTCATGTTAACCACGAATCCCGCCGGTGCGACGCCAATCAGTACCAGCATTACCAGACCAATGCCTTTCTGACCGTCGTTCGCGCCGTGAGAGAAGGCAACGCCGATAGCGGAAAGGATCAGGGCAATCCGCGTCCAGAATGGCGGCTTTTTCTTGCCGTCTTTCTTCTCACGCTCTGCCGGTGTCAGGTGAATACGGGAGCGTTTTTTCGTATTGCTCCAGTAACGACGCAGGATGAAAATCAATCCGCCTGCGACCACCAGACCCACGATAGGGGAGACAATCAGTGAGGCGAAAATTCCCAGCACTTTCGGGATGTTTAACGCATCAACAACCGAGGTACCGGTCATGAGGGCATTCGTTAACCCAATACCGATAATCGCGCCGATGAGGGTGTGAGAACTGGATGCAGGCAGGCCGAAATACCAGGTACCGAGGTTCCAGATAATTGCAGCAAGCAGCATTGAGAACACCATAGCGAGGCCATGGCCAGAACTAACGTTGAGAAGCAGATCCGTTGGCAACATATGCACGATCGCATATGCAACGCTCAGTCCACCCAGAAGAACACCAAAAAAGTTAAATACCGCCGCCATAACAACCGCGAGCTGCGATCGCATTGCGCGAGTGTAGATAACCGTTGCTACTGCGTTTGCAGTGTCGTGGAAGCCGTTGATCGCTTCGTAAAACAGTACAAAAACCAGAGCAAGCAATAATAAAAGCCCGGTATGTAAATCCAGGCCAGCAAACAAATGTAGCATAGGACGTTACGCCATTTTGAGGACATGAACGCGGCGCATTATCCAGGACAAATGCGCGGCGGGCAAAGTGAAATATAGCTTTTTTTTGATATAACTTCGGCTTTGTTGGCGTTAGGTAAAGAAATATATTTTATATTTCAAGTATATGACTGATATCTCGGTTAATTACGCTGGTGTGACCACAGAGGAAACTTTACAATCCGCGGCAGTTAACGAAGAGGATTTTGACGTGGAAAGGTTTGATGCCGTGGTAATTGGCGCCGGTGCGGCGGGTATGTTTTGTGCGGCGATGGCCGGACAGGCGGGTCGTCGCGTGCTGTTGCTGGATAACGGTAAAAAGCCAGGACGTAAAATTCTGATGTCCGGTGGCGGGCGCTGCAACTTTACAAATCTCTATGTTGAACCCGCAGCTTATCTGAGCCAGAACCGTCATTTTTGCAAATCGGCCCTGGCGCGTTACACCCAGTGGGACTTTATCGACCTGGTGGGTAAGCACGGTATCGCATGGCATGAGAAGACGCTGGGCCAGCTGTTCTGTGATGACTCCGCCCAGCAGATTGTCGATATGCTGGTGGCCGAGTGCGAGAAGGGCGGCGTGGTGATGCGCCTGCGCACGGAAGTGCTGGAGGTGTCCCGCGATGAGCAGGGCTACACGCTGCAGTTAAACGGGGAAAGCGTCAGCGCCGATAACCTGGTGATTGCCAGCGGTGGCCTCTCCATGCCGGGGCTCGGTGCTTCACCATTCGGCTACAAGATTGCCGAACAGTTTGGCCTGAACGTGCTGCCCACCCGTGCGGGGCTGGTACCGTTCACCCTGCATAAGCCCCTGCTGGAACAGCTCCAGACGCTTTCTGGCGTCTCGGTGCCGTCGGTCATTACGGCTGAAGACGGTACGGTGTTCCGTGAAAACCTGCTGTTTACCCACCGTGGTCTTTCCGGCCCGGCGGTACTGCAAATCTCCAGCTACTGGCAGCCGGGGGAGTTTGTCACGGTTAACCTGATACCCGATTGCGACCTGGAGGCTTTCCTCAACGAGCAACGCGCGGCGCACCCGAATCAAAGCCTGAAAAACACGCTGGCCATGCAGTTGCCAAAACGTCTGGTGGAATGTTTGCAGGTGCTGGGTCAGATCCCCGATGTGTCGCTCAAGCAGCTTAACAGCCGCGAACAGGAGGTGCTGGTTGAGACGCTGACAGCCTGGCGGGTGCAGCCCAACGGCACCGAAGGCTACCGCACGGCGGAAGTGACGCTTGGTGGGGTCGACACCCATGAACTCTCCTCACGCACCATGGAAGCGCGCAACGTGCCGGGGCTCTATTTTATTGGTGAGGTGATGGATGTAACCGGCTGGCTCGGCGGATACAATTTCCAGTGGGCATGGGCAAGTGCCTGGGCGTGCGCTCAGGCGCTGGCAGAAGACAAGTGACATAAGAGCACTGCCACTCGTCACAGATGGCTTTACGGGCTGACGGTGGTTACGTCTGTTACAGCAAGAATATTGCTCGCGGCCACTGTCCCCATCTTGATATATGACGCTGCGGTAACGCCGCCAATATGCGGTGAAATAACCACGTTTTCTACGGACTGCCAGAGGTGCGGCGCCGTCAGCGGCTCGTGGGTAAAGCTGTCCAGCGCTGCGCTGTGCAGCGTGCCATCCCTGAGCGCCGCCAGTAACGATTCATCGTCGATCAGTCCGCCGCGTGCCGTATTTACCAGAATTGCGTTCCGCTTGCAGTGTGCGAGCGTCTGGCTATTGATCATCCCCCGATTCTCATCGGTCAGCGGACAGTGCAAAGAGATGACATCGGAGCGGGAAAGAAGTCCATTCAGCGTTTCTGCGCGTTCACACAGGGCAGGCATGGACTTAGCATAGGGATCGTAAGCCAGCACCTTCATGCCGAATGCGTGGCCAATATGTGCCACACGCGAGCCGATAGCACCCAATCCGATGAGCCCTAACGTTAAGCCCTCCAGTTCAATGGATTTATGCGTTGCCTTATCCCAGTGCCCGTCTCGCAGGCGCTTGTCCAGAGGTACCACCGACTTTGCGCAGGCGAGGATCTGCGCCCAGGTATGTTCAGCCACTGCCGCCGCGTTTGCACCTGGCGCAGCGCGGACGGCGATGTTGCGCTCGGACGCTGCCGTCTGGTCTATCACATCGATCCCGCTTCCGTGCTTGGAAATAACCTGAAGAGCTGGGGCGGCATCCATGACTTTCGCGGTAATCTTGCCGTAACGTACCAGAATCGCCACAGGATTGTGTCGTTCACACAGCGCGATCAGTTCATCTTCTGTGGGCTGGCGGCCCGCAAACACCACCTCAAAGCCCTGCAACATCACCATGGCCTGCTCCGCCAGGTCGCTTCCGGTAACCAGAACTACGTCTTTGCCCCCCATCACAGCGTCTCCCCTTCATCTAACATACCTGCCTTACGAAGCGCGTCATCAAGCCAGTGTGGACGTAAATCGCCTTCACGGATGGCGGCAAGGCGTCGGGTCTCCATCTCCAGCTTTCCTTTTGCCAGCGCGATAACTTCCTGAACCTCATCGCGCGGGATGACTACCACGCCGTCGATATCCGCGACAACCAGATCCCCGGCCTGAACCGTCGCCCCGGCGACTGAAATGGGATGATTAACCCGACCAGAAATTAGCTTTGTCGGGCCGCAGGGGTTCAGACCGGCAGAAAAGACAGGGTAGTGACCTTTGCTCAAGGTATCGGCGTCTCGTACAGCGCCGTCAATAATAATGCCCGCAATGCCGCTCGCCTGAGCCTGAGTGGCCATGATTTCCCCAAGCAGCGCGCAGCTCAGGTCGCCTTTGCCATCGACGATCAGGACATCGCCGGGCTGCGCCACCGCCATCGCGGCATGAATCGCCAGATTATCACCCGGACGGACTTCAACGGTGATGGCCGGACCCGCAACGGACATGTGTGGAGCCAGCGGTTTGATGCGGCCATGAAGCGTACCGCGGCGACCGGCCACGTCGGCCAGAATAGCGGCCTGATACTCGGCAGCCCGACGAACGTCCTCGGCAGAAACGCGATCAAACTGGCGATTAATCGGTTTTTTTTCAGTAACGGACATGAATGCCTCCATATTGTTTTACTAAGTACAATGCAGGTGTACAGTGCAAAACAACTATAGCGGTGTTGCTTTCCTTTTAGCCAGACCCGAGATGGCGTTTGTGATGTAAATACGAAGTGACTCACAAAATTTGAGGTACACTCACTGCCGGGCTAACAAGGAGATAATGATGGGGAATGAAGGCGTTGTAGCGGTTGAAAAAGCGCTGGCTTTACTGGATTGCTTCCGTCCTGGAGATGAGAGCCTGACGCTGACCGCGCTAGCACAGCTATCGGGTTATCACAAAACCACGGTTTACCGCTTGATGAATTCTCTTGAACGGATGAATTACGTCGTCAGGCATGAAGACGGCAATTATGCGCTGGGCCCACGTCTGCTTTACCTCGGCAAGCTGTATGAACAATCTTTCCATCTTTCCCGAGTGGTTCAGCCAGAGCTTCAGGCCTTATCCCTGGCGTCTCAGGAGAGTGCCAGCTGGTATGTGCTGGAGGGAGGGCAGCGGCTTTGCCTGTTTCGCGCTGAAGCGTCGCATGGCCTGCGACACAGCAATCTTCCCGGTAGCCAGTTTCCGCTCGATAATTCGGCCATCAGTAAGGTATTACGCCATTGGGGGCTCAATGAGAGCCTGCCGGAGGGAGACGCTGAACTCCCATTCTACACGTCAGGCGCACGCGATCCCCACACCGCTGCGTTTGCGATGCCTGTCTTCGGCGTTCACGACAAGCTGGTTGCGGCGTTAGCCCTGACCGGCCCCATCTCACGGCTGACGGAAGATCGTCGTGAGAAGGAGATAGGTCAGTTGATGAAGGCGGCAGCAAGCCGTCTGTCGCAGAAAATGGGAGCCAGTAAGCTCTTCTGTCAGCAGTTTTTTGGGGAGACGAGCGATACGGCGGAAGAACATCTTTAAATGCAGAAGCGGGACAATTGTCCCGCTTCTGTCAACGCTAATGCGTGACCTGTTTTTCGTGTAGCTGAGCGTTGCGGGCCTGTCGGCCCATAATGAGCACCGCTATCCCCCCGGCCACGCACAGCGCGGCCAGCGGAAGCATCGCCAGCGTGTAGCTGCCCGTCCGCTCATTGATAATGCCGTACGCGTTTACCACCCCCGCCCCGCCTATCAGGTTTGCGATGGCGCCAATCGCGGCCAGTCCCGCCGCCGCTGAAGTACTGCTCATCCAACCGGACGCCAGCGCCCAGAAAGGCCCTTTCATTGAATAGGCGCCTATCAGCATAATGCTGAGGATAACGATCGTGGCAGACAGCGAAACGCTCACAAAGGCGGCGAACACGCCGGCGGCAATTATGAATAGCGTGAGTGCGGTATGCCAGCGGCGTTCGTTGGTACGATCGGAATTCCGTCCCCATACAATCATGAGAACAGATGCCAGACCGTAAGGAATGGCGTTAAGCAGACCTGTCTCAAGATTATCGAGATGGAAGGATTTCAGCAGTTGAGGAGACCAGACGCTGATGGTGGTACCCGCGGACGATGCACCCGCGTAAATCAGCGCCATCAGCCAGATTTGGCGATGCTTTAGCAACTGCCAGGTGGTCTGGTGTCCGATATTCTTTTGCTGATTGCGCTCGGTTTCCAGCGTGGTTTCCAGCCATTGTTTCTGTTCACTGCTAAGCCAGCTCGCCTGATGAGGGCGATCCCGGAGAATAAACCAGGCGGCAATACCCAGCAGCACCGCCGGCAAGCCTTCAATAATGAACAGCAGATGCCAGCCGCGAAGACCCAGCCAGCCATCCAGTGACAGTATCAACCCGGAAAGCGGGGAGCCAATGAAGTTAGCGAGCGGGATGGCGACCATAAAGGACGCAATAATGCGTGCGCGGTAGCGGGACGGGATCCACCAGGTCAGATACAGCACGACGCCCGGGAAGAAGCCCGCCTCTGCAGCACCGAGAAGAAAACGGACGATATAGAGCGACGTGGTGTTCTGCACCAGGGACATACACATGGAGACGATGCCCCAACTGATCATAATGCGCGGGATCCACAGACGGGCGCCGACTTTCTGCATGGCCAGGTTGCTGGGTACTTCAAACAGAAAATAGGCCACGAAATAAAGACTGCTGGCGAAGCCAAATGCAGCTTTGCTGAGGCCAAGGTCCTCATTCATCTGCAGCGAAGCCATGCCGATATTCCCGCGATCGATAATGGAGACCAGGTAACTGACAATCAGAAACGGGAGAATACGCCAGATCACCTTCCGCATCGTCTCTCTTTCTATGTCCTCGGTGGCGGTAGCACCGTTACGTAAATGTTCTGTCATTGTGTCCTCGCAGGGTATGTTCTTTGTTTTATTGGGTACAACTGAGTTTTATTAAACAAAACCACTATAGCGACGGCGCGTTCTTTTTATCCAGTTAATGGAAGGTTTAAATGATGTAAATAAGAGGTGACTCACAGATAGTGCGCTCCAGATATATCGCTCATAGCAGTCGAACCAGCCGCAAAGAGGAGACTCTATAAGGGTGATAATCACGCAGCGCAATTATTGCACCAACTTTTTTCCTCCGATCCGCTAAGCTTCGACCAGGCCAGACAACTCCAGGTGCCCCGCTGCGTTCGCGGGGTCATTTTTCTTCCCGGTCAGAGCACCTTTCATGCAGCTACTCAGCATCATTATTTTGCTTACCCTTACGGTGGTCATCCATTCGCTGTGGATGTTTTGCGTTTTAAAATTCATTAACTTAGAGGTCGACTCTGCGGTGCGTGTGGTTTTGCGTAATGTCGGGATCGTTATCTCCATGATCTTCGCCCATCTTCTTGAAGCCGGTCTGTTCGCCGGGTTTTATTTTGTTATTGATGCGTTTAACGACTGGAACACCAGCTTCTACTTTTCGCTGGTCAGTTACGCCACGGTGGGATACGGCGATGTCACGTTGCCTCAGCACTGGCGGCTGATTGGGGGCGTGGAAGGTCTGGTCGGCGCCTTGATGGTGGGCTGGTCAGTGGCGGTTCTGGTGGCCGTACTGCAGCGTTTGCGCGGCATGAGCGCCTAAACGGCAGATGCGCGACCCCATGGAGTGCGGTAAAGTACCTCTCTTTGCCGGGCCTGAAAGGCCGCGGCTTTAAGGGTTAAAGGCTGGTAAACAGCCTGCCCCTTTCCGTTCCTGGTTTACGCCAGTTTGCATGGTGTTGTGTTTTGTCTGCCAAAAGGGTTGTGTATGTCTGCTGCTCATCTCGGTTTCCCGACTGAAACCGTTGTTGTCTTTGTAGTGATGGCCGTCGGGGCGATGTTTATCGACCTCTTTATGCACCGTCACGATAAACCGATCTCGCTGAAAAGCGCTGCCATGTGGTCCCTCTTCTGGGTCATGATGGCCATGGCTTTCGCCGGGTTCCTGTATGTTCACCACGGCGCAGAGATGGCGAGCCTGTTCCTCACCGGTTACGCGCTGGAAGAGGTGCTCTCCGTCGATAACCTGTTTGTGATGATGGCGATTTTTGCCTGGTTCGGCGTGCCGGATAAATATCGTCACCGCGTCCTCTACTGGGGCGTGCTGGGGGCGATTGTTTTCCGCGGTATCTTTGTGGCCATTGGTACCAGCCTGTTAAGTCTGGGGCCTTACGTCGAGGTTATCTTCGCGCTGGTCGTCGGCTGGACGGCGGTGATGATGCTCAGACGCAATGAAGAGAGTGACGAGGTTGAAGATTACTCCGGCCATCTGGCTTACCGTCTGGTGAAACGCTTCTATCCTGTCTGGCCTAAAATCAGCAGCAATGCCTTTATTCTGACCCAGAAAGAGGTGGACGCGGAGCTGGAGAAACCTGAAAACCAGGACGTAACGGTTGGACGCGTGAAGAAGGCGAAACGCTACGCAACGCCGCTGTTGCTTTGCGTGGCGGTCGTGGAACTCTCTGATGTGATGTTCGCGTTTGACTCCGTGCCGGCCATTATTGCCGTCAGCCGTGAGCCGCTTATTATTTACAGCGCAATGATGTTTGCCATCCTCGGCTTGCGTACGCTCTACTTCGTGCTGGAAGCGCTGAAGCAGTATCTGGTGCATCTGGAGAAAGCGGTGGTGCTGCTGCTGTTCTTCGTGGCGTTCAAGCTCGGATTAAATGCCACCGATCACTTCTGGCACCACGGTTACAGCATTGGTGCCACGGCAAGCCTGTTTGTGGTGCTTGGCGTGCTGGCGCTGGGGATTATCACCAGCGTGATGTTCCCGGGGAAGAAAGAAGCCCATTAAAAGCAAAACGGCAACCTTTGGTTGCCGTTTTCGGGTAGACAGTGTCTAACACTTAATCGGTGAATGTCGACGCTTGCGCGGTGGATGGAAGTGCCGCCAGTGTGCATCCTGCGCCGCCGCCAGCAGTTCATGGTCGCCGCGGGTATCGCCCCACGCGCGCAGGTGGTAGCTATTCAGATCGCCATACACTTTTTCCAGCCTCGCCACCTTCTGGGCACAGCGGCAGTTGTTGCCGGTGATACGCCCGGTCAGCTTGCCGTCTTTCACTTCCAGCTGCGTGCCAATCAGCTTAATCCCCAGCTTGTCAGCCCACGGCTGGAGCACCAGCGCCGGAGAGGCGGAGCAGATGGTCACTTCCGCACCGGAATTCACCTCTGCGGCGACGGCCAGTACGCCGGCAGGGCGCATCAGCTTGTCCCAGTATTTTTCGCAAAACGCTTCCGCCTGCTGCCGTAGCCAGTGTTCATCCACGCCCGTCAGGAACGTTTTAATCAGCACTTCCTTCAGCTCATCGCGCGTCAGCTTACGACGCACGCAGTGCAGCGTGGGTAAGGCCATACGCACCAGGCGGCCCGCGAAGTAACGTTTACCAAAGGCAAAACGCAGGAAAGGGATAAAGCTGTCGTGGTGCGTCAGTGTTCCATCAAAGTCGAAGACGGAGAGCACGTTGGATTTGGCCACGGCCTCGTCGGCAATCATATTGGTCATAAATACGTCTTAGCTAAAATACACATTCTGTTGATTAGTTTACCTGCTTTACCCTGTCTGTCCTTCTGTCTTGAGCATTTTTTTCGCGATCTTGCGATCGGAAAGTGAGTCCATTTTTGGTCTCAATAATAATTGGTTGAAAAGCGAGCTGTCTATATTATCGCCACATTGAGCGCTATTTCGGGGGAACGTTGGCCCCCACCGGTAAGGAAAATATCCACTCACTGAATCTATTTTGATATGACGTTTAGATCGCTTATTTCAATCCTCTCGTTAAGTCTGGCTTCGTTTTCGGCATTGAGTTTTCAACTACCGGCGTCGATGCTGTCAATGAACCGCGAGCTTGCCCTTTCTCCGGCAAAATCCGTGCTGCTGCACCAGGAAACAGGACCACTGCGTACCCGGATCCTTGATCAATACCAGAAGTGGAAAGGCACCCACTATCAGTGGGGCGGGACCACGCATCGGGGCGTGGACTGCTCCGCGCTGATGCAGCATCTGTTCAGCGATGCGGCCCACCTTAATCTGCCGCGCACGACGGGCGAACAGATCCATCGTGGTGTGAAGGTGGCGCAATACCGTCTGAAGGCGGGGGATTTGGTCTTCTTTCAGACCGGTCCAGACCGAAGGCACGTGGGCGTGTACATCGGCAATAGCCAGTTTATTCATGCCTCACGCAGCCAGGGCGTAACCGTTTCAACCCTGACTGATGACTACTGGCAGACGCACTATATTACTGCCCGACGGGTCACAGACCGTTCTGTCTGAGGGATCAGATGATGTCATCCACCACGCCGCCATCGACGCGCAGTGCCGCGCCCGAGGTGGCGGAGGCCTGGGGCGAGCAGACATACACCACCATATTGGCGACTTCTTCCACCGTCGCGGCACGCTGGATAACCGAGCTCGGGCGGTGAGTCATCACAAACTCTTTCGCCAGTTCCTCCAGCGATTTGCCGGTTCTCTCGATCTCGTCTTTCATCATGCCGGCAAAACCGTCTGAAAGGGTGGGGCCGGGCAATACGCTGTTCACCGTGACCCCGCTTCCCGCCACGAACTTCGCCAGCCCGCGAGCGAGCGACAGCTGCGCCGTTTTGGTCACGCCATAGTGGATCATGTCCGCCGGAATATTGCAGGCCGACTCGGACGAAATAAACACCACGCGTCCCCAGCCTTTCTGCACCATACCCGGCAGCAGTGCACGGGAGATACGCACGCCGGACATCACGTTTGTCTGCCAGTAACGCTCCCAGGTGTCATCATCGGTGCCATAAAAATCCTGCTGGCCGTAAATGCCGGCGTTGTTGACCAGGATGTCGACGTGGGTCGCTACGTTCAGCAGCGATTCCACCCCTTCAGCCGTGCTGAGGTCGGCAATCGCGGCGCGTACCTGCACCCCAGGCACAACCTGTTGTAGCTGCTGGATACCTTTATTCACAGACTCCGTGCTACGGCCATTGATGATCACTTCCGCACCGCTTTCAGCCAGCCCTCGGGCTATGGCGAAGCCGATCCCGCCGGTAGAGGCGGTCACCAGCGCGACTTTCCCCGTAAAATCGATCTTCATCATCTGCTCCTTATCGTGTTTAACGTTCGGACCTTAAAGCGTAGCAGGTGAGGATGGCGGCTCCTGGCTAAAAAGGCGCAGCAGGGTCTCAACCTGTTCATCCAGCGGGCCGAGGGAGCGTTTCACAATCAGGTGCAGCGGCGTAGCCCGGCGTGCGCCATGGCTAAGCGGCAGGCGTTTAAGCACCCCCAGATCAAGCTGGGTCTGAATACGCTCCTCTGGCAGCCAGCCATAGCCGACCTGGGACATCACCGCCTCTATGGCTGCGTCAATGGTGGAAAAGGTCCACGACTCACCGACCGCACGCGCGGCGGTCTGGCTGTCGGCTATCTGAATGAGTGGCCACGGGCGCAGCATATCGTCGTTAAGCGGCGCGTCGAGGCTAAAGAGGGGATGTTGATGATGCGCCACGGCAACAAAGTCGATATTCATCAGCCATTCGCCAAGACCGGTTATGTCCTGGCGGCGGGTTAACACCATCACGTCGGCTTCATCATTAATGACATCGGTGCGGCTATTTTCCAGCACTTCGGTGAGGCGGACCTGCGTTTGCGGATACAGCTGCTGGAACTGACGCAAAATAGCAAACAGGCGTCGGCGCGGGAAAATGCTGTCCACCACCAGATCTAACCGCGTGCGCATTCCGTTACGCAGGCTTGCCGCACGGGTCTCAACATAGGCGAAGGCTTTCAGCAACGGTTTAACCTGGTTGAGCAGGAGTTCGCCGGCCGGGGTCAAGACAGCCCGCCGCCCCTCAGGCACCAGCAGCGCCACGCCCAGCCGCTCCTGCAGCAGCGACAGGTTATAGCTGACCGAGGACTGGCTGCGGTTGGTCTCTTCCGCTGCTTTGGCAAAGCTACCTGCCTCGACCACTCTTTCCAGTAATGACCATTGTTCAAGCGTCGTCTTATGCATGATTAATCTAAAATTTGGATGAATTTGATTCAAACATAGCGTTATTCATTCATTTTTTGAAGGGGTACGATCGTCTCATCAAAACAAAGGAGACACATTATGAACACCTTCGACAAACATGACTTAAGCGGCTTCGTCGGCAAACACCTTGTATATACCTACGATAATGGCTGGAACTACGAGATTTATGTCAAAAATGAAACCACCCTTGATTACCGTATTCACAGCGGGATTGTGGCGAACCGTTGGGTGAAAGATCAGCAGGCTTATATTGTTCGCGTAGGGGAGAGCATCTATAAAATTTCCTGGACAGAACCAACCGGTACCGACGTGAGCCTGATTGCAAACCTGGGTGACAAACTGTTCCACGGCACCATCTTCTTCCCACGTTGGGTGATCAACAATCCAGAAAAAACCGTCTGCTTCCAGAACGATCATATTCCATTGATGAATGCGTATCGTGATGCGGGTCCGGCATACCCCACTGAAGTCATTGATGAATTTGCGACGATCACCTTTGTTCGCGACTGTGGGGCGAATAATGAAAGCGTTATTGCCTGTGCGGCGAGCGAGTTACCAAAAAACTTTCCTGATAATTTAAAATAAGCGCGACAATTAACTAAAAAGAAAAGTTCCCGGCTATTTATTCTTTTAAAAGAAATAGCCGGGATTTTTTTTGTTTGTTGATGTTATGTTTAAAAAATTGCAGGCAAAGGTCGAGTTTGATCACACAATAAATAATTCATAATAATTTAACTCTTTGTATTTTAAGTGGTTAATTGGTGGGCAAAGTGAATGGAATGTCTTTCTTAATTTTTCCCTAAGAAATGTTAGCTACCTTGATATAAGTTTATGGTTCGTTGAAATAAACGAGCCGGCATTTGGTTAATATCAAAAGCGTGCCATTCTTATTTCAAGGAAATTAATGATGAGTGATTTTTTGCCTTTTTCCCGGCCGTCCATGGGTAGCGAGGAATTAGCGGCGTTGCAGGAGGTATTAACCTCCGGCTGGATCACCACAGGACCGAAAAATCAGGCGCTTGAAGAGGCATTCTGTCAGCTAACCGGGAATCAACATGCGATTGCCGTCAGCTCAGCGACCGCGGGAATGCATGTCACGCTGATGGCGCTGGGTATTGGTCCAGGCGATGAAGTGATCACCCCCTCTCTGACCTGGGTATCCACACTGAATATGATTGTGCTGCTGGGCGCAACCCCGGTGATGATTGATGTGGACCGGGATACGTTGATGGTCACGCCGGATGCGGTCGACGCCGCCATTACGCCGCGCACAAAAGCGATTGTTCCGGTTCATTATGCCGGCGCGCCGTGTGACATCGACGCCATTCGCGCCATCGGGGAGCGTCACGGTATCGCAGTCATTGAAGATGCGGCGCATGCAGCCGGCACGTACTACCACTCGCGTCACGTGGGCTGGCAGGGCACCGCGATTTTCTCATTCCACGCCATTAAAAACATGACCTGCGCCGAAGGCGGGTTAGTGGTCACGGACGATGCGCAACTGGCGCAGCGGATCCGTAGCCTGAAATTCCACGGCCTGGGTGTGGATGCCTACGACCGCCAGACGCACGGTCGTGCGCCGCAGGCAGAAGTTATCACGCCCGGCTTCAAATACAACCTGGCGGATATCAACGCCGCGCTGGCGCTGGTGCAGTTGGGCAAACTGAAAGAGGCCAACGCACGACGTCATGACATTGCTGAACGCTATCTGCGCGAGCTTGCCGATACGCCGTTCCAGCCGCTGCGTATTCCTTCATGGCCGCACGTCCACGCCTGGCATCTGTTCATCATTCGCGTGGATGAAGCCCGCTGCGGGATTTCTCGCGACAACCTGATGGCAGCCCTGAAGGAAAAAGGCATTGGCACCGGCCTGCATTTCCGCGCGGCGCACACGCAAAAATACTACCGCGAGCGTTTTCCTGATGTATCGCTCCCGAATTCTGAATGGAATAGCGCGCGTATTTGTTCTCTCCCCCTTTTCCCGGACATGACTCATGACGACACAACCCGCGTCATTACCGCGCTCCATCAGCTTGCAGGAAATTGATATGTTCAGCGCACCGCCTGTACAAAAAGTTTCTGTGGTTATCCCCGTTTACAACGAACAGGAGAGCCTGCCCGAACTGATCAGCCGCACGACGGCCGCCTGCGACACGCTCGGCAAAGCCTATGAAATACTGCTGGTGGATGATGGCAGTAGCGATAATTCCGCGCTGATGCTGACCGAAGCCGCGCAGGCCGAGGGCAGCCATATTGTTGCCGTGCTGCTTAACCGTAACTACGGCCAGCACTCCGCTATTATGGCCGGGTTCAGCCACGTGACGGGCGATCTGATTATTACGCTTGATGCCGATCTGCAAAACCCGCCGGAAGAGATCCCGCGTCTGGTTGCAAAGGCCGATGAAGGGTACGACGTGGTCGGCACGGTGCGGCAAAACCGTCAGGACAGCCTGTTCCGTAAGCTGGCTTCCCGCACAATCAACCGTTTGATCCAGCGGACCACCGGCAAAGCGATGGGCGATTATGGCTGCATGCTGCGCGCCTACCGCCGCCATATTGTCGACGCCATGCTGCACTGCCATGAACGCAGCACGTTTATTCCCATTCTCGCGAACACCTTTGCCCGTAAGGCGACGGAAATCCCGGTACTGCACGCCGAGCGCGAGCACGGGGAGTCGAAGTACAGCTTTATGCGTCTCATCAACCTGATGTACGACCTTATCACCTGCCTGACCACCACGCCGCTGCGCCTGTTGAGCGTTTTCGGCAGCATCATTGCCGTGTTCGGCTTCGCGCTCTCCGTGCTGCTGGTGTTACTCCGCCTGATCTACGGTCCCCAGTGGGCGGCGGAAGGGGTCTTCATGCTCTTTGCCGTGCTGTTTATGTTCATCGGCGCCCAGTTTGTCGGGATGGGCCTGCTCGGGGAATACATTGGCCGTATTTATAACGATGTTCGCGCACGTCCGCGCTACTTTATTCAACGTGTTGTCCGCCAGGAACACAAAGCATCTCAAGAGGAAATTCACCCATGAAAGCTGTTGTCTTTGCCTATCACGATATGGGGTGTGCGGGCACGCTGGCCCTGCTGGAAGCGGGCTATGAAATCGCTGCAATCTTCACGCATCCGGACACGGCCGGAGAGAATAACTTCTTTGGCTCGGTGGCGCGTATCGCCGCAGAGCGCGGTATTCCGGTTTACGCCCCGGACGATGTCAACCATCCGCTGTGGGTGGACCGCATCCGGGCGCTCGCGCCTGATGCCATCTTCTCATTCTATTATCGCAACCTGATTTGCGATGAGATTTTAAGTCTGGCCGCAAAAGGGGCATTTAATCTTCACGGCTCTTTGCTGCCCGCCTACCGTGGCCGCGCACCGCTGAACTGGGTGCTGGTGAACGGCGAAACGGAAACCGGCGTCACTCTGCACCGTATGGTGCATCGCGCAGATGCCGGTGCCATCATCGCGCAGCAGCGCGTGGTTATCGACGCGGATGAAACTGCGCTGCAGCTTCATCAGAAGCTCTGCACCGTAGCGCAAAGCCTGCTACGTGATGTGTTGCCGGCGATCCTTAACGGCACCTTCAGCGAAACCGCGCAGGATGAGAGCCAGTCGAGCTGTTTTGGCCGTCGCCGGCCAGAAGATGGTCGCCTGGACTGGAACAAGCCGGCTCGTCAGTTGCACAACCTGGTGCGTGCCGTTACCGACCCCTGGCCGGGGGCGTACAGCTTTGCCGGCGTGAGTAAATTTATCGTCTGGAAATCCCGCGTACGCGACGACATTCCTGCCGCCAAACCGGGCACCGTTGTCTCGGCTTCCCCGCTGATTGTCAGCTGCGGCGAGCAGGCGCTGGAGATCGTGACCGGGCAAACCGATAACGGCGTTTACGTTCAGGGCGCGCAACTGGCTCAGTCTCTGGGGCTGGTCACTGGCGCACTGATCACCAGCGCACCAGTTGTGGCCATCAAACGCCGCACCCGCGTGCTGATCCTCGGCGTCAACGGCTTTATCGGCAACCACCTGACCGAGCGTCTGCTGAAAGACGATAACTACGAAATTTATGGTCTGGATATCGGTGCTGATGCCATCAGTCGTTTCCTCGACAACCCGCGTTTCCACTTTGTGGAAGGGGATATCAGCATTCACTCCGAGTGGATTGAATATCACATTAAAAAATGTGACGTGGTGCTGCCGCTGGTGGCGATTGCCACGCCGATTGAGTACACCCGTAACCCGCTGCGCGTGTTCGAGCTGGACTTCGAAGAGAACCTGAAGATCATCCGCGACTGTGTGAAATACGACAAGCGCATCATCTTCCCGTCCACTTCTGAAGTGTACGGCATGTGTACTGACAAAAACTTCGACGAAGATACCTCTAACCTGGTCGTCGGGCCGATCAACAAACAGCGCTGGATTTATTCCGTCTCCAAGCAGCTGCTCGACCGCGTGATCTGGGCCTACGGTGAGAAAGCGGGTCTGCGCTTTACGCTGTTCCGTCCGTTTAACTGGATGGGGCCACGTCTGGATAACCTTAACGCGGCGCGTATCGGCAGCTCACGTGCCATCACCCAGCTGATCCTGAACCTGGTGGAAGGCTCGCCCATCAAGCTTATCGAAGGCGGTAAACAAAAACGCTGCTTTACGGATATCAGCGACGGTATCGAGGCGCTGTTCCGCATCATCGAAAACAAAGAGGGTCGCTGCAACGGAGAGATCATCAACATCGGTAACCCGGATAACGAAGCGAGCATTCGCGAGCTGGCTGAGATGCTGCTGGCAAGCTTTGAACGTCATCCGCTACGCGATCGCTTCCCGCCGTTTGCCGGGTTCCGTGAAGTGGAAAGCAGCAGCTACTACGGTAAAGGTTATCAGGACGTTGAGCACCGGAAACCCAGCATTCGTAATGCGAAACGCTGCCTGAACTGGACACCGACGGTGAAGATGGATCAGACCATTGATGAAACGCTCGATTTCTTCCTGCGCACCGTGGAGCTGTCGGAACAGGTCTCATGAGAAAAGTCGGTTTACGCATTGATGTCGACACCTTCAGGGGGACGCGTGACGGCGTACCCAAACTGCTGGAACTGCTGAGCAAGCACAACGTGCGCTCATCCATTTTCTTCAGCGTGGGGCCTGACAATATGGGACGTCATTTATGGCGTCTGGTTAAACCGGCATTTCTGTTCAAAATGCTGCGCTCACGCGCAGCCTCTCTCTACGGCTGGGATATTTTGCTGGCCGGAACCGCATGGCCCGGCAGGCGCATTGGCGCGGGTAACGAAGCCGTTATCCGCGACGCGGCACAGCACCATGAGGTTGGACTGCATGCCTGGGATCACCATGCCTGGCAGGCCTGGGCTGGCGTCTGGGATATTCCACGCCTGTCGCGTGAAGTTGAGCGCGGCATGCTGGAGCTGGAGGCCATTACCGGTCAGACGATTCGCTGCTCCGCCGTGGCGGGATGGCGTGCCGACCAACGCGTGGTGAAAGCCAAAGAACCCTTCGCGTTTCGCTACAACAGCGATTGCCGCGGCACCGGGCCTTTTTTGCCGCTCATCGGGGAGAATCGCCTGGGGACGGTGCAAATCCCGGTCACGCTTCCCACCTGGGATGAAGTGGTTGGGCGCGAGGTCAGTGCCGGAGGGTTCAATCGCTATATTCTGGACTGCATTCATCGCGACACCGGTACGCCCGTCTATACCATCCACGCGGAAGTGGAAGGGATTGCGTATCAGCATGATTTCGATGCACTGTTGACGATGGCCGCTCAGGAGGGCATTCAGTTTTGTCCATTGAGCGAATTGCTGCCAGAGGATCTTAGCGTCCTGCCCGTGGGCAAAATTGTGCGTAATGAACTGGCTGGCCGGGAAGGCTGGCTTGGCTACCAACAAACCGTGAGTCCGGTATCATGAAAGCAGCCCGTTATGGCTTAGCGCTTCTCGCACTGTTTATCGTTTACTACCTCATTCCGATCGATATCCGCCTGCTGTGGCAGCCTGATGAAACGCGCTATGCGGAAATCAGCCGCGAAATGCTGGCGTCAGGAGACTGGATTGTCCCGCATTTTCTGGGGCTGCGTTACTTTGAAAAGCCGATTGCGGGCTACTGGATCAACAGTATCGGACAACTGCTGTTTGGGCATACTAACTTTGCCGTGCGCGCCGGCGCCATATTCTCAACCGGGTTGACGGCTCTGCTGGTGATCTGGATGGCGTGGCGCCTGTGGCGGGATAAGCGCGTTGCCATTTTTTCCGGCCTTATCTTCCTGACCCTGTTCCTGGTGTATGGCATTGGTACGTACGCCGTGCTGGATCCCATCATTACCCTGTGGCTGGTGGCCGCTATGTGCAGCTTCTGGCTGGCCTCGCAGGCTGAAACCGTGACCGGAAAAGCGGGTGGCTACGTGCTGCTCGGGCTTGCCTGCGGCATGGGGGTGATGACCAAAGGATTCCTGGCGCTGGCGGTGCCGGTGATAGGCGTGCTGCCGTGGGTGATTGCGCAGAAGCGCTGGAAAGAGGTGCTGATCTTTGGCTGGCTGGCCATCGTGAGCTGTGTGCTGATCGTCCTGCCCTGGGCGCTGGCCATTGCGCATCGAGAGCCTGATTTCTGGCGCTACTTCTTCTGGGTTGAGCATATTCAGCGCTTTGCCCAGAGCGATGCTCAGCACAAGGCGCCGTTCTGGTACTACCTGCCGTTCCTGCTGGCCGGCAGTCTGCCGTGGCTGGCGCTGTTGCCCGGCGCATTTCGGCTGGGCTGGCGCGAAAGAGACAACACGGGCGGTGGCTTTTATCTGCTTGGATGGGTCGTGATGCCGCTGCTGTTCTTCAGCATTGCCAAAGGCAAACTGCCAACCTACATCCTGCCGTGTTTTGCTCCGCTGGCTATCCTGATGGCGCGCTATGCCTGCATCGCGGCGGACAAAGGGGCCAGAGCGTTACGCATTAACGGCGGGATTAACCTGGCGTTTGGTGTGATTGGCGTGGTGGCGGCGCTGGTGGTCTCGCCGTGGGGGGTTGCTAAGCATCCGGTCTGGACATCCGTTGAGCTGTATAAAGTCTTCTGCGCGGTGCTGGCGTTTCTCGTCTGGGCGGCTGTCGGCTGGTTTACCGTGCGGCAAAGCGCGCAGCGCTGGTGGCTGGCGGCGTTGTGTCCTGCTGGCGTGGCGCTGCTGATTGGGTTTGCCATTCCTAACCTGGTGGTAGATTCCAAACAGCCGCAGTCGCTGGTGGATACCATCCGTGACCCGCTTCAGAGCAGCCGGTTTGTGCTGGCGAACAATGTTGGCGTGGCCTCTGGGCTGGCGTGGGAGCTTAAGCGTAATGACATCATTCTGTTTGGTCAGAGCGGCGAGCTGAGCTACGGGCTAGCGTACCCGGATGTGAAAGACCGGTTTGTCGAGAAAGATAATTTTGCGCAGTGGCTGGCAACGCATCGCCAGCAGGGGGGCGTGTCACTGGTGATCCTGCTGTCAAAACACGACGATATTAAGCGGGCTCATCTGCCAGAACCGGACAGCCTGTATATTCAGGGCCGTCTGGCCTGGCTGCAGTATTTACCGCAATGACGACCTGGCTCTGGTTGATACTGGCAAGCCTGCTGACCTGCGCAGGGCAGCTGTGTCAGAAGCAGGCCACCCGTCCGGCGAAAGCCGGGCGGCGTGGCGCGCATATTATGCTGTGGCTGGGCCTGGCATTGCTGGCACTGGGCAGCGGCATGCTGGTCTGGCTGGTGGTCCTGCAGCGCCTGCCTGTCGGCGTTGCCTACCCTATGCTGAGCCTCAATTTTGTCTGGGTGACCCTGGCGGCGAAAGCATTCTGGCATGAAAAAGTCGCGTTGCATCACTGGCTGGGCGTCGGGTTCATCATCATCGGCATTGTTATCCTCGGAGGAAGCCTGTGAGAGGAACATTCTGGGCGTTATGCAGCGTAATGCTGGTCAGCGCGGCGCAGCTGCTGCTGCGCTATGCCATGCAGGCCCTGCCACCAGTCAGCGAGCTTGATGCGTTTGTCTCCGCGCTCTGGCACTTCTCATCCGGTACTGGCGCGCTGCTGCTGGGACTCATGGGGTATGTGGCCTCGATGGGCTGCTGGTATCTGGCTTTGCATCGCATGGCGCTCAGCAAAGCGTATGCCTTGCTGAGCCTCAGTTACATTCTGGTGTGGGCCGCGGCCATTTTGTTGCCCGGCTGGAACGAACACTTTTCCTGGCACGGGCTGGCGGGGGTCGGGATGATTATTCTCGGCGTGCTGGTGATTTTTATGCCACGGACATCCCGTGGTGAGCAATCGTCCCGGCGGTAAGGGTATAAGGCGTTGAGGTGCAGACGGCAAGACTGAGCGAGCCGAACTGGAGCTGGCTTACCGAATGCGTCTGCGACGTGCTGTCGATGCTGACAATCTGCCAGGCGCTGCCGCCTCGCTGCTTCACGATGGCCTCTTTACGCGTCCAGATCCCCCAGAAAGCAGAAAGCTTTGTCTCCGGGTCTTCGCGCTCCAGCTCCGCATGTTCCGCCACGCTGAAGACGGCGTTAGCCAGCGCCTGCCAGTTTTCACGTGGGCGGATAACTTCGATATCACATCCCACTTCGCCTTCGTCGCTCAGCAGCAGCGCGATATTATCGCCGCTGTGACTCAGGTTAAACCAGAAGGGCTGCGCATCCACGAAGGCCGGCTTCCCTTGCTCACCATAGACGATCTCGGGTAACGGAGAAGGAGAAAGCGTTTTGGCGAGCAGGGTTCTCCCCGCCAGCCAGGATGCATTTCGTGCACCCGCAGGTGCCATATGTGCAAGCGTCGACGCCAGCGGGTCTGCGCTCAGGGTGGAGATCTTTCCCAGTATAAACTGGTACATAGTTACGCCCAGCGTTTGATGATTATCGACGTGTTGATGCCGCCAAATGCGAAGTTATTGCTTTGTAGATACTCGCAGTCAATCTGACGGGCTTCACCCATAATATAATCTAAAGCACCACATTGCTCATCCGGTTGTCTTAAATTGAGCGTCGGGGCAAACCAGCCCTCACGCATCATCTGCAGACTCATCCAGGCTTCCAATGCCCCACAGGCGCCTAACGTGTGGCCAAAATAGCTCTTCAGCGACGAAATTGGCACGTTGTCGCCAAAGATGGCGGCGGTGGCCTGGCTTTCGGCGATATCACCGCGATCGGTGGCGGTACCGTGCGCGGAGATGTACCCCATGTCCCGCGCGCTTAACCCTGCTAACGCCAGCGACTGCTCCATACAAATTTGCATGGTGTCACGTTGTGGCTGGGTGATATGGGCTGCATCACAGTTGGTGGCGAAGCCAACGATCTCGCCATAGATAGTTGCACCGCGTGCTCTGGCATGCTCAAGCTCTTCCAGAATCAGGGTGCCTGCGCCTTCCCCAATGACCAGACCATCACGCTGCGTATCAAATGGCGAAGGGGTGGTTTTCGGCGCATCGTTGCGCTGGCTGGTCGCGAATAAGGTGTCAAATACCGCCGCCTCTGACGGACAAAGCTCCTCTGCTCCGCCTGCGACCATCACGGTCTGATAACCGTGACGAATGGCTTCCCAGGCGTAGCCAATGGCCTGACTGCCCGACGTACAGGCACTCGACGTCGGAATAACGCGACCCCGAAGGCCAAAGAACAGGCCGGTATTCACCGCGGTCGTGTGCGGCATCATCTGCACATAGGTCGTACCGGTGATGTTGTGGGTGTGTTTTTCGGTGAGCATGGTGGCGAATTCGCTGACCGGCCCGGTACTGCCTGTGGAGGAGCCATAGGCGATACCGGTTTGGCCATTCGTGAGCACCGCCTCGCCAATCAGCCCCGCCTGCTCCAGCGCCAGCTCGGTGGCGCGGGTCGACATCAACGACACGCGGCCCATGGCGCGAATACGCTTGCGGGTATAGTGTTCCGGCAGGGTGAAATCATCAATCGGCGCGCCCAGCAGGGTGTGGAGGCCATCGTAAACCTGCCACTCCGGCATTTTGCGTACCGCGTTGTCATACGCCAGCAGCCTGCGGGAAACGGATTGCCAGTCCTCACCGAAGGCGGTAACGCCGCCCATACCGGTAATCACCACGCGACGCGTCATAGCATTCCTCCGTTGATGGAAATGACCTGGCGGGTAACGTAGCCTGCAATATCTGACATCAAATAGCTGGCAAGTCCTGCAACCTCTTCGGCCTGGCCCATCCGTTTCATGGGAATGATGGACATTGCCTCTTTCAGCGCAGCCTCTTCCATTTCAATCATGCCGGTATCAATCAGTCCCGGCGCAATGCAGTTCACGGTGATGTTGCGTTTTGCCAGCTCAATTGCCAGTGCTTTGGTCGCGCCAATAATGCCCGCTTTTGCCGCGCTGTAGTTCACCTGACCGCGGTTGCCCATCATGCCGGACACGGAGGATAAGGTGATAATGCGCCCCCCTTTTCGGGTGGCGATCATCGGCATAATGCAGGGTTGAATAACGTTATAAAAACTGTCGAGATTGGTATGGATGACGCTGTCCCAGTCGTCTTCGCTGAGGGCCGGAAACGCACCGTCGCGGGTGATACCGGCATTACTGACCACGCCATACCATGCGCCGTGGGCCTCGATATTCTGCTCCAGCACGTCACGGCACTGTTCGCGGTTACCTGCATCGAAAGAGAGCAGGCGACCCTGACCGCCCGCCTGTGTGATGGTATCCAGCGTCGCCTGCGCGCCTGCGGCGTCACGGTGGTAATGTACGCCTACGGTAAACCCGTCAGCGGCAAGCTGGCAGGCGATGGCACGACCAATGCCTTTGCTGGCCCCGGTGACCAGTACGGAACGACTCATGCGTGGGATCCCTGATTAAAAAGCGATGTTAATTCTTCTGCGCTCGGCTGGAAGGTATTGACCCGGCCCGTGGCCAGCGTCTCCTCACCGGAGGAGATCGTACATTCAAAACTGCCGAAGCGTTCATCCTGCATCAGCAGTCTGACGGTGATGTCCAGCGTCGCGTCTTTTGCGAAACGTCCACTGGCGCAGACCAACTCGCGCGCACCCAGCACCATGCCCAGCGCAATATGATCTTGCCCTTTCTGCTGGCGATGCCAGCCTGACCAGACGCCAACGGTCTGCGCCATCAGTTCGAGCGCGTACCAGCCAGGCAAATCGCCCTCGGCATTCAAAAAGGGCGCCAGTACGCTTTGGCCGTTGACCGCGACACGGCATACGGCGGAATCGTCGGTGACGCGTTCAACGGATCCCAGCAGCATCATTGGCGCATCGTGCGGCAGATAGTCGACGGGTGATAAGTAGCTCATGACACTCTCCCCAACAGGATGCTGGCATTGTTGCCACCAAACGCGAACGAGTTAGATAAAATGACCGGTTTTTTCAGCGCGGTACTCTGGTGCAGCACGCCGCACGGCGACAGCGTCTCGTCCAGTGCGTAGCGGGCGAAATCCTGTGGGGGTAACGGCAGGTCACGCGTCAGAATAAGCCAGCTCAACGCCGCTTCGGTGATACCGGCAGCGCCCAGCGTATGGCCGGTAAGGTGTTTGGTAGAACTGCAGGGCACGTTTTCTCCAAAGAGGTCGTGTACCACGTGTGATTCAATCTGATCGTTGAGCGGTGTGGCGGTGCCGTGCAGGTTGATATAGCCAATATCCTCAGGCTGCAGACCCGCGTCATTGAGCGCCTGGGTAATGGCGCGAATGGCGCCTTCACCCTGCGGATGCGGCGCCGAAATATGGTAAGCATCGCTGGACTCGCCTGTTCCCAGCAGCGCGACCCCGGCGGGTTCACGGCTCAACACCATCAGCGCAGCGGCTTCACCAATGGTGATACCCCGACGGTCGCGGCCAAACGGCTCGCAGAGCGTTGGGGAAAGCGATTCCAGACTGTGAAAGCCATTGACGGGCATCCTGCTCAGGGTATCTGCGCCGCCCACAATGGCAATATCCACCAGCCCGGCGTCAATCAGACGCCGGCCGCTGATAATTGCCCGCGCGCTGGAGGAGCAGGCGGTCGAGAGGGTATATGCCGGGCCCTCGAGCTGTAACCAGTTTGCAAGAAAGCGGGACGGATCGCCCAGCTCCTGTTGCGGATACTGCCACCGGGTGCTGGCTTCGCCGTTGAGCGTTAATCGTACGTGCTCATCCCCTTCATCGAGGCCGGAGGTGCTGGTACCCAAAACCACGGCCACGCGGTCGCGGCCGACCCGGGTAATCGCGTCGTCAACGGTGGATTGAATCTGTGCCAGCGCGGCCAGCAGCAGCTGGTTATTGCGGGTGCGGTGCGCGGACAGGGTATCCGGAATGGACGGCAATTCACCTTCCACGCCACCCAGCACGGCGTCGGGTGCATCCTGCAACCAGCCGGACCGACAATGCATGCCAGGGGCTACGCCTGCCGTCAGGTTAGCGGCAATCTCATCCAGCGAGTTACCCAGCGCGTTGACCATGCCAACAGCAGAAATGTAAATCATCTCAGTCACCCAGATATTGAATGGTGATGTGGTAGTTAAAGACGTGTTGCTCGATGCTGATTGGCACGCGCTTGCCTTTGCGTTGCAGGTAGACAATGTCAGTCACCAGCTTGCCGCTGGCATTGCGTAGCTCGCGCCGATCGCCCTTGTCTTTAAGCGTCCAGCCCTTTGGCAGTTGTGGCTGCCAGGCGCTGAGTGGCCAGTGGCTGAGCATCACATCGGCCAGTACCTGGCTGGCGGGAGGCAGCTGCGGCACAACGATCGACTGTTCGGTGTGGATCCCGGTGTCGTCGTAAGTCGCCAGGAACAGACGGATACCGACGGAAGAGAGCCCGGCAAGCGTCACTTTGTGATCATCCGCGTTGAGCATGACCAGCAGGGACTGCGTTTGTCCGTTGAAGGTTCCGGTCAGCAGCTGCTGCGAACTGACCGCCGGGGTAATACCGGGCGGCGGCAGCGTCACTCGGGTTCCCGGCTGAAGCCAGGCCTGCGGGCGCGTCCCTTCAGTATCGGTCGAATGGCTACAGCCTGCCAGCAGCAGCGTCGCGACCAGCGCGGCTGCGCGGTAAAAAGCATTCATTTTCGTTTTCTCTCTTTCTTAACAGGCATCGCCAGCGGCGCCAGCAGGAAGGCGGTAAAAATGCCGCTCACCAGCACAATACCGAAGCTGCTGATGGCCTGCGTGGCGCTGAACACGAGCATGCCTAACGTCAGCAGCGTGGTCATCATCGCCAGCGTGATGGCCAGCATCGACGTCAGCGGCGTACCGCGCGGGTTGCCGAAAAACAGCGTGTAGTTAATGCCAATGCCGAGCACCAGGACCAGCGCCAGCAGTGAAAACAGATTTACCGGATGCCCCGTGACGGCCAGCGCGGCCAGCCCGCAGCTGAGCGACAGCACGGACGGGACCAGACTGATAAGCCCTTTTCGCCAGCCGAGGCGTACCATCGCCCCGCAGGCAATCACCGCCAGCGCGACAAACAAGAGTCCCGTTAACAGCGTGCGGTAGAGCTCAAACAGGCTGTCAAAACTGGCCTTGCGATCGACCCAGACGACGCCCGCATGACGGGCGGCTACTTCGCTGAGTGCGGCGCTGTTCCGGGCGTTGTCCACCGGCACTAACACACCGCTTTCGCCGTCAGGCAGGGTCAGCCACAGCAGACGCCAGCCTTCGCTGGCCGGGCTGGCGAGCCACGCCTCCACGCTCACGGGCATGGCGTTCAGATTCGGTGTGACGGTGCTCAGCCCCGCGTTTCGCAGCGCGTTCGTTATGGCCGGCGCGGCCTGCTGCAACAGCAGCAGATCGCTTTTCTGGCGCGCCAGCGAATTTAAGGGCAGGGTCCGCCAGCGGGTAATATCCCCCGCTTTTTGGGCCTGGGCTAACGCCGGGGTAAAGGCTTCCAGCCGTTCCAGCGTTTGCTGCGGCGATGCGCCATACACCACAAACCATTTCTGATCGACACCTTGCCCGGTCAGGGCGGTAATGGTTTTCTCCTGCGCCAGAATGTCTTTGGGGAGCGCCTGTAGCTGGGCGATATCGTCGTTGACCTTCAGGGTGGCAAGCCCGGCAGCCGAGACCAGCGCCAGTACCACAGGCAGGCCCACAGAGAGTTTTTTATTGCGTCGCCAGGCGGCCAACCAGCGCAACATCAGGACCATAAACGGAACCGGGCGCACCGGCAAACCACGGCACAGCCAGGGATGCCAGAAAATCACCGTCAGGCAGGAGGCGCTCAGCCCCACCGCGGCAAACACCGCCATCTGGTGGATCCCGGGGAAGGGGGCCAGCATCATAATCAGGTAGGCGGCAACGGTCGTCAGCAGCGCCAGCAGCAGCGCATTACGCACTTTGGCCAGGCTTTGCCACGGGGAATGTTCTGCGCCGTGCACCATGCGTTCGGTGAGGTAATAGAGCGTGTAATCCGCTGAAATTCCGATGATGCTCATGCTCATCACCAGCGTCATCAGATGCAGTTCGCCAAACAGCAGCAGCGTCACCACCGTGCCCGCCAGCGCACCTGTGGCAATGGAAATCAGACACAGCAGCAGGGGTTTCAGGGAACGAAACACTGCCAGGATGAGCAGGATAACCCCAAGGATCGTGACGATGCCCAGCGTGGAGATGTCCCGTTTTGCCTGCTGGCTGGCGTAATCACTGTAAAACACGGTACCGCGTGAGAGCAGCTGCGCCTGCGGAAAGCGCGTTTTCAGCGTCTCCTGCAGGGCGGTAAGGGTGGTTACCAGCTGATGGGTTTGCTGCATATCAAACGATGATCCCGCCAGCTCACCGTGCAGCATATACCAGTAATTTCCACTGGCATCCTGGGTAACCAGCCAGCCGTCCATCAGCCGTAGCTTCTGGCTGTTTTGCGCCAGCGCCAGCTGCGAGCCGCGCATCAGCATCAGGGGATCGCTTTGCAACTCTTTGCCACTCACGCCGGAAAAGGCCGAGTAGAGCTGGGATAAAATCCACTGCGCCTGTGCCTCACCGCCGTTTTGCAGGCGGGCCCGGGTGGCTGAATCAATCAGGCCGTTGCGATGCTGCCAGAAGAACTCGCCCCAGGCCTTTTGCCCGGCGGCGTCCATCGGGCCTTTAACCTCCCTGAGCGAATGGCTGTTTTTCAACAGATCCAGCCACTGCTGCGCCACCCGCGGATCGGGTTCTTTACCGGGACTGACCAGCCAGACAAGCTGGCGGTCAAGACGCTGTATAAACGCGTCGTTGAGTGCCGGCGGGATTGCCCCGAGCGTCTGCTTCGGCAGCATAGCCAGTACGCTGCTGTTCAGGCGCGCGCCGGGCAGCAGCGACAGCAACACGCCCAACAGAATCAGGCATACCGTCGCCCACAGCAGCGCCGGGCGCAGGGATTTACGGTGCGGCAAAGCGTTGGCGTTCGTCATCGGTCAGGCTGGCGGGCGTCAGTGTGTGGCGGGAAAGGACGATATCGGTACGATCGCCCTGCTTATCGTTGAGGCGAATCGTCTCAAGGTAGGTCGCGCCGCCCAGATCGAGGGTAGCGAAAATTTTGTCCAGCGGTGTCGTTGTGGGGGTCAGCACCAGCGACCAGCGGCCTTCACCGAGATCGCGAAAATCGATGCGGAAGTTCTCTTCCAGCACCTTGCGGTCGGCCTGGAACAACGCCCGCAGCAGGTGGTTGAACTGGAACATCTGCGGATTATTGTCGGCGGTAATGGTCTGCGGAGGCTGGCCGTTGATCGTCTGGATCATTCGTTTATCATCCAGCAACAACGTCATGGGGAAAGGCGCTTTTTGATCCCACAGCAGGCCGCTGTCGCGTGCGATCAACATTTCGCCCTGCGAGCGCAGCGGCTGCGGCAGATCCTTAATCGTCCGGACCTGTTCGAAATGCGCGCGCACGACAGGTTGCCCGGTAAACCGCTGCTGCAGCTCATCCAGCGTCACGGCGCTCACCAGCGGGCTGATCATCAGTGCCAGCACAGGCAACCATCTCATGGCGTAACTCCCATTCGTTCAAATAATATAGCCGGGCTGACAAAGCACATTTCACGGCTGGCTTCTTCGACGGCCACCTGGATGGTATAGCCGGTGGTGGTGCGTTTACCGGTTTGCGCGTCGAAAATTTGATAGGCGATGCGCAGACGGTTTTCATACTCTTCGATGTGCGCGCGTACACGGATGCGCTGCTCAAAGGTCACCGCATCGCGGTATTTCACCCGGGTATCGACTACCGGCCAGACATAGCCTGACGCCTTCATCTGGCGATAACCGTAGTTAAACTGGTTGAGCAGCGCCTCGCGGGCAATCTCAAAGTAGCGGAAATAGTTGCCGTGCCAGACCACGCCCATCATATCGACATCGTGGAACGGAACGGTGATTTCTACTTCGGTCGTAAAGCGGGGATCGGTCAGCACCCTTTACTCCTTCTCTTTGGCATCCGGCAGGTGCCAGAAATCGAAAAAATTAAACCAGTCGAGCGGTGACATTAAGGCGTAATGCTCAAGCCGCTGTGCATAGCGATCGACGGCCTGTTGCAGCGCCTGCTGGCGCTCCCCGCGTGGCAGAAGCAGCGGGTCGGCAAATGGTTCGCAGTGTATCGTGAGCGCACCCTGCTGACGCAGGGCGTAAATCAGCACCACCGGGCAGCGCAGAATGGAGGCGAGAATAAACGGCCCTTGCGGGAACGGGGCGGGCTGTCCCATAAACGAACTCCAGATCACCCGCCAGTCGCCGCCGCGCTGTGGCGTGACCGCTATGCGATCGCCCACAATGGCGACCCATTCACCGCGCTCAAGCTTCTCTTTGATGGCGATAGCAGTATCCGGGCCAATGTCCGTCACGGGCATCAGGTTAACCCCCGCCTGGGGGGCCATCTCGGTCATGATCTGTTTAAAGCGCTGCGCGTTATCGCTAAAGACCAGCGCGTTGATGACTTTGCTGCCTTCCAGCTGAGCCAGTGCCCGGCAGGCTTCCACATCGCCAAGATGCGATGCGAGCAGCAGTTTGCCTTGCGATGCGTCAGCATCCAGCACGTCATATGCACCGGGAGCAAAGACCACGTCACGATGAAACTTCAGTTCGCCGCGCCAGCTGGCGACTTTATCCAGCATGGCGTTACCGAAGCGCATAAAATGGAAAAAGCTGTTAAGGCGTGGCGGAACAGGCATGTTCCGCTGCGTCAGCACCTGCTTCACTCGTGCTGTCCACTGCTGTGAAGCCTGTCGCGCCGGTCGGGCCGTAAGCCAGTACACCGCGATAACCGGCCACAGCAGCACGGTAAAGGCCCGGCGGCCAAACAGCTGCCAGACGCGCAGCATCAGGCGCATTCCCCACAGGCCTTTCACCTCGTCCTGCTGCGCCCAGTGCTGGCGGCGACGACGAAACAGCAGGGCGGGAATGCGGGGCAGCATGCCGAAGAACAGCCGGGTGTGCATCAGCGAGATCCGCACGTTGTCTTTGAGCGCGTCGAAATGGGATAACCCGTCCGGCGGATAGGTAACGCGGGTCGGCAGAAAATAGCTGGTATTGCCCTGCCAGTAGAGACGGACCATCACTTCGGTGTCAAAGTCCATACGTTTACCAAGCGATACGCGTGCGGCCAGCTGCAGCGTGGGCGAGACCGGGTAGACCCGAAAACCGCACATGCTGTCTTTAAGTTGCAGGGACAGGGTTTCAATCCATACCCAGACGTGCGTTATCCAGCGACCGTAGAGGCGGGAGCGCGGAATGGAATCATCGTAAATGGGCTGGCCAGATATCAGCGCCTCCGGGTGACGCTCAGCCAGAGCCAGCATTTTGGGGATATCCTCAATAGCATGCTGGCCGTCGGCATCCACCTGTACGGCGTGGGTATAGCCCGCGCGGGCCGACGCTTCCAGCCCCTTAATGACCGCGGCACCTTTACCTGCGTTTTGCGCCAGACGTACCAGCGTAACCTGGGGCTGCCCGGCGGCCAGATGCTCCAGAATGCGGCGCGTCTGCTCGTCACTTCCGTCATCGACCACCAGGCAGGGCAAGCCGAACGGCGCCAGCCGCGACAGTACCTTTGCCATCATCGCGCCATGGTTGTAGCACGGGATCAGCACGCAGGGGCGGAAGGTTACTGACACAGGCGAATCTTCCCGCTGCTGGCAGTATGGCGATCGTCACCGGCATGGCGCTGGTAGCTGAAGGTCAGTATCTGACGTTCGGCATGCCAGTTAAGGACCAGCGTGACCGTGGTATCCGGCAGCAGAGGGGCCTGGAATTTCACATTTTGGATGCTGTGAAAACGGTAACCCGGTGCCAGCAGCGTGGTGGCGTAGTGCATGACCCAGTCAATCTGTGCCACACCTGGCAGCAACGGCTGTACGGCAAAATGCCCCTGGAACCAGAACAGGGAGGGGTCAAGATGCAAAACGATTTCCAGGTGCTGCGGCTGTGCCTGGTGGCGTTCGATTTCATGAATTTTCATGAAACAACTCCTGTAACTGCGCATAGACACGCTTATTCATACTGTTTACCGGCATCGCATCGATAATGCGCCAGTAGCGGGGGACGGCGACCGGCTCAAGCCAGGGCCGCAGGGCGCGGCGCCAGGCCAGTTCCTGCGTTTTTTTGCCCTGCTGATGCCAGCGCTGACGGGTCTTCTCATCCAGAACCAGCAGGACACCTATACCCTGACGACCTCCGCGGGTAACCGGTAATGCTGCGGCTTCACATATGCCCTCAAGCTCCAGCAGGCGACGTTCAATCTCGTTCAGTGAGATACGCTTTTCTTCGATTTTGACCACCGGACCACGACGTCCGGCAATGCTAAAAAAACCGTTACTGTCGAAGTGCAGGATATCGTCCAGCTGTAACCCTGCGGCTTCGTGAATGAGCGGGGAGGTCACGCGGCAGATTTCCCCTTCACTCTGGAACACCACACCGGGGAAGGCGAACCAGGGTACGCTGTCCGCCTGACGGTGCCGCCAGGCGAGGATCCCGGTTTCGGTGCTGCCATAGATTTCATCCGGCCAGACGTTAAGCCAGTCATGGGTCTCCGTGACATCGCACCAGGGCAGCATTCCCCCGGCGGAGATCAGCATCACGACGGGAGGGGCAGTCAGCTCGGTATCCAGCCGTTTCAGGAACGCCGGACTGGTGATAAAAAGGTACTGCCTGTCGTGAGGGAGTGCCGCCAGCTGCTCAGCGTAATAAAGCATGGCGGCGTGCAGCGGAAGCCCCATCGCCATTGGCAACATGATGCGGAACGTCAGGCCATAGAGATGTTGTGGTACGACCGAGGCCACAATGCTGCAGCCCGCCAGGCGTTCGCCAAAACGGTTCGCCAGCAGGCATGCTTCACGGTCCAGGCTGGTGATGTGCTTAATGACCCGGCGTGGGGTGCCCGTGGAGCCCGAGGTAAAAAGCTCAACAAAGCGCGCGTCGTCAATGACGGGCAACGGTGCCCATTGGCGCGCGGTCTGAGGGGAGGAGGTCACCACAATGACCTTTCCCTGAATATCCAGCGTCTGATCGCTCAGGACACCGCTAAACAGCGACTGCTGTTCGTCGAGCAGAGAGACCCGGCTATGGCCTGGAATGACCGGGGTTTTACCGGCATGCAGTGAGGCCAGCAGCGCAACAATAAACAGGTAGCTGTTTTCAAAGCACAGCGCCCAGCGTTCACCCTCCTGCTGTCGCAATACTTCTACCAGCAAGGTGACATTGTGGCGCAACTCGCCCAGCGTCCAGGTGCGATCGTCAAGCCAGGCGATCGGCGTGTCGTCAGGGCGTGGAGCATTTAACCACTGGCCCAGCGGGAGGGGTTTATTCATCGAGCTTCTCTTTTTTCATCACCCGTTGACGCACCAGCCACTCTGTCGCCATCAGCGTGCCCATCAGAAAATAAGCCACCATACCGTTCCACACTGTCCAGACATGCATATCGCCGTGTAGCACGGTAAAAAGGGCTATCGCACCGTTACCGAGGAAAAACCCGCACCACACCAGCGTCACCTTACGGGTATATCGCACACCCGCCGGAGGCAAATTCGGTTCACGCAGACGTGCCAGCCGTTCAACCAGCGGCATGGTTGTCCACAGTGAGCCGCCAAACACGGCCAGCATCACGAGATTAACCACCACCGGATAGAGCAGCAGCCACTGGTGCGCTTTCAGCAGATAGCTTGCCGCGCAGAGCGCCAGGCCTGCCAGCGCAATGCACTGCACCACATACCGCATCGGGCCTGCGTTTCGCCGCGCCTGATGCAGACGCAGCACCAGCACCAGGGCCATCAGCGGCAACAGCCAGTGCAGACCGTTGTGCGTCAGCCCCAATCCAATCAGCAATGGCCACGCCAGCAACACGACTCCCGTCAGGAGTGGGATCGCCGGAAACGCTCGTCCTCCAGGCACGGTGGTTTACTCGTCGCGCAAAAGCTGAGCGACAGCGTCAACCACATCCTGCACGGTACGGACAGATTTGAAGGTTTCCGGTTTGATTTTCGTCCCCGTTTTCTTCTGCAGGTGAACAATCATGTCCACTGCATCGATACTGTCCAGATCCAGATCTTCGTACAGGCGAGCCTCAGGCGTGATTTCCTGTGGGTCGAGTTCAAACAGCGTAGCCAGGAGTTCGCAGACTTCCTGATAAATGGTTTCTTGTTCAGTCATAACGGATCACATCTCAGGCGCGTTGAGCGTTGATAAAAGAAGCCAGCGTGGCGACGGAAAAGAAGTGCTGACGCATCTCTTCGCTTTCGGCAGACAGCACCACGCCATACTGGTTTTTCACGGCCAGGCCAAGTTCCAGGGCGTCGATAGAGTCGAGACCCAGTCCATCACCAAACAGCGCAGCATCGGTATCGATATCCTCGGCGGTGAGCTCGTCCAGATTCAGCGTGGTGATGATGAGATTTTTAATTTCAAGATGAAGCGCTTGCATCATTAATTCCTGACAAAGATTGAAGGCCTGATGTTAATCGATGCTGCAGATGCCGGTTTAACTGCCTTGCCGCCAGTGCCGGTTCTTGTGTCTTTGCATCGTAAAAAGCGTCGATATTCACGCGATCGCGAACATCTACGGTGAAAACAGGTTTTACGGGCGGTACGTCGTACCAGTGACTTTTTTTATCCAGCAGAGGTTCGCTGCAGTGGATCACCACGATGCGCAGGTCGCTGTGGCAGCGCACGGCAATATTTGCCGCGCCGCGCTGGAGGGAGATTGCCTCTCCCGACCGGGTTCGTGTGCCCTCCGGAAAGATTAACAGCGTGTCGCCCTGGGCCAGACGCTGCTGGCTTGCACTGAGGAGCGTTTCCGCTTCGCTGTTAATCAGGTAATCCGCTGCGCGAATGACGCCGCTGACAAAGGGGTTGCGGAGCAACGCACTTTTCACCAGACAGTCGGTTTCGGGCATGACGGACGCCAGGATCACGTAATCAATCAGCGTCGGGTGATTGGCCACCACCAGACAACCACGGTCCCCGCGAAGGGCGTCAAGGTTGTGAATGCGATAGTCCAGTACCCCGGTGCCACGGGCGACATGTAAGAAAAAGCGGAAGCTGGCCGCGATACTGCGACGCGCCAGGCGACGGCGTCTGGCGCGGTCGCGCTGAACCAGCAACAGCAGATTGAACCACACCAGCGACAGCAGCAACCCGCCCGTGCCAAACAGCACGAAGCAGAAGCCGGTCATCATCAGACGCCATAACCAGTTGATACGGGCAGTCAGGCGGCTCATTCGCGTGTCCATTGCCACAGCAGACGTTCGCCTGAAACCACAAACTGTCGTTCATCGCGGAGGTAACGTTGCAGGAACATCAGGCTCTGCGGCAGGGGAGGTTCTTCACCCGTGCTGCCGCTGCGGGTTTCGCACTGCAGTGTGCTCCCGGCTTCAATCACCAGGGCCAGCGCGTAGGGCCAGGTGGGCATCTGCGGCGGTAAACCCGGATGATAAAAATCGGGCAGGGCACCGTCAAAATCGACCAGCAAGACGCGGGAATAGCCCGCCTGAAGCAGGCTCAACACTTCACATAATGCCTGCTGGAAGGTGTCCAGCCCGGCAGAAACAGAAGACGAGACGATGGGGTGTCGCGCAGTGATCGTCAGGTTGCCCACCGCCGAATTGTGCACGGACATGGCAAAGTCTGTCGGCGAGACGGCCTGACCGGTCGCCAGGGAATGCAGGATGCGGAAATTACGCTCCAGTTCGCCATGACGGCTGGAATAGACAACGGCATCAATCGCGTGGCGGCGAAGCAGGGTGAGTCCAAGGTCTACCGCCAGCTTACTGCCCGAGTTGAGGCGGCGCGCGGTCATCATCGGCAGTTCGGTAAGCTTAGGCAGCGGCGCAGCCGGGTCGAGGGTAAGGTGCTGGCGTGACCACGCCTGCCACTCTGCGGCATCGCTCAGGCCTGGCGCTCTTGCCTGCCAGTCAATTATGTTCAGTGAAAATTTCATCTACGCGCGTCCGCGGAAAACCATCATTAAAAGACAGGCAAGCCTGCCGGGCAGTTCAACTGCTCTATTGTTCAATTTTTTGACAAATCAATAGGGTATGACCTACCCCAAGGTTGTCCAGCCGCTGTTCTACGTGGAAACCGGCCCGCTCCAGGTAGTGATAAAATTTCTCTACACTGTAAAACCGGCTGTTGCCGTTCGCCATACAGGTGAAATAAAGCGAGGTAGCATTCAGGCTGAATGAGGCGGCTTCAAATTTTTGGGCATCCCAGAACAGTTCCATGATGCACAGTCGCGCGCCGGGCTTCATAACCTGTGCAACGCGAGTCAACATGGCGACAATCTGGTCCGGAGAGAAACAATCCAGGAACTGGCTCATCCACCAGATATCGGCTTCACCCGGCAATGTCGCATGACTAAGCATATCGACAGCATGGAAGCCAATGCGATGAGATAAACCTGCTTTTTCGATGTTTTCCTGCGCCAGCGTTATCTGCTGTGGCAGGTCAAGGATCGTCACGGCAACATTGTCGTCATAGCGGCAGCAGCGTAACGCCCATTTACCCGTATTTCCGCCCACATCGTACAATTTTGTCGGCGAGCTTGCGAATATATATGGCAGCGCCGCGTCGAAAGCGGCATCAGAATAGTAATGATCAAAAGCGAACCAGCTCTCTTTTGCCTGCGCGGGTAATTGTGATAATGCCGGATAGATAGTTGGCCAGTTGCCAAACACGGATAATCCCGCAGGTTTTTCTTCCTGCAGGGCATCGGCCAGATGGAATAATCCCTGGTAACAAACATCCTGCGTGAAATCCATATTCACGCGGGTCATGGTGTCATGCAATAAGAAATGGCCCACCTTTGCCAGGAAATAGCGCCCTTCTTTACAGGTAACGATCCGCCCGCTTAATCCCATATCCAGCAATACGCTTACGCTATAACTGCTCAGGGTACTGTTTTCGGTTATTTCCTCGAGACTTGCCCCTGTTTTCCCTTTTTTATCCAGCCAGGAAAGCACGCCCGAATTACGCAGACAACGCGCGGTCTGAAACAGCATCGGCGCAAAAGCAATGCGTTGCGCTTCGGTAATGGCGTCCAGCGCGTTGAGGGTGTCCTTTTCGTACATGCGTGCGTAACCTTATGAGGCCGAGAAAAACGTTATCGGGCCATGTCGGCCCGACATGAGGAAAATATTACAGCGCGGCGCCTGCAGAGAGGTTCATCTGAATATCGTGGTCGAGGTTATGAACCCAGCGGTTATAGTTCTTGTGGATTTTACCGTCGGCGGCTTTCAGGTTCATACTGCTTTCGTAATTAATTGAATAGCTTGTCGCAGAATAAGGAATACGGATTTCGACCGAATGGTCGCGTGCCTGCAGACGGCCTTTAATTACGCCCGGGCCCGCTTCGCTCATGATCCAGTCGCGCTTCTGGCCTGCTTTCAGAATGGCGGTTTTCACCTGCTCAGCGGTGTGGCCCGTACTGACAGTAGCGTGAACCTGATCGATTGGGGCGGTACGCGCGCAACCGGCCAGTGCGCCGACGACAGCAACAGCAGCAAACCATTTAATGATCTTTTTCATCAACAACTCCGTATCAATAATAACAATTTAAATCAGTAATTTTAAAAAAATATATTTTGGCGGAGTATTATCGCTAATGAGGATAATTTTTGTCGATATAAAAGTGGGTGTTTATTTTACGCGAGGGGAGGTGTAATGCATTGAAACGAAAGGGTGAGAATTATATGTCATGTAATTTGCGTTAAATAAATATTTGCATGACGATTCATTTATTAGGGCAAGATAAATAACGCGAAATCCTCCTTACCGAAAATGAAAATTACCGCGCGGTGAGCGTCGCGGTAATTTTCGGTGTGTTGCACTGTTACGCGTTGTGGGACCCGTTATCCCGGCAGACGGCTTTTCGGTCGCCCGGGACCCAACAGGATCGCCAGTTTGCTGCCACCTTTGGTGGTTTCCATCCAGATCTTACACACGCTGGTCAGCGGGACTGACAGTAACATCCCGACCGGTCCCAGCAGCCATCCCCAGATCAGCAACGACAAGAACACCACCAGCGTCGACATTCCGAGACGGTGGCCCATCATGCGCGGCTCAAGGATATTGCCCAGTACCATATGCACGACCAGGAACAGCGCCCCCACCAGCATGCATTCGTAAAAGCCATTGAACAGAAACGCCTGAATCATCGGCGGCACGGCGGAAAGCACCGCGCCGATGTTGGGTACGTAGTTCAGCAGAAACGCCAGTACGCCCCACATCAGCGCGAACTGCACGCCCATCAGCATCAGTCCCAGCCAGACAATCACCCCGGTCCAGACGCTTAACAGCGTTTTCAGGGCCAGATATTTGGACACGCCCTTCAGGGCCCGGTGTAAACCCGCAATATGAATTTGCGGGTTATTCAGCGCAAAGCGCAGCTTATAAGGAACATGGCGGACCTCGAACAGCATAAACACCACCGTCATCACCAGCAGCAGGATGCTGGCCATCGCGCCGGAAAGGCCGGTCATCAGGGTGGTGGCGTAGGTCATGACCTTCTCTGAATCCATGCGGCGTAACATCCGCTCGGGTGAGATATGCAGGTTAAGAAAAGGCATCATCTCCTGAAGCGAAACGATCTTACGCGTCAGCTCTTTGTTGTACTGTGGAAGCATGGTGGAGAATTCACTGAGCGACGCCGCCAGCACGCCGAAAAGCGCCGTCAGGGCAATCATCATCACGATGACCACGATAGTAATGGCTACCGGACGGCTGATGCCCCGGCGCAAAAACCAGGTCACCAGCGGATTAAGCACAATGGCAAAAAAGAGCGCCAGCAGGAGCTGGACAATGATGTCAGCGGCAGCATGGATACCTGCGAGGATAACCACCAGGCAGGCGAGTTTTAATAAGATGTGAAGTCCTGCTTTGTCGGACTGGTTCGGTATCATGCGGGTTCCTTAATGTGATAGCCCGTTAAGTGTAGTGCCCGGTGGCCGCTTCGTCTGGAGCCGATAATCTGAAAGTCAGTGCTGATTTTCTTATCCTGCCGTGGTAATAGTGAAACACTGTTGTAAAAATTCAGGTTAAACCCCATGCCAGAGCATGCCGCCGAACCGGCGCTGAGCGGATTGCGCCTCAATCTGCGCATTGTTTCCGTTGTGATTTTTAACTTCGCCAGTTATCTGACGATTGGCCTGCCGCTGGCGGTGTTGCCGGGCTATGTCCATGACGTCATGGGTTTTAGCGCATTCTGGGCGGGGCTGGTCATCAGCCTGCAGTATTTCGCCACGCTCCTGAGCCGCCCGCATGCCGGGCGCTATGCGGATCTGTTTGGGCCAAAGCGCATCGTCATTGTGGGGCTCTGCGGCTGTTTTCTGAGTGGTCTGGGCTACCTGCTGGCCGCCACCACCAGCCACTGGCCGCTGGTCAGCCTGGCGCTGCTCTGTCTGGGGCGTGTGATTCTGGGTATTGGGCAAAGTCTGGCGGGTACCGGTTCGACGCTGTGGGGCGTGGGTGTGGTGGGTGCGTCCCATATTGGCCGGGTGATCTCCTGGAACGGTATCGTCACCTACGGCGCAATGGCGCTGGGCGCACCGCTGGGGGTGATCTGTTATGCCTATGGCGGGCTATCCGGGCTGGCTATCACCATTATGGTCGTCGCGCTGCTCGCGATTCTGTTTGCCCTGCCGCGCCCGAAGGTGAAGGCCAGCAAAGGCAAGCCGCTGCCGTTCAGGGCGGTGCTGGGGCGCGTCTGGCCTTATGGTATGGCGCTGGCGCTGGCAACCACCGGCTTCGGCGTGATCGCCACGTTCATTACTCTCTTCTATGACGCCAAAGGCTGGGACGGCGCAGCCTTTGCCCTGACGCTGTTTAGCTGTGCGTTTGTCGGCGCGCGTTTGCTCTTCCCGAACGGTATCAACCGTCTGGGGGGACTGAATGTGGCGTTGATCTGCTTTGCGGTAGAGATTGTCGGGCTGGTGTTGACCGGGATTGCCACCGCACCGTGGATGGCGAAAATGGGCGTTTTCCTCGCCGGCGCTGGCTTTTCGCTGGTCTTCCCGGCACTCGGCGTGGTCGCGGTAAAAGCCGTGCCGCAGCAGAACCAGGGGTCGGCGCTGGCGACCTACACGGTGTTTATGGACATGTCGCTGGGCATTACCGGGCCGCTGGCGGGGCTGGTGATGGCGTGGGCAGGGGTACCGGTAATCTATCTTGCCGCGGCGGGTCTGGTGGTTATCGCATTGATGCTGACATGGCGGCTAAAAAAATGGCCCCCGGTGCAGGCACCGGAGGCCACGTCATCATCGTGAAGAATTACTGGATCACGATGGTATTAATGATGTTTTCAGCAGCCGTCTGCGCTTTCTGCTGATTTTCCGCCGGCAGGGTGATCTGCAGGGTCAGCAGTTTATTATCGACCTTACCAAGCACCACGGAAGAGTAAGCGGTCTGGCCTTTTGCTGAGATGATGCTGTCCAGCTGTTGCAGCGTGTGGCCTTTCAGTTCGATAGATTTATTGGTCACGACCTGCAGCTGCGGATCGCGGCTGCGCTGCTGATCTTCCAGACGTTTGGTCATGACGGCCAGGTCTTCGCTGGTGTCGTCGCCCACAATCACAATGACGGCTTTCTGCCCGGTTGCATCGGAGTAAACGTGCATATTGTTCGCCTGGGTACCCAGCTTGCCGCTCTGGTCAGTCATATCTGCCGGCAGAGAGAAACTGAGTTTACCGTCCAGCAGACTCACCGGCTGACCGGTGGCGTTGCTCTCTGCAGACGCGCCCTGAGCAGGCGTTTTCGTGTCGCTGTTATCACAGGCTGCAAGGCCCACAACCAGCAGGCCAATCCCGACATATTTAACCAGATTGCGCATTAACTTCTTCCTTTCGATAAACGGCCATAACGGCTGATTGGCTCATCTTATCACAACTGATAAAGCGAACCCTTAACCAGCCTGCAATGCTGTGATTTCAGATTTATCTGCGAGTCTTTTCAGCAGCATATTCAGCAGGACGCCGTACATCGGCAGGAAGAACACAATGCTGATAAGCACCTTGAAGCAGTAGTCCACAAGGGCGATTTCCATCCAGTGCTGGGCCATAAATGCATCCGGGCTACGCCAGAATGCGATAAAGAAGAAGGCCAGCGTGTCGCTGACGTTGCCGAACAGCGTGGACGCCGTGGGTGCCATCCACCAGCGATGATTTTGACGCAGGCGGTTAAACACGTGAACGTCGAGGATCTGCCCCAGCGCGTAGGCCATAAAGCTGGCGGAGGCGATACGGGCGACAAACAGGTTGAAGTGCGTTAATGCCTCGAACCCCTGCCAGCTTCCCATATAAAACAGGGAAGAGATCACGTACGAAATGAACAGCGCCGGCAGCATGACCGCAAAAATAATGCGGCGAGCCAGTGGTGCGCCGAAAATACGTACGGTCAAATCAGTGGCGAGAAAAATAAACGGGAAACTGAACGCGCCCCACGTGGTATGAAAACCAAAGATGGAGATCGGGAGTTGCACCAGATAGTTGCTGGAGGTAATGACCAGCAAATGAAAAAGCGAAAGCCAGAACAACGCTTTAACGCGCTGCGAATCAGAAAACTGCATCATGTTGTAACCTTTTTATACGTTGGGGTGAGGGAACCCAATAAAAACCGCAGCATGATACTGCTTTGGCCGGACATTGCAATGGTTAGTTTTTACGCAATCGTTAACCTGGTTGCATTGCCGACGATGGGGCGTAAACTACAGCCGTTTTTACCTGACCGAGAAGAACATGACCGATCTGTTTTCCAGCCCAGACCACACCCTTGATGCTCAGGGCCTTCGCTGCCCGGAGCCGGTAATGATGGTACGTAAAACCGTGCGCAACATGCAGACCGGTGAGACGCTGCTGATCATCGCCGACGACCCCGCCACCACCCGCGACATTCCCGGTTTTTGTACCTTTATGGAACATGAGCTGGTGGCACAGCAGACCGAAACGCTGCCGTACCGGTATGTGATCCGCAAGGGGTAAATGCGGCCTGATGGCCTCACCCCGACCCTCTCCCACAAGGAGAGGGAGAAAACCTTTCTAAACCATCGTTTCAATATTTCACGCTTTTGTGAGGCGCTTCACCCCCGCTTTTCCGGCCGTAGTCTAGTTTTTAAGCGTACAAAAATAAAACACTGTTTTAACGCTTATCTCACTACCCTGGAGTTGACCCGATGAAAACGACCCTCAAGCCGTTACTGGCCGCCCTGTGCCTCTCCGCTTTTGCCTGCTCTGTCGCTGCGCAAACCATCAAAGCCGCCGATGTGCACCCTGAAGGCTACCCGAACGTGGTGGCGGTTCAGCAAATGGGTGAAAAACTCAAACAACAAACCGACGGCAAGCTGGAGATTAAGGTTTTCCCCGGCGGCGTGCTGGGGGATGAAAAACAGATGATTGAGCAGGCGCAGATGGGGGCGATCGATATGATCCGCGTCTCGATGGCGCCGGTGGCGGCCATCCTGCCCGATATCGAAGTCTTCACGCTGCCCTACGTTTTCCGCGATGAAGACCACATGCACAAAGTGATCGACGGGGATATCGGCAAGCAAATTGGCGATAAGCTAACCGCCAACCCGAAATCACGACTGGTATTCCTCGGCTGGATGGACTCCGGCACCCGCAACCTGATCACCAAAGATCCGATTGTTAAACCCGACGATCTGAAAGGGAAGAAAATCCGCGTACAGGGCAGTCCGGTGGCGCTGGCGACGCTGAAAGATATGGGCGCTAACGCGGTGGCAATGGGGGTAAGCGAAGTTTACAGCGGAATGCAAACCGGCGTGATTGACGGCGCGGAGAATAATCCACCGACCTATGTCGCGCATAACTATATGCCGGTCGCCAAAAACTACACCCTCAGCGGCCACTTTATCACCCCGGAAATGCTGCTCTACTCAAAAGTGAAGTGGGACAAACTCAGCGCCGACGAGCAGAAAAAGATCCTGACCCTGGCCCGTGAAGCCCAGTTTGAACAACGTAAGTTGTGGGAAGCCTATAACGCCCAGGCGCTGGAAAAAATGAAGGCTGGCGGGGTGCAGTTCCACGAGATCGACAAAACGGTATTTATCAAAGCCACAGAGCCGGTGCGCGCCCAGTATGGCGAAAAGCATCAGGATCTGATGAAAGCCATCGCTGACGTCAAGTAACCGGAGTACGTATGTCCGAACTCTATCTGAAGTGGATGGACCGTCTCTACCTGCTGGCGATGGCCGTGGCGGGCATTTCGCTGCTGGTGATGACGATTGTGATCCCCATCGGCATTTTTTCGCGCTATGTGCTTAACCGCGGTGAATCCTGGCCGGAGCCGGTTGCCATCATCTGCATGGTGACCTTCACCTTTATCGGCGCGGCGGTCAGCTACCGTGCCGGTTCGCACATTGCGGTGAATATGCTCACCGACCGGCTGCCCGGGCCGTTAAAAACCGTCTGCGCGCGGGCCGTTGATCTGCTGATGCTGCTGATCGCTGGCCTGATGTTCTGGTACAGCTACTGGCTGTGCGTCGAACTCTGGGAGCAACCGGTCGCCGAATTTCCGGTCCTGACCTCCGGCGAGAGCTATCTGCCGCTGCCGGTGGGCTCTGCCGTTCTGATCCTGTTTGTGATTGAGCGCCTGCTGTTTGGCTCGCAGGAAAACCGTCCCGTCGTGCTGATCGGCAACCACAGTTAAGGGGTGAACAATGGATGCATTCGTTTTGTTATTCACCCTCGCCATTTTGCTGGCGCTGGGGATGCCGGTGGCCTTTGCCGTCGGGCTAAGCGCCGTCGCGGGCGCGTTGTGGATAGATTTACCTCTCGAGGCGCTGATGATTCAGATAACCAGCGGGGTGAATAAATTCACGCTGCTGGCGATCCCCTTCTTTATTCTCGCGGGTGCGATTATGGCGGAAGGGGGGATTGCCCGACGGCTGGTCAATTTCGCCTACGTGTTTGTTGGCTTTATTCGCGGTGGGCTGTCGCTGGTGAATATTGTGGCCTCCACGTTCTTCGGCGCGATTTCCGGCTCGTCGGTGGCGGATACGGCCTCCATTGGCAGCGTAATGATCCCGGAGATGGAGAAGAAGGGCTATCCACGCGATTATGCGGCGGCGGTGACCGCCAGCGGATCGGTACAGGCGATTTTGATCCCGCCCAGCCACAACTCGGTAATTTATTCCCTTGCGGCAGGCGGGACGGTCTCTATCGCGACGCTGTTTATCGCGGGGGTGCTGCCAGGGCTGCTGCTCGGCGTAAGCCTGATGGCAATGTGTCTGGGCTTTGCCCGCAAACGTGGCTACCCGAAAGGGGAAAAAATTCCCTTTAAGCAGGCGCTGAAAATCACGCTGGACGCGCTGTGGGGGCTGATGACTGTAGTGATTATTCTCGGCGGGATACTGTCCGGGATATTTACCGCAACGGAATCCGCTGCCGTGGCCTGTCTGTGGGCGTTCTTTGTCACCATGTTTATCTACCGGGACTATAAATGGAACGAGCTGCCGAAGCTGATGTGCAGGACGGTGAAAACCGTCACCATCGTGATGATACTGATTGGCTTTGCGGCGGCGTTTGGCGCGGTGATGACCTACATGCAGCTCCCGAGCCGTATCACCGAGTTCTTCACCTCACTCTCCGATAACAAGTACGTGATCCTGATGTATCTCAACATCATGCTGCTGCTGATCGGCACGTTAATGGACATGGCACCGATCATCCTGATCCTGACGCCAGTGCTGTTGCCGGTGACCAATTCGCTGGGCATCGATCCGGTGCATTTTGGGATGATCATGATGGTGAACCTGGGGATCGGGCTGATTACGCCGCCGGTCGGTTCGGTGCTGTTTGTGGCGAGCGCGGTAAGTAAACAGAAAATCGAGCATGTGGTTCGCGCGATGCTGCCGTTTTACGGCATGCTGCTGGTGGTGCTGGCGATGGTGACGTACATCCCGGCCATCTCGCTGTGGCTGCCGCGCGTGTTAGGGATGCAGTGACGCCGTTTTCCGCCCTCTCCCGGTGGGAGAGGGCATCTCGTGTTATTGTCGACGTAATAAGCGGAGCGCGTTCGCCGTCACCAGTACCGTCGCGCCGGTATCCGCCAGTACCGCCAGCCACAGGCCGGTTATACCGAGCAGCGTGGTGACCAGGAAAATCCCCTTCAGGCCCAGCGCAATCCCGATGTTCTGACGGATATTGGCCCGCGTGGCGCGCGCCAGAGCAATCATCTGCGCCAGCCCGGTCAGGCGGTTATGGGTGAGTGCTGCGTCGGCGGTTTCCAGCGCCACGTCGGTGCCGCTGCCCATTGCAATGCCAATGGTGGCGGCTTTCATCGCCGGGGCATCGTTGATGCCGTCACCCACCATTGCCAGCGGTGCATGGTTGTTCAGTTCCGTTACGGCGCTCACTTTATCCGCAGGCAATAACCCGGCTTTAAACGCCAGCCCCAGCTCACCGGCAATCGCTGCCGCGGCTCGCGGGTTATCCCCGGTGAGGATCACCCCCTGCACGCCCAGTTGATGCAGCGCGGCGACGGCGTCTTTTGCATCGTCACGCAGGGTATCACGCAGTGCCAGCATCCCTATCGCCACGCCGTTTTGCACTACCATCACCACGGTTTGCCCGGCCTGTTCCAGCGCCTGGACTTGCTGGCTCAGCCCGGCCGCCGGAAACGTATTCGCGGCAACGATCAGGACGTTATTCCCTTCAACGTCGGCTTCAATCCCGGACCCGACCAGCGCCCGCTGTGCGGTGGCGGCAGGGATGTCCAGCCCACGCGACTGCGCCTCGCGGACTATTGCCTGTGCCAGCGGGTGGGTGGAGCCTTGTTCGACGGCAGCGGCCAGGGTGAGCAGCGTATTTTCACTGACCTCCTGAGGATAAATGCCCGTGACCTGCGGTTTACCCACCGTCAGCGTACCGGTTTTATCGAAGGCGATATGTTGCACCTGGCTCAGCTGTTCCAGCGCCGCGCCGCCTTTAATCAGCGCTCCACGACGCGCCGCGGCCGCCAGACCGGAGGTAATGGCCGCCGGCGTGGAGATCACCAGCGCGCACGGGCAACCAATCAGCAGCAACGTCAGACCTTTATAAACCCAGCTTTCCCAGGCTGCGCCCAGGAATAACGGTGGAATAATTGTCACCAGCAGGGCGACCAGCATGATGGCGGGGGTGTAGATCCGGCTGAAGCGATCGATAAAGCGCTCAACGGGTGCGCGACGCTCCTCGGCCTCTTCTATCAGCTTCAGGATGCGGTCGATGGCGCTCTCACCCGGTCCGGAGAGGACCGTGAGTTGCACCAGACGATCGACGCTGGTGGCGCCTGCAGGCACTTTCTCGCCCGCTGAGCGTTCAACCGGAATCGACTCGCCGGTGAGGGCACTTTCATCGAAACTCGCCGTGGCGGTAAGCAATTCACCGTCCGCAGGCAGACGCCCGCCAGCGGCGACCTCAATCACATCACCCGGGCGCAGCGTGTTAATTGCCACCGTCTGGCGTTCGCTGCCCGTCACCCGCGTTGCGGTTTCCGGTTTCAGCGCCATCAGCGCGCTGACCCCTTTCCGTGCCCGACTCGCCGCCCAGCCCTCAAGGCGCTCGCCAATTAAGAACAGCAGCAGCACCATGGCCGCTTCCGCCGTCGCGCCAATAAACAACGCGCCGATCGCCGCCACGCTCATCAGCGTTTCGATGGCGAACCAGCTTCCGCTTTTCATCAGCCGCACGGCCTGACGGGCAATCGGGAACAGTCCGACAAGCGTCGTGGCGATGAACGCCAGGTTACCGAACGGGTGGTTAAACTGCTCCAGACCCCAGCTCAGGGCCATCATGATGATAAGGGTGATAATGGGCAGGTTTTCTCGCAGGGCTGACGTCTTTTCGACAGGTGCGGTTTCGCTGCGCAGGCTGTAACCGGCCTTACTGACGGCGGCTTCAACCAGCGTGCTGATGTCATTATCGGCGCTGACCAGCAGCTTCTCGGTGGCGAAGAGCACCTGGACGTGGCTGACGCCGGGGACCTGTTTTACCGCGTTTTCGACTTTACGGGCGCAGGCCGCGCAGTCCATACCGTTGACCACCCAGCTGTAGCGGTTTGCGCTTTCCGGGAGCGGCAGCGTGTTTTGCGTTTCGCATGCGCCGTCGCAGCAGCAGTCGTCCTTCGCGGGAACGGGGCTGAGCTTAAGTGCCGAGAATTGTGGAACTTTTTTAGGTGTTTCTGGAGTCGACATGGCAGTCTCCGGTAATGATAATTTTCTCATTAACCGCAGCATACACTCTGGAGTCGACTCCAGAGTCAAGGCTTATTTAGATATACAGTGAACGCACAATCAGGAAGTGACCGGCAAAGTAGCAGGCGGCGGCAATCGCGTTATCCGCACGGAAGCGGCGACGATAGTGGCTGCCCAGCCAGACGATATTCCCGAGTAACAGCAGCGTGGCACCAAAGAACGCGGACATTGCCGGTGCCGTCGGACGGAAGAACCACAGTTCACCCGCCAGCCATACCATCACCAGCGTCATGGCGATAAACGTGCAGACAGGCAAGCGCATCTCTTCCAGACGCGTCCAGATCACCGCGATCAACAGCGCGCCAATGACCAGCAGCACCAGCGGCAGCGGCCAGAAGAAGGAGAGCGTCATCTGGCTGGCGAAGTAAATGGTATAAAGCAGATGCGACAGGAAAAATGCCCCAACGGCATACAGCAGGCGCTGTCGCGGCAGCAGGGTTAAGGCATCACCAATCAGGGACGCACACAGACCGGCAAGAACCAGATAGCTGACGGCGTTAAACATGGGCGCTTGCCAGGCAAGCAGCAGGAGTAACAACAGCGTGACGGGTTTAAACAACCATCGCTGCCAGGCAGGGCCGCGATAGGATGCATCGACGTAAAGCCATGCGGAAAAACAGACAGCGATAAATGACCAAAGCATATTAACTCCCTGTAACTGTTGAGTCTGAATAATCAGTTTCTTCTTCAGTGTAGTGATGGGGGCAGGCGTTTGGCAATGCCGGGGAAGGCAGGGTATGCTGAATTCCGTATAATCTGATGGGATTTTTGAATGAGCAAGATGCCGCTTTTTTTCGTTATCGTGGTGGCGATTATCGTCATTGCCGCCTCCTTTCGTTTCGTGCAGCAGCGCCGTGAGAAGGCGGACAACGATGCCGCGCCGTTGATGCAAAAACGCGTGGTGGTAAGCAATAAACGCGAGAAAGCCCTCAATGACCGACGCTCGCGCCAGCAGCAGGTTACGCCGGCGGGAGCCACCATGCGCTATGAAGCGAGCTTTAAGCCGGAAACCGGCGGGCTGGAGATGACCTACCGTCTGGAGGCGCAGCAGTACCATCAACTGACGGTGGGAGAAAAAGGGATTCTGAGTTACAAAGGGTCGCGGTTTGAAGGGTTTACGCCAGATCGGTAATGTTCCCTCTCCCGCAGGGAGAGGGGTCAGCTGAGGCTTGAGGCGCCTTACTTCTTCGCCTGGGCCTTAAATTTCTTCATCCACACCAGCAGTTCAAATACGCCAAAAATAAACACGCGCAGCTGCTGCCAGCCGGTCATCTGCGGACCGTCTTTTGGCAGGCCGTTTTTCAGCATCACCATCTGCAGGGCGTGCATGAAGGTGGTAAAGATAAAGGCCACGTTCACAAAGATGTTCATCGGGCGCGGGAACGGGTGCACCAGATTGAGGAGCAGAAATGCCCAGACGCCCAGCATCAACAAACGTCCCACATTAATCAGTACTGGCATTGGATTCTCCTTGTGCCTGACGGTGATACAGACGATAAGCGACCTGACCTGCCACTTTTTCTCGGTGCAGATCCCAGTGTACCGGGACCGGCGGTAAACCATTTTCGACTTCGCTTTCGACGTAGATTAACGCGTCATCCGCCAGCCAGCCGTTGTTTTCCAGCAGGGATAACGTCTCTTCCAGCAGCCCCTTGCGGAACGGCGGGTCGACAAACACCACGTTGTGCGGCGTGCCCTTTTGCGCGAGGAAGCTCAGTGTGTTGGTATTCACTACTTTGGCGTTGGTCGCTTTTAGCGTTGCCAGATTTTGCTGCAACGTCTGCGCAACGCCGCGCTCCATTTCCAGCAGCGTGGCGCTGGCGGCATAGCGCGACAGCGCCTCCAGACCCAGCGCGCCGCTGCCCGCGAAGCAGTCCAGGCAGTGGGCATCCACCATTGAGGGGGCCAGCCAGTTAAACAGCGTTTCGCGTACGCGGTCCGTGGTTGGGCGTAGTCCGGGGCTATCCGGCACCGGTAATTTCCGGCCTCGCCACTGGCCGCCGATAATACGAATTTGACCGGCTGGGGCGCGGTTGGGTTTCTTCATCTCTGGAAAGCTCTGTTAACAATTGGCCTGCGATTGCGGGCGGTGATGTCAATTAAGTAAAGTGTTAGACTATTTCATCATTTTTTTAGCTTCCATGTATATAGCGCCGCGAGGAGTGTAGTCGCAGATGGCAAAACAAAAAAAACGTGGCTTCTTTTCCTGGCTGGGCTTCGGTGAAAAAGAGCAAGAAACAGAGCAGAAAACCGAAGAACAACAAGCCGTTGAAGAGCAGTCTCAGCCTGAAACGCCGGTAGAAACTGCCGCCGTTGTCGACGCGGAAGAGCACGCGCACAGCAAAGAAGAGACCGAAGCCTTTGCTGAAGAGGTGGTGGAAGTTACCGAACAGGTTCAGGAAAGCGAGAAGCCAGAACCCGTTGTGGTAGAAGACGTCATCGATACGCCGCAGGCGATTATCGAACATGAAACGTTGCCACTGCCGGAAGAGGTGAAAGCCGAAGAGGTTTCAGCGCAGGAGTGGCAGGCCGAGGCAGAAACCGTCGAAATTGTTGAGGCGGTGGAAGAAGAAGCACAAGACGAGCCAGCGCTTACCGACGAAGAGCTGGAAGCCCAGGCGCTGGCGGCAGACGCGGCGGAAGAAGCGGTTATCGTTGTGCCGGTGGAAGCGCAACCAGAGCAGGGTGAAGAGGTTGCTCAGGAGCAGGAAAAACCCACTAAAGAAGGTTTCTTCGCCCGCCTGAAGCGTAGCCTGCTCAAAACCAAAGAAAACTTAGGTTCCGGATTTATCAGTCTGTTCCGCGGCAAGAAGATCGACGACGATCTCTTTGAAGAGCTGGAAGAGCAACTGCTGATCGCCGACGTTGGGGTGGAAACAACCCGTAAGATCATCGCCAGTCTGACCGAAGGGGCGAGCCGCAAGGCGCTGCGTGACGCCGAAGCGCTGTACGGTCTGCTGAAAGACGAGATGGGCGAAATCCTCGCAAAAGTTGACGAACCGCTTAATATTGAAGGCAAAACGCCATTTGTTATTCTGATGGTTGGCGTGAACGGTGTGGGGAAAACCACCACCATCGGCAAGCTGGCGCGACAGTTTGAGCAGCAGGGCAAATCGGTAATGCTGGCGGCAGGTGATACCTTCCGTGCGGCGGCGGTTGAGCAGCTGCAGGTCTGGGGCCAGCGTAACAACATCCCGGTGATTGCGCAGCATACCGGTGCGGATTCCGCCTCCGTTATCTTTGACGCCATCCAGGCGGCGAAGTCGCGTAACGTGGATGTGCTGATTGCCGATACCGCAGGGCGTTTGCAGAACAAAGCGCACCTGATGGAAGAGTTGAAGAAAATCGTCCGCGTCATGAAGAAGCTGGACGAAGAGGCACCGCATGAAATTATGCTGACCATTGATGCCAGCACCGGACAGAACGCCATCAGCCAGGCGAAGCTGTTCCATGAAGCGGTAGGGCTGACCGGGATCACGCTGACCAAACTGGACGGCACCGCGAAAGGCGGGGTGATCTTCTCCGTGGCCGATCAGTTCAATATTCCTATCCGTTACATTGGTGTGGGCGAGCGTATTGAGGATTTACGTCCGTTTAAAGCGGACGACTTTATTGAGGCACTATTTGCCCGAGAGGACTAACAATGATTCGCTTTGAACACGTCAGCAAGGCCTATCTCGGTGGGAGACAAGCGCTGCAGGGGGTGACATTCCACCTGCAGCCAGGCGAGATGGCATTCCTGACCGGCCATTCCGGCGCGGGGAAAAGTACCCTGCTCAAGCTTATCTGTGGGATCGAGCGGCCGAGCGCCGGGAAAATCTGGTTCAGCGGCCATGATATTAGCCGTCTGAAAAACCGTGAGGTGCCGTTCCTGCGTCGTCAGATTGGCATGATTTTCCAGGACCACCACCTGCTGATGGATCGCACCGTTTTCGATAACGTGGCCATTCCGCTGATTATTGCCGGTGCCAGCTATGATGATATCCGTCGTCGCGTCTCTGCGGCGCTGGATAAAGTCGGGCTGCTGGACAAAGCGAAGAACTTCCCGATCCAGCTGTCTGGCGGTGAACAGCAGCGTGTGGGGATTGCCCGTGCGGTGGTGAATAAACCTGCGGTACTGCTGGCGGATGAACCGACCGGTAACCTGGACGACGCCCTGTCAGAAGGGATTTTGCGTCTGTTTGAGGAATTTAACCGCGTTGGGGTGACGGTATTGATGGCAACGCACGACATCGGGCTGATTTCCCGTCGTTCGTACCGCATGCTGACCCTGAGCGACGGTCATTTGCACGGAGGCCTCGGTGAATAAGCGTGATGCAATAAACCAGATTCGGCAGTTCGGAAACCGGTTTGACCGCTTCCGTAAGCCGCAGGGCGGCGGTGACGGCAATCGTAATGCGCCAAAGCGTGCGAAAGCGGCACCTAAGCCGAACTCCCGCAAAACCAACGTGTTCAACGAGCAGGTGCGTTATGCCTTCCACGGTGCGTTGCAGGACCTGAAAAGCAAACCGCTGGCGACGTTCCTGACGGTGATGGTGATTGCCATCTCCCTGACGCTGCCAAGCGTCTGCTACATGGTCTATAAAAACGTTAACCAGGCGGCGTCGCAGTACTATCCTTCTCCGCAGATCACGGTCTATCTGGATAAGGCGCTCGACGATAACGCAGCGGCGCAGGTTGTGGGGCAAATCCAGGCCGAACAGGGCGTAGAGAAAGTGAATTATCTCTCTCGTGAAGAAGCCCTGGGTGAGTTCCGTAACTGGTCAGGCTTTGGCGGTGCGCTGGACATGCTTGAAGAGAACCCCCTCCCGGCCGTGGCGGTGGTGATCCCGAAACTCGATTTCCAGGGGACCGACTCGCTCAACACCCTGCGTGACCGCATCACCCGTATCAACGGGATTGATGAAGTGCGCATGGATGACAGCTGGTTTGCGCGTCTTGCTGCGCTGACCGGGCTGGTAGGGCGCGTGGCGGCGATGATTGGTGTGCTGATGGTGGCGGCGGTCTTCCTCGTCATCGGTAACAGCGTACGCCTGAGCATTTTCGCGCGTCGCGACACCATCAACGTGCAGAAACTGATTGGTGCGACGGATGGCTTCATCCTGCGTCCGTTCCTGTACGGCGGCGCATTGCTCGGTTTTTCCGGCGCATTTCTTTCACTGATATTGTCAGAAATTTTGGTGATGCGGCTGTCCTCTGCCGTAACCGAAGTGGCGCAGGTTTTCGGAACGAAGTTTGATATCAGCGGCTTAGGGTTCGATGAGTGCCTGTTACTGCTGCTGGTGTGCTCGATGATCGGCTGGGTGGCAGCATGGCTGGCAACCGTGCAACATTTACGTCACTTTACTCCCGACTAATAAAAGCGTGATATAATCTTTCCCTGCACCGAGATGTTCGCTCTGCAGGGAAAGCGTCCCTGTTGTCTCTTCCCCTGTTATCATCTCCATGTCACAATTTGTGCGTAATTTATTCACCGTTGCACCTGGAACTTGTGGATAAAATCACTGTCTGATAAAAGAGTGAATGCTAATCTCGTGGCTCAAACGCTTTGGCATGGTTGTTGCCTGATGGGGACAGCCTGGACCAGAAGAAACATTGAGAGGAATGAATGACCAAAGAAATGCAAACTTTAGCTTTAGCCCCTGTTGGTAACCTGGAATCTTATATCCGGGCTGCGAACACCTGGCCGATGTTAACGGCCGAGGAAGAAAAGGAGCTTGCTGAAAAGCTGCATTACCAGGGCGATCTGGAAGCAGCGAAAAAGCTGATCCTGTCTCACCTGCGCTTTGTTGTTCACATTGCTCGTAATTATGCGGGCTATGGCCTGCCGCAGGCGGACTTGATTCAGGAAGGTAACATCGGTCTGATGAAGGCTGTACGTCGCTTCAACCCGGAAGTGGGTGTGCGACTGGTCTCCTTCGCCGTACACTGGATCAAAGCAGAAATTCATGAATACGTGCTGCGCAACTGGCGTATCGTGAAAGTCGCCACGACAAAAGCGCAACGTAAACTGTTCTTCAACCTGCGTAAAACCAAGCAGCGTCTGGGCTGGTTCAATCAGGATGAAGTTGAAATGGTGGCGCGCGAGCTGGGCGTATCCAGCAAAGACGTGCGTGAGATGGAATCCCGTATGGCCGCGCAGGACATGACCTTCGATATGTCCTCCGACGACGACGGCTCTGACAGCCAGCCAATGGCACCGGTTCTGTATCTGCAGGATAAAACCTCTAACTTTGCTGACGGCATTGAAGAGGATAACTGGGAAGATCAGGCCGCGAACAAGCTGACTTCAGCAATGGAAGGCCTCGACGAACGTAGCCAGGATATTATCCGCGCCCGCTGGCTGGACGAAGATAACAAGTCCACGCTGCAGGAGCTGGCCGATCGCTACGGCGTCTCCGCTGAACGTGTGCGTCAGCTTGAAAAGAACGCCATGAAAAAACTTCGCGCCGCTATCGAAGCGTAATTTCCGCGATGTCCCCGATAACCCTCGAATGCAAATTCGGGGGTTTTGTTTTTTTATCTCCCGCTCTGGCGAATTCCCTCCCCCTGGCAAACACTTACAGATGCGCTAAGCAGGTGAATTTCTCAGGGGGACAGGGTGAAAAACAGTGAACTGAATGACCGGCGTTTGCAGGCGACGCCGCGCGGTATCGGCGTGATGTGTAACTTCTACGCCGATAAAGCCGAAAATGCCACGGTGTGGGACGTCGAGGGTAACGAGTATATCGACTTCGCCGCCGGGATTGCGGTGCTGAATACCGGCCATCGGCATCCAAAAGTCGTTGCCGCCATCGAAAAACAACTCCACGCATTTACCCATACGGCATATCAGATTGTCCCGTACGAAGGCTATGTGGCGCTTGCCGAGCGTATCAACCAACGTGTACCCGTTGATGGGCCTGCCAAAACGGCTTTCTTCTCTACGGGAGCAGAGGCGGTCGAAAACGCGGTAAAAATTGCCCGCGCGTATACCCGTCGTCCTGGCCTGATCGCCTTTGGCGGTGCCTTCCACGGCCGTACCTTTATGACGATGGCGTTGACGGGGAAAGTGGCGCCGTACAAACTCGGTTTCGGTCCGTTTCCCGGATCGGTTTATCACGCGCACTATCCAAATGATCTGTACGGCGTCAGCACGGCAGAAGCGTTAAAAAGCCTCGAACGCATCTTCAAAGCAGACATTGCGCCGGACCAGGTGGCGGCCATTATCCTGGAACCGGTTCAGGGGGAGGGGGGGTTCAACATTGCCCCCGCCGATTTTATGCAGGCCCTGCGCGAACTGTGCGATACGCACGGAATTTTGCTGATTGCCGACGAAGTGCAAAGTGGCTTTGCGCGAACCGGCAAGCTGTTCTCGATGGAACACCATTGCGTGAAGCCGGATCTGATCACCATGGCGAAAAGCCTGGCCGGCGGGATGCCGCTCTCGGCGGTCTCTGGCCGGGCGGAAGTGATGGATGCCCCCGCACCTGGCGGGCTGGGCGGGACTTACGCCGGCAACCCGCTGGCGATTGCCGCAGCCCATGCCGTGCTGGATGTGATTGATGAAGAGGATCTCTGCACGCGCGCGGCGCATCTTGGCCATCATCTGGTGGAAGTGCTGAACAAAGCGAAGGGGGACTGTCCGTTTATCGCTGATATTCGTGCCCAGGGCTCAATGGTGGCGGTGGAGTTTAACGACCCGCAAACCGGGCTGCCGTCGCCGGAATTCACGCGTCAGGTCCAGGAGCGTGCGTTACAGGAAGGTCTATTGCTGCTGAGCTGCGGCGTGTACGGCAACGTTATCCGTTTCCTCTATCCGCTTACCATCCCCGAAGTTCAGTTCCGTAAAGCGCTGGATATTATCTCCGCGTCGCTGACACGTTAAAGCCCTGGCCCGGCGGTGATCCCTGCCGGGCTTATCATATATTCATTTCAAATTAGCTATTCCAAAATCATAAAAATGGGGTATGTTTTAGCAGAGTATGCTGAAAAAGCGCGACTGTCATACCTATAACTGAAATAAAGCGCTACACAACAACATCACGACAATCGTAATAACCATAATAATGGGGAATCTCAGGATGAATATGAAGGGTAAAGCGTTACTGGCAGGATGTATTGCGTTGGCATTCAGCACGATGGCACAGGCCGATATTAAAGTGGCTGTCGTGGGCGCGATGTCCGGTCCGGTAGCACAGTACGGCGACCAGGAATTTACCGGCGCAGAACAGGCGGTTGCAGACATTAATGCTAAGGGCGGTATCAAGGGCGAAAAACTGCAGATCGTAAAATATGATGATGCCTGTGACCCGAAACAAGCGGTTGCCGTGGCGAACAAAGTGGTGAACGACGGGATCAAATACGTTATCGGTCACCTGTGCTCCTCTTCCACGCAGCCCGCGTCTGATATCTACGAAGACGAAGGCATTCTGATGATCACCCCGGCTGCAACGGCGCCGGAGCTGACCGCACGTGGCTATAAGCTGACCCTGCGTACCACCGGTCTGGATTCAGACCAGGGCCCAACCGCGGCAAAATACATTCTGGACAACGTGAAGCCGAAGCGTATCGCGATTGTTCACGACAAACAGCAGTACGGTGAAGGTCTGGCGCGTGCCGTGCAGGATGGTCTGAAGAAAGGCAATGCCAATGTGGTCTTCTTTGACGGTATCACCGCCGGTGAGAAAGACTTCTCCACTCTGGTGGCACGTCTGAAGAAAGAGAATATTGATTTCGTTTACTACGGTGGCTATCACCCTGAAATGGGCCAGATCCTGCGTCAGGCACGTGCGGCTGGCCTGAAAACCCAGTTTATGGGTCCGGAAGGGGTTGCGAACGTTTCCCTGTCTAACATCGCCGGTGAGTCTGCTGAAGGCCTGCTGGTGACCAAACCGAAGAACTACGACCAGGTGCCTGCGAACAAACCGATCGTAGATGCCATCAAGGCGAAGAAACAGGATCCAAGCGGCGCGTTCGTCTGGACCACCTACGCTGCGCTGCAGTCTCTGCAGGCGGGTCTGAACCAGTCAGCCGATCCGGCTGAGATTGCCACCTGGCTGAAAGCCAACTCTGTCGATACCGTGATGGGTCCGCTTTCCTGGGATGCGAAGGGCGATCTGAAAGGCTTCGAGTTCGGCGTGTTTGACTGGCATGCTAACGGAACGGCAACCGACGCCAAATAAAAGCAAACGGCAACCTTTCGGTTGCCGTTTTAGTATTTGCACCCTCTCCTGTGGGAGAGGGGCGGGGTGAGGGCATCAGGCGGCATTCAGCAAACCTGACGTTTCTCCCACCCGTTTTCCTGCGCCGTAAACCCTAACGCCTGCATAAACGCCGCCATCACGCCGCGGTCTTCCACGCCCACGTCGGCCATCCACCAGGAGGTAACGTTCGGGTTTTCACGGATTATTTCTTCAATTAAATACTGCCCCACACCGCGACGACGGGTCACGTCACGTACGCGCAGTGAGTCCAGCGCCCCTTCGGTGCCGCTCAGCGTCACGCGAACCGCGGCGAGCAGACGCTCGTTAAAGCGCGCGGCGTAGATGCGGTGTGTCTCATCGACACGGAGCGACGAAGGGGAATATTCCGGCCAGATCTTGCCCAGGTCGATATGATCCTGGTCGCTAAAGGTCACCAGACGCACGATAGTCAGTTTCATTAGCTGCTTGTCCAAATCAAATTGAGTAGGGGCAGTGTACTCAATTTATTCCCTCAGCGGCTTCCTCTTTTTATCCCGGCTCACCAGGTGATTAGTTTTTTGGCAGCGCGAAGGGCAGTTTGAAAACACATGGATCGAAAAATAAGCAGAATTTTAACCTGAATGGCAGTGAATTATTCGGCGCTTTGTACCGTTATTTTATGCTGCAAACTGCAATTTTATTTGTTTATCTCTGCCTTGTTTCAGAATATTATCTTTGCTTAATCGCCTGAAAAATAGAGATTTTAGTCTGGTTTTTATGAAAAACTGCGCTAAACCATTAAAGGCGCTGGTAAAAATAGCGTTGTGCATTAAAAGTACAGAATGCTTTTTAACCATAATAAAACAAAATATATACACGACATCACGAATGGGGATTCAGAGATGAAAAGGAACGCGAAGACGTTAATCGCGGGGATGGTTGCATTGGCGATTTCGCATGCAGCCATGGCGGAAGATATTAAGGTTGCTGTAGTGGGTGCGATGTCCGGTCCTGTTGCCCAGTGGGGGGACATGGAGTTCAACGGTGCTCGCCAGGCAATCAAAGACATCAACGCCAAAGGCGGCATCAAAGGCGACAAGCTGGTTGGCGTGGAATATGACGACGCCTGCGATCCCAAACAGGCCGTCGCGGTTGCTAACAAAATCGTGAACGATGGTATTCAGTACGTGATTGGCCACCTGTGCTCGTCGTCCACCCAGCCTGCGTCGGACATCTACGAAGACGAAGGCATTCTGATGATTACCCCGGGCGCAACCAACCCTGAACTGACTCAGCGCGGTTATCAGCACATCATGCGTACTGCCGGTCTGGACTCGTCTCAGGGACCAACCGCCGCCCGATACATCCTCGATACCGTCAAGCCGACGCGCATCGCCATTATTCATGACAAACAGCAGTACGGCGAAGGCCTGGCGCGCTCCGTTCAGGACGGGCTGAAAAAAGGCGGCGCGAATATCGTCTTCTTTGATGGCATTACCGCTGGCGAGAAAGATTTCTCCGCGCTGATCGCCCGTCTGCAAAAAGAGAATATCGATTTTGTTTACTACGGCGGCTACTACCCGGAAATGGGTCAGATGCTGCGTCAGGCGCGTTCGGTCGGGCTGAAAACCCAGTTTATGGGCCCAGAAGGCGTCGGTAACGCCTCCCTGTCGAACATCGCCGGGGACGCAGGCGAAGGCATGCTGGTGACGATGCCAAAACGCTATGACCAGGATCCTGCGAACAAGGCTATCGTAGACGCGCTCAAGGCGCAGAAGAAAGATCCAAGTGGTCCGTACGTCTGGATCACCTACGCGGCGGTGCAGTCTCTGGCAACCGCGCTGGATCGCACCGGCAGCAAAGAACCGCTGGATCTGGTGAAAGATTTAAAAGCACACGGGGCGAACACCGTGATTGGGCCGCTGAACTGGGATGAGAAAGGCGATCTGAAGGGATTTGAGTTTGGTGTCTTTAAGTGGCACGCCGACGGTTCGTCCTCGGTCGCCAAATAATTATCCCACCGCCCGGACCGCCGGGCGGGTATAAAAAGGTTTGCATATGTCCGAGCAGTTTCTCTATTTCCTGCAGCAGATGTTTAACGGCGTCACGCTGGGAAGCACCTACGCGCTGATCGCCATCGGGTACACGATGGTTTACGGCATTATCGGCATGATTAACTTCGCCCACGGCGAGGTCTACATGATCGGTAGCTATGTCTCCTTTATGATTATCGCCGCCCTGATGATGATGGGTATCGACAGCAGCTGGCTGCTGGTCGCCGCCGGGTTTGTCGGCGCGATTGTGATTGCCAGCGCCTATGGCTGGAGCATTGAACGCGTGGCGTACCGGCCGGTGCGTAGCTCCAAACGCCTGATTGCGCTGATCTCCGCCATCGGGATGTCGATCTTCCTGCAAAACTACGTCAGCCTGACGGAAGGCTCGCGCGACGTGGCGCTGCCAAGCCTGTTCAACGGTCAGTGGGTGGTCGGTGCCAGCGAGAACTTCTCTGCCTCTATCACCACCATGCAGCTGGTGATCTGGGTGGTGACCTTCGTTGCAATGCTCGCCCTGACGGTCTTTATCCGCTACTCGCGTATGGGACGCGCCTGCCGTGCCTGCGCAGAAGATCTGAAGATGGCGAGCCTGCTTGGCATCAACACCGACCGCGTTATCGCCCTGACCTTTGTGATTGGGGCAGCGATGGCGGCGGTCGCGGGTGTCCTGCTGGGGCAGTTCTACGGCGTTATCAACCCGTACATCGGCTTTATGGCCGGGATGAAAGCCTTCACCGCGGCGGTCCTGGGCGGTATCGGCAGTATTCCAGGCGCGATGATTGGCGGCCTGATCCTGGGCGTGGCCGAAGCGCTCTCCTCCGCGTATCTGAGTACGGAATATAAAGATGTGGTGTCGTTTGCCCTGCTGATTCTGGTTCTGCTGGTAATGCCTACCGGTATTCTGGGTCGTCCGGAGGTAGAGAAAGTATGAAACCGATGCATTTCGCAATGGCGCTCCTCTCAGCCGCCATGTTCTTCGTGCTGGCAGGCGTCTTTATGGGCGTCCAGTTAGAGCTGGACGGCACAAAACTGGTGGTGGATACCGCCGCCGACATTCGCTGGCAGTGGATATTCATTGGCACCGCGGTTGTGTTTCTGTTCCAGATGCTGCGTCCTGTGTTCCAGAAGACGCTGAAAAGTGTCTCCGGTCCGAAATTCGTTCTGCCGGCTCTCGACGGCTCAACCGTTAAGCAGAAGCTGTTCTTCGTGGCGCTGCTGGTGGCTGCGGTGGCGTGGCCGTTTGTGGTCTCTCGCGGTACGGTCGATATCGCGACCCTGACCATGATCTACGTGATCCTCGGTCTGGGCCTGAACGTAGTGGTGGGGCTGTCTGGCCTGCTGGTGCTGGGCTACGGTGGTTTCTACGCCATCGGGGCCTATACCTTCGCGCTGCTGAACCACTATTACGGTCTCGGCTTCTGGACCTGTCTGCCGCTGGCGGGCCTGGTCTCCGCCGCGGCGGGCTTCCTGCTGGGCTTCCCGGTCTTACGCCTGCGCGGTGACTATCTGGCGATTGTGACCTTAGGCTTCGGCGAAATCGTGCGTATCCTGCTGCTCAACAACACCGAAGTGACCGGCGGCCCGAACGGGATCAGCCAGATCCCGAAACCGACCTTCTTTGGTCTGGAGTTCAGCCGTACGGCTCGCGAAGGGGGCTGGGATACTTTCAGCAACTTCTTTGGCGTGAAGTACGATCCGTCCGACCGGGTGATTTGGCTCTACCTGGTGGCGCTGCTGCTGGTGGTGCTTACCCTGTTTGTGATTAACCGTCTGCTGCGTATGCCGCTGGGCCGTGCGTGGGAAGCGCTGCGTGAAGATGAAATCGCCTGCCGTTCACTGGGCCTCAACCCGACCCGCATCAAGCTGACCGCGTTTACCATCAGCGCCGCGTTTGCCGGTTTTGCCGGTACGCTGTTTGCCGCGCGTCAGGGCTTTGTCAGCCCCGAATCGTTTACCTTTGCTGAATCTGCCTTTGTGCTGGCGATTGTGGTGCTCGGCGGTATGGGCTCGCAGTTTGCCGTTATCCTGGCGGCCATTCTGCTGGTGGTCTCCCGTGAGCTGATGCGTGACTTTAACGAATACAGCATGCTTATGCTGGGTGGTTTGATGGTGCTGATGATGATCTGGCGTCCGCAGGGCTTGCTGCCGATGACCCGTCCACAGCTGAAGCTGAAAAACGGGCAAGCGAAAGGAGAGCAGGCATGAGCCAGCCATTATTATCCGTTAACGGCCTGATGATGCGTTTTGGCGGCCTGCTGGCCGTCAACAACGTGAATCTGGATCTGCACAAGAAAGAGATTGTCTCCCTGATTGGCCCTAACGGCGCGGGGAAAACCACGGTCTTTAACTGCCTGACCGGTTTCTACAAGCCGACGGGTGGCACCATCAAGCTGCGCGACCAGCATCTGGAAGGGCTTCCGGGCCAGCAGATTGCCCGCATGGGGGTGGTGCGTACCTTCCAGCACGTGCGTCTGTTCCGCGAGATGACGGTGATAGAGAACCTGCTGGTGGCGCAACACCTGCAGCTCAAAACCGGCCTTTTCTCTGGCCTGCTGAAAACCCCGGCCTTCCGCCGTGCTCAGGATGAAGCGCTCGACCGCGCCGCCACCTGGCTCGACCGTATCGGCCTGCTGCAGCATGCGAACCGTCAGGCCAGCAACCTGGCCTACGGTGACCAGCGTCGTCTGGAGATCGTGCGCTGCATGGTGACGCAGCCAGAAATCCTGATGCTCGATGAACCGGCGGCAGGGCTTAACCCGAAAGAGACCAAAGAGCTGGACGAGTTGATTGCCGAATTGCGCGATCATCATGACACCACCATCCTGCTGATTGAGCATGATATGAAGCTGGTGATGGGCATTTCTGACCGTATCTACGTGGTAAACCAGGGCACGCCGCTGGCAAACGGGACGCCGGAAGAGATCCGCAACAACCCGGACGTGATCCGTGCATACCTGGGTGAGGCATAAGATGGAAAAAGCGATGTTAACGTTCGACAAGGTTAATGCTCACTACGGCAAGATACAGGCGCTGCACGATGTCAGCCTGCATATCAATCAGGGCGAAATCGTCACCCTGATTGGCGCGAACGGTGCGGGTAAAACCACGCTGCTCGGCACCCTGTGCGGCGACCCGCGCGCCACCAGCGGGCGGATTGTCTTTGATGGCAAAGATATTACCGACTGGCAAACCGCCAGAATCATGCGTGAAGCGGTAGCGATTGTCCCGGAAGGGCGTCGCGTCTTCTCACGAATGACGGTGGAAGAGAACCTTGCGATGGGCGGCTTCTTTGCCGACCGCGACCAGTACCAGTCCCGCATCAAATGGGTCTATGAGCTGTTTCCGCGTTTGTGGGAGCGCCGTATTCAGCGGGCCGGCACGATGTCCGGTGGTGAACAGCAGATGCTGGCGATTGGTCGCGCGCTGATGAGCCAGCCGCGTTTACTGCTGCTGGATGAACCGTCGCTCGGTCTTGCGCCGATCATCATTCAGCAGATCTTCGACACCATCGAACAGCTGCGTAAAGAGGGGATGACCATCTTCCTCGTCGAGCAGAACGCCAACCAGGCGCTGAAGCTCGCCGACCGCGGCTACGTGCTGGAAAACGGCCACGTGGTGCTCTCCGATACCGGTGACGCGCTGCTGGCAAACGAAGCGGTGCGAAGCGCCTATCTCGGCGGCTAGATAAAGCAAAAGCAAAAAGGCAACGTCAGTTGCCTTTTTTCATGCAGGGCACCAGACCGCACCGAACTTACCCCAACCGCCTTCACACAACCATCATCCGCCTGACGTTTTGTTGTCATCTCACTGTAAAGAAAAAGTTATTTTTCTGTCATTCGAGCATGTCATGTTACCTCGCGAGCATAAAAACGCGTGATATCGCGCATCCGGCACAATAAGAGAGATGACAATGACATCGTTACGACACACAGCTTTGGGTCTGGCAATGGGTCTGGCTTTTGCGGCGAACGCAATGGCTGTCACCACCATTCCGTTCTGGCATTCCATGGAAGGGGAGTTGGGTAAAGAAGTTGACTCCCTGGCGCAGCGTTTCAACGACACCCATCCGGATTACAAAATTGTGCCGGTGTACAAAGGTAACTACGAGCAGAGCCTGAGCGCGGGCATTGCCGCTTTCCGTACCGGTAATGCACCTGCGCTGCTTCAGGTTTACGAAGTCGGTACTGCGACCATGATGGCCTCTAAAGCCATTAAACCGGTTTACGAAGTGTTTAAAGACGCAGGTATCAACTTCGACGAATCGCAGTTCGTGCCGACCGTGGCGGGTTACTACACCGATTCCAAAACCGGTCATTTGCTGTCTCAGCCGTTTAACAGCTCCACGCCGGTGCTGTACTACAACAAAGACGCCTTCAGGAAAGCCGGTTTAGATCCGGAACAACCGCCAAAAACCTGGCAGGATCTGGCGGCGTACACCGCTAAGCTGAAAGCGGCGGGGATGAAGTGCGGCTACGCCAGCGGCTGGCAGGGCTGGATCCAGATTGAAAACTTCAGCGCCTGGCACGGCCTGCCGGTGGCCACCAAAAACAACGGCTTCGACGGCACCGACGCGGTACTGGAGTTCAACAAGCCAGAGCAGGTGAAGCACATCGCTCTGCTTGCCGATCTCAACAAGAAGGGCGATTTCAGCTACTTCGGGCGTAAAGACGAATCCACCGAGAAGTTCTACAACGGTGACTGCGCGATTACGACCGCCTCTTCCGGCTCTCTGGCGGATATCCGTCATTACGCAAAATTCAACTACGGCGTAGGCATGATGCCTTACGACGCTGACGTGAAAGGCGCACCGCAGAACGCCATCATCGGTGGGGCGAGCCTGTGGGTCATGCAGGGCAAAGACAAGGGCACCTACAAGGGCGTGGCCGAGTTCCTCGACTTCCTGGCGAAACCAGAGAATGCCGCCGAATGGCATCAGAAAACCGGCTACCTGCCTATCACCACGGCTGCGTATGACCTGACCCGCGAGCAGGGCTTCTACAGCAAAAACCCGGGCGCGGATATCGCGACGCGTCAGATGCTCAACAAGCCGCCATTGCCGTTCACCAAAGGCCTGCGTCTGGGGAACATGCCGCAGATCCGTACCATCGTAGATGAAGAGCTGGAAAGCGTGTGGACCGGGAAGAAAACCCCACAGCAGGCGCTGGATTCTGCGGTAGAGCGCGGTAATCAGCTGCTGCGCCGCTTTGAGCAATCAACAAAGTCTTAATCATTTTACCCTCATCCTGTCCCTCTCCCTGTGGGAAGGGCTGGGGTGAGGGCTACCTACGCTGAGCTAAACTATGTCCTCATCCCGTCCGGTGTTCCGTTCGCGCTGGCTGCCGTATTTGCTGGTCGCGCCGCAGCTGGTCATCACCGTTATCTTCTTTATCTGGCCTGCGGGCGAGGCGCTCTGGTACTCGGTACAAAGCGTCGATCCGTTTGGGCTTTCCAGCCAGTTTGTCGGGCTGGACAACTTTACCGCACTGTTCCATGACAGCTATTACCTCGACGCCTTCTGGACGACCATGAAGTTCAGCGCGCTGGTCACTGTCAGCGGCCTTGTCGCATCGCTCTTTTTCGCGGCGCTGGTGGATTACGTGGTGCGCGGCAGCCGTCTGTATCAGACGCTGATGCTGCTACCTTACGCCGTGGCGCCTGCCGTCGCCGCCGTGCTGTGGATCTTCCTGTTTAACCCAGGGCGCGGGCTGATTACCCATTTCCTGGCGGAGTTCGGCTACGACTGGAACCACGCCCAGAACAGCGGTCAGGCGATGTTCCTGGTGGTCTTCGCGTCGGTGTGGAAACAGATCAGCTACAACTTCCTGTTCTTCTTTGCTGCGCTGCAGTCTATTCCGCGCTCGCTGGTTGAAGCCGCGGCGATTGATGGTGCAGGGCCGGTCCGTCGTTTCTTTAGGCTGTCGCTGCCGCTGATTGCCCCGGTGAGTTTCTTCCTGCTGGTGGTCAACCTGGTTTACGCCTTCTTCGACACCTTCCCGGTGATCGACGCCGCCACGGCCGGTGGCCCGGTGCAGGCCACGACGACGCTTATCTATAAGATCTATCGCGAAGGCTTTGCCGGTCTGGATCTCTCGGCATCTGCCGCCCAGTCGGTCGTGCTGATGTTCCTCGTCATCCTTCTCACGGTAGTGCAGTTCCGTTATGTCGAAAGTAAGGTGCGCTACCAATGATCGAGAACCGTCGCGGGCTGACGATGTTCAGCCACACCATGCTGATTTTGGGCATCATCGTCATTCTGTTCCCGCTGTATGTGGCCTTCGTTGCCGCCACGCTGGACACCAAAGCGGTGTTTGATACGCCGATGACGCTGATCCCAGGCGGGCATCTTTTCGAAAACATGAAAACCATCTGGACCCAGGGCGTGGGCGCTAACAGCGCGCCATTCTGGCTGATGATGCTGAACAGCTTCATCATGGCGTTCGGTATTACGGTGGGCAAAATCACGGTGTCGATGCTCTCGGCTTTCGCCATCGTCTGGTTCCGCTTTCCCCTGCGTAACCTGTTCTTCTGGATGATCTTCATCACCCTGATGCTGCCGGTCGAAGTGCGTATCTTCCCGACGGTGGAAGTGATCGCCAACCTGAAGATGCTGGACAGCTACGCAGGTTTAACCCTGCCGCTGATGGCCTCGGCCACCGCCACCTTCCTGTTCCGCCAGTTCTTTATGACCCTGCCGGACGAGCTGATTGAGGCCGCGCGTATTGACGGAGCCTCGCCGATGCGCTTCTTCCGTGACATCGTGCTGCCGCTGTCGAAAACCAACCTTGCGGCGCTGTTTGTCATCACCTTTATCTACGGCTGGAACCAGTATCTGTGGCCGCTGCTGATTATTCAGGACGTCAATCTTGGCACCGCCGTGGCGGGCATCAAAGGCATGATCGCCACCGGTGAAGGCACCACGCTCTGGAATCAGGTGATGGCGGCGATGCTGCTCACCCTTATCCCCCCGGTCGTTATCGTTTTAGCCATGCAACGTGCGTTCGTGCGTGGTTTAGTGGACAGTGAGAAATAAGATGGCAGGTTTAAAATTACAGGCAGTGACCAAAAGCTGGGACAACAAAACCCAGGTCATTCAGCCGTTAACGCTCGACGTGGCGGACGGGGAGTTTATCGTGATGGTTGGCCCGTCAGGCTGCGGCAAATCGACGCTGCTGCGTATGGTTGCCGGGCTTGAACGTGTGACCAGCGGCGATATCTGGATCGATCGCCAGCGCGTGACCGAGATGGAGCCGAAGGACCGGGGCATCGCGATGGTGTTTCAGAACTACGCCCTTTATCCGCACATGAGCGTGGAAGAGAACATGGCCTGGGGGCTGAAAATCCGCGGGATGGGCAAAAGCCATATCGATGAGCGCGTGAAAGAGGCGGCGCGTATTCTGGAGCTGGATGGCCTGCTCAAGCGTCGTCCGCGTGAACTGTCCGGCGGACAGCGCCAGCGCGTGGCGATGGGGCGCGCCATTGTGCGTGACCCTGCGGTGTTCCTGTTCGACGAGCCGCTCTCAAACCTTGATGCCAAGCTGCGCGTGCAGATGCGCCTTGAGTTGCAGCAGCTGCACCGTCGTCTGAAAACCACCTCCCTGTATGTGACGCACGATCAGGTGGAAGCGATGACCCTCGCCCAGCGCGTGATGGTGATGAACAAAGGCGTCGCCGAACAGATTGGCACCCCGGTGGAGGTATACGAGAAACCGGCCTCCCGCTTTGTGGCGAGCTTTATTGGCAGTCCGGCGATGAACCTGCTGGAAGGGCGGCTCAGCAGCGCCGGTACGCATTTTGAGCTGGAAAGTGGGATGGCGCTGCCCGTAAACGGGTACTATCGTGGCTATGCCGGGCGTAAGATGACGCTCGGTATCCGCCCGGAACATATTGGGTTAACCTCACAGGCGGAAGGCGGCGTGCCGCTGGTCATGGACACGCTGGAGATGCTGGGGGCTGACAACCTGGCGCACGGACGTTGGGGTGAACAAAAAATGGTGGTGCGTCTGGCCCATCAGGAGCGCCCTAAAGCAGGCAGCACGCTGTGGCTGCATCTGCCGGAAAATCACCTGCACGTATTCGACGGTGAAACAGGACAACGTATATGAGTAACTGGCCTTATCCCCACATCGTCGCCCACCGGGGCGGCGGTAAACTGGCGCCGGAAAACACGCTGGCGGCTATCGATATGGGCGCGCATTACGGTCACACGATGATCGAGTTCGACGCCAAGCTATCGAAAGACGGCGAGATTTTCCTTCTGCATGATGACAACCTCGAACGTACCAGCAATGGCTGGGGCGTGGCGGGAGACCTGCCGTGGCGCGATCTGCTGAACGTCGACGCCGGAAGCTGGTACAGCAGCGAGTTCAAAGGCGAGCCGCTGCCGCTGCTGGCGGAAGTGGCCGACCGCTGTCGCCTGCACGGCATGATGGCCAATATCGAAATCAAACCAACCACCGGCACCGGGCCGTTCACAGGTAAAGTCATTGCGCTGGCCGCGCGTGAGCTGTGGGAGGGCATGACGCCACCCCTGCTGTCGTCGTTTGACATTGATGCCCTGGAGGCGGCGCAGGCGTCCGTTCCGGCGTTGCCGCGCGGACTGCTGCTCGACACGTGGCGTGATGACTGGCGTGAGCTGACCAGCCGTTTAGGGTGTGTGTCGATTCACCTGAACCACGCGCTGCTGGATGAGGCGCGGGTAAAAATGTTGAAAGAGGCGGGGCTGCATATCCTGGTCTATACCGTCAACAAACCCCAGCGCGCGGCAGAGCTGCTGCGCTGGGGGGTGGACAGTATCTGTACCGATGCGATTGACGTAATCGGCCCGAACTTTAGTTCTGCGAAGAATTAAGCATCCCGCCATTCGACGGTGACTGGGACGGCAGCATATGCTGCTGTCCGCTGCCCGACGAGGTCATCCCGCCCAGCATCCCGCCGTTCGGGTTAGGCAGCGGCTGCTCACGCACCTGACCCTGCTGTATGCGCTGGGTGTTGGTGTTCATCTGGTTTTGCAGGCTTTGCTGCTGCACCTGGGTCTGCGTTTTCAACTGCTGGTTCAGCATCCCTTTCTGCTGTTGCTGCTGGCTCATCATCTCCGTTTGCATACGCTGCTGGCTTGGAATGACGTAGCCCTGCTGGTTCGGGTTGTTCATCGTATTGAGTGGCTGTGCGAGCGCGGCAAACGGAAGCAGCGCCGTAAGAATCAGTAAGCGTTTCATTGTCATCTCCTTCTTTTGAGGCTTCTCTTAAGTTTACCCTGATTTCACCATGACGATGATTTTTTAGGAGTTGTGAACCAGGCTTAAGCGGGGAATATGGCCCTCTTCACCTGGAGAACAATAATGATGAAACCAACGTTTTTGCGCTGGATAGCGATCGCCGCGCTGATGGCAGGCGGCACATTTAGCGTGGCGGCCAACCCGCCAGCGGCTCCGCCAGTCTCGTACGGCGTGGAGGAAGATGTTTTTCATCCCGTGCGGGCAACGCAGGGTATGGTGGCGTCGGTGGATGCGCTGGCAACGAAAGTGGGCGTCGATATTCTCCGGCAGGGCGGTAATGCGGTGGATGCGGCAGTCGCGGTGGGCTATGCGCTGGCGGTGACGCATCCGCAGGCGGGGAACCTGGGCGGCGGCGGCTTTATGATGCTGCGGACCAAAGACGGCAAAACCACCGCCATCGACTTCCGTGAGATGGCCCCCGGACAGGCTTCCCGCGATATGTTCCTTGACGATCAAGGCAACCCGGACAGCAAAAAATCCCTGACCTCGCATCTTGCCTCCGGTACGCCGGGCACCGTCGCAGGCTTCTCCCTGGCGCTGGAAAAATATGGCACCCTGCCGCTCAACAAAGTGGTACAGCCTGCGATTAAGCTCGCCCGCGAAGGTTTTGTGGTGAATGACGCCCTGGCTGACGATCTTAAAACCTATGGCAGCGAAGTGATTCCGAATCACGAAAACAGCAAGGCTATCTTCTGGAAAGACGGCGAACCGCTGAAGAAGGGCGATAAGCTGGTGCAGAAGAACCTGGCGAAAAGTCTGGAGCTGATCGCGGAGCACGGCCCGGATGCGTTCTACAAAGGGGCGATTGCCGACCAGATTGCCGAAGAGATGCAAAAGAACGGTGGGCTTATCACCAAAGCGGATCTCGCGGAGTACAAGGCCGTCGAGCGTGAGCCGATTCACGGAAGCTATCGCGGCTATGACGTTTTCTCGATGCCGCCTCCGTCTTCCGGCGGCATTCACATCGTGCAGATCCTCAACATTCTTGAAAACTTCGATATGCACAAGTTCGGCTTCGGCAGTGCGGATGCCATGCAGGTGATGGCAGAGGCGGAAAAACGCGCCTACGCCGACCGTTCAGAATACCTGGGCGACCCGGACTTCGTGAAGGTGCCGTGGCAGGCGCTGACCAATAAAGCCTATGCTAAATCGATTGCTGATGAGATTGACATCAACAAGGCCAAACCGTCGAGCGAGATCCGCCCGGGCAAGCTGGCACCGTATGAGAGCAACCAGACCACCCACTTCTCGGTGGTGGATAAAGACGGTAACGCGGTGGCGGTGACCTATACCCTCAACACCACCTTTGGTACAGGCATCGTGGCAGGCAACAGCGGGATTCTGCTCAATAACGAGATGGATGACTTCTCGGCCAAACCGGGCGTGCCGAACGTCTACGGGCTGGTGGGTGGGGATGCGAATGCGGTCGGACCGAAGAAGCGTCCGCTATCGTCCATGTCGCCTACCATCGTGGTCAAAGACGGTAAAACCTGGCTGGTGACAGGCAGCCCTGGCGGCAGCCGTATTATCACCACGGTGCTGCAGATGGTGGTGAACAGCATCGACTTTGGAATGAATGTCGCCGAAGCGACGAACGCACCACGTTTCCATCATCAGTGGCTGCCGGATGAGTTGCGCGTTGAGAAGGGCTTTAGCCCGGACACCTTAAAACTGCTGGAGCAGCGCGGGCAGAAGGTGGCGCTGAAAGAGGCAATGGGCAGCACCCAGAGCATTATGGTCGGCCCGGACGGCACGCTGTTTGGGGCCTCGGATCCGCGTTCGGTGGATGATTTGACGGCGGGGTTCTGATTTTATTGCCCGGTAAGCGTCGCGTTACCGGGCAATTTATCACTTCAGCCGCGCCATGTAATACGCGTCCACATAGTCGCCGTTACGCAGGGCGAAGTTCCTGCCGGTCCCTTCGATTTCAAACCCAAACTTCTTATACAGCGCCAGTGCCGCAGGGTTATCCGCAAAAACCGTGAGCTCAATGCGTTCAATGCGCAACCAGTTGTCGCAGAGATTGACCATTTCGCGCATGAGCGCACGACCCACACCGCGTCCCTGTACATCAGCGGCCACGCTAATGCCGAACGTTGCAACGTGGCTGCGGCGGGGATTTTCCATCACATCGAGTGCCATATGGCCAACCACTCGCTGGTCCAGACAGGCGACGAGATGCCGTCTTCCCGGTTTCGTCGCGACCCGGTCATGCCACATATCCATTGAGGGATGGGGAAGTTGTAGCGTGTCGTGATACACCCCAGGATGCGACATAATGTCACGTAGCGCTTCTGCATCGCGGGCTTCGATATGGCGTATCACAATCTCACTCATTCCTTCATCCTCAGTCAGTTAAACGTCCATTCCAACATCAGTGAGATTAAAATTTGAGTCAACTGCTAATTTTTGCAAAAAAGATTGGACAAGTGCGAATGAGAATGATTATTATTGCTCTGCGTTCAGGAAGACCCCTACGGGAACCTGAAAGCACGACATTGCTCACATTGCTTCCAGTATTACTTTAGCCAGCTTTACGCTGGCTTTTTTTTGTCTTTTTTCGCCCGCTCCCCATGGAAGAGGGCTGGGGTGAGGGCAAAACTTGCGCTATGGTTGCACTCAGTAACCTTAAAAAGGACTGAGCCATGACATTACATTGCGCATTTATTGGATTTGGCAAAAGCACCACGCGTTACCACCTTCCGTATGTTCTCAACCGCAAAGACAGCTGGCACGTTGCCCATATCTACCGGCGTCGCGCGAAGCCGGAAGAGCAGTCTCCCCAGTACTCCCATATTCATTTCACCTGCGATCTTGATGAGGTCCTCAACGATCCGCAGGTCAAACTGGTGATTGTCTGTACCCATGCTGACAGCCATTTCGAGTACGCAAAACGCGCGCTGGAGGCGGGCAAAAACGTGCTGGTGGAAAAGCCGTTTACCCCGACAATGGCAGAGGCGAAAACGTTGTTTGACCTGGCGAAGCGCAAAGGGCTGACCGTCACGCCGTACCAAAACCGCCGCTTTGACAGCTGCTTCCTGACGGCAAAAAAAGTGATTGAGAGCGGTAAACTGGGTGACATCGTCGAGATTGAAAGCCACTTTGATTACTACCGTCCGGTGGCCGAAACGCATCCCGGCCTGCCGCAGGATGGCTCATTCTATGGTCTGGGCGTGCATACGCTCGATCAAATCATCTCTCTGTTTGGCCGACCGGACCACATGGCGTACGATATCCGCAGCCTGCGCAACAAAGCCAATCCGGATGACACCTTCGAAGCCCAGCTGTTTTACGGCGACCTGAAAGCCATCGTCAAAACCAGCCATCTGGTGAAAATTGACTACCCGAAATTTATCGTTCACGGCACCCGAGGCTCGTTTATCAAGTACGGTATCGACCAGCAGGAGACCAGCCTGAAGGCGAACATTATGCCCGGCGACCCGGGGTTTGCGGCGGATGACTCCGTGGGCGTGCTGGAGTACGTCAACGCAGAGGGCATCACCGTTAGAGAGGACGTGAAACCCGAAGCGGGTGACTACGGACGCGTTTACGATGCGCTGTATGAGACCCTGACTAACGGTGCGCCCAATTACGTCAAGGAATCTGAAGTTATGACCAATCTCGAACTCCTTGAACGGGCCTTCGAACAGGCCTCTCCTGCCACGATAACCCTCGCCAGATAAGAAAACATGACTCCTCTTTGCTTGTTCTAAATTTTTGAACAGAGGAGTCAATTTTCACCCTCTATGATCCCAGGCCGTTTGCGTCCACACTTACTCCATCGAAACGAACTGAGGGTGAAATAATGATCTACTTACGCAAAGCAAACGAACGTGGTCACGCGAATCATGGCTGGCTGGACTCATGGCATTCATTCTCGTTTGCTGACTACTACGACCCGAACTTTATGGGCTTCTCCGCACTGCGCGTCATTAACGATGACGTGATTGATGCAGGCCAGGGCTTCGGTACCCACCCGCACAAAGACATGGAAATCCTGACGTATGTGCTGGAAGGGGCGGTTGAGCACCAGGACAGCATGGGCAACAAAGAGCAGGTTCCGGCGGGCGAGTTCCAGATTATGAGTGCGGGTACCGGGGTGCGTCACTCTGAATACAACCCAAGCAAAACGGAAAAACTGCACCTGTATCAAATCTGGATCATTCCGGAAGAAACCGGCATCACCCCGCGCTACGAACAGCGCCGCTTTGATGCTAAACAGGGCAAACAGCTGGTGCTCTCTCCGGATGCGCGTGACGGTTCGCTGAAAGTGCACCAGGATATGGAACTGTACCGCTGGGCGCTGGCAAAAGACGAACAGTCTGTCCATCAGATTGCCGCTAACCGCCGCGTCTGGATCCAGGTGGTGAAAGGCGAGGTGTCTATTAACGGCACGAAAGCTACCACGGCGGATGGTCTGGCAATCTGGGATGAGCAGGCACTGTCCGTGCATGCCGACAGTGAAAGCGAAATTCTGCTGTTTGATCTGCCACCGGTGTAATAAATCATAAATAAATGCCCATCCTTCCCTTTGACAGGGGAAGGATGGGCTTTGTCCGTGATAAACTGAGCAAATCTATCACTTACGATTTCTCAGGACGATGAAAAAGAAACGCCCCGTACTTCAGGATGTAGCCGATCGCGTCGGTGTGACCAAAATGACGGTCAGCCGGTTTTTACGTAACCCGGAACAGGTTTCCGTGGCGTTGCGTGGCAAGATTGCCGCTGCCCTCGATGAACTGGGGTATATCCCTAACCGCGCCCCCGATATTCTTTCGAATGCGACCAGCCGCGCGGTTGGCGTCCTCCTGCCTTCCTTAACCAACCAGGTTTTTGCCGAAGTGTTGCGCGGCATTGAAAGCGTGACCGATGCCTTTGGCTATCAGACCATGCTCGCCCACTATGGGTACAAGCCGGAACTGGAAGAAGAACGTCTTGAGTCCATGCTCTCCTGGAACATCGACGGTCTGATTTTAACCGAACGTACTCACACCCCCCGTACGCTAAAAATGATTGAAGTGGCAGGCATTCCGGTGGTGGAGCTGATGGACAGCCAGTCGCCGTGTCTCGATATTGCGGTGGGCTTTGATAACTTCGAAGCGGCGCGCCAGATGACGGCGGCTATCATTGCCCGCGGCCATCGCCATATTGCCTACCTGGGTGCACGTCTGGATGAACGTACTATCATCAAACAGAAGGGTTACGAGCAGGCAATGCTCGACGCCGGTTTAACACCGTACAGCGTGATGGTTGAGCAGTCGTCATCCTATACGTCGGGTATTGAGCTGATGCGTCAGGCACGACGCGAGTATCCGCAACTGGACGGTATTTTCTGTACCAACGATGACCTTGCGGTCGGTGCAGCGTTCGAATGCCAGCGTCTGGGGCTGAAGATCCCCGAAGACATGGCGATTGCCGGTTTCCACGGCCACGACATCGGCCAAGTGATGGAACCCCGTCTGGCGAGCGTCCTGACACCGCGTGAACGTATGGGCCGTATTGGCGCAGAACGCCTGCTGGCGCGCATACGTGGCGAGACGGTGACGCCGAAAATGTTAGATTTAGGTTTCACCTTGTCACCGGGTGGATCTATTTAAGCTGACAAATTTGAAGTGGGTCACACTTATTCACTTCGCGCACGTTTGGATATTGCTTCTCTTTTGCCCCGGCAGGACAATGTTACCGATAACTGTTACCCGTAACAATTGACTGAGGGACACCCTTTGAGCACGACTAATCATGATCACCACGTTTACGTCCTGATGGGCGTTTCCGGTAGCGGTAAATCTGCCGTGGCCAGCGAAGTGGCGCATCAACTTCATGCGGCGTTTCTTGATGGCGACTTCCTCCATCCGCGCAGCAATATCATGAAAATGGCCTCCGGCGAGCCGCTGAACGATGACGACCGCAAACCGTGGTTGCAGGCGCTGAATGACGCCGCGTTCGCGATGCAGCGTACCAACAAGGTCTCCCTGATCGTCTGCTCCGCGCTGAAAAAAACCTACCGCGACCTGCTGCGTGACGGCAACCCGAACCTCTCTTTCATCTACCTGAAAGGCGATTTCGAGGTGATTGAGAGCCGTCTGAAGGCGCGTAAAGGCCACTTCTTCAAAACCCAGATGCTGGTGACGCAGTTCGAAGCGTTGCAGGAGCCGGGTGACGATGAGAAAGACGTCTTAGTGGTTGATATCGATCAGTCACTGGAGGGTGTTGTTGCCAGCACCATCGAGGTCATTAATAAAAGGCAGTAAGTTTTGAGTACATTAACGCTAGTTTTAACAGCAGTTGGTTCCGTATTGCTGCTGCTGTTTTTAGTGATGAAAGCGCGTATGCATGCTTTCGTTGCCTTAATGGTGGTGTCTATTGGTGCAGGTCTCTTTTCCGGTATGCCGCTCGATAAGATCGCAGCGACGATGGAAAAAGGGATGGGAGGCACGCTGGGTTTCCTGGCCATTGTGGTCGCGCTGGGCGCGATGTTTGGCAAGATCCTGCATGAGACGGGCGCAGTCGACCAGATTGCCGTCAAAATGCTCAAATCCTTCGGACACAGCCGTGCGCACTACGCGATTGGCCTCGCCGGTCTGATTTGTGCGCTGCCGCTGTTCTTCGAAGTGGCCGTGGTGCTGCTGATTAGCGTGGCGTTCTCGATGGCGCGCCATACCGGCACTAACCTCGTGAAGCTGGTGATTCCGCTGTTTGCGGGCGTGGCGGCTGCGGCGGCGTTCCTGCTGCCTGGGCCTGCGCCGATGCTGCTGGCTTCTCAGATGCACGCCGATTTTGGCTGGATGATACTGATCGGCCTGTGTGCAGCGATCCCGGGAATGATTATTGCCGGCCCGCTGTGGGGCAACTTCATCAGCCGTTACGTTGAGCTTCACATTCCGGATGACGTCACCGAGCCGCACCTTGGCGAAGGCAAAATGCCGTCCTTCGGCTTCAGCCTGGCGCTGATCCTGCTGCCGCTGGTGCTGGTGGGGCTGAAAACCATCGCCGCGCGTTTCGTGCCGGTGGGGTCTACCGCGTACGAATGGTTTGAGTTTATCGGCCACCCGTTCACCGCGATCCTGGTGGCGTGTCTGGTGGCGATGTACGGCCTGGCGATGCGTCAGGGCATGCCGAAAGACAAAGTGATGGAAATCTGCGGCCATGCGCTGCAGCCGGCGGGTATCATTCTGCTGGTGATCGGTGCCGGTGGCGTGTTCAAACAGGTGCTGGTGGATTCCGGCGTGGGGCCGGCGCTGGGCGAAGCCCTGACCGGCATGGGGCTGCCCATTGCGGTGACCTGTTTCGTACTGGCTGCGGCGGTGCGTATCATCCAGGGCTCTGCGACGGTGGCATGTTTAACCGCCGTGGGTCTGGTGATGCCGGTGATTGAACAGCTTAACTACTCCGGTGCCCAGATGGCCGCGCTCTCAATCTGTATTGCGGGCGGTTCGATTGTGGTGTCACACGTCAACGACGCCGGCTTCTGGCTGTTTGGTAAATTTACCGGTGCGACCGAAGCGCAAACCCTGAAAACCTGGACGCTGATGGAAACCATCCTCGGTACGACGGGTGCCATTGTCGGGATGATTGCGTTTACGCTGTTGAGTTAAACCCGGCTAAAAGCTAAAGGACAACATAAGTTGTCCTTTTTTGTTTTTACCTAGCCCTTCATCCACGCGCGGATCCCGTCCAGGAACATCTGCGTCGCCATCATCACCAGAATCAACCCCATCAGGCGCTCCAGCGCGTTTACGCCTTTCTCACCCAGCAGGCGCAGGAACAACGACGACTGCAGCAGAATGATAAACGTCCCGCCCCAGGCAATCAGCAAGGCAATCACCAGATGGCTCATCTGATTGGGGTACTGATGCGACAGCAGCATCAGCGTTGCCAGAATCGTCGGTCCGGCGACAAGGGGAATCGCCAGCGGCACAATAAACGGCTCTTCCCCCGCGGGCAGGCCGCTGCTGCTGCCTTCGGCACTCGGGAAAATCATCTTAATCGCTATCAGGAACAGGATAATCCCACCGGAAATCGAAACCGTTTCGGCACGCAGATTCAGGAAGGCGAGGATTTTCTCACCGGCAAACAGGAAGATGAACATCACCAGCAGCGCGATAAGCAGCTCGCGGATCATGATCGCCCGACGGCGTTTGGGTTCGGTGTGCTTCAGCACCGACATGAAGATAGGCAGGTTGCCCAGAGGATCCATTATCAGGATCAATAAAACCGCCGCGGATATGATTTCACTCATTAAAATTATCCCTGAAACTCTCTATGGTTATTATGATGATTAGCGCTATTTCTGATTGGCGGGCCATCATCGATTAATTTCGCTTGCGACTTTGGCAGCATTTTGTAATGTGAAGCATATCCCAGTTGAATACTGGTTTGCACAATCAGCACACACCCTCTGCAGGAAAAAAATGCTATGAAAAACGTTGGTTTTATCGGCTGGCGCGGTATGGTCGGCTCTGTTCTCATGCAACGCATGGTTGAAGAGCGCGATTTTGACGCCATCCGCCCGGTCTTCTTCTCCACTTCCCAGCTCGGCCAGGCTGCACCTTCTTTTGGCGGCAGCACCGGTACGTTGCAGGATGCTTTCGATCTGGAAGCGCTGAAGGCACTCGACATTATTGTCACTTGCCAGGGCGGCGATTATACCAACGAAATTTATCCAAAGCTGCGTGAAAGCGGCTGGCAGGGCTACTGGATTGATGCGGCGTCTTCACTGCGCATGAAAGACGATGCCATCATCATTCTCGACCCGGTCAACCAGGACGTCATCACCGACGGCCTGAACAACGGCGTAAAAACCTTTGTCGGCGGTAACTGCACCGTCAGCCTGATGCTGATGTCCCTCGGCGGCCTGTTCGCGCAGGACCTGGTGGAGTGGGTCTCCGTGGCGACTTACCAGGCCGCGTCCGGCGGCGGTGCGCGCCATATGCGCGAGCTGCTGACGCAGATGGGCCAGTTGCACCACAGCGTTGCAACCGAGCTGGCAAACCCGGCCTCCGCTATTCTCGATATCGAGCGTAAAGTCACCGAGCTGACCCGCAGCGGCGAGCTGCCGGTGGATAATTTTGGTGTACCGCTGGCCGGTGGTCTGATCCCGTGGATCGACAAACAGCTGGATAACGGCCAGACCCGCGAAGAGTGGAAAGGTCAGGCTGAGACCAACAAAATACTCAATACCGCGAACACCATTCCAGTTGACGGTCTGTGCGTACGTATCGGCGCGCTGCGCTGCCACAGCCAGGCCTTCACGATTAAACTGAAAAAAGATGTGTCGATTCCGACCGTGGAAGAGCTGCTGGCTGCACACAACCCGTGGGCGAAAGTGGTTCCAAACGATCGCGACATCACCATGCGTGAATTGACCCCGGCTGCCGTCACCGGCACGCTGACCACCCCGGTGGGTCGTCTGCGTAAGCTGAACATGGGGCCGGAGTTCCTTTCTGCATTCACCGTCGGCGACCAGCTTCTGTGGGGCGCAGCCGAGCCGCTGCGTCGCATGCTGCGCCAGCTGGCGTAATAATTTGTTAAACCCTGGGGGGTGATTTTCACCCCCTTTTCCGCGTACTACATGGAGTAAAACGCATATGTCTTATTTTTTATCAGGAGTCATTTAGAGCGTTGGCTATGCTTTAAGGAAGAGTTATTTCTTACCTGAGGTTAGGACGGGGCTGAGAGGATGCCCGTTCAGGTCACATTAAAGTCGTCCCAGGCGCTAAAAAAGGACGACATAAAAAACAGGATGAATACCATGTCCGATCGTGTGGATAGAGACGTGATTAATGCGCTTATTGCGGGTCATTTTGCCGACCCCTTTTCCGTACTGGGGATGCACCGTACCGAGGCCGGGCTGGAAGTCCGGGCACTGTTACCGGATGCCACAGAAGTGTGGGTTATCGAACCCAAAACCGGCCGCAAGGTCGGCAATCTGGAATGCCTCGATTCTCGTGGCTTCTTTTCGGGCGTAATGCCCCGTCGTAAAAACCCTTTTCGTTATCAGCTTGCCGTTATCTGGCATGGTCAGCAAAATCTCATCGATGATCCCTACAGTTTTGGGCCTCTTTTACAGGAGATGGACGCGTGGCTGCTGTCTGAAGGTACCCACCTGCGACCTTATGAAACGCTGGGTGCCCATGCCGATACGATGGATGGCATCACCGGCACGCGGTTTGCCGTGTGGGCGCCTAACGCCCAGCGAGTTTCCGTTGTCGGCCAGTTCAACTACTGGGATGGCCGTCGTCACCCGATGCGTCTGCGCCGCGAAAGCGGTATCTGGGAGCTGTTTATCCCCGGCGCGCACAACGGCCAGCTGTATAAATTCGAGATGATCGATGCGCAAGGCAAGCTGCGTATTAAGTCCGACCCGTACGCCTTCGAAGCGCAGATGCGTCCGGAAACCGCGTCAATGATTTGCGGCCTGCCGGAAAAAGTTGTCCAGAGTGAAGAACGCAAGCAGGCCAACCGCTTTGATGCGCCAATCTCCGTCTACGAAGTGCATCTCGGTTCCTGGCGTCGCCATACCGATAATAACTTCTGGCTCAGCTACCGGGAGCTTGCCGACCAGCTGGTTCCGTACGCGAAATGGATGGGCTTTACCCACCTTGAGCTGCTGCCAATTAATGAACACCCGTTCGACGGAAGCTGGGGTTATCAGCCGACCGGGATGTACGCCCCGACGCGTCGCTTCGGCACGCGCGATGACTTCCGCTATTTTATCAATGCCGCGCACGCCGCCGGGTTAAACGTGATCCTCGACTGGGTGCCGGGTCATTTCCCGTCCGATGATTTTAGTCTTTCAGAGTTTGACGGCACTAAGCTGTACGAGCACAGCGACCCGCGCGAAGGCTATCACCAGGACTGGAACACGCTGATCTACAACTACGGTCGTCGTGAAGTGGCAAACTACCTCGTGGGCAATGCGCTGTACTGGATTGAGCGCTTTGGCATTGATGCCCTGCGCGTTGATGCCGTGGCGTCGATGATCTACCGCGACTACAGCCGCAAAGAAGGCGAGTGGATCCCGAACGAGTATGGCGGCCGTGAAAACCTGGAAGCGATTGAGTTTCTGCGCAACACCAACCGTATTATCGGCGAGCAGGTAGAAGGTGCGGTGACGATGGCGGAAGAGTCCACCGACTTCCCTGGCGTCTCCCGTCCACCGTCAACCGGCGGACTGGGGTTCTGGTACAAATGGAACCTGGGGTGGATGCACGACACGCTCGACTACATGAAGCTGGATCCCGTCTACCGCCAGTATCACCATGACAAGCTCACCTTTGGGCTGCTCTACAACTACACCGAGAACTTCATGCTGCCGCTGTCGCATGACGAAGTGGTGCATGGCAAAAAATCCATTCTCGACCGCATGCCGGGCGATGCATGGCAGAAGTTCGCCAACCTGCGCGCCTACTACGGCTGGATGTTCGCCTTCCCGGGTAAAAAACTGCTGTTTATGGGCAATGAGTTCGCCCAGGGGCGCGAGTGGAACCACGACACCAGCCTCGACTGGCATCTGCTGGAAGGGGGCGACAACTGGCACCACGGCGTACAGCGTCTGGTGCGGGACCTTAACCTGACCTACCGTCACCACAAAGCCCTGCATGAGCTTGATTTTGACCCGTACGGTTTCGAGTGGCTGGTGGTGGATGACCATGAGCGCTCGGTGTTTGTCTTTGTGCGGCGGGATAAAGCCGGCAACGAAATTATCGTCGCCAGCAACTTTACCCCTGTACCGCGCCATCATTATCGCTTCGGGATTAACCAGGCCGGCAAGTGGCGTGAAATCCTGAATACCGATTCCACGCACTACCACGGCAGCAATGCCGGTAACGGTGGTCTGGTGCAAAGCGATGCCATTGAAAGCCACGGGCGACCGAATTCCCTGAGCCTTACGCTACCGCCGCTCAGTACCATCTGGCTGATCCGGGAGGGGGAATGACCCAGCTTACGGCAGGTAAACCCGAACCGCTCGGGGCACGTTTTGATGGAAAGGGGGTGAATTTCACGCTCTTTTCTGCCCATGCGGAGCGGGTTGAACTGTGCGTATTTGACGGCGAGGGTAATGAACATCGTTACGACCTGCCGTCTCGCACAGGAGATACCTGGCACGGCTACCTGGCCGGGGGACGGCCAGGAATGCACTACGGCTATCGCGTACACGGCCCGTGGGCACCTGCGCAGGGGCACTGGTTTAACCCGGCGAAGCTGCTGATCGATCCGTGTGCGCACCGCGTGGATGGCGAGTTTAAAGACGACCCTATTTTCCATGTCGGCTACGGTGAACCCGACCACCGCGACAGCGCCCCCGTGGCGCCTAAAAGCGTGGTGGTGAACGATCTCTACGACTGGGAAGACGATGCCCCGCCGCGCACGCCGTGGGGCAACACCGTTATCTACGAGGCGCATGTCAAAGGGCTGACGTATCTGCATCCGTCAATCCCGAAAGAGATGCGCGGCACCTACAAGGCGCTCGGTCATCCGACCATGATTGCCTACCTTAAGCACCTCGGGATCACGGCCCTGGAGCTGTTGCCCGTCGCGCATTTTGCCAGTGAACCTCGTCTGCAGCGGCTGGGGCTCAGTAACTACTGGGGCTACAACCCGCTGGCGATGTTTGCGCTCGAACCCCGCTATGCCGCTCATCCGGACAAGGCGCGGGACGAGTTTCGTGATGCGGTAAAGGCGCTTCATGCGGCAGGTATTGAGGTCATTCTGGACGTGGTACTGAACCACAGTGCGGAAAGCGATCTCGATGGACCGACGCTCTCCATGCGCGGAATTGATAACCGTAGCTATTATTGGATCAGGGACGATGGCGATTACTTCAACTGGACCGGTTGCGGTAACACGCTCAATCTCAGCCACCCGGCGGTCATGCATTTCGCGTATGAATGCCTGAAGTACTGGGTGGACACGTTCCACGTCGACGGTTTTCGTTTTGATCTGGCACCCGTTATGGGGCGTACGCCGGCCTTCAGCCAGCAGGCGCCGCTGTTTGAAGCGATTAAAAACTGTCCGGTGCTGTCACAGGTGAAGCTCATTGCCGAGCCGTGGGACATCGGTGAAGGGGGTTATCAGGTCGGGAATTTCCCGCCCCTGTTTGCCGAGTGGAACGATCACTATCGCGATGCCGCGCGCCGCTTCTGGCTGGAACGGAATCTGTCGCTGGGGGAGTTCGCCGGACGCTTTGCCGGGTCCAGCGATCTTTTTAAGCGCGATGGCAAACGACCGTCTGCGACGATCAACCTGCTGACGGCGCACGACGGTTTTACGCTCCGGGACTGCGTTTGTTTCAATCAGAAACACAATGAAGCGAACGGCGAGGAGAATCGCGATGGCACTAACAATAACCATAGCTTCAATCATGGTATAGAAGGGTTAGGCGGAAGCCTTGATGTTATCGAGCGGCGACGCGCCAGCGTGCATGCGCTGCTGACAACGCTGTTATTGTCGCAGGGCACGCCGATGCTGCTGGCAGGCGATGAACATGGTCACAGTCAGCATGGTAACAACAATGCGTATTGCCAGGACAACACGTTGACCTGGCTCGACTGGGGTGAAGCGAACAGCGGGTTGATTCACTTTACCGCTGCGCTGATCCATCTTCGCCAGCAAATTCCCGCGCTCACCGCCGATCGCTGGTGGGAAGAGGGCGACGGTAATGTCCGCTGGCTGAATCAAGACGCGCAACCCTTAAGCGCGCAAGAGTGGCAACACGGCGTACCACGCCTGCAAATCCTGCTTTCGGAGAGGTGGCTGGTCACGCTGAACGCGACGGATGACGTCGCTGAGATTGTTTTACCTGACGGGGAATGGCGCGCTGTTCCCCCATTTGCCGGAGCGGATAATCCGGTAGTAATGGCTGTCTGGCACGGGCCTGCGCACGGAGTGTGCGTATTCCAAAGATGATAAAAAAGGAGTTAGTCATGGTTAGATTAGAGAAGAACGATCCCTTAATGTTGGCACGCCAGCTACCATTAAAAACTGTTGCCCTGATACTCGCAGGCGGGCGTGGTACTCGTCTGAAAGATTTGACCATCAAACGCGCCAAACCTGCCGTCCACTTTGGTGGTAAGTTCCGTATTATCGACTTTGCGCTCTCCAACTGCCTGAACTCAGGCATTCGCCGCATTGGCGTCATTACGCAGTATCAGTCGCATACTCTGGTGCAGCACATCCAGCGCGGCTGGTCATTCTTCAGTGAAGAGATGAATGAGTTTGTCGATCTTCTGCCTGCCCAGCAGCGCGTTCACGGTGAGAACTGGTATCGCGGGACGGCGGATGCGGTGACGCAAAACCTCGACATTATTCGCCGTTATAACGCGGAATACATCGTGATCCTCGCGGGCGATCATATCTACAAGCAAGACTACTCCCATATGCTGATCGACCACGTCGAAAAAGGGGCGCGTTGCACCGTGGCATGCCTGCCCGTGCCTGTTGCTGAGGCGACGGCATTTGGGGTGATGCACGTCGACGCCGACGACAAGATTATCGATTTTGTCGAAAAACCGGCGAACCCACCGACAATGCCAGGGGACGATACCAAATCGCTCGCCAGCATGGGGATCTATGTCTTTGATGCCGATTATCTTTACGCGCTGCTGGAAGAAGACGACAAAGACGAAAACTCCAGCCACGACTTCGGCAAAGATATCATTCCGAAAATTACCAAAGCTGGCATGGCGTATGCACATCCCTTCCCGTTGTCCTGCGTGCAGTCTGATCCGAATGCTGAACCTTACTGGCGCGACGTCGGAACGCTGGAGGCCTACTGGAAGGCAAACCTCGATCTCGCGTCGGTGACGCCTGAACTGGATATGTACGACCAGAACTGGCCAATCCGTACCCACATGGAATCGCTGCCGCCGGCGAAATTCGTTCAGGACCGCTCCGGCAGTCACGGCATGACGCTGAACTCGCTGGTGTCCGGCGGATGCATTATCTCAGGATCGGTGGTGGTGCAGTCGGTGCTGTTCCCCCGCGTGCGCGTGAACTCATTCTGTAATATCGATTCGGCGGTGCTGCTGCCGGATGTTTGGGTCGGACGCTCATGCCGTCTGCGCCGTTGCGTTATCGACCGTGCCTGCGTCATACCTGAAGGCATGGTGATTGGTGAAAATGCGGAAGAAGACGCGCGTCGTTTCTACCGTTCGGAAGAGGGGATCGTGTTAGTAACACGGGAAATGTTGCGGAAGCTGCAGGTCAAACAGGAGCGATAATGCAGGTTTTACATGTATGTTCTGAGATGTTCCCGTTGTTAAAAACGGGCGGTCTGGCGGATGTTCTTGGCGCATTGCCTGCGGCGCAAATCGCCGGGGGTGTAGATACCCGAGTTCTGTTGCCCGCTTTTCCGGATATCCGGCGTGGTATTCCAGATGCAAAGGTGGTCACTCGTCGTGAAACCTTCGCCGGACGCATCACCCTGCTGTTTGGACATTACAATGGCGTAGGCATTTACCTGATTGATGCGCCGCATTTATACGATCGACCGGGTAGCCCGTATCACGATACGAACCTGTTCGCCTATACCGACAACGTGCTGCGTTTCGCACTGCTCGGCTGGGTCGGTGCTGAAATGGCAACCGGGCTGGATCCGTTCTGGCGCCCGAATGTGGTACACGCTCATGACTGGCACGCCGGGCTTGCACCGGCGTATCTGGCGGCGCGCGGCCACCCGGCGAAATCGGTCTTTACCGTTCACAACCTGGCGTATCAGGGCATGTACTATGCCCATCACATGAATGACATCGATCTGCCATGGTCGTTCTATAACATGCACGGGCTGGAGTTTAACGGGCAGATTTCGTTCCTGAAAGCCGGCATCTACTACGCCGATCACATTACGGCCGTGAGCCCGACCTACGCCCGGGAAATTACCCAGCCGGAGTTTGGTAACGGTCTGGAAGGGTTGCTGCGACAGCGCCATCGTGAGGGCCGCCTGTCGGGGATCCTCAACGGCGTTGATGAGCAGATCTGGAATCCGGAGACCGATCTTCTGCTGGCGGCACGCTATGGCCGCGATTCCGTGGAAGACAAAGCGGAAAACAAACGCCAGCTGCAGATTGCGATGGGGCTGAAGGTGAACGATAAAGTGCCGCTGTTCGCCGTCGTCAGCCGTCTGACCAGCCAGAAAGGGCTGGATTTAGTGCTGGAGGCGCTGCCGGGCTTACTGGAGCAGGGAGGACAACTGGCGCTGCTCGGCGCCGGCGACCCGGTGCTGCAGGAAGGTTTCCTTGCGGCAGCGGCGGAACACCCCGGGCAGGTAGGGGTGCAGATTGGCTATCACGAAGCGTTTTCGCACCGGATTATGGGCGGTGCTGACGTCATTCTGGTGCCGAGCCGTTTCGAACCGTGTGGCCTGACGCAGCTCTATGGCCTGAAATACGGCACGCTGCCGCTGGTACGTCGTACCGGCGGGCTGGCGGATACCGTATCGGACAGTTCTCTGGAAAACCTTGCGGACGGTATCGCCAGCGGGTTTGTCTTTGAGGACAGTAATGCCTGGTCGCTGCTGCGGGCGATTCGGCGTGCTTTCGTCTTGTGGTCCCGTCCATCTCTGTGGCGTTACGTTCAGCGTCAGGCGATGTCTCTGGACTTTGGCTGGCACGTTGCGGCGCAGTCATACCGCGACCTTTATCAACGCTTGATGTAACGAGGCGAAGTTACTGATATGAATGCTCCTTTTAGCTATTCTTCACCCACGCTCAGCGTTGAGGCGTTAAAGCACTCTATCGCCTATAAGCTGATGTTCACCATCGGGAAAGACCCGGTCATCGCCAACAAACACGAGTGGCTGAACGCCACGCTGTTTGCCGTGCGTGACCGCTTAGTGGAACGCTGGCTGCGCTCTAACCGCGCCCAGCTCTCGCAGGAAACGCGGCAGGTTTATTACCTGTCGATGGAATTTTTGATTGGCCGCACGCTGTCCAATGCGCTGTTGTCGCTCGGTATCTATGACGACGTCAAAACCGCACTGGAAGAGATGGGGTTAGATTTAGAAGAGCTGATTGACGAAGAGAACGACCCGGGCCTCGGTAACGGTGGCCTGGGGCGCCTGGCCGCTTGTTTCCTGGACTCGCTGGCGACGCTGGCCCTGCCGGGCCGCGGCTACGGGATTCGCTACGACTACGGCATGTTCAAGCAGAACATTGTGGAAGGCCGACAGAAAGAGTCTCCGGACTACTGGCTTGAGTACGGCAACCCGTGGGAATTCAAACGACACAACACGCGCTACAAAGTGCGCTTTGGTGGCCGTATTCAGCAGGAGGGAAAAAAATCCCGCTGGGTTGAGACGGAAGAGATCCTGGCCGTGGCCTATGACCAGATTATCCCCGGCTACGACACCGATGCCACCAACACCCTGCGCCTGTGGAGCGCCCAGGCCAGTAGCGAAATCAACCTCGGTAAATTCAACCAGGGCGACTATTTTGCGGCGGTGGAAGATAAAAACCACTCTGAAAACGTCTCCCGCGTACTTTATCCGGACGACTCGACCTATTCCGGACGCGAACTGCGTCTGCGTCAGGAGTATTTCCTTGTGTCCGCGACGATTCAGGACATCCTGAGCCGTCACTATCAGCTGCACAAAACCTACAGTAACCTGGCGGAAAAAACCGCCATTCACCTCAACGACACCCACCCGGTGCTTTCGATCCCCGAGCTTATGCGTCTGCTGATCGACGAGCACAAGTTCAGCTGGGATGATGCGTTTGAAGTGACCTGCCAGGTCTTCTCGTACACCAACCACACCCTGATGAGCGAAGCGCTGGAAACCTGGCCGGTCGACATGCTCGGTAAAATTTTGCCGCGCCATCTGCAGATTATCTTTGAGATTAACGACTACTTCCTGAAGACGCTGCAGGAGCAGTATCCGAACGATACTGGCCTGCTGAGCCGGGCTTCAATCATTGATGAATCCAACGGTCGCCGCGTGCGTATGGCCTGGCTGGCGGTGGTGATCAGCCACAAGGTGAACGGGGTTTCCGGACTGCACTCGAACCTGATGGTGCAGTCGCTGTTTGCTGATTTCGCGAAGATCTTCCCGACGCGTTTTTGCAACGTGACGAACGGTGTTACCCCGCGTCGCTGGCTGGCGCTGGCTAACCAGCCGCTCTCCGACGTCCTGGACGAACATATTGGCCGCACCTGGCGTACCGATTTGAGTCAGCTGGGTGAGCTTGAACAGCACCTGGATTTCCCGGCGGTGAACAAAGCCGTGCGTGAAGCCAAGCTTCTGAACAAGAAGCGGCTGTCGGTGTATCTTGCGCTGCACCTGAACGTAGTGGCCAACCCGAAAGCGTTGTTTGATGTGCAAATCAAGCGTATCCATGAGTACAAGCGACAGCTCATGAACGTGCTGCACGTCATCACGCACTACAATCGCATCAAAGCCGACCCAACGGCCGACTGGGTGCCACGGGTGAAAATCTTTGCCGGTAAGGCGGCGTCGGCATACTACATGGCGAAGCACATTATTCATCTCATCAATGATGTGGCGAAGGTGGTCAACAACGATCCGGATATCGGTGACAAGCTGAAGGTGGTCTTTGTCCCGAACTACAGTGTGAGTCTGGCACAGTTGATCATTCCGGCGGCGGACCTGTCTGAGCAGATTTCCACGGCCGGTACGGAAGCCTCCGGCACCAGTAATATGAAGTTTGCCCTGAATGGCGCACTGACCATCGGTACGCTGGATGGCGCGAACGTTGAGATGCTGGAACATGTGGGGGCAGAGAATATCTTTATCTTCGGTAACACGACGGAGGAGGTGGAGGCGCTTCGCAGGAAGGGCTACTCGCCGCGCGAGTACTACGAAGAAGATGAAGAGCTGCGTCAGGTGTTGACGCAAATCGCCACCGGCGTGTTTAACCCTGAAGAGCCGAGCCGCTATCGCGATCTGGTCGATTCACTGATTAACTTTGGTGACCACTATCAGGTGCTGGCGGATTACCGCAGCTATGTCGACTGTCAGGACAACGTGGACGAGTTGTACCGTCAGCAGGAGAAGTGGACCAGCGCCGCGATGCATAACATCGCCAATATGGGGTATTTCTCATCAGACCGTACTATCAAAGAATACGCTGAAACTATCTGGCATATCGATCCCGTGCGGTTATAAAAAAACAGAGCCGGGTGGCGGCTTCGCCTGACCCGGCTTGTGCGATCTGCAGGCCCGGGAAGCGTAACGCCACCGGGCTTTTTTACATCACGATGCTAATGACAGCTCACGCTTTCCCGCGTTCTGCGCCAGCCACTGCGCCACGCGCGACTGCTGCTCGGCATCCAGCCACATCCCTTCTTTGGTACGACGCCAGATGGCATCATCCAGGCGGCGCACCCACTCGTTCTCAACCAGATAGCGCAGCTCGGCTTCGTAGAGTTCGTGACCGAAATGTTCACCCAGGTCGGCAAGCGTTTTGGCTTCACCCAGGATCCATTCCGTATTACTGCCGTAGGTACGGGCGTAGTGACGCGCCATCCCTTCGGTGATGAACGGGTAGCGACGGCGCAGTTTCGCGGCATAATCATCGCGGTTATCCCCGATATCGCCGCCAGGCAATACGGCTCCTTTAGTCCAGGCCGGGCCAATGCCCTTGTAGTACGGCACCAGTTTTTCCAGTGCGTGTTCGGCCAGCTTACGATAGGTAGTGAGCTTGCCGCCAAAGACCGACAGCAGCGGTGCCTGGCCGTCCACGTCATGAATATCCAGCGTATAATCGCGGGTGATAGCCTGCGGTGAGTCCGATTCGTCATCACACAGCGGACGCACGCCGGAGTAGGTCCAGACCACGTCATCGCGTGCCAGCTGTTTTTTGAAGTGCGCGTTATACACTTTCAGCAGGTAGCTGACTTCACTTTCGTCGATCTCGACATTTTTCGGATCGCCTTTGTACTCCACGTCGGTGGTGCCGATGATGGAGAACTCGTCCATCCACGGGATCACAAACACGATACGTTTATCTTCGTTCTGCAGGATATAGGCCTGCTTCTGGGTATGCACGCGTGGCACGACAATGTGGCTGCCTTTGATTAGGCGGATGCCGTACGGCGAAGGCAGGTGCATTCCCTCATCAAAGAACTGTTTCACCCACGGACCGGTGGCGTTCACCAGCCCGCGCGCTTTCCAGCTGAACTTCTCGCCGGTATCCACGTCTTCCGCTTCAACAACCCACAGGCCGTTTTCACGACGGGCAGCCGTGGCGCGGGTGCGGGTTTTCACCTCGCCGCCCTTTTTCACCACCATCTGCGCATTGGCAAGGACCAGACGCGCATCGTCTACCCAGCAGTCGGAATATTCGAATCCGCGCACGATTTCAGGTTTAAGGACCGATTCTGAGCCAAAACGCAAACCGGTCGATCCTGGCAGGCTGGTACGTTTGCCCAGATGATCGTACATAAACAGACCGATTCGAATCATCCACGCCGGACGCAGATGCGGGCGGTGGGGCAGGCGAAAGCGCATCGGAATCGCCAGGTGCGGGGCCATTTTCAGTAGCACTTCACGTTCGGCCAGGGCTTCGCTGACCAGGCGGAATTCGTAGTGTTCCAGGTAGCGCAGGCCACCGTGGATCAGTTTGGAGCTGGCGGACGAGGTCGCGCAGGCGAGATCGTTAGCTTCCAGCATCAGCACGGATAAACCGCGTCCTGCAGCATCGGCCGCAATCCCGGCACCGTTGATGCCACCGCCTATCACAATCAGATCTTTGGTTTCCATAACACCCTCACGCACTTTCGTTAAAGCTCAGAAATGTTCGATATCGCTCATAATAGCAAAGGAACGCGCTTTTGGTAACATCAAAAAAACAATTTAGAGTGATATGGATAACATAATGGCGTTTACCCGCCGCCAGGACGTACACTACGGGGTAAAATAGTGCCGCTTGATGCCCTCGCCCATCCTTCTCACTTCAGGAGAGAGTGGGGGTGAGAGGAAGCGCACCACACCTGAATATAAGATGAGAGCACCATGGATCAGTTTGAATGTATTAACGTAGAAGAAGCCCATCAGAAAATGCACCAGGGAACGGCTGTGCTGGTGGACATCCGCGATCCACAGAGCTTTGCGATGGGCCACACGCCAGGCGCGTTCCACCTGACCAACGACTCCCTGGCCGCGTTTATGCGCGATAACGACTTCGACACGCCGGTGATGGTCATGTGCTACCACGGCAACAGCAGTAAAGGTGCAGCGCAGTACCTGCTTCAGCAGGGCTACGATGCGGTTTACAGCGTCGATGGCGGCTTCGATGCCTGGCATCGTCATTTCCCGGCAGAAGTTGAATACGCGTTTGAGCGCTGATACCGCTATACTGTCCCCTTTTGTGTGGAAATAAGCGACGGCTGCCCATGTTGATGATCACCTCTTTTACCAACCCGCGCGTCGCCCAGGCGTTTGTCGACTATATGGCGACGCAGGGCGTTATTCTGACCATCCAGCAACATCATCAGACCGATGTGTGGCTGGCCGACGAGAGCCAGGCCGCGAGGGTAAATGAGGAGCTGGCGCGATTCCTTGAGAACCCTGGCGACCCGCGCTATCTGGCCGCAAGCTGGCAATCAGGCCAGACGGGCAGCGGGCTGCACTATCGCCGTTTTCCCTTCTTTGCCACCGTGCGCAAACGCGCGGGTCCTTTTACGCTGCTGCTGATGGCGGCCTGCATTATCGTGTTCATTATGATGAACGTGGTCGGCGACCAGAGCGTCATGATCGCCCTGGCATGGCCCTATGACCCTTCACTGGACGTTGACGTCTGGCGCTATTTTACCCACGCGCTGATGCACTTCTCGGTGATGCATATTCTCTTTAACCTGCTGTGGTGGTGGTACCTTGGCGGTGCCGTCGAGAAGCGTCTGGGCAGCGGGAAGCTGATTGTGATCACCGTCATCAGTGCCCTGTTGAGTGGCTATGTGCAGCACAAATTCAGCGGCCCGTGGTTTGGCGGATTATCAGGTGTTGTGTATGCCCTGATGGGCTATGTCTGGCTCAGAGGTGAGCGCGATCCTGAAAGTGGCATCTATCTGCAACGCGGGTTAATAACCTTTGCGTTAATATGGCTAATTGCCGGATGGTTTGATCTGTTTGGTATGTCTATCGCCAATGGTGCACACGTCACCGGGCTGGCCGTTGGGCTGGCGATGGCGTTTGCCGACACGCTCCATGCGCGAAAACGAACATAATTCTCAGGGATAATTGATGAAACAAACACAACGTCATGACGCCATTATCGAACTGGTTAAAAAACAGGGATATGTCAGCACCGAAGAGCTGGTCGAGCAGTTTGCCGTCAGCCCGCAGACCATTCGTCGTGACCTGAACGACCTTGCCGATCAAAACCGTATTCTGCGCCACCACGGCGGGGCGGCGCTGCCGTCCAGCTCGGTCAACACCTCATGGCATGACCGTAAAGCCACGCAAACGGCGGAGAAAGAGCGTATTGCGCGGAAAGTCGCCAGCCAGATCCCTAACGGGGCGACGCTGTTTATTGATATCGGCACCACGCCGGAAGCCGTCGCCCATGCGCTGCTGGATCATGAAAACCTGCGCGTCGTGACCAATAACCTGAACGTCGCGAATACCCTGATGCAGAAAGACGATTTCCGCATCATCCTTGCGGGCGGCGAGTTACGCAGCCGCGACGGCGGTATCATCGGTGAAGCGACGCTCGACTTTATCTCTCAGTTCCGTCTCGATTTCGGCATTCTCGGGATCAGCGGTATCGACAGCGATGGCTCCCTGCTGGAGTTTGATTATCATGAAGTCCGCACCAAGCGTGCGATTATTGAGAATTCACGCCACGTTATGCTCGTGGTGGACCACTCCAAGTTTGGCCGTAACGCGATGGTGAATATGGGCAGCATCAGCATGGTTGATGCGGTTTATACCGACGTGATGCCGCCGGCAGGCGTGATGCAGGTGATTAAGGATAATAATCTGCAGCTGGAACTGTGCTGACGTAAAAGCAAAACGGCAACCGAAGGTTGCCGTTTTTAGTTTCTGCAAAACAGGCCGGGTGAGGGCACCCACGCGCACCGGAATTACACGCCGTACCCCATCATCTTCAGCAGCTGCTGTGCATGCTGCACCGCATCCTGACGATGGGCGACGCCCAGCTTCTGATAGAGATTACGGATATGGGTTTTGATGGTCGTCGCCGCCACCGCCAGTTCACCGGCGATCTGCTCGTTGCTGTAGCCTGAGTAGATTAGCCCCAGCACCTGCCATTCGCGCTGAGTGAGCGGGCTGGTGCGGATCAGTTCCGGTACTTCCGGATGGTTCAGCAGACGTTCAACAAAGTTCTCATCAAAGTGCGCAAACTTATGGCGATGGTGCTGGTTAATCTCGCGCAGAATACGCTGGGCACGATGCTGATCCAGCTCTGGCAGCGTATTGAGTTGAATCAACTGTCGCAGCTGCTGGGCCATCACTTCACCTTCAATGACAAAGTGGCTGATAAACCCGGTGCGGTTCGCCAGCTGCAGCGCTTCCAGCAGGACGCGCTGGGCATCGTTTTTGCGGCCCGCCTGCCAGTAAAGCTGGTTCAGCAGAAGCAGGTTGCGGTTGAGATCGCTCATCAGACGCAGGCTGCGGGCGTTTTCATTAAGCTCTTCCAGCACGATTTCGGCAGGTTCTAATTCACCGAGCAGGATCTGGACGCGGGCAATATTGCGCCACTGGCTCTGCAGGAAGTGGTTGTTGGCAAATTCCGGTTTAGGGGTCTGACGTAACCAGTTAGCGGCGGATTTTTTGTCGCCGGTCATCTGCCAGTAAATCACCCGCACCTTATCGGCGTTGGACACCCAGTCGCTGTGGTACTGACCGTTACCGAGCAGGTTTTCCAGACGGTTAAGGTGGTTGCGGGCGTTATCGAGATCGCCACGCGCCAGCGAGCACTGGACCAGCAGCGCCAGACACTGCAATTGCTGCTGTGGCTGGAAGCTGGAGAGAACGTCCACACCCTGACGGGCGCAGCTTTCCGCTTCATCCAGACGCGACCATGCCCAAAGAAGCTGTGCACGAATGCGCAGCAGGAACTCGTGCATCGGCAGCTGTTCCAGATGCTGCTCACGAATCAGCTGGAAGGCCTTTTCCTGATTTTCCCAGGCGGCCTGCAGGAACCCCTGCGCAAACAAAATTTCACTTTGCTGGATCAGGCTCCACAGCGCGTAATGCCAGACATCGTGGCGGCGGGCCATCTGTTCAGTTTGTTGCATGAGCGAAAGGGAGCGCGTCAGCTCGCCTTTGCAGTGCAGAACTTCACCGTGTACCGAGGTGGCCACAATACGGCTGTAGAAATTGGCCAGCGGCAGTTCATCCAGCGCAACCATCGCCAGGCGCTCTGCCTCTTCCGGATCACCGTCGTTAATCGCCACCTGCGCTCGCAGGGCGTTGAATTCGCCGTGCAGGGTGGCATCCATATCGCTTTCCATCTCCTGCTCGGCACGTGCCAGCAGGGTATTTACTTCACTGTAGCGATGCTGGCTCTGCATCAGCCAGGCCTGCAGCAGCACCAGGCGCGGATTCTCCAGCAGGCTCTCCCACGGCAGGGCTTTCAGTGACTCTTCAAGCAACGTCAGCTCGCTATGGTTAAACAAGCCCCATGCGTGGTTAAGGAGGATATCGCGCAGCATGCCGGCATCACCGGCGGCAAGCGCGTGGTGAATCGCCTCGCTCGGGAAACCTTGGGCCATCCAGCTTTCGGCGGCGGCGCGATGGATTTCCGGCAGTTCCGTCGCAAGCTCCCACTGACAGCGCTGGCGCAGGAAACTGCCGAACAGTGGGTGATAGCTGAACCACTCGCCGGGATCGTCCATTCGGGTCAGGAACAGGCCCTGGCGTTCAATCTCTTCCAGCTGCAGCTGACCGTTTTCACAGCCGGTCACGCGCACGATCAGCGCGTCGTTCATGGAACGCAGCAGAGAACTTTTGAGCAGGAAATTTCGGGTCGACGGATCAACGCTGTTCAGCACTTCGTCGACGAGATAATCAGAAAGATGGCTCGCGTTAATCCCCGCCAGGCGACGCGCAGACTGGTGCGTCGGGCTGTTATTTTGCCGGGCAGAGAGAGCAATCAGCTGCAGCGCCGTCGCCCAGCCGGCGACATCATCACACAGACGGCTGCTTTCGGAGGCCTCAATTGGCGAGTTCAGTCGACAGTCAAAGAACTGTTTGGCTTCCTGATGGGTAAAGGCCAGCTGCTGGCTGCCGACTTCCAGCAGCTGATCGCGCACACGCAGGTTGGCGATGCCCAGTTGCGGCAGGTTACGCGACAGCACGACCAGGGTCAGGTTTTCCGGCTGATGACGCAGGAAGAAACGCATCGATTCATGGATAACCGGGTTAGTGATGAGATGATAATCATCAATCACCACGTACAGCGGGCGATGCCATTCGGCCAGTTCGATAAACAGCTGTGAGAAAAGGGAAGACAGACTGGCGTACTGGCGCTTTTGCACCATGACCTCACTGGCGACGCAGTGTCCGTTGGTTGCCTGCTGAATGGCAGCAATCAGATAGCTGGCAAAACGCTCTTGCTGGTTATCGCCCTCATCAAGGGAGTACCAGCCAAGGTCGCTCTTACCTGCGGCCCATTGCGAAATGAGCGTTGTTTTTCCATAACCTGCAGGGCTCGTAACCAGCGCCAGTCGGAAATTATGCGCGCCGGAAAGTTTAGCCAGCAGACGCTCGCGGACCACTGTATGGTCAAGACGAACCGGGCGACTTAATTTAGACGGAATCAACATAGTTTTCACTTCACTGTGGGGAACGAGAGAATTTATTTTTTTTGCGCTTCGTAATTAATAGCTATAAGGTCGGCCAGAAAGAGAACTATTGCAAGTTATGTCTGGGTTTTGTGGCTCTGAATTTGCACTCTGTCACAAAACATTCAGGCGAGTACCGGAACTTTTCCAGAATGGCTTTAACACCGCGTCAGCGCTGGCTTGTCCCAGTGTCACACGGTTACGCTGAAACTGGTTTCAGAAAGGTATAGTGACGTCAAATTTAATAAAGTTCGGGTAAAGTTGAGTGAGATTAATAATCCCCTTAGGTAAGGCCCCATTGCAGAAATATTATTCTGCGTAAGTAATCATTTCGGCGCGGATTAATTTCATCCGAAACTGTATTTCATTTTTTTGACATTCTCCCCGGTTATCTTTTTTTCTTCCTGGCACACTCGCACTATGCTCTCAGAGTGGCCTTGATCACACTTTTATGCTCATCCCCGCTACTCCTCCCTGCCTAATCCCCTGCGGGATGAGGAAGAGGCGAAATGAGCCTGGCACACTAGCGCCAACATGTGTTTTCTCTCTACAGGATGCCAATTCCCTATGTCACAGCCTACCTTTAACAAAGCTCAATTCCAGGCTGCCCTGACGCGTCAGTGGCAGCGTTTTGGCCTTCACGCTGCAAACGAGATGACGCCTCACCAGTGGTGGCAGGCAGTGAGCGGTGCGCTCGCGGAGCAGCTGGATGCTCAACCGTTGGCAAAACCGGCGAAAGACCAGCGCCACGTTAACTACATCTCAATGGAGTTCCTGATTGGCCGTCTGACAGGTAACAACCTGCTGAACCTCGGCTGGTATCAGGAGGTGGGTGATGTGCTGAAAGAGCATGACATTAACCTGACCGACCTGCTGGAAGAAGAGATTGACCCGGCGCTGGGTAACGGTGGTCTGGGACGTCTGGCGGCCTGTTTCCTTGACTCGATGGCCACCGTCGGTCAGTCGGCCATTGGCTACGGTTTGAACTACCAGTACGGCCTGTTCCGTCAGTCGTTTGCTGATGGTCATCAGATGGAAGCGCCGGATGACTGGCACCGTAATACTTACCCCTGGTTCCGCCACAATGCACAGCTTGATGTGCAGGTGGGCATTGGTGGTAAAGTCACGAAGCAGGGGCTGTGGGAGCCTGCGTTTACCCTGACCGGCGAAGCCTGGGATCTGCCGGTGCTGGGCTACCGTAACGGCGTGGCGCAACCGCTGCGTCTGTGGCAGGCAAAGCACGCTCATCCCTTCAACCTGACCAAATTCAACGACGGCGATTTCCTGCGTGCCGAGCAGCAGGGGATCGACGCTGAGAAACTGACCAAAGTCCTTTACCCGAACGACAACCATCTGGCGGGCAAGAAACTGCGTCTGATGCAGCAGTACTTCCAGTGTGCCTGTTCCATTGCGGATATTCTGCGTCGTCATCACCTGGCGGGCCGCAAGCTGGCGCAGCTGCCGGACTTCGAAGTGATCCAGCTTAACGATACGCACCCGACGATTGCGATTCCTGAACTGCTGCGCGTGCTGATTGACGAGCACCAACTGAGCTGGGATGACGCGTGGGCGATCACCAGCCGTACGTTTGCCTATACCAACCACACCCTGATGCCTGAAGCGCTGGAGTGCTGGGATGAGAAGCTGGTGAAAGCCCTGCTGCCACGTCATATGCAGATCATCAACAAGATTAACGACGCGTTTAAAAAGCAAGTGGATAAAACCTGGCCGGGCGACAAAGCGGTGTGGGCGAAGCTGGCTGTGGTACATGACAAACAGGTGCGCATGGCGAACATGTGCGTGGTGAGCGGTTTTGCGGTGAACGGTGTGGCGGCGCTGCACTCGGATCTGGTGGTGAAAGACCTGTTCCCGGAATACCACCAGCTGTGGCCGACCAAATTCCATAACGTGACCAACGGCATCACGCCGCGTCGCTGGATTAAGCAGTGCAACCCGCTGCTGGCCGGCTTGCTGGACAAAACCCTGAAGAAAGAGTGGGCCAACGATCTGGACCAGCTTATCAATCTGGAAAAGTATGCCGACGACGCGGCATTCCGCGAGCAGTACCGCGCCATTAAGCTCGAAAACAAAGTGCGTCTGGCGCATTTTGTCAAAGCGCGTACCGGGATTGAGATCAACCCGAACGCCATTTTCGATATTCAGATCAAACGTCTGCATGAGTACAAACGCCAGCACCTGAACCTGCTGCACATTCTGGCGCTGTATAAAGAGATCCGCGAGAACCCGCAGGCTGACCGCGTACCGCGCGTGTTCCTGTTTGGGGCGAAAGCCGCACCGGGCTACTACCTGGCGAAAAACATTATCCTCGCCATTAATAAAGTGGCCGCGGCCATCAATAACGATCCGAAAGTGGGTGACAAGCTGAAGGTGGTGTTCCTGCCGGACTACTGCGTCTCTGCAGCTGAGATGCTGATCCCGGCGGCGGATATCTCCGAGCAGATCTCCACGGCAGGGAAAGAAGCTTCCGGTACCGGCAACATGAAGCTGGCGCTGAACGGTGCGCTGACCGTCGGTACGCTCGACGGCGCGAACGTCGAGATCGCCGAAAAGGTGGGGGAAGAGAACATCTTTATCTTCGGCCATACCGTCGAAGAAGTGAAAGCCCTCAAAGCCAAAGGTTACGACCCGGTGAAATGGCGTAAGAAAGACAAAGTTCTTGATGCGGTTTTGAAAGAGCTGGAAAGCGGTAAGTACAGCGATGGCGATAAACATGCCTTTGACCAGATGCTGCACAGCATGGACAAACACGGCGGTGACCCGTATCTGGTCATGGCGGACTTTACGGCCTATGTGGACGCGCAAAAACAGGTCGATGTGCTGTATCGCGACCAGGAAGCATGGACCCGGGCGTGCATTCTGAACACCGCCCGCTGCGGGATGTTCAGTTCTGACCGCTCAATCCGTGATTATCAGGCTCGTATCTGGCAGGCAAAACGCTAAGGAAGCGCGATGGAGAGTAAACGTCTGGACAGTGCCGCGCAGGCGGCGGGGATCAGCCTCAGTTACATTAATGCTCACGGCAAACCACAGTCTATTGGCGCCGACACCAAAAGACGTTTGCTGGATGCCATGCACAAGACCGACGCGAAAGCGTCGGTTGCTCCGGTGCCGAACGTGAAGGTGTTTACCGCCGGTAAGAAGATGCCGCTTACGGTAAACGGGCGCGGCGAATTTAGCTGGCTGCTCACGACCGAAGAGGGGCAACAGCACAAAGGCCACGCCACCGGTGGCAAAGCGCTTAATCTTCCGGCAAAACTGCCGGAGGGCTATCACACGTTAACCCTCACGCAGGACGACCAGCGTTTTCATTGTCGGGTGATTGTTGCGCCAAAACGCTGCTATGAGCCGCAGGCGTTGCTCGAGGGTAAAAAGCTGTGGGGGGCCTGCGTGCAGCTCTACACGCTGCGCTCTGACAGCAACTGGGGTATCGGCGATTTTGGCGACCTGAAAAAGATGCTGGCGGATGTGGGCGAGCGCGGCGGTGCGTTTATCGGCCTCAACCCCATCCATGCGCTCTATCCGGCGAACCCGGAAAGTGCCAGTCCGTACAGCCCGTCATCCCGTCGCTGGCTGAACGTGATTTACATTGACGTGAATGCCTTAGACGATTTCAAAAGCAGCAAAGAGGCGCAGGCGTGGTGGAACCTCACGACCACTCAGCAGGCGCTGAAGCAGGCGCGCGAGACGGACTGGGTAGACTATGCCACCGTCACCGCACTGAAAATGGCCGCGTTACGTCTGGCGTGGAAAGGTTTTTCGCAGCGTGATGACGAGCAAATGTCGGCTTTCCGCCAGTTTGTAGCTCAGGAAGGCGAGAGCCTTTACTGGCAGGCGGCGTTCGATGCATTGCACGCTTATCAGGTAAAAGAGGACGAAATGCGCTGGGGCTGGCCGGTATGGCCGGAAGCGTATCAATCTGTCGATACGCCCGAAGTGCAGGTGTTCTGCAAAAAGTATGCTGACGAGGTGGATTTCTTCCTCTGGCTGCAGTGGCTGGCTTACAGCCAGTTTGCCGCCTGCTGGCAGGTGAGCCAGGGCTATAAAATGCCGATCGGCCTGTACCGCGATCTGGCCGTTGGCGTGGCAGAAGGCGGGGCGGAAACCTGGTGTGACCGCGAGCTTTATTGCCTGAAGGCCTCCGTGGGCGCACCGCCGGATATTCTTGGCCCGCTCGGCCAGAACTGGGGCTTGCCGCCGATGGATCCGCACGTCATGGCTGCGCGGGCTTACGAGCCGTTTATCGACCTGCTGCGCGCCAACATGCAAAACTGCGGCGCGCTGCGAATTGACCACGTGATGTCCGTCCTGCGTCTGTGGTGGATCCCTTATGGTGAAACGGCTGACCACGGCGCGTATGTACAGTATCCGGTTGACGATCTGCTCTCGATCCTGGCGCTGGAGAGTAAACGTCATCAGTGCATGGTGATCGGCGAAGATCTCGGTACCGTGCCGGTTGAGATTGTCAGTAAGCTCCGCGACAGCGGTGTTTACTCCTATAAAGTGCTCTATTTTGAAAACGACCATGAGAAAACCTTCCGCGCGCCGAAAGCGTACCCTGAACAGTCAATGGCAGTCGCGACGACGCATGACCTTCCTACGCTTCGTGGCTATTGGGAAAGCGGCGATCTGACGCTCGGTAAAACGCTGGGCCTGTATCCGGATGAAGAGGTCTTACGTGGGCTGTATCAGGATCGCGAACTGGCGAAGCAAGGGTTGCTTGATGCGTTACACAAGCATGGTTGCCTGCCGAAACGCGCCGGGCATAAGGCATCACTGATGTCGATGACGCCTACGCTCAACCGCGGATTGCAGCGCTATATCGCCGACAGCAACAGTGCCCTGCTGGGTCTGCAGCCGGAAGACTGGATTGATATGGCGGAGCCGGTGAACATTCCGGGTACCAGCTATCAGTACAAGAACTGGCGTCGCAAATTGTCCATCACGCTTGAGAAGATGTTTGCCGATGACGGGGTGAACAGGCTGATTAAGGATTTGGATAAGCGCAGAAAAGCGGTGGGTAAAACGCGGTAGTCTCACAGAGAGAAGAAAGCCGGGTAAGCGCAAGCTACCCGGCTTTTTGATATCAGATAACCATGTTCAACAGCAGAACCCCGACCAGACCACATACCGAAATAATGGTTTCCAGTGCAGACCAGGACTTGATGGTTTCACCGATAGTCAGGTTGAAATATTCCTTGAACAGCCAGAAGCCCGGATCGTTCACGTGAGAGAAAATCACGCTACCGGAACCTACCGCGATAACCATCAGCTCAGGGCTCACGCCCGTCGTCGCAATCAGCGGCGCAACGATACCACCGGCGGTGATTGCTGCAACGGTTGCAGAGCCGAGCGCGATACGCAGCACCGCAGCGATAGACCACGCCATCAGCAGCGGTGACACATTGGTTTCATGCATCATGGCCGCGATGTATTTATCCACGCCGCTGTCGACCAGCACCTGCTTGAACGCACCGCCACCACCGATAATCAGCAGCATCATGGCAATGATTTTGATGGAAGAGGTCAGGGTGTCGTTAATCTGATCCATTGAACGACCACGGTTCAGGCCGAAGGTGAACATCGCAATCAGCACCGCAATCAGCGTCGCCATCACCGGGTCGCCCAGGAATTCGGCAACGGACAGGAACGGGTGGCCTTTTGGCAAGATCATTTCCGCCACGGCACGCATCGCCATCAGGATGACCGGTACCAGAGAGGTCCAGACGCTGACGCCAAAACCAGGCATCTCTTCTTCCGTGAAGGTTTTCGCGCTGTACAGACCTTCCGGGATAGGCTTATCAATCCCTTTCAGGAAGCGGGCATAAACCGGGCCGGCCAGGATCACCGTCGGGATTGCCAGAATCGTACCGAACAGCAGGGTTTTACCCATATCGGCATGGAAGATGGTGGCGATCGCGGTTGGACCCGGGTGTGGTGGCAGGAAACCGTGCGTAACGGACAGCGCGGCGGCCATCGGTACACCGACATACAGCAGTGGAATGTTCGCTGCCGCTGCGATGGTGAACACCAGTGGCAGCATCAGCACGAAGCCCACTTCATAGAACAGTGCGAAACCGACGGTAAACCCGGTTAACACAACCGCCCACTGGATATTCTTCTTACCAAATTTGGCAATCAGCGTGGTGGCAATACGCTGGGCGCCCCCACAGTCTGCCAACATTTTGCCGAGCATAGCGCCAAAGCCCATGATCAGTGCCAGGCTACCGAGCGTGCCGCCGACACCGGCTTTAATGGAGCTGATGACTTTCACCAGCGGCATCCCTTGCATCAGACCGACTGCAAGTGCCACCAGAACCAGAGCGATAAACCCGTTCATTTTGAAACGGATCATCAAGAGCAGTAATAACACAACACCGATAGCAACGATGACTAATGGCATGATTTACCTGGCCTTTGAATTGTTATGGGTAACGTCATTGTTTCAACGACAAATTCCGATTGTCCCAACTGGGAACAGAGTGTTAACGGCACTAATACTGTTGCCTTGGAAACTATTAAGTTTAGTCGGCTGTTATGAAGGTGCTTAGTGCCCACGAGAATGATACGGGTAACATGTCGTGGTTGAGAATCACCCTGGGGGGCTAAATTTGAATTATGAGACGCAGGTCAACATATGGGGAGGCAAGGCAGGGAGGGGAAAGCAGGCCCGGTAAGCATAGCGCCACCGGGCAAAAGCAGGCGGACACTTAGTAGTAAGAGTGCTCGCCGCGCTGGTGTTCGGTCAGATCGCGCACACCTTTCAGTTCCGGGAATTCGTTCAGCAACTGCTTCTCGATCCCTTCTTTCAGCGTGACATCAACCATTGAACAACCGTTACAGCCGCCGCCGAACTGCAGGATCGCCAGGCCGTCTTCAGTGATTTCCATCAGGGAAACACGACCGCCGTGGCCCGCCAGCTGTGGGTTGATCTGAGACTGCAGCAGGTACTCGACGCGCTCCATCAGGGGGGCATCGTCAGACACTTTACGCATTTTGGCGTTTGGCGCTTTCAGGGTCAACTGAGAACCCAGCTGATCGGTGACGAAGTCGATCTCCGCATCTTCAAGATACGGTGCGCTCAGCTCATCAACGTAAGCCGTGAGCTGTTCAAATTTAAGGGCAGTGTCAGTCGCTTCCACTGCGTCCGGAGGACAATAAGAGACACCACATTCTGCATTCGGAGTGCCTGGATTGATCACAAACACGCGGATCTGCGTCCCTTCTTCCTGATTTGCCAGCAGTTTGGCAAAGTGCGCTTGTGCAGAATCGGAAATACGGATCATAGCTTTGGCCTAATAGTTGACTAAATTACCTGGGTATAATCATACGCCCATTGAAGAAGGGCTACAAGGTACGGCACAGACACCATACCTGAACCGACGCGGCGCCGCTTTGCAAAAGCAGTCGGGAAAGTTCAGCAACGGTACTGCCTGTGGTGACGACATCATCCACAATCGCGATATGGAGGCCTTTGACCGGGAATTCAAGACGAAAGGCATTTTTGAGGTTCCTTTTGCGAAGCCGGGCCGTGAGCTGATGCTGGATGGCCGTATTATGGACGCGTTTGAGCGCACGGGCGTCGTAACGGCAACCGAGCCATCGCGCGAGCGGGCGGCAAAGCAGGTCACTTTGGTTGTAGCCGCGTCGCCAGTGTCGGCGACGGTATAAAGGCACGTTGACCACCATGTCGATGTTCGGCAGGCCGCGGGTGCGTCGCGCCTGCAAAACGGCCAGCAGTAACAGGCGGGCGAGGGGACGCGCCAGCACACTCTGGCCGGCAAACTTCAGCGCATGTATAAGGCCGCTTAACGGCGCAACATAATCATCCACAGCCACCAGGGCACACCACGGCGGCGCTTTTTTCATGCAGCGACCGCAGGGAACGTCTCGCCCGGTGGCATTTAGCCCACACTGCGGACACGTCATCGCCTGCCTTTTCAGCGAGCGGGTGCAAACGGAGCAGACGCCCCATGCGCTGAGGGCAAGCGGCATCCGGCATAGCCAGCACAAGCCAGGCACTGTTAACATGTGCAACCTCCATGTGAAAAAAGAGAACAGTAACTGATGAAGACGCTGTGGTGGCAGACCGTAGGGACGGGAAATTGCCATCTTGTGCTGCTGCACGGATGGGGCCTGAATGCCGAAGTATGGAATTGCATAACCGGGGAACTCGCCTCGCAATTTACCCTGCATCTGGTGGATTTACCGGGCTTTGGCCGCAGTCGCGGCTTTGGGGCAATGTCGGTCGAGGAGATGGCGCAGCAGGTGCTGGACGCTGCGCCGCAACACGCCATCTGGCTGGGCTGGAGCCTGGGCGGGCTGGTGGCGAGCCAGATTGCGTTGACCCATCCCGAGCGCGTGCGTGCGCTGGTCACGGTAGCCTCGTCACCGTGCTTCAGTGCAAAGGACGACTGGCCGGGCATAAAACCGGATGTGCTGGCCGGGTTCCAGAAACAGCTGAGCGAAGACTTCCAGCGGACCGTTGAGCGTTTCCTGGCCCTGCAGACAATGGGAACCGACACCGCGCGTCAGGATGCCAGAGCGCTGAAGCAGACCGTGCTTTCCCTGCCGATGCCGGACGTTGAGGTGCTTAACGGGGGGCTTGAGATCCTCAAAACCGTCGATTTGCGTGAGCCGCTGGCCGCGCTGGCGATGCCGCACCTGCGTATCTACGGCTACCTCGACGGGCTGGTGCCGCGCAAAGTGGTTCCAGTACTGGATTCACTCTGGCCACAAAGTGAGTCTCTGGTGATAAACAAAGCCGCGCATGCACCGTTTATCTCTCATCCGGCGGAGTTTTGTTCAGCGCTGATTGCGTTAAGTCAACGTTTAGACTGATTATTTTCTATCCAGCCTGGAAAAAGTTTCACACCGCAACCATACTCCAGATGTCGTTGCGGTTGTTCTGCCTACGATAATCAAAACAACAATCCTATGGAGAGTCAGGCTATGAAACTTGTTACAGGTATCGTCACTTCTCTGGTTATTGGGTCACTTTCATTTGGCGCCTTTGCGGCACAAGAGCTGGAAAAAGATAAAGTTGCCGGGATGAATCTGACCAAAGTTGGTGAGATTTCTACGTCTGACACGACCGCGCCGATGGACGCCAAAAGAGAGCTGTCTAAGAAAGCGGATGAGCTGGGTGGGAAGTACTACGTCGTCACCAGTGCAGAAAAACAGACCAAAAACGTTCGCGCAACGGCGGACGTCTATAAGTAATACGATAATGCCGGGCAGCGATGCCCGGCTTTATGCGCGCAGTGCCCACCACTCTCTGAGGCAGGCTTTTCCTTCCGGGCAGCTTTTACAACTGCCGGACAGGCAGCCCTCCGCTTCTTCCTGAATACGCACCGCTTTTCCCATGGCTTCCAGTCTTTCCAGCATGGCATCGATCATCGGCTGCGGCGTATGCAGGGTGAGGCTCAGCTGTTTCGCCTCCATTCGCCCTTGTAACGCCAGCAGGTCACGTACCTGAATCAACGATGCCATGGCTTACCCCTTAGTGACAGTCGCCCGCCGGGCTGTTGCAGCAGGTGGCAGCCGTTTTGCGGTTTGCCAGCAGGTTGATATCAACCCGGCTGCGTGCCCGGCGTAGCAGGCCGAGAACGAGCACGTTAAACAGCACAACCGCCAGGATGCACACCAGGCTATACCGCGGGTGCTGGCTAAAGTTAACGGTCTGATAAAAGAGCGTCGCCAGCGAGTACGCGATGTTGAGCCCCCACAGAATGGAGAAGCCCATCCAGCCACGGCTGGACTCGCGGGCAATCGCGCCCATGACGGAGATGCACGGAATATAGAGCAGAACAAAGATGAGGTAGCTGTAGGCCGCAGAGGCGCTGCCAAATTTCTCGCTCATCACGCCCATGGCACCCGTTGCCATTTCGCCGTCACCTTTACTGGCCTCGATAGGGTTCGCCAGCACGCTCAGGCTAAAGGTGTCTTTCAGGCTCTGCCATGTCTCTTCGACGGCGCCCAGCAGTTCGTTACCGAGATTAAACTCTGCCGGATTGAACGCTTGCTCCTGGATGTTCTCCGCGGTGTAGAGCGTATTCAGGGTCCCGACGACCACCTCTTTCGCCATCGCACCGGTGAACAGACCGACGGTCGCCTGCCAGTTATCGTCATGGACGCCAATCGGTTTGAAGACCGGGGTTATGACGCGGCTGACGGAGGCGAGGGCGGAGTCGTTGATGTTATCCGCAGCCTGTCCGCTCAGGGTGAAGCTGTTCAGCGCGCTCAGGAAAATACTCACGATAACAATCACTTTACCGGCACGCAGGACGAAGCCTTTCAGGCGCTGCCAGGTCTGGATCACCAGGCTTTTAAGATGGGGGACGTGGTAGACCGGCAGTTCCATAACGAACGGCGACGCTTCGCCGCGCATGATGGTGTGTTTCAGCATCAGCCCCGTGAGAATGGCCATGACGATACCCAGCACGTACAGCGAGAAGACCGCCAGCGCCCCCTGCTGCCCAAAGAAGGCCGCGGCAAAGACCGCGAAGATAGCCAGTCGCGCACCGCAGGACATAAACGGTGCCATCATAATGGTCATCAGACGTTCACGCGGTGCATCCAGCGTACGGGCACCCATAACCGAGGGCACGTTACAGCCGAAGCCCACGATCAGCGGCACGAAGGATTTGCCTGGCAGACCGAGCGCCTGCATCAGGCGATCCATGACGAAGGCGGCGCGCGCCATGTAACCGGAATCCTCAAGGAAGGAGAGGAACAGATACATCATGCCGATTTGCGGCACCAGAGGCAGTACGGTGTTGATACCACCGCCAATCCCCTGGGCAAGGAAGATGGTCAGCCATTCCGGGAAATGCAGGGTGTAACCCACCCACTGAATGCCATGAACAAAGATAGCAACGGAACCGGCATCGAAAATCGGCTGGAGTGCGCCACCAATGTTAATGGCGAGCAAGAACATCAGGTACATCACCAGCAAGAAGACCGGCAAACCGAGGAAGCGGTTAAGCACAACCTTATCCACGGCCGCGGTGAAGCGGCTCGGTTCCGCCGTCAGGGCGTTACTGACCACGTCGCAAATCGCGGCGATGGCCTGATAGCGAGCATCAGCGATATGCAGGGCCGGGTCATCCAGCTCGTCGCTCAGACGGGCGAGGACCACGTCCAGTTTATCTGCCGCATGACCAGCATAGGCGCGGCTGTAGATATCCCCTTCCAGCATTTGCAGGCCGAGCCACAGGCGCTGTTTCGCGGGCATGCTTTTGTCCATCTCTTGCGCCAGCAGTTCCGCTTCGCGCAGGAGCGGCTGGGCGTAGTGCACCAGCTCAACGTTACGATTTCCCGCGTGGCGATCGATAGCCAGTTTCAGGGCATCAATACCGCGGGCGCGCGTCGACACCAGCGGAACGACCGGGCACCCCAGCCGTGCGGAGAGGGCATCGACGTCGATACGCAGTTTCTGTTTCTCTGCAATGTCGAGCATGTTGAGCGCCACGATGCAGGGAATGCCCAGCTCCAGCAGCTGCAGCGTCAGGTAGAGGTTACGCTCAAGGTTTGAGGCATCAACCACGTTGATGAGCAGATCCGCGTCGCCGCTAAGAATATAGTGGCAGGCAATCTGCTCATCGAGCGAAGTTTGCGAGGAGATCGTGGTTAAGGAGTACGTGCCGGGCAGGTCAACCAGCGTGACCTGGTGATCTGTTGTTGAGAACAGGCCTTCTTTACGTTCAACCGTTACGCCAGCCCAGTTACCGACGCGCTGGCGCGCACCCGTGAGCTGGTTAAATAGCGTTGTCTTGCCGGAATTAGGATTGCCAATTAAGCCAATAGTTAATTTTTTCATTTTTCTGGACTCACTGAAACCGCTGGCTTGTTATCGGGATAAGGCTTCGACTTCTATTAATGCGAGATCTTTTTTACGCAATACCAGATTTACGCGTCGGGTTTCGATATGCACCGGATCACCTAACGGGGCGACGCGCACGACCTGAAATGACGAGCCGGGCAGCATGCCCAGCGACAGCAGCTTTTGTCGGTAGGCCGGGCTAATTTCGTGGGTAAAACCGGTAATTTTCCATGCACTGTCTGGAGTGAATTGCATAATGCCTGATTCCACGAGAGGTTAAAATATCTACTATGGGATGATAATGAGAATAGTTTTTATCAGCAATAATAAAACTGTGACGGAATGTTGTTTGCGGTATTAATTTACGGCCTGTTTGACCTTGCTCAATATTTACTGATTCTGCGGCAGGGAGAGGAAAGGCTTATTTGTTAATAGTGTGATCACTGATAGTTGAAATATAGATATACAACCGGTTTCATATTTTACAATTAATTTCGGCGGGATATCGGCCCGGTGAGTGACGCATCACCGGGCCTTTTTTATGCGGTTAGCGTTTCTTACCCATTGCTGCCGCCAGCGCATCCATCATGGCGCTGTTGCCCGCAGGCTGGGCGTCACGTCCGCGTGGCTTCGCCGCTTTTGCGGCCGGGCGCTGCTGCTCGCGTCCGCCGCCGTTACTGCCGCGGCGCGCGTTGGTTTCACCTGGCTGCTCGTCCAGACGCATCGTCAGGGCGATACGCTTACGCTGCAGATCCACTTCCATCACCTTCACCTTCACAATGTCGCCCGCTTTGACCACGGTATGCGGATCTTCAACGAATTTATCGGCAAGGGAAGAGATGTGGACCAGACCATCCTGATGCACGCCGATATCGACAAACGCGCCAAAGTTGGTGACGTTAGTGACCGCCCCTTCGAGTACCATGCCTGGAAGCAGGTCATTCATGGTTTCAACGCCGTCGGCGAAGGTCGCGGTTTTAAACTCAGGACGCGGATCGCGGCCCGGTTTTTCCAGCTCTTTGATGATGTCCGTGACCGTCGGCACCCCGAACTGTTCGTCGGTAAAATCGACCGCCTTCAGGTTGCGCAGCGCGCTGCTGTCGCCCATCAGGTCTTTCAGCGCCTGCTGGGTTGCGGCCAGAATGCGTTCCACTACCGGGTACGCTTCCGGGTGAACGGTTGAGGCATCCAGCGGGTTATCGCCGTGGTTGATGCGCAGGAAGCCCGCGCACTGCTCAAACGCTTTTGGCCCCAGACGGCTCACCTTCAGCAACTGCTGGCGGTTCTGGAACTGGCCGTTCTCATCACGCCAGGCAACGATGTTTTGCGCCATCATGCGGGTTAAGCCCGCCACGCGGGTCAGCAGGGGAACAGAGGCCGTGTTCAGGTCAACGCCGACGGCGTTTACGCAGTCTTCCACGACCGCATCCAGCTTACGGGCCAGCTGAGTCTGGCTCACGTCATGCTGATACTGGCCGACGCCGATGGATTTCGGGTCGATCTTAACCAGCTCCGCCAGCGGATCCTGCAGACGACGGGCGATAGAAACCGCACCGCGCAGGGAAACGTCCAGGTCCGGGAACTCCAGGGCGGCCAGTTCAGACGCCGAATAGACGGAAGCGCCCGCCTCGCTGACAATCACTTTCTGTGCGGTGACTTTCGGGAACTGTTTCTGCACGTCGAGGTAGAAACGCTCGGTTTCACGGGAGGCCGTACCGTTGCCGATGGCCACCAGCTCCACGTTGTATTTCTCGCACAGCGCCGCAACCACGACGGCAGCCTTCGCCGCCTGGCCGGTATGCGGATAAATGGTGTCGGTAGCCACCAGCTTGCCGGTACCGTCAACCACGGCCACTTTTACGCCGGTACGCAGACCCGGATCGAGACCCATGGTGGCGCGCAGGCCGGCAGGTGCGGCCATCAGCAGGTCGTGCAGGTTACGGGCGAAGACGTTGATTGCTTCGTCTTCGGCGCGTTCACGCACGGTGCCCATCAGTTCGGTTTCGAGGTGCATTAGCACCTTGATGCGCCACGTCCAGCTCACCACGCCTTTGCGCCAGCTGTCTGCCGGCGCGTTGTTCAGGCGCAGGCCGAGGTGGTCGATAATGATCTGCTCGCAGTGGCTCTCTTTTGGTGGCTCGTCAAACTGTGGGTCGGCATTCAGGGAGAGCTGGAGCACGCCTTCGTTGCGGCCGCGGAACATCGCCAGCGCGCGGTGTGAAGGGGTGGTAGAGATGGGTTCGTGATGATCGAAATAATCGCGGAACTTGGCGCCTTCTTCCTCTTTCCCGCTGACCACGGTAGAGACGATGTGGGCGTTTTTCCACAGATAGTCACGCACTTTCGCGAGCAGGGCGGCATCTTCGGAGAAACGCTCCATCAGAATATAGCGCGCGCCGTCGAGTGCGGCTTTGGTGTCTGCGACCCCTTTATCGGCATCGATAAACTTCGCGGCTTCGGTTTCCGGATCGTGGGACGGTTCGTTCCACAGCAGTTCGGCCAGCGGCTCCAGGCCTGCCTCAATGGCAATCTGTCCACGGGTGCGGCGCTTCGGTTTGTACGGCAGATAAAGGTCTTCGAGTTCGGTTTTGCTCAGGGTGCCGTTGATTGCGGTTTCCAGCTCGCTGGTCAGTTTTCCCTGTTCGCCGATGGATTTGAGGATCGCCTGACGACGGTCTTCCAGTTCACGCAGGTAACCGAGACGGGTCTCCAGGTTACGCAGCTGCGTGTCATCCAGACCGCCGGTGACTTCCTTACGATAACGTGCAATAAACGGCACGGTGTTCCCTTCATCAAGCAGGCGAACGGCAGCTTCTACCTGTTCGGCTCTGGCCTGAAGTTCACCCGCAATAATGCGGCAGAGCGAATCTTTCATCATGGCTTTATCATCTGTTGAGTCGAAAAAATCAGGGGATAGTTATACGGGCTGACACGGCAAAATGCCAGCCGCGGAGGGCGCTCTCGGACTATTTAACGTACGTAATTTCGTTGACGTACCAGCTGGCTTCGCCGCCAGGGGTCTGCACGACGGCCAAATCGCCCACTTCCTTTTTCAGCAGCGCACGGGCCATTGGTGAGTCGATAGAGATGTAATCCTTACGACCAAAAATTTCGTCATAGCCGACGATACGAAAACGCAGGGTGTCGCCATCGTCGTTCTCAATCTCGACCCACGCGCCGAAAAACACTTTGCCTTCCTGCTGTGGGGAGTAATCCACTATTTTGAGGTTCTCAAGGCATTTGGTCAGATAGCGGACCCGGCGGTCGATTTCACGTAACCGTTTTTTGTTGTACTGGTAGTCAGCATTTTCACTGCGATCGCCCAGGCTTGCGGCCCAGGTCACTTTCTTGGTCACTTCAGGACGCTCTTCGCGCCACAGGTAATCCATCTCTTTTTTGAGTTTCTCATACCCTTCGCGGGTGATCAGGGGCGTTTTCATGGGGTGACCTTAAGACTCGACATCATTGCATTCTTTGCGCACATTACGTATCACGTAGTCTAACAGACAACGTTAATAATGATTTATGTGATGAAATGTGCAGATAAGCTGCTGTTAAATATGCTTTGTAACAATTTCGACTAGAATTTATACCAGAATTAGCTGGTCGAACACGTGCACTTTTTTAGAATACGCTGTTATTAGACTATCCGAACCTTTGGGAGTACACACAATGCAAGAGAACTACAAAATTCTGGTCGTGGATGACGACATGCGCCTGCGTGCGCTGCTTGAGCGTTATCTGACCGAGCAGGGCTTCCAGGTTCGTAGCGTGGCCAACGCTGAGCAGATGGACCGTCTGCTGACCCGCGAATCATTCCATCTTATGGTACTCGACCTGATGCTGCCTGGTGAAGACGGGCTTTCCATCTGTCGTCGTCTGCGTAGCCAGAGCAACCCTATGCCGATCATCATGGTGACGGCGAAAGGGGAAGAGGTTGACCGCATCGTTGGTCTGGAAATCGGCGCTGACGACTACATTCCAAAACCGTTCAACCCGCGTGAACTGCTGGCCCGTATTCGCGCCGTGCTGCGCCGTCAGGCGAACGAACTGCCTGGCGCACCGTCGCAGGAAGAAGCGGTGATTGCGTTTGGTAAGTTCAAGCTGAATCTCGGTACCCGTGAGATGTTCCGTGAAGATGAACCTATGCCGCTCACCAGCGGTGAGTTCGCGGTGCTGAAAGCGCTGGTCAGCCACCCGCGTGAGCCGCTTTCACGTGACAAGCTGATGAACCTGGCGCGCGGCCGTGAATACTCCGCAATGGAACGTTCCATTGACGTGCAGATCTCCCGTCTGCGCCGCATGGTGGAGGAAGATCCGGCGCATCCTCGTTATATTCAGACCGTATGGGGTCTGGGCTACGTGTTTGTCCCGGACGGCGCTAAAGCATGAGGCGAATGCGCTTCTCTCCGCGAAGCTCATTTGCCCGTACGCTGTTACTGATTGTCACCCTGCTGTTCGTCAGCCTGGTGACAACCTATCTGGTGGTGCTGAACTTTGCGATCCTGCCGAGCCTCCAGCAGTTCAATAAGGTTCTGGCATACGAAGTGCGTATGCTGATGACCGATAAACTGCAACTGGAGGACGGCACGCAGTTAGTTGTTCCCCCGGCGTTTCGCCGTGAAATTTACCGTGAGCTGGGTATTTCGCTTTACTCCAACGAAGCGGCAGAAGATGCTGGCCTGCGCTGGGCGCAGCATTATGAGTTCCTCAGCCAGCAGATGGCGCAGCAGTTAGGTGGCCCGACGGAAGTGCGCGTTGAGGTCAACAAAAGCTCGCCGGTCGTCTGGCTGAAAACGTGGCTGTCACCCAATATCTGGGTGCGCGTCCCGCTGACCGAAATTCACCAGGGTGACTTCTCACCGCTGTTCCGCTACACCCTTGCCATTATGCTGCTGGCGATAGGCGGCGCGTGGCTGTTTATTCGTATACAGAACCGACCGCTGGTCGACCTGGAGCACGCTGCGCTGCAGGTCGGTAAAGGGATTATCCCCCCGCCACTGCGTGAGTACGGCGCCTCAGAAGTGCGTTCCGTGACGCGGGCCTTTAACCATATGGCGGCCGGCGTGAAGCAACTGGCAGACGACCGTACGCTGCTGATGGCGGGCGTGAGTCATGACCTGCGCACGCCGCTCACGCGTATCCGCCTGGCGACGGAGATGATGGGCGAAGAGGATGGTTATCTTGCGGAGTCCATTAACAAGGACATCGAAGAGTGTAACGCCATCATCGAGCAGTTCATTGACTACCTGCGTACCGGGCAGGAAATGCCGATGGAGATGGCCGATCTGAATGCGGTACTCGGTGAAGTGGTCGCGGCGGAAAGCGGCTACGAGCGGGAAATCGATACCGACCTGCAGGCCGGTGAAATTCAGGTGCGGATGCACCCGCTTTCCATTAAACGTGCGGTGGCCAATATGGTGGTTAACGCGGCCCGTTATGGCAATGGCTGGATTAAAGTCAGCAGCGGGTCTGAGCTCAACCGCGCCTGGTTCCAGGTGGAAGATGACGGTCCGGGCATTAAGCCAGAGCAGCGTAAGCATCTGTTCCAGCCGTTTGTGCGGGGCGATAGCGCGCGCAGTACCAGCGGAACCGGCTTAGGCCTGGCGATTGTGCAGCGTATTGTAGATAACCATAACGGCTTGCTGGAGATTGGGACCAGTGAGCGGGGCGGTTTAAGCATTCGCGCATGGTTACCGGTGCCGGTGACGCGCGGGCAGGTGAGAGAGAGTTAAAAAAGGGTGGCAAAAGCCACCCTTTTTTTTGCAGGTCGTGTCAGCTGTTACAGCTTCGGACCCGCACTCACCAGCGCTTCACCTGCCGGGGTATCGGTATACTTCTCGAAGTTCTCAATAAACAGTTTCGCCAGCGATTCTGCTTTCTCACGCCACTGCTCCGGTGAACCGTAGGTATTGCGTGGGTCGAGAATACGGGTCTCTACGCCCGGCAGCGCCGTCGGGATTGCCAGATCAAACATCGGCAGCGTGAAGGTTTCGGCGTTATCGAGTGAACCATCCAGAATGGCGTCGATAATGGCGCGGGTATCTTTGATGGAGATACGTTTGCCGGTGCCGTTCCAGCCGGTATTCACCAGGTACGCCTGTGCACCGGACGCCTGCATGCGTTTGACCAGCACTTCCGCGTACTGCGTCGGGTGCAGCGACAGGAACGCTGCGCCGAAGCAGGCGGAGAAGGTTGGCGTTGGCTCCGTCACGCCGCGCTCGGTACCGGCCAGTTTGGCGGTAAAACCAGACAGGAAGTGGTACTGCGTCTGGCTGGCGGTCAGGCGGGACACCGGAGGCAACACGCCGAACGCATCTGCCGTCAGGAAAATCACCTTCGTCGCGTGGCCCGCTTTTGACACCGGCTTCACGATGTTGTCGATGTGGTAGATAGGGTAAGACACGCGGGTGTTTTCGGTTTTCGAGGCATCGTCGAAGTCGATCGTTCCATCGGCACGTACGGTGACGTTTTCCAGCAGCGCATCGCGGCGGATGGCATGGAAGATATCTGGCTCCGCTTCTTCAGACAGGCGAATGGTCTTCGCGTAGCAGCCCCCTTCGAAGTTAAACACGCCGTCATCATCCCAGCCGTGCTCGTCATCGCCAATCAGACGACGTTTCGGATCGGTAGAAAGGGTGGTTTTACCGGTGCCGGACAGGCCGAAGAACACCGCCACATCCCCTTTTTCACCGACGTTTGCCGAACAGTGCATGGAGGCGATACCGCGCAGCGGCAGCAGGTAGTTCATCACCGAGAACATCCCTTTCTTCATTTCGCCGCCGTACCAGGTACCGCCGATCAGCTGAATACGCTCGGTCAGGTTAAAGGCGATGAAGTTTTCGGAGTTAAGACCCTGCTCTTTCCACTGTGGGTTCGTGCATTTCGCCCCGTTCATCACGATGAAGTCAGGGGTGAAATCCTGCAGCTCTTCGTCGTCAGGACGAATAAACATGTTTTTCACGAAATGCGCCTGCCAGGCCACTTCAGTGATAAACCGCACGGAAAGGCGGGTATCGGCGTTAGCGCCGCAGAAAGCATCAACGATAAACAGACGCTTGCCGGAAAGTTGATGGGTAACGAGCCCTTTCAGATGCTGCCAGGTTTCCGGAGAGAGCGGTTTGTTATCGTTCTTCCCTTTGCCTTTATCAGCCCACCACAGTGTGTCGCGGGTGGTCTCGTCTCGGACGATGTATTTATCTTTCGGCGAACGACCGGTAAAGATACCGGTATCGACGGCGATAGCACCAAGGTTAGTCAACACACCTCGCTCGTATCCTTCCAGTGCTGGATTGAGCTCTTCCTGATACAGCGTATCGTAATCGGGGTTGTAGACGATTTCCTGGACGTCGTGAATACCATAAGCCTTGAGATCTTGCGGGGTTAAACCAGTAACACGCATATCACTGCTCCTTAGCCAATATGTACTGTCTGAAATTGTAGGGTTTTTGTGAGGTTGTTAACCGCGACGGGGCTCATAGATTTACGCATCTGGACAAAACCCTTACTAACGGAAAACGCTGCGACTCCAGTCACAGGGCAGGCGGATTATCGCAGGAATCGCTTTTTGGTTGGGGAAAATGTTCCGAAAAGGTTAATGGCTGGTGATTTTATCGGAAGGAATGTGAATGTAATCGCATACACGTAAGAAAATTACGTAAGAGTTACAGTGTTAAAAACGATTCAGCCAGAGAGGGCTTTTTTGCACTTTGCCCTCTCGCAAAAGGGAGAGGGCAAGGTGAGGGCAGGCTTTGCTTAGTGGACCTGAGGATCCGCCGGGGAGGCGTTGTTGCGGATCTCAGCAATATCCATCGAATTGAACACGTAGTGCGTACCGCAGTAGTCACAGTGCATATCGATTTCGCCGTCTTCCGCCATGATGCTGTCGATCTCTTCATCCGGCAGGGTCTTCAGCGCGCCAGCGCAGCGTTCACGTGAACAGGTGCACTTAAATTCCACCGACTGTGGGTCGTAAACCGTCACTTCTTCTTCGTGATAAAGACGCCACAGGACATCGGTCGCCGACAGGGTGAACAGCTCTTCTGCTTTGACGGTTTCCGTCAGAGTCGCGAGGTGCTCGAAGTCGTTGGTCTGCGCGTCCTGCGCAGGCAGAACCTGCAGCAGCATACCGCCAGCAGCAGGCTGACCGTCTACTTCACCGGTGCGGATGAACAGACGCGTCGGCAGCTGTTCAGAACGCATGAAGTAATCTTCCAGGCAGGCCGCCAGCGTATCGCCTTCGAGGCCAACCACGCCCTGATAGCGCTCACCTTCCTCCGGGGAGATGGTGATGACCAGATAGCCATTACCCACCAGCGTTTTCAGGTCCGCGTTTTCAGGAACATCGCCCTGTACGCGCGCCACGCCGCGCATCTGCTGCTGGTTATTACCGTTGATGACCGCCAGGGTCATAGGGCCATCACCCTGCAACTGCACGGTGATATCCCCGGCAAATTTCAGGGTGGCAGTCAGCAGGCTGGTGGCAACCAGCAGTTCGCCCAACAGGGTTTTCACCGGCAGCGGGTAGTTGTGGTTTTCCAGAATCTGTTTCCAGGTTTCGGATACGGTGACCAGCTCGCCGCGCACGGCGAATTGTTCAAACAGATAGCGGTGTAATTGGTCGTGTTGGGCCATAATAGTCTCTCGTGCAGGTGAGGGTTACTCGGTCTCACCGTGTTTAAATTTCATCAGATCGCGGCGCTCTTTTTTATCCGGACGCCGGTCCGGGTGGGGCATTGTCAGCGCATTCATTTTGCGCGCTAGCGCGGTCTTCTCGCGTTTTTCAATGCTCTCAGCCGTCTCTTCATACAGCAGGACGGCTTCGGTTGCGGGCCGTCGTTGTTCAGTAATGGCTTTAATCACCACGGTACGTTCATCGTTGCCCTGACGCAGCGTTAAGGTGGCATTCAGTTCGACCAGCTTGCTCGGTTTGCTGCGCTGGCCGTTGTAATGCACTTTACCGCCGTCAATCATGTCGCGGGCAAGGGCGCGCGTTTTATAAAAACGGGCCGCCCACAGCCATTTATCCAGTCTTACCCCTTCAGAGGGTTTTTCTTTCATGGCCTCTCCTTCACGGTCAGTGAGGGGATCATCTGGCGATAGTCGTTCAGCCCCGGATGGCGCAGATAGCTTTTTTCAGCCAGGCCTGAGTCAGGGTTGGTAACGCCCAGACAATAGCGAATGCCAAACCTGGCCGCGGAATCCAGAATAGGCTCGCTGTCATCAATAAACAGCGTACGTTCCGGCTGCAAACCGGTCTCTTCCGCCACCGCATGCCACAACCGCTGATCCTCTTTCGGATAACCAAATGTGTGGGTGGAAAGTAATAAATCAAGGTGCGAAGCAAGACCCGTATGCTCCAGCTTCACGGCCAGATTGTGAGGATGGGCGTTGGTCAGCAAGATACGGCGCTTGCCGCTCGCTTTCAGCGCATCCAGAAAAGGCACGGTATCCTCACGCAGTACGGCGCGCGGGCCCTGGGCGGTGGTCATGGCACAAATATCCAAACCGAGGCGCTCGCTCCAGTAGTCAAGACAGTACCAGTTTAGCGTATGCTGCACCGCGCTATATTGCGAACGAATGAATTCCTGCGCTTCTGCCGGGGAGATCCCCTGCTGTTCACCATAGGTTTCCGGAACCAGCTTTTGCCAGAAATAGTTATCAAAGGCGAGATCGAGCAGCGTGCCGTCCATATCCAGCAGAACGGTATCAACCTCCTGCCAGGCGATATCAAGATGCATAAGGGGGAACTCCAGCCTGAAGAAACGTGCGCGACAGGGTAGCACATCTTGTCGCGCATCGACGTTATCAGATCAGGCTCTCAGAGGAGGGGATCAGCTTAGGGTTAAGGCAATTTTCGTAATACTGCTGGATGTCGGCAAGCCTGGTGCGTGAGCGCTGATAGCGACGCAGCGCCATAAAACCGTTCCAGCAAATGCATACCAGCATCGCAATCATCAGCAGCGAGGTGCCGATGTAGCGCCACAGGCCTGCGCTGTCCGGCATGCGGTGCAGGCCGATGTGGCGCGTGCCGTTGGCATCGGTAAAGATACTCGTCACAATCCCTTCCGCGCTAAACGGCGTCTGCATCAGCATCTGCGCCAGGCGCTGGAACTGGCCCCACTGTTCCTGAGCCGGGTAGTCATAAAGTGCGACCTGCGGGTATGGCTGATCGACCAGGTCGCTCCCTTCATCACTGACGATCACAAAGCCGCCCGGTGCCGGGCTGTTCAGCGCCTGCGCCGCGCGGGTGGTTTCGCGCATCACGAAGGGTGCGGTTGACGTGGCGACCAGATTATCCAGCGACTCGGCGCTGACCGGACGCAGCAGCACGTTAACGCCATCCAGCCGGCCTGCTTCCGCGCGTTTCACCAGCGAATCCCAGTCTTTACTGTTACCCAGGTTCACAAGGGCGTTTTTGAGACGTACGCATTCGTCCTGAGCGGAACACAAATCCTGCGTTTTCAGAACGATGTCACCAAAGTCGTCCAGAAGCACCATCCCCGATTTCTGAATGGCCGAGCGCAGGGCAGGGCTCACGCGCGAGTCGTCATCGGGTTTCGGGTGCAGCTGGCGGTTGACCGTCTGGGTAAGCGACGTGGCTTTATTGACAACCTCAGATTCAGGCAGCGGCAGCGGCGGCGCATCATTCCAGATAATTTGTGAGCAATCGAACGGCATGAACGGCGAGCTCTGACGCGTATTCCATGCGCCAGGCGTATGAATGTTACACATCCCGGTGCCCTTCAGGCGCAGCGTATCACCGACCCGCACGCCAGCCTCGTCCAGTTGGTTGACGCTGGTTGCCTCAATGGTTTGCGCCCCTTTTATCCATGACAGGGTAAATTTAATGGGCATATCCAGCGGGACAAACAGCAGAAGCATGATAAAGACCAGCGCTGCCCCTCCGGCAATGACCGCACTGCGTAACCAGTGCTGAAGCGGGAAATTTTTTACTTCATCATGCAGGGATAAAAAGCGCCCCTGGCGCACCACATGGCGGTCAAGGTAGATATCGATATCGGTTTTCTGACCTAAATCCTGGGCAATCCACGGCTGCCAGTGGCGCGGGTAGATAAGATCGATAATACCGAGCGAGATATTATTGAGGTGCTCCTGGTCACTCTCACCGAACAGACCCCAGCGCTTAGGGGTACCGCGCAGGCAGTGGATCTCACGTAGCGAGGTTTTTGCCGGCGGGGCAAAGAGCCCCCACAGTCCGGCTGCCAGCAACAGTACGGCACCGCCAGCCAGCCAGGGGACAAACACATCCGGCGTCAGCAGGCAGATGAAAAAGAGCAGGAACGCGGCCACGATCAGAATCGCTTCGCGAATGCCGTCAGGGCGGCTCAGGGCGTACTCTTCATGCGTCTCCTGGCGAATGTTCAGCAGCTCGATCTGCTCTGTCTCTTCGCCACGAATGGAGGCCTGCGTTGAGCTTGCGCGTTCCAGCGCAAAACGCGGGGCTTCCTGAAGATATTCATTCAACGTATGGCCGTTGAGCGAGATAACCAGCGGCAACGAATCGGTATGGATCAGCTCTACGCTGTTTTCGTCATTGATGTACTGCTCCCAGGACGGGGGCAGATGCACTTCAACCGAATCCAGGTAATAGCGCCATTTATTGGGATCGTCTGTGGTGATGCCATAGCGGGTGATGGAGCGCGTCACACAGAGCACTGTGTCACTTTGCGCATTTAACTTGAGCGCCACCGGCGCAGCAGTTGCCCCCGTCGGCCCAGGTGTTAACTGAGAACGGTTCAGTGTTTCGAGATAGTTTTCTACTGCATCGCGCTCTTCTTGCGTCAGTTTACGCGTCGTCGCACCGGCAAAGGCGTTTAAAAAGGGCAGCCGGTAACGACGCCTTACGCGACGCCTGTATACCCACCCTGCAACCAATGCGCCGGCCAGCATAGCAGCGAGAACAATCAAAATGGTGCTCATGCTTTCCCCATCTTACTTATCTTCTTACAGGTGTAGTCAGTAGCACCTTTAACATTGAATGAGAGTCTGTGGTTGGCTATCGGCAAGTATGGAGTCGAACTTGAGCATTCTGAAGCGCATCCCAGTGACCGATGATGATAGCAAAGCCTGTTATGGCGCGATATCAGCAAATTCCTGGAAACATTTCAACCTCTTGACATTTGTTTTGAATTGAGGATTGATTCCTGTTACGTTGCATAAATGTAAATACAGAACAATTGACATTGCCGAAACCGTGCGGCGTATCGCACAATAAAGCCAGTTCCCACTGCTAAGACCCCATCACGATGAGCAAACCACTACAAAAACCCACCATTCTGAATGTTGAAACAGTCGCAAAATCGCGCCTGTTTAATGTCGAAAGTGTGGATCTGGAGTTCAGCAACGGTGTGCGTCGCGTTTACGAACGTATGCGCCCTTCTTCGCGCGAAGCGGTGATGATTGTTCCTGTCGTCGACGACCATCTGATCTTAATCCGCGAGTATGCCGTGGGAACCGAATCTTACGAACTTGGGTTCTCGAAAGGGCTCATCGATCCTGGTGAAACGGTCTTTGAGGCGGCCAATCGCGAGTTGAAAGAAGAGGTCGGTTTTGGCGCGAACGAACTGACGTTCCTGAAAAAACTGAGCATGGCACCCTCCTATTTTTCCAGCAAAATGAACATTGTGGTTGCTGAGGATCTCTATCCAGAATCGCTGGAAGGGGACGAGCCGGAGCCACTGCCACAGGTTCGCTGGCCGCTGGCCCATATGATGGACCTGCTCGAAGACCCTGACTTTAACGAGGCCCGCAACGTGAGCGCGCTGTTCCTGGTACGCGAATGGCTGAAGGGGCAGGGGCGGTTATAACAGCCTGATGTCTACAACGTGTGAGAGAACAAAAAAAACGGCAACCTGAGGTTGCCGTTTTTACGTTGCCCGTTAGAACAACTCGTGCGTTTCGCCGTTATCAATGATTTCTGTACCCACCTCATGCACCGCCTGTGTGGTTGGCTGCGTGCCCTCGATGAAATACTCTGCACGGCTATTGCCGCCATTGGCGAGCTGCCCGGTGCTGCGGTCGATATTGACGGTAACCACGCCCGGTGGTGGCGTCAGCGGTTGCTCCGGAACGCCTTCCAGCACGGATTTCATATAGGCATCCCAGGCCGGTTGCGCACTCTTCGCGCCGCCTTCGTAGCCAGAAATCTGATCTTTAATCGCGCCTGAAGCCGTGGTGCGGCCTAAATCACGGCGATGATCGTCAAAACCGATCCAGACTGACGTCACCACGCCCGGGCCGTAACCGGAGAACCACGCATCTTTCGAGCTGTTTGTTGTCCCCGTTTTACCGCCGATATCATGGCGCTGTAAATCACGTCCTGCCCGCCAGCCGGTCCCTTGCCAGCCAGGTTCGCCGAAGATGTTGGTGTTCAGCGCGCTCTTTATCAGGAACGACAGCGGCGTGTTGATGACATGCGGTGCATACTCCTGCGCCCCGCTCTGCGCTACCAGCGACTGGTTAGCCTGTTCCAGCTGCGGCTGCGGCAACACAGGGTTCGTCTGCTCCTGAGACACGGCAACGTCTTCCATGTCTTTGTTTTCAATCACCTCAGATTTTGGTGTATTGCCGTAAATGACCGGAATATCGCAGTCAGGGCAGGCAATTTTCGGCTTCGCTTCAAACAGCACGCCACCCTGGTCGTTCTCGATTTTACTGATGAAGTACGGGTCAATCAGGAAGCCGCCGTTAGCCATCACCGAGTACCCCCGCGCCACCTGAAGCGGCGTAAAGGACGCAGACCCTAACGCCAGCGATTCGGTGCGCACGATGTTCTGAGCCGGGAAACCGAAGCGTTGCAGATATTCCGCGGCATAGTCGACACCCATCGCACGCATTGCGCGCACCATCACCACGTTTTTCGACTGCCCAAGACCCTGACGAAGACGAATAGGGCCTGAATATTCCGCCGGTGAGTTCTTCGGCTGCCAGTCAGAACCGGCACCAGCATCCCAGCGGGAGATAGGCACGTCGTTCAGGATACTGGCGAGAGTCAGTCCCTTATCCATGGCTGCGGTGTAGAGGAACGGCTTGATGTTAGAGCCAACCTGACGCAACGCCTGGGTGGCGCGGTTAAATTTGCTCTGGTTAAAATCGAACCCACCGACCAGGGCCAGCACGGCACCGTTCTGCGGATTGATGGACACCAGGGCCGAGTTAACGTCTGGCACCTGCGCCAGCCACCAGCTGTCGCCCACCTTGCGTACCCAGATTTGCTGTCCGGTCTGGACGACATCCGTCACTTTACGCGGCGTCGGGCCTTGCAGGGTGTCTGAGCGGTACGGGCGAGCCCAACGGATCCCGTCCATACGCAGGGAGACAGACGTTCCATCCGCCAGCGTTGCCACCGCTTCCTGCGGATCGGCCTGAGTCACCACGGCGGGAAGGAGCGGGCCATAGGTGGGCAGCGCTTTCAGCGTACTGGTGATTTTTTTGCTGTCCCAGGCGCTTTCGCCGACTTTCCACAGCACATTCGACGGGCCGCGATAACCGTGGCGCATGTCGTAATCCATCACGTTGTTACGCACCGCTTCCTGAGCCGCCTGCTGAACGTTGCGGGTCACGGTGGTGTAAACGCGGTAGCCATCTTCGTAGGCTTTATCGCCGTAGCGGCTCACCATCTCCTGACGCACCATTTCGGTGAGATAAGGGGCAGAGAAGGCAATCTCCGGCGCATGGTAGTTGGCATCGATGACATCGTTGCGCGCCTGTTCGTACTCGCTCTGGCTGATATAGCCTTCGCTCAGCATACGTGACAGGACGACGTTACGACGCGCCGTAGCGCGTTCAAGCGAGTAGAGCGGGTTGAAGGTCGATGGCGCTTTAGGCAGACCGGCAATGGTCGCCATTTCGCTTAACGTCAGCTGCTCGACAGGTTTACCAAAGTACACCTGCGCGGCCGCACCAACACCGTAGGCGCGGTAGCCGAGGTAGATTTTATTGAGGTACAGCTCAAGGATCTCGTCTTTGCTCAACAACTGCTCAATACGGATCGCAAGGAACACCTCTTTGATCTTACGGGTCAGGGTCTTTTCTGGGCTAAGGAAGAAGTTACGCGCCAGCTGCTGTGTAATGGTACTTGCCCCCTGAGAGGCATGACCGGAGAACAGCGCAATACTTGCAGCACGGAAAATCCCCACCGGATCGACACCGTGGTGCTCGTAAAAACGGCTGTCCTCGGTAGCGATAAAGGCTTTGACCATCACGGGCGGAATTTGATTTAAGGTCAGCGGGATACGACGCTTTTCGCCGTACTGCGCCATTAACTCGCCATCGGCGCTGTAGACCTGCATCGGGATCTGGAGTCGCACATCGCGAAGCGTAGCGACATCAGGCAGCTGCGGCTCAATATATTTGTACAAACCATAAATCGAGCCTGCTCCCAGCAGAATGCAACAGACTGCAAGGATTAATAAATACTTTACGAACTTCACCGGAGATTTCCCATTTGGTTTCACTTGGGCAGTTTCTAAACAATCGCGCGGTAGTATAAAGGCAAGCCTGATTCATTGATATAGCCGTCACCTGACGGGCGATAAGGAGATCGTGAAGCATGGCTTTCAAAACATGGCAAACAGGCGTTCATATTCAACAGGATAGGGTGCAGATAGTGGCGCTGGCCCGGGAGCGGTCGGGCTGGCGTTTGTGCCGCTGGTGGGCGATCACTCTGGCCGAAGGGATTATCCGGGATGGCAAAATTTGCCAGCCTGAACAACTGGTTGACGCCCTGCGCGACTGGCGGAAAACGTTGCCACACTCCCATCGGGTGTTTCTCTCATTTCCGGCGGCACGCACGCTGCAACGATCGCTTCCCCGTCCGGGCGTGGCGCTGCGCGACAGCGAACAGCTCTCCTGGCTGGGGGCGACGCTCGCGCGTGAACTGGAGATGGCTGCTGACACGCTCTGTTTTGATTATGCGCAGGATACGTTCAGCAATACATTCCATGTCACCGCTGCACAAAACAACGAGATTCACCCCCTGCTGACGCTGGCAAAAATGTTGCGTTTACGGCTCGTGACGATCACCCCGGATGCCAGTGCGCTGGCGAACCTTCTCCCTTCGGTAGCGCCGGCGCAGTGTGTCGCCTGGCGGGATGGGCATCAGTGGCTGTGGGCGATGCGCCATCAGTGGGGACGGCGTTTTACCACGGAAGCGGAAAACGTGGCCGATCTCGCGGCACTGCTGGCCCTCACGCCGCAGGACATTGCCCTCTTTGATAGCCAGCGAGACCCCTGGGACGCGCTGATTCGTTGCCATGCTCCTCTGCCGGCATGCGGCGCTGATTATACCGTCGCGCTGGCGCTGGCCATGAGTGAGGTGCCGGAATGAGCATGACGAACTTTCTGCCGTGGCGGCGGCAGCGGCGCGTGCGCTGCCTGCGATTCTGGGGCGTACTGTTTGTCGCTACGTGGCTGCTGATACTGATGGGGGTTTTCAGCCTGCGGATGAACCCTCTCGTGATGTCGCGTGCGCTGCATATTCAACTGGCGGGCATGCAGTCCGTGCAGCAGGTGCTGGTGTCTCGTACAAGGTCAGGCACGGAGACGCCAATGCCCGTGCCAGCGCCTCAACGACGCGCCTGGCAGCCGGTGCTGGAGTCCTTTGCCGGGATGATGCCATCCCAGGTCTGGCTGACCGAACTGCGCTATCAGCCCCCTTCACTGATGTTAACCGGATATGCCGCAACACTCCCCGCGCTCTCTGCTCTGCGGGATGGGCTCGGAAAAATGGTGGGGTTTACCCCGGGGCCGACGGGGGAATTACAGCAGGACGACCAGGGGCGCTGGATGTTCACCTTTCATCTGCGAAGCGAGGGCTAATGCGTGGAAACCTTGTTCGAACGCTGGTGCGAAAGCAGCCCCCGATGTCGGGTGCTGTGCTGGTGTCTGAGCATTCTCTTTCTGGGGAGTACGACGTGGGGCATGGTGCTTCGACCGGTAACAAAGCAGGTGGCTGAACTTCAGCGGCAGGTCAGCGAGGCCGCACAGGCTAATGTCTCGCTATGGCCCGCCGCCAGTCAGGTGCCGCGGCGTCACGCACCCCGTGAAGCCACGGTAATGACGCCTTTTTCGCCACTCGAGTTTCAGGGGGCGGGCACAAGACTGGTTCACTGGAAGCCGTTGCAAAACGGAGGGGAACTGACGCTGGATGCCGAATGGCAGGCCATCCCGACAGTTTTCACCCGGCTGGCGCAGTGGGATGTTCAGGTTGCCGCCTTTGCTCTCTCTGCACAGGGTTCGGCATTACGCCTGCGGGTGGAGCTGGAGGAGCCGCATGCAAAATAGCGCGCGTTGCCTGCTGGTGTGTTGCGCCCTGTTAGTGACCGGGATGCGGGATCCTTTTCGCCCGCCGGATGACCCTTGTGCGGTAGGGCAACTGGCGCAGTGGCATTACCACGGGATGGTGGGCGGCACTCAGGACACCGGCATTTTACAGGATGGGCAAAAGCGCTGGCATCGCCTGACACCGCAACAGCGCCTCCCGGTGGGCTGGCGGGTAACGGCCCTCAATGAAAGGGAACTGGTCGTCGATGTGGGGGATGCATGTGAACCCAGACAATGGACATGGCAACGAGAAGGAACGAAAAAGAATGAACATAAGGATAACGCTGTGGCTGCTGGCGTTCAGTCATCCGCTGTGGGCCGCCGCGCCAAAGCCGGTCACGCTGGTGGTGGATGAGGTACCGGTGGTGCAGGTGCTACAGGCGCTGGTCGCACAGGAGAACCGTAATCTGGTGGTATCGCCAGATGTCAGCGGCACGCTGTCGCTCAATCTGACACGCGTCCCCTGGCGACAGGCGCTACAGACGGTCGTCACCAGCGCCGGGCTTGTTCTGCATGAAGAAGGGGGCATTTTTTATGTTCACACCGCAGCCTGGCAGCGTCAACAGCTGGAACGCAAAGAGCAGGAGCGGACACGCCGACAGCTTGATGCGCCGCTGGTCTCGCACAGCATACCTTTTTCTTACGCTGACGCCGGGGAGCTGCAAAAAGCGGCGGAAAAATTGCTCAGCCCAAAGGGGAGTTTGTCTGTCGACAAGCGCACGAACCGTCTGCTGATACGGGATAACCAGGCGGTGCTTGATACGCTGCAGCACTGGGCGACACAGATGGATATCCCTGTCGAGCAGGTGGAACTGGCGGCGCATATCGTGACCATCAATGAAAAAAGCCTGCGTGAGCTGGGGGTGAAGTGGAATCTCGCCGACGCAACGGAGGCGGGCAAGGTCGGGCAACTCACAACGCTTGGCAGCGATCTGTCCGTGGCAAACGCCACCACCCATGTGGGTTTTAATATCGGGCGGATTAACGGCAGGCTGCTGGATCTGGAGTTGTCGGCGCTGGAGCAAAAGCAGCAGGTCGATATCATCGCCAGCCCACGACTGCTGGCCTCGCATATGCAACCGGCCAGTATTAAGCAGGGCAGTGAGATCCCATATCAGGTCTCCAGCGGTGACAGCGGGGCGACCTCCGTGGAATTCAAAGAGGCGGTGTTAGGCATGGAGGTGACGCCGGTGGTGCTGCCCGGCGGTCGCGTACGCCTGAAGCTGCACATCAGTGAAAATATGCCAGGACAGGTGCTGCAGCAGGCCGATGGTGAAACGCTCGCCATCGATAAACAAGAAATTGAAACCCAGGTGGAAGTAAAAAGTGGAGAAACGCTGGCGCTGGGCGGAATTTTTTCGCAAAAGAATAAAACCGGAAGCGATCGCGTGCCTGGGCTGGGCAGCATCCCGTGGCTTGGACAGCTTTTTCGCCATGACGGAAAGGACAATGAACGACGGGAGTTAGTGGTGTTTATTACACCACGACTGGTCGGTATTCGCTGAAGAGTCACGATCCTCCCAATGATTTTGCATTCAGATTGTTGCAGATGTTTGACGTGGGGCATGAATTAGCATACAAGGAGTACCGATTTGAGTTGGACTTACGTCTTATTGCCTTATGCGTCTGGTGCGGTGATTTAATCAGTTGCCAAACAAGCCGGAGTATTGAGATAATTTTTAGTCTGACTCTCGCTCTATTGCATATGAGGTTTCAGTTCATGTCCTGCTACGCCGGGTGTCTGCGAAGCGGGGATTACCATTAACGAATAGTCTTAGTAGTACCGATAAAATGGCAGAGAAACGCAATATCTTTCTGGTTGGGCCTATGGGTGCCGGCAAAAGCACTATTGGGCGTCAGTTAGCTCAACAACTCAATATGGAATTTTACGATTCTGATCAAGAGATTGAGAAACGAACCGGAGCTGATGTGGGCTGGGTTTTCGACGTAGAAGGCGAAGAAGGTTTCCGTGACCGAGAAGAAAAAGTGATCAACGAACTCACGGAAAAGCAGGGCATTGTTCTGGCAACAGGCGGTGGCTCTGTCAAATCTCGCGAAACCCGCAACCGTCTCTCCGCCCGTGGCGTAGTGGTCTATCTCGAGACGACCATCGAAAAACAGCTGGCACGTACGCAGCGCGATAAAAAGCGCCCGCTGCTGCAGGTTGAAACGCCACCACGCGAAGTTCTGGAAGCGTTGGCCGATGAACGCAATCCGCTGTACGAAGAGATTGCTGATGTGACCATTCGTACTGACGATCAGAGCGCTAAAGTGGTTGCAAACCAGATTATTCATATGCTGGAAAGCAACTGATTCTGGCTTTATATACAATCGCCTGCGGGTAAAAGCATTAAAGGTGGATGTCGCGTCATGGAGAGGATTACAGTTACTCTCGGGGAACGTAGTTACCCAATCACCATCGCGGCTGGTTTGTTTAACGACCCAGCTTCCTTTTTACCACTGAAAGCGGGTGATCAGGCGATGCTGGTCACCAATGAGACGCTGGCTCCGCGTTATCTCGACCGCGTTCGCCACCTGCTTGAACAGGCGGGCGTTAAAGTCGACAGTGTGATTCTGCCCGATGGCGAGCAGTATAAAAGCCTGGCGGTACTGGATACCGTCTTTACCGCATTGCTGCAAAAACCGCATGGTCGCGATACAACACTGCTTGCCCTGGGCGGCGGTGTTGTGGGCGATCTGACGGGCTTTGCGGCTGCAAGTTATCAACGTGGTGTGCGTTTTATTCAAATCCCTACCACGTTACTGTCTCAGGTCGACTCTTCTGTCGGCGGCAAAACGGCCGTTAACCATCCGCTCGGTAAAAATATGATTGGCGCGTTCTACCAGCCGGCATCGGTGGTGGTGGATCTCGACTGTCTGAAAACCCTACCGAAACGCGAGCTGGCTTCTGGCCTGGCTGAAGTGATCAAATACGGCATTATTCTGGATGGCGAGTTCTTTGACTGGCTGGAAGAGAATATGGATGCGTTGCTGCGCCTGGATGAGGCGAAACTGGCTTACTGCATTCGTCGTTGTTGTGAGCTGAAAGCGGAAGTTGTCGCTGCAGACGAGCGTGAAACGGGCTTACGTGCTTTACTGAATCTTGGGCATACGTTTGGTCACGCGATTGAAGCCGAAATGGGTTACGGTAACTGGCTTCACGGTGAAGCAGTCGCTGCCGGAATGGTAATGGCTGCCCGCACTTCTGAACGTCTGGGGCAGTTTAAACCGGAAGAGACGGCACGCATCATCACGCTGCTTGAGTGTGCGGGCTTGCCGGTAACCGGGCCGAAAGAGATGTCGGCACAAGCGTATTTACCCCACATGATGCGCGATAAAAAAGTATTGGCAGGTGAGATGCGTCTTGTACTCCCGCTTGCAATAGGGAAGAGTGAAGTACGCGGCGGAGTGCCGCATGATGTGGTTCTTGGCGCTATTGCTGACTGTCAGCAGGCGTAACAACTAGAAAGGTCAGGCCACTGTTACAGGTGGTCGTTTAGCTTCAGGCGAAATGCAAAGTCGTTGGCATAAGCCTTTGAGTGGGGTGTTAAATGGATGAATTCAAACCAGAAGACGAGCTGAAACCCGATCCCAGCGATCGTCGTACTGGTCGTTCTCGTCAATCTTCAGAACGTGATAACGAGCCGCAGATCAACTTTGACGATGTTGATCTGGATGCAGACGATCGTCGCCCTTCGCGTAGCCGCAACGCGCGTGATGAGCGAGAAGAAGAAGAGGGTTATGAGTCCGAAGAAGATTCAATGGACGAAGAGCCTGTAGAGCGTCGCCCACGTAAACGTAAAAAAGCCGCTGCGCAGAAACCCGCCTCCCGCCAGTACATCATGATGGGACTCGGCGTTCTGGTGCTCGTGCTGCTGATTGTCGGTATTGGTTCTGCGCTAAAAGCGCCTTCGACCCCTTCCGGTGAGCAAGCGGCATCCACTGAGAAGAGCATCAGCCTCTCTGGTAACGATGCGACCGATCAGGCGAATGGTGCACAGCCAGCGCCGGGTACCACCTCCGCCGAGCAGACTGCCGGAAATACAACACAGCCGCAGGATGTTTCTCTGCCGCCAGTTTCTTCTACCCCCGCACAGGGTCAGGCACCTGCCACGCCGGAAGGCCAGCAGCGTGTAGAAGTTCAGGGCGACCTGAACAATGCCCTGACGCAGCCGCAAAATCAGGCGCAGGTGGACAATGCCGTGGTTAACTCTACGCTGCCAACTGAACCTGCGACCGTTGCGCCGATCCGCGGTGGTAACGCTCAGCCGCAAACGGCTGCAACCGAAACCAAACCGCGCCAGACGCAACCTGCGACCCGTCCTGAACGTAAGCAGGCTGTGATTGAACCTAAGCGTGAAACCAAACCTCAGGCAGTCGTCAAAGCGCCTGAAGTGAAAGCGCCGGCTCAGACAAAACGTACTGAAACGGCCACGGTGAGCGAACCGGCAAAAGCACCGGTTACGCAGACTGCACCGAAAGCAACGGCGACCACCACGGCACCGGCTGCCACTTCGGCACCAACTGCAACTGCACCTACTGCAACTGCACCTGCAGCGACGGCAACAACCAGCGCCGCAGCAGGCAAGACTGCAGGTAACGTCGGTTCGCTGAAGTCAGCCCCGTCCAGCAATTACACGCTGCAGCTGAGCAGTTCGTCTAACTATGACAACCTCAACGGTTGGGCGAAGAAAACAAATCTGAAAAACTATGTGGTTTATCAGACGACCCGTAATGGTCAGCCGTGGTACGTGCTGGTAAGTGGCGTTTATGCTTCAAAAGATGAAGCAAAACGTGCTGTCGCAACGCTGCCCGCCGACGTTCAGGCGAAAAACCCATGGGCTAAGCCAATTCATCAGGTTCAGGCTGATCTGAAGTAATGTTTAAAGCGCAGGATGCTGTCGGAGCTTTCTCCACAGCCGGAGAAGGTGTAATCAGTTAGTCAGCATGAAAAAAAATCGCGCTTTTCTGAAATGGGCAGGGGGGAAATACCCCCTGCTCGATGATATTAAAAAGCACCTGCCGAAAGGCGAGTGTCTTATCGAGCCCTTTGTGGGCGCTGGATCGGTATTCCTGAATACCGATTTTTCTCGTTATATCCTGGCGGATATCAACAGCGACCTCATTAGCCTCTACAACATCGTCAAACTGCGGACCGACGAGTACGTGGAAGAGGCTCGGAAGCTGTTTACACCCGAGCACAATAATCCGGACGTTTACTACCAGTTCCGCACTGAGTTTAATCAGAGTCAGGATCCGTTCCGCCGGGCGCTGTTGTTCCTCTATCTCAATCGACACGGCTACAACGGCCTGTGTCGGTATAATCTTCGTGGTGAGTTTAACGTGCCGTTTGGCCGTTATAAGCGTCCGTATTTCCCACAGGATGAGTTGTATCACTTTGCTAAAAAAGCGCAGAATGCCGAATTCCACTGCCTCTCCTATGAAGAGTGCATGGAGCTGGCAGGCGTAAACTCGGTGGTCTATTGCGACCCGCCTTACGCACCGCTGTCTGCGACGGCAAATTTCACCGCTTATCACACCAACAGCTTCAGTCCGGCCGAGCAGGCCCGTCTGGCGGAGATGGCGGAAAAGCTGGTCAGCAAAAGAATTCCGGTGTTAATTTCGAATCACGATACCCCTGATACGCGCGAATGGTACAAAGCCGCGAAGCATTTTCAGGTCAAAGTGCGGCGTAGCATAAGCAGCAACGGCGGCACACGTAAAAAGGTGGACGAACTCCTGGCTCTTTATCGCCCCTGAGCCGTTTTGCCCGCCGGTAAACACATTTCAAGGAGATGCGGATGAAACAGTTTTTGATTGCTCCCTCAATTCTGTCGGCCGATTTTGCCCGCCTGGGTGAAGACACTGCAAAAGCACTCGCGGCGGGCGCGGATGTCGTCCATTTCGACGTTATGGATAACCACTACGTTCCTAATCTGACCATTGGCCCGATGGTGCTTAAAGCGCTGCGTAACTATGGCATTACCGCGCCGATTGACGTTCATCTGATGGTGAAGCCTGTTGACCGTATCGTGCCTGATTTTGCCGCTGCGGGAGCCAGTATCATCACCTTCCACCCTGAAGCGTCTGAACATGTGGATCGCACGCTGCAGCTCATCAAAGAGAATGGCTGTAAAGCGGGTCTGGTTTTCAACCCGGCTACGCCGCTGAGCTATCTCGACCATGTAATGGATAAGCTGGATGTCATTTTGCTGATGTCCGTTAACCCGGGCTTTGGTGGTCAGTCGTTTATCCCTCATACGCTGGATAAACTGCGTGAAGTGCGCCGTCGTATTGATGAGTCAGGTTACGACATTCGTCTGGAAGTCGACGGTGGCGTAAAAGTGAATAACATTGGTGAAATTGCGGCAGCGGGCGCGGATATGTTCGTTGCAGGTTCAGCGATTTTCGACCAACCGGATTACAAAAAAGTCATTGATGAAATGCGCCGTGAACTGGCGAAGGTAAGTCATGGATAAATTGCAGGCAACCCGGGGTATCGCATTTGACCTCGACGGCACGCTGGTCGACAGCGCGCCGGGCTTAACCAGCGCCGTAGACCAGGCGCTGTATGCTCTTGAATTGCCCGTTGCGGGCGAAGAGCGTGTCATCACGTGGATTGGCAATGGCGCCGATGTCCTGATGGAGCGCGCGTTGACATGGGCCCGCCAGGAGCGTGTGTCCCAGCGTTCCGCACAGGGTAAACCGAGCGTGGATCATGCGGATATCCCGCAGGAAGAACAGCTGCGTATCCTGCGTAAATTGTTCAATCGTTTCTATGAAGAGACGGTCGAAGAGGGCAGCTTCCTGTTCCCGGATGTCGCAGAAACGCTGAGTGCGCTTCATGCCAACGGCATTCCGCTGGGGCTGGTGACAAACAAACCGACACCTTTTGTCGCCCCTCTGCTGGAAGCGCTGGACATCGCAAAGTATTTTTCCGTCATTGTTGGCGGTGATGATGTGCAGAACAAAAAGCCGCATCCGGAACCGTTACTGCTGGTGGCCGGAAAATTATCCTTAACGCCCGCGGAGCTGCTCTTTGTCGGTGATTCCCGCAATGATATTCTGGCTGCCAGAGCGGCGGGTTGTCCTTCAGTGGGATTAACCTATGGCTACAACTATGGTGAGGCCATCACGCTGAGTGAGCCGGACGTCGTGTTCGACCACTTCAAAGATTTGTTGCCCGCACTCGGGCTTTCGCACAGTGATAATCAGGAATTGAATAATGACTAAGCCCATCGTTTTTAGTGGCGCACAGCCGTCAGGTGAATTGACCATTGGTAACTACATGGGTGCGTTACGTCAGTGGGTCAGCATGCAGGATGATTACCATTGCATTTACTGCATTGTGGATCTGCATGCTATCACTGCACGTCAGGATCCTGAGAAGCTGCGTAAAGCCACACTGGACACCCTGGCGCTGTATCTGGCCTGCGGAATTGATCCTGAGAAGAGCACCATTTTCGTTCAGTCTCACGTTCCAGAGCATGCGCAGCTGGGCTGGGCGCTGAACTGCTACACCTACTTCGGCGAACTGAGCCGCATGACGCAGTTCAAGGATAAATCCGCGCGCTACTCAGAAAACATCAACGCCGGTCTGTTTGATTACCCGGTACTGATGGCAGCAGACATTCTGCTGTACCAGACCAACCAGGTGCCGGTTGGCGAAGATCAGAAACAGCATCTGGAACTGAGCCGCGATATCGCCCAGCGCTTTAACGCGCTGTACGGCGACGTGTTCAAAGTGCCTGAGCCGTTCATTCCGAAATCCGGCGCACGCGTGATGTCGCTGCTGGAGCCAACCAAGAAGATGTCCAAGTCTGACGATAACCGCAACAACGTTATCGGCCTGCTGGAAGACCCGAAATCGGTGGTTAAAAAGCTCAAGCGTGCGGTGACCGACTCCGATGAGCCACCTGTTGTGCGTTACGACGTGCAGAACAAAGCGGGCGTCTCCAACCTGCTGGATATCCTCTCCGGTGTGACGGGTCAGAGCATTCCTGAGCTGGAACAACACTTCGAAGGCAAGATGTATGGTCACCTGAAAGGGGAAGTGGCGGATGCTGTTTCCGGCATGCTGACCGAGCTGCAGGAGCGTTATCACCGCTACCGTAACGACGAAGCTTTCCTGCAGAAAGTGATGAAAGAGGGCGCGGAAAAAGCCAGTGCCCGCGCGTCTGAAACCCTTAAAGCGGTGTACCAGGCGATTGGGTTTGTGGGTAAACCGTAACCCTGTTTTGTCGGGTAAGCATGAGCGCTCCCCGACAAAAAACGCGCTGAGCCAGACAAAAAACCGGGACATTCCCGGTTTTTTTACGCCTGAAAAACGCTTACTGCTGTGCGGCCGGGCCGCAGCCATCGATGATCTTCGAAATGGAAATTGCCGGGTGCAGCAGGTAATCATAGCTGCAGTTATTTTTGGTATTTTGAACGTGACCGGTGCAGGCGGTCAGAGTCGATAATATGCCTACCAGAACGGCGGCTTTTGCCAGTTTAAACATACGCATTCCTTGTCTGAAAAAACGAAAATTGGATCTAACGTGAGGGAATAAATGGAAAAATTCCATTTCGCGGGCGGTATGTTATCGGGAGCGGTAAGAGGGGAGTAGTCCGCATAAGGACTACTCCGGGAAGGGGGAATATGCGTTAGTGATTCGAGAACCAGTTCAGTTTATCGCGCAGCTCCACCACGCGTCCGACAATAATCAGCGCCGGGCTTTCAACCTGCTGTGCCAGCTCACCTAACTGTGTCAGCACGCCGTTCACCACGCGCTGCTTAATGGACGTGCCGTTTTCCACCAGCGCGACGGACATATCCTCTTCCATGCCGTGCTCAAGCAGTTTGGCCTGAATGGTCGCGGCCTGGTTTAACCCCATATAGAACACCAGCGTCTGTTTTTCGGCGGCCAGGTTATGCCAGTCCAGCTCACTGCCGGTTTTCAGGTGCCCCGTCACCAGGCGTACGCTCTGGGCATAGTCACGGTGGGTTAGCGGAATGCCCGAGTAAGCTGAGCAGCCGGAAGCTGCCGTGATGCCCGGCACCACGGAAAACGGAATGCCCGCGTTGCACAACGTTTCCAGCTCTTCACCGCCGCGACCAAAGATAAACGGATCGCCACCCTTGAGGCGCACCACGCGTTTTCCTTTTTGCGCTTCGCGCAGCAGGATCTGGTTAATCTCCTCCTGCGGTACACAGTGGTACCCGGCACGTTTACCGACAAATACGCGATCAGCATCGCGGCGGACCAGGTTCATTATCTCATCGGAGACCAGACGGTCATAAACCACAATATCCGCCTGCTGGATCTGCTGCAGCCCTTTCAGCGTCAGCAAACCGGCATCGCCCGGGCCGGCACCCACCAGCACCACTTCACCGCGATGATCCAGCGGCTCGCAGAGCAACTGCGCCGTCGTCTCTTCCACCGCTTTATGATCCTGATTCGCCAGCGACTGGGCCAGCCTGTCATTCACAAAGAATTTTTCCCAGAAGCGACGGCGTTCACCCACGGTCGCGAAGGTTTGCTTAACCCGTGAACGCAGCTGCCCGGCATAGTGGGCAATCTGGCCAAGATGCTGCGGCAGGATGGCTTCCAGTTTTTCCCGCAGCAGGCGGGCCAGAACGGGAGAGCGGCCGCCGGACGATACCGCAATCATCAGCGGCGAACGGTCAATGATCGACGGCATGATAAAGCTGGCCTCCTTCGGGGCATCCACCACGTTACAGAAGATGCGGCGCGCTTCACAGGCGTCGCTGACGCGTTGATTCACTTCATCGTCATCCGTGGCGGCAATGGTCAGCCAGCAGGTATCAAGCAAGGATTCATTAAACCCCCCCTGCACCAGCGTGAGCATCCCTTCTTTTTCCCAGGCCTCAAACTGCGGGGCAAAAGCCAGGGCGTTAACGGTGAGTCGGGCTCCTGCTTCTAACAGCAAGCGCGCTTTGCGTTCAGCCACATCGCCGCCGCCTACAAGCAGACAGTCGCGATGGCGTAATTGACAGAAAATCGGCAGGTGGTCCACGACATTACCTCACAGCATTCAAGGAGGGGGTAAGAAATTGAGGTCAGGATAACAGCAGGAATCGTACAGAACATACGGTTTTTCCTGCCGTTACCCATAAGGGGTCATAAGCTTTTCATATTGAAAAGGCGAGAGATTAGCCTTTCAGCTGCACCTTACCGTCCTTCACGCGGACATCGTAGGGCTTCACGGAATAATGCTCATCTTCCATGCAATACCCGTCGCGTAAACGAAAACGCTGTTTCTTCAACGGGCTGGCGACCCAGAGTTCACCCTGATGCTCCGCGATTAATCCCCGGGACAGGACACTGGCCTCAAAGAACGGGTCGATATTGCTGATGGCAAAAACCTGTTCATCATGGCGAGGGCGAAATATCGCGACCTGCTCGTTACCCAGCAGGGCACAGACCCCGGTGGCAGGCAGAATGTCGTTAATGTTGCAGATGTTTACCCACTGGCTCATGCGTTTTCCTCCACCAGAGTCACCGGAATACGTTCATAAGGTGTCGCCGGACGATGTTGCTCGCGTTCTGCCACAACCTGCACATTCGGGTCGCGCTGGGTGCTGTTGATAAAGTGTCTGAAGCGAGTCTGCGCCGCCGGGGTGTTGACGGTTTCAGTCCACTCGCAGATCACCGCCTCGCGCAGGCGCGCCATTTCCGCTTCCAGATGGTCGTTCAGGCCCAGTTTGTCGTCAATGATGACCGATTTCAGGTACTCGATACCGCCTTCCAGGTTATCGAGCCAGGACGCGGTACGGGTCAGCTTATCGGCGGTACGGATGTAGAACATCATAAAGCGGTCGAGATACTGAATCAGCGTATCGCGGTCGAGGTCTGCAGCCAGCAGGTCTGCATGGCGTGGTTTCATGCCGCCGTTACCACAGACGTACAGGTTCCAGCCTTTCTCGGTGGCGATGATACCCACATCTTTACCCTGCGCTTCCGCACATTCGCGGGTACAGCCGGAGACGCCAAACTTCATTTTGTGCGGTGTACGGATGCCTTTGTAGCGGTTCTCCAGCTCCACACCGAAGCCGACGCTGTCGCCTACGCCGTAACGGCACCAGGTGCTGCCCACACAGGTTTTCGTCATACGCAGCGCTTTCGCGTAGGCGTGGCCGGTTTCGAATCCCGCGTCAATCAGCTGACGCCAGATTTCAGGCAGGTCATCTTTCTGCGCACCAAACAGGCCGATACGCTGAGAGCCGGTGATTTTGGTATACAGGTTAAATTCACGCGCGATGCGGCCAACGGCGACCAGCCCTTCCGGGGTGATTTCGCCACCGGCGGAGCGTGGGATGACGGAGTAAGTCCCGTCTTTCTGAATGTTCGCCAGGAAGTTATCGTTGGTATCCTGCAGCGGCGTATGCTCTGGTTTGAGAACGTACTCGTTCCAGCAGGAGGCCAGCAGGGAACCCACGGTAGGTTTACACACTTCACAGCCATAACCCTGGCCGTGTTTCGCCAGCAGTTCGTCGAAGGATTTGATGCCTTCCACGCGGATCAGGTGGTACAGCTCCTGGCGAGAGTAAGCGAAATGCTCGCACAGGTTATTGTTGACTTCGATACCCTGTTTCGCCAGTTCTGCGTTCAGAACCTGTGTGACCAGCGGGATACACCCACCGCAGCCGGTACCGGCTTTGGTTTCCGCCTTCAGGGCCGCGACGGTATGGCAGCCTTTATTGATGGCCGAAATCAGCATGCCTTTGGTCACATCGAAGCAGGAGCAAATCTGCGCGCTGTCGGGCAGTTTATCCACGCCGATGGACGGCTTACCGCTGGACGCATGCGCCGGAAGGATCAGCGCGTCCGGGTTTTCCGGCAGTTCGATGGCGTTCAAGACCAGCTGAAGCAGGTTACCGTAGTCGCTGGTATCGCCCACCAGCACCGCGCCGAGCAGGGTTTTGTTGTCCTGACTGACGATAAGACGTTTGTACACCTCTTTGCTTTCATCGAGGTAAACATAGCTGCGTGCGCCCGGCGTGCGGCCATGCGCATCGCCAATACCACCTACGTCTACGCCAAGCAGTTTCAGCTTGGCGCTCAGGTCAGCCCCTTCGAAGGCGTTCTGGTTGCCGAGAATATGGTCAACGGCAACCTGCGCCATTTTGTAGCCAGGCGCGACCAGGCCGTACACGCGGTTGTTCCAGCTGGCGCATTCGCCGATGGCGTAGATATCCGGGTCGGAGGTCTGGCAGGTATCGTTAATCATGATCCCGCCGCGCTGAGCGACGGCCAGACCGCACTGGGTGGCCAGCTTGTCGCGCGGGCGAATACCGGTAGAGAAGACGATAAAGTCCACTTCCAGTTCGCTGCCATCGGCAAAGCGCATGGTTTTCCGCGCTTCGGTGCCTTCCTGCACAATCTCTTTGGTATTTTTGCTGGTGTGAACCTTCACGCCCATGCTTTCGATTTTACGGCGCAGCTGGTCACCACCCATGTGGTCAAGCTGCTCTGCCATCAGCATCGGGGCAAATTCGATGACGTGGGTTTCAACACCGAGGTTTTTCAGCGCACCGGCGGCTTCCAGACCCAGCAGCCCCCCCCCGACCACGGCGCCACGTTTACTGCGGCGGGCACATGATTCGATCGCATTGAGATCTTCGATGGTACGATAAACGAAGCAATCCTGCGTTTCCGAGCCTTTGATCGGCGGGATCCACGGGTACGAGCCAGTCGCCATGATCAGCTTGTCGTAAAAAACCGTACGTCCGGCGCTGGAGTGGATCACTTTTTCCTGACGGTTGATGGTGATAGCGCGTTCGCCCACCAGCACTTTCACGCCATGCTTCTCGTAGAAACCATCGCGCACCAGAGAGAGCTCTTCAGCGGTATGATGGGAGAAGTAGGAAGACAAGTGCACACGGTCGTACGCCTTGCGGGGTTCTTCACAGAACACGGTAATATCGAACTGGTTAGCATCGGCTTTATCGAGAAGATCCTCAATAAAGCGGTGGCCGACCATGCCGTTACCGATGATAGCGAGTCTGACTTTGCTCATTTTTGCCTCGATTTCTTTTCTATTACTGCCTACCTTAACGATTCAGCAGGGGCACTTATTGATGCAAATCAAATACGCCTTCGCCTACTCCTTAGGTGGTATATGACTGATTTGTCAGGATTTTTATAAGTTGTGGAAATCGCTGGCTTTTCGAGGTCGCCGATTTTGTGTACAAATTAAGGGGCGCGTTGTCAAAAATGCGTACTCCCAAATTTCAGCCGCGTTTTTCAGGGGAAAGGCATGTCTACAACACCGCTTGGGCTTATTCAGAATGTTCGCTTACCGGGTCGCGAAGGGCTGTGGCAAATCGCCATTGAGCAGGGTCGTTTTGGTGGCATAACGCCGATGGGCGATACCGAAGACGAAAACGTAAGAATCTTAAACGCGCGTGGCGGCCTTGCCATCCCCCCGTTTATAGAACCGCATATCCACCTTGATACCACCCAGACGGCAGGCGAGCCGAGCTGGAACCAGTCCGGTACGCTGTTTGAAGGCATTGAGCGCTGGGCGGAGCGTAAGGCACTGCTTAGCCATGAAGATGTAAAAGCGCGCGCCTGGAAGACGCTGAAAGGGCAAATAGCTAACGGTATTCAGTTTGTGCGTACCCACGTGGACGTCTCTGACCCGACGCTCACCGCCCTGAAGGCCATGCTGGAGGTGAAGCAGGAGGTTGCGCCGTGGATCACGCTGCAAATCGTGGCGTTCCCGCAGGAAGGCATCCTTTCTTACCCGGACGGCGCGGCGCTCCTTGAGGAGGCGTTGAAGCTGGGTGCCGATGTGGTCGGGGCAATCCCGCATTTTGAATTCACCCGCGAGTATGGCGTGCAATCGCTGCACATTGCCTTTGAACTGGCGAAGAAATACGACCGTCCGCTGGATATCCACTGCGATGAAATTGACGATGAGCAGTCCCGATTTCTGGAAACGGTGGCCACCCTGGCTTATGAATCAGGGATGGGCCCGCGGGTCACGGCCAGCCATACCACGGCGATGCACTCCTATAACGGGGCATACACCTCGCGGCTTTTCCGCCTGCTGAAGATGTCAGGCATCAACTTTGTCGCCAATCCACTGGTGAATATCCATTTACAGGGGCGCTTTGACGATTATCCCAAACGACGCGGGATTACCCGAGTGAAGGAGCTGCTGGAGGCGGGGATCAACGTCTGTTTCGGGCATGATGATGTCTTCGACCCGTGGTACCCGCTTGGCACCGGCAATATGCTGCAGGTACTGCATATGGGGCTGCATGTGTGTCAGATGATGGGGTATTCTCAAATTGACAACGGTTTGAACCTGATAACCCACAACAGCGCCCGAACCTTTGGCCTGACGGATTACGGTATCGAAACGGGAAATCTGGCTAACCTGATCGTGCTGCCTGCGGAGAGCGGGTTTGAAGCGGTGCGCTGCCAGGTGCCGGCGCGCTGGTCGATTCGGGAGGGGCGAGTGATTGCTACGACGCAGCTTGCGCAGACGTGGATCAAAATGGACGACGTTGCGGAAGAGCACATCTTCACGAAAAACAGCCCCTTCGCTGAGCGCAAAGGGGCGTAGGGGATCAGTGGGACGCCGCTGCCGTATTATGCTGACGGTGGCGGGTCACAAAGCCCAGAACCAGGCACATCACAAACACCACCGCGTACAAACCGTTAGCGGTATGCAGCGCGGCCAGCGGTCCGCTGTGGGCGACGATCGGGCCGGTGACCACGAAGGTCAACATGGTGCCGATGGTGCCGCAGGTCAGCACGAAGTTCACCAGTTTCGGTGACGCTACTTTGGTCTGCAGAGAGCCCAGCGTAATGATAGAGGTGTAAATCGCACTGGAGAAGAAGCCCAGGGTCAGGATGAACCACGGCATATGCTCCGGTGAACCGTTAATGAACAAGTACATCAGCACGGTTGCCATGCCTGCCAGCACGGTCAGAATGCGCTGCAGGTCGAAGAAGCGCAGGATGAAGCTAAACGCCCACATGCCGAACATGTAAGACATCCAGAAATCGCTCACCAGTTTACCCGCGTCGTTCAGACTCATGCCCAGGCCTTTGGCGTATTCCGGTACCCAGGAGATAAAGCCCAGCTGACCGAGGATGTAGCACAGTGCGGCAACGGAGAGGAACAGTACGCCGATACCCCATTTCTCTTTCGCGACCGGCTCGTCCGTGGATTGCGCTTTTTTGCCCAGAACCGGGAATTCACAGCCGAAGGTCAGAATAAAGATTGCCACGTAGACCAGACCGATACAGGCATAAACCCAGTACCACTCAATGCTGCGTGCCAGCAGAACGGCCGCTACCATCGGGAAAATCATCCCCGCCATGCTGAAGAAGGAGTCGGTAAACAGCAGACGTGCGCCACGCTGACGACCTTCATACATATGGGTAATCAGGAACGTACCGATGGACATCGTAATACCGCTCACCAGACCCAGCACAAACATGGCGGCAGAGAACAGGGCGATGCTGTGGCTCACCATTAAACCCGCTACCGCGGCGACCATCAGCACGAAACCAAAACGCAGCTGCGTTTTCAGTGGAACAATTTCCATCAGCCAGGCATTCAGGAAAATGGAGATCAGGATCCCGGCGTTGAGGAAGGTAAAGGTGTTACTCATGCTGGAAACGGGCAGCTGGAAGTAGTCTGCGATATTACCCATCACCATCCCGGTGACGATCACCAACGCGCCGGTCAGGGCGTAGGAGAAGAAGCTGATCCATGTGAGCTTGATACGATTGCTGTTAGTCATGTCTGGCCTGTTCAGGAAAAGAAAAGCGCCCGAGGGGCGCTGAGAGCGGGCAGATTTTAGACATTAAAGTGATCCATTCATATCTTTTAAGAGAAATTCGAACGCTATTGCAGGTTTTTATGTGATTCAGATCACATTAATTGGCGTCATAACCAATCGTTTGCGTGGTTACAACTGTTTCAATTTCGTAAAATTAGGTAAAAGGCTGGTCTCCGTTCATACTGCTCTTTAGAATCAAGCCATTCGCTTTTTATACTGCGCTTTGTTAAGGAATTCTCATGCTCAAATCAACGCTGGCGGCTGTCGCAGCTGTGTTTGCTCTTTCTGCCGTTTCCCCTGCTGCGCTGGCAGCCAAAGGAGACCCTCACGTTCTGCTGACCACCTCCGCCGGGAATATTGAGCTGGAACTGAATAGCCAGAAAGCTCCGGTTTCTGTGAAAAACTTCCTCGACTACGTGAATAACGGTTTCTATAACGGCACCACTTTCCACCGTGTGATCCCGGGCTTTATGGTGCAGGGCGGTGGTTTTAACGAGCAAATGCAGCAAAAGCAGCCTAACGCACCGATTAAAAACGAAGCGGATAACGGCCTGCGCAACACTCGCGGTACCATCTCAATGGCGCGTACGGCAGATAAAGACAGCGCCACCAGCCAGTTCTTTATCAACGTGGCGGATAACGCCTTCCTCGACCACGGCCAGCGCGACTTCGGTTACGCGGTCTTCGGTAAAGTGGTGAAAGGGATGGATGTGGCTGACAAGATTTCTCAGGTGCAGTCCCATGACGTTGGCCCGTACCAGAATGTGCCGACAAAACCGGTTGTGATCCTCTCTGCAAAAGTTCTGCCGTAACCTTCTTTGACACGGGCGCTTCTCGCCCGTGTTTCGCTCCCCTCCCTGCGAAAGCGCGTTTTGCTGCTTATACTTGTGGCACACGGACATCTTCAGGGAGGCGTTAAGTGAAAAAACTCACCGATAAGCAAAAATCCCGTCTCTGGGAGCAGCAGCGAAACAGTAATTTCCAGGCCAGCCGCCGCCTTGAGGGGGTTGATAGCCCGCTCGTTACGCTAAACGCCCAGGATGCGCAAAGCCGTCTTGAAGAACTCAGGAGGCACTATGAGCGATAAAATCGGTGACGATCGTGACCCGTATCTCTACCCGGGTCTGAATGTGATGCGTAACCGTCTGAATATCCGCCAGGCTGACCGTCTTGCAAAGGCATCCTATGAGATCACCGCGCTGCGGGTGGCGACGCTCGGCTTAGGCCCCTCGGCGCCGGGGTTACCGCATCTCTGTGCAATCCACCGCCACCTTTATCAGGATATTTTTGACTGGGCGGGCGATATCCGCGAAATCGATATTTATCAGGGCGACACCCGCTTCTGCCACTTCGCCTACATCGAGAAAGAGGGCAATGTCCTGATGCAGGATCTCGAGGAAGAGGGGTATCTCAACGGTCTGCAGAAAGAGGAGTTTGTGGCCCGCCTGAGTCACTACTACTGTGAGATCAACGTGCTCCATCCCTTCCGGATTGGCAACGGTATCGCTCAGCGGATCTTCTTCGAACAACTTGCCATCCATGCAGGCTATCAGCTGAGCTGGAAAGATATCGACCCGGGCAAATGGGCGGCGGCCAACCAGAGCGGCGCAATGGGCGATTTAACGGCCCTGAACGCCATCTTTGCCAAAGTAGTGAGCGAAGCGCGGGAAACTGAGTAGAATAGGGCGGCACGTTTTTCTGGAGCCGCCATGATTCTGCTGATTGATAACTACGATTCCTTCACCTGGAACCTTTACCAGTATTTTTGTGAACTGGGTGCAGAGGTGGTGGTCCGCCGCAACGACGACATCAGCCTGGCCGAAATCGACGCGCTTGCCCCGCAGAAAATCGTTATCTCACCGGGGCCTTGCACGCCGTCGGAATCGGGCATTTCGCTGGATGTCATTCGTCACTACGCCGGTAAGCTGCCCATTCTTGGCGTCTGCCTGGGCCATCAGGCTATTGGGCAGGTGTTTGGTGCCACCATTGTGCGCGCCGCCAAAGTGATGCATGGCAAAACCGCGCCGGTGACCCATACCGGCACGGGCGTGTTTACGGGACTTAATAATCCGCTTACCGTGACGCGTTACCATTCGCTGGTCATTGACCCGCCAACGCTGCCGGAATGCTTTGAGGTTACCGCCTGGAGCGATACCCGGGAAATCATGGGGATTCGGCATCGTGAATGGGACCTCGAAGGGGTGCAATTCCACCCGGAGAGTATCCTCAGCGAGCAGGGACACCAGCTGCTGGCAAATTTCCTCAATCGTTGAATAGTGGTTGCCTTGCTGTGATTTTTTATGCATATTTTGTGATTATATTTTCACAATCACTGTGACATAAAATGGATGGTCATGACATGGCAACTGAACAATCTGCAATTACCCGCGCGACATTCGATGAAGTCATTCTGCCGATTTATGCACCGGCTGAGTTTATCCCGGTAAAAGGGAAAGGCAGCCGAGTCTGGGATCAGCAGGGGAAAGAGTATGTTGATTTCGCCGGTGGGATTGCGGTGACGGCGCTGGGTCATTGCCATCCTGCGCTGGTAGAGGCGCTGAAAACCCAGGGGGAAACCCTGTGGCATACCAGCAACGTCTTTACCAACGAACCGGCGCTGCGTCTGGGCCGTAAGTTAATCAGCGCGACTTTCGCCGAACGCGTGCTGTTTATGAACTCCGGTACCGAAGCGAACGAAACCGCCTTCAAGCTGGCGCGCTACTATGCCTCCACGCGTCACAGCCCGTACAAAACCAAAATCATTGCTTTCCACAACGCCTTCCACGGTCGCTCGCTGTTTACCGTTTCCGTCGGCGGACAGCCAAAGTATTCCGACGGTTTTGGACCAAAACCGGCCGATATTATCCATGTGCCGTTTAACGATCTCCATGCGGTAAAAGCGGTAATGGATGATCACACCTGTGCGGTGGTGGTGGAGCCGATCCAGGGAGAAGGCGGCGTAACGGCTGCCACGCCTGAGTTCCTGAAAGGGCTGCGCGACCTGTGCGATGAGCATCAGGCGCTGCTGGTATTTGATGAAGTGCAGTGCGGGATGGGCCGTACCGGCTCCCTGTTTGCCTACATGCATTACGGCGTGACGCCGGATATTCTGACCAGCGCCAAAGCGCTCGGCGGCGGCTTCCCGGTCAGTGCGGTATTAACGACGCAGGAGATTGCCTCCGCGTTCCACGTGGGTTCCCACGGCTCCACATACGGCGGCAACCCGCTGGCGAGTGCCGTCGCGGGTGCCGCGTTCGACATTATCAACACCCCTGAGGTTCTGAGCGGCGTCAACGCGAAGCGTGAGCTTTTCGTGAAGCATTTGCAGCAGATTGATGACCAGTATGACGTCTTCAGCGAGATCCGCGGGATGGGGTTACTGATCGGCGCGGAGCTGAAGCCACAGTACAAAGGCCGCGCGCGCGATTTCCTGCACGCCGCCGCCCATGAAGGGGTGATGGTGCTCAATGCCGGGCCGGACGTGATGCGCTTTGCGCCGTCGCTGGTGGTCGAAAATCAGGACATTGAAGACGGGTTAAACCGTTTTGCCGCGGCGGTCGCGAAGATCGTAAACGCTTAAGACTCCGTTCGCGTTAAGCGACGGGTTAACCATATCCCGTGGTGAGGGCGCTGACGCCATGCTACCGACGAAATGGTGTGCATGGTGTTCAGATGCCCGAGAACGCGCTGCAGATGCTGCTCCAGGGTGCTCATTGGCCCGTGGGTGAGCGTCTCTGGCGCCTCCAGAATGTTCGAATCCCCTGACTCGCCAGGCGCGTCATACTCGAGTCGCTGCTGACACCGCTGCAGGGCAATCTCACACGACTGCAGGTAGCGCTGCGCCAGATCGGGCGTCAGCATCGTATGTTCCCGCGCCAGCGTGGTCATGGCGTTGATATGCTCAACGATAAACTGGCTGTGCGTCACCCAGAGCTTCATGTCCGCCAGATAGTGCGAGTTAAAGCCGGGCTCCTGCATGGCCTGATTCAGCGAGTTAAACAGGGCGTTATGCGCCTGGTTGACCTTCATCCGCTGATACGCCAGCGGAGAGGGCTGCGGGTCGTCACTCAGGATCAGGCGAATGGCCTGCTGGTCGGCCTCCAGCGCATCATGGGCGTTCTGTCTGAGCAGCCCGCTTTGCCACTGAGGCCACAGCCAGACCATGCCGCCAAAGGCAATCAGGCAGCCAATCAGGGTATCGACCAGCCTGGCGATAATAAACTGCTCGCCGTTGAGCGTGAGCAACTGCAGGGTATACACCGCCGTTACCGTAAAGCCCACCATCGCCCAGCCGTAGTTTTTGCGGATGATCAGGTAGCTCACCATCGTGATCACCAGCATCCCTGCCAGCGTATAGCCTTCCGGCACGTGAAAGTGCAGCGTAACGCCCGCAATGATCAGCCCCGCCATCGTGCCGCCTGCCCGGTGCAGAATGCGCACTCGCGTCGCGCCATAGCCGTTCTGGGTGACAAACAGGATGGTCATTAAAATCCAGTACGGCTTGGGCAGATGCAGCGCCATGCCCATCAGGCTGGCAATGCTTAGCATCACGCTAATTCGCGCGGCGTTGCGCAGGGCAGATGATTTAAGGGAGAGGTAGCTTCTGAGCGCTGGCAGCAGCGGCAGGCGTTTTTGTTTGTCGGCCATCAGGTCGCGCGGATAAAGCGGACGCTGGGTTCGTAACACGCGGGCGATACGGCTGAAGTGCCAGGCGGCAAACTGACCCACCGGGTTGTCTTCATGCTGACGGGCAATCTTCTCCAGCGCGCCGAGCTGTTTGTCCATGTTAAAGCGCGTGGGGTAGCGGTGATACAGAATATCGTCAGCCAGCACCCGAAGGCGCGCGGAGACGGTTTGCGCGTTCCAGCGGATCACCGCTTCGGCATGGCTGCGCTCGACCAGTTTTTGCACCTCCTGCGGCTGGTGCAGGCTCACGGAGATATGCTCCTGTAAGTCCAGCCCCACCTGGAAGACGCGCAGTAGCCGCTTATATTCGTGGTTCTTATTGGCGGCGAGCATATGCAGCTGCTGATAACACTGGCTTATCAGGTCCACCACCTTTTGCTGACGCGTCAGCAGCGGCGGCAGTGATTTTTCTGGATCGGTATGCTGGGTGAGCAAGGTGTATTTGGCTTCACAGTAATCCGCCAGCTGCACGTAGAGCAGGCTCAGGGATTCCCGCAGCGGCTGTTCCCGCCACAGCCAGAACCAAAACCAGTTAAACAGTCCGTACCACAGCGTACCGAGGGCGTAGATCAGCAGCGGCTCCCACACCGGCATGTTACCCGCAAGGCTCAGCGTGAAGATGGCGGCAATCAGCGACGCGGGAAGCAAACGCGCGTGCAGTGAGCTGATTTCAGCGGTTACGCCCAGGGTCATCGCCAGGACGGTGAGGATCAGCGGCAGCGGGATATCGCGGGCCAGCAAAAGCTGCACGGCGAGGCTACAACCCGCAAACAGCGAGCCGCCCACGATCAGCCGTTTGAAAAAGCGCTTATGCGGTGTGTCCAGACCGGCAATGTTGCAGCAGGCGGGAACGAGAGAGAAGAGCAGACCTTGCTGAAGATGGCCCAGAATCAGGCCCACGGCCACAGGAAGGCACAACACCAGCGTTTGTCGCAGTGCGTAGTTAACTTCCGGGTGATAAATCAGCCTGCGCCACATGGGGAATAGAGACAAAAACGGCGTGACACCTTGCGATGGCACGCCGTTTGAGCGGAATTAACGCGTTCCGTAAACCACGATGGTTTTACCGTGTGCGGAGATCAGGTTCTGATCTTCCAGCATTTTCAGAATACGGCCCACTGTTTCACGGGAGCAACCGACAATCTGACCGATTTCCTGACGGGTAATTTTAATTTGCATGCCATCAGGGTGAGTCATCGCATCGGGTTGTTTCGCCAGATTCAGCAGGGTCTGAGCGATACGGCCGGTCACGTCCAGGAAGGCGAGGTTACCCACTTTCTCAGATGTCACCTGCAGACGGCGCGCCATCTGCGAAGAAAGACGCATCAGGATGTCAGGGTTAACCTGAATCAACTGACGGAATTTCTTGTAGGAAATTTCAGCCACTTCACATGCTGTCTTTGCACGAACCCAGGCGCTACGTTCCTGGCCTTCTTCAAACAGGCCCAGTTCACCGATGAAATCGCCCTGGTTCAGATAAGAAAGGATCATCTCTTTCCCTTCTTCATCTTTGATCAGCACTGCCACCGAGCCTTTGACGATGTAATACAACGTTTCCGCTTTTTCACCCTGGTGAATCAGCGTGCTCTTCGATGGGTACTTATGAATGTGGCAATGAGACAAGAACCATTCGAGAGTCGGGTCTGTTTGCGGTTTGCCAAGCACCATGCGCTGTTATCCTCTGTTATAAGCTGTCACCAGAGTCATAAGATGCATCCGGACTCTGGGGTTGCAATCGAATTCTTACCCATACCCTGGGAAGTCGGCTATCGTAACGTTTCGCAGCCAGTAAAGTTTGATGTCCTCTGCATACATGTGTAACGTCAATGTATTACTGTAGCATCCTGAGTGTTTTAGCATAGCTTTCGCCGCGTGTCTCCTGGTGTCTCGCTTCAGCATGACGCAGGTCGCCTTCCATTGCGAGAAATGTAACGCACGCGTAATCTGTCACCAAAAATGCAACGTTGGAGTGAGTGAATATGCAAGCGCGTGTGAAATGGGTTGAAGGTTTAACGTTCCTGGGCGAGTCCGCTTCAGGACACCAGATTTTGATGGATGGTAACTCCGGCGATAAAGCACCAAGCCCAATGGAAATGGTGCTGATGGCAGCAGGTGGATGCAGCGCAATTGATGTGGTGTCGATCCTGCAAAAAGGCCGTCACGATGTGACCGACTGCGAAGTAAAACTCACCTCAGAACGCCGCGAAGAGGCACCACGCCTGTTCACCCACATTAACCTGCATTTCATCGTCAGCGGGAAAGAACTGAAAGACGCGGCGGTCTCACGCGCGGTCGATCTTTCAGCGGAGAAATACTGCTCGGTCGCCTTAATGCTCGAGAAAGCGGTAAAAATTACGCATTCGTATGAAGTGATCGACGCCTGATATTGGGGGCATCGTTCACCCCGATGCCCTCACCGAAACCCTCTCCCACGCGGAGAGGGAAATCATCAGGCGATTTTCTTCCCTTCTATCAACCGCTGTACCAGCGGCATCATAATTAATTCCATTGCCAGCCCCATTTTTCCGCCCGGAACCACTAACGTATTCATGTGCGAAATAAACGAGCCCTGCAGCATCGCCAGCAGCCAGGGGTAATCAATGCCGTCGAGATTGCGGAAGTGGATAACCACAAAGCTCTCATCCAGCGACGGGATACTTTTGGCCGCGAACGGGTTAGAGGTGTCCACTGTCGGTACGCGCTGGAAGTTGATATGCGTGCGGGAGAACTGCGGCGTCAGGTAAGTAATGTAGTCTTCCATGGAGCGCACGACGGAATCCATCACCGCCTCGCGTGAATGGCCGCGCTCGCTGATGTCACGCGTCAGCTTCTGGATCCACTCAAGGTTCACGATGGGCACTACGCCAACCAGCAGATCCACGTGACGCGCCACGTCATGCTGCGGCGTCACCACGCCACCGTGCAACCCTTCGTAAAACAGGACGTCGGTCGGTTCCGGCAGCGGTTGCCAGGGGGTAAAAGTGCCTGGCACCTGGTTCCAGGGAACGGCTTCATCGTAGGTGTGCAGATATTTGCGTGACTGCCCCTTGCCGCTCTGGCCGTACTCCTGAAAGGTTTGCTCCAGCAGGCCGAAGTCATTGGCCTCCGGGCCGAAGTAGCTGATGTGTTTACCCAGATCGCGCGCCTTGCGGATAGCCATATCCATCTCCGGGCGCGTGTAGCGGTGAAAGCTATCGCCTTCGACCTCCGCCGCACGGAGATTCAGTTGGGCGAAAATCTTACGAAAAGCGAGGCTGGTCGTGGTGGTTCCCGCACCACTCGAACCCGTAACGGCAATAACCGGATGTCTGGCAGACATAGCAACTCCCTGACTGGAAAGGTTTAAAGATCAGCCATGAAACGCGTTGCGGGGCATGATATTGACCGTCTCATGCAGTTCAGACCATACCAGCACCACGTCGCCGCTTTTGAGCTGGCGCTTCACATCGTTGACCTTTTGCTCAAGCGAACGTTCATGTTCACCATAATCGGTACCTTCGCGCAAGACAAAGCTTTCAATCAGATTATCGAGCGTTTCGGGGGAGAGATCCTGCCACGGAATAATCATTTTGCACCGTCCAGATAAGGGGTAAGCCAGTCAGGAATACGCGACTCCAGCCACATTTTCGGGCGGCGCAACGTTCCACCGATGAACCCCACGTGACCACCATGCTCTGTCAGCTGGTAGTGAACGTTGGCAGGCAAAAATTCCTGCGCGGGGATAGAGTGATGATCCATAAACGGGTCATCTTTGGCATGAATAATAAGCGTCGGTTGCGTGATCTTGCTGAGCAGCGGCATGGCGCTGCACTGACGATAGTAGTCAATCGCATCGGCAAAGCCGTGAATTTTGGCAGTGATCAGATCGTCGAATTCGCGGATGCGACGGACCTTTTTCAACTGACGCAGGCTCACCGGCAGCGTATCCGGATAGGCCTTCAGCTTGCGCGCCGCGTTGGCTTTCAGCAGGTTGAGCAGGTAACGCTGATAGACCCGGGAAAAGCCTTTCTCCATATGGTAGCTGCACTGCTCCAGCATAAAGGGCGCGGAGACAATGACGGCCGCATCCAGCGGCACGGTGTCGCCCTCTTTTGCCAGCAGGCACGCCAGCATATTGCCGCCCAGCGAGTAGCCCACGGCCGCTGTCGGGACGGTACCAAAGTTTTCCCGTAACCAGTGTAAAAACCAGGTGCCGTCTTCGGTTTCACCCGAGTGATAGATGCGCTTCTGGCGATTCGGTTCGCCGCTACAGCCGCGAAAGTGCATCACCACGCCGAGCCAGCCCCGCGCTTTGGCTGCCTGGATGAGCCCGTGTGCATAGGGGCTGTGCAGACTTCCTTCCAGACCGTGAAAAACCACCAGACGCGGCTTGTGGCGCGCCTGTTCTGGCTCTTCGCTCCATGCCAGGTCCAGAAAGTCACCGTCCGGTAAGTCCAGCCGTTGCCAGTGCGGCGTGAACTGAACCTTACGGCGGATGAGTCGCGGCAGCATGGTCTGCAGATGGCAATTGGCCACGCCGCGCATGGGCACGAACTCGGTGCTGTCTTCGGCGATGATGTCGAAGTCTGATGGAATGATTTGGCTCATAACGGCGATGCTAATTCTTGTCAGTTATTTTCTGTTCTTTCCGAATTGTACCCCGTTTAGCCTGGTTTTCCGAAACATGAACTGATCTCGATCACAAATATTTACCTTGATTATTACTCTCAGGCTAATGATTCCGCCCTGCGCTTAATTGATGACTTCCTCGCCACAGCGCACACTTTACTCAACGTTAAGCAAATCAGAATGATGTGCTGAATCAGGAGGTTAATAATGTTATCTGGGCAAACACCCACCCGGCAATGGAACACACGACGCACCGAGAAAGCGCGTCGTCTGGCCTCCGTACCGGTGCAGGGCAAGGTACTGCCAACCGGCGATCTTGTCGCCATGCTGGAAAAACTGATCGCGCCTGGCGACAAAGTCGTTCTGGAAGGTAATAACCAGAAGCAGGCCGATTTCCTTTCACGTTCGCTGGCTGAAGTGAACCCGCAAATCGTGCATGACCTGCACATGATTATGCCAAGCGTGGGCCGTAGCGAGCATCTGGATATCTTTGAGAAAGGTATCGCCCGCAAGCTGGACTTCTCCTTCTCCGGTACCCAGAGCCTGCGCATCTCGCAGCTGCTGGAAGATGGTCAGCTCGAAATTGGCGCTATCCATACCTACATAGAACTCTATTCACGTCTGTACGTGGATCTCTCGCCAAACGTGGCGCTGATTGCCGGCTTTAAAGCGGACCGAAAAGGTAATCTTTATACCGGCGCAAGCACCGAAGATACCCCCGCGCTGGTGGAAGCGGCCGCGTTCCATGACGGCATTGTCATCGCACAGGTGAATGAGCTGGTGGACGACGAATGCGACCTGCCGCGCGTGGATATTCCCGGCTCCTGGATTGACTTTGTGGTGGTGGCCGACAAACCGTTCTTTATCGAACCGCTGTTTACCCGCGACCCGCGTCTCATCAAACAGGAACATATCCTGATGGCGATGATGGCCATTAAGGGCATTTATGCGGAACATCAGGTGCAATCCCTGAACCACGGGATTGGTTTCAATACCGCGGCGATTGAACTGCTGCTGCCGACCTACGGTGAACAGCTCGGCCTGAAAGGCAAAATCTGTAAACACTGGACCCTTAACCCGCACCCAACCCTGATCCCGGCGATTGAAAGCGGCTGGGTGGAAAGCGTGCACTGCTTCGGCGGCGAACTGGGGATGGAAGAGTACATTCGTGCACGTCCGGATATCTTCTTTACCGGTGCCGACGGCTCTATGCGTTCCAACCGCGCCTTCTGTCAGCTGGCAGGCCAGTACGCCGTTGATATGTTCATCGGCTCAACCCTGCAGGTTGACGGGTATGCCAACTCCTCAACCGTGACCCGTGGTCGTCTCTCTGGTTTCGGCGGTGCGCCAAACATGGGCCATGACCCGCATGGTCGTCGTCATGCCACCCCGGCCTGGCTGAACATGATCACCGAACCTGATCCGATGCAGCGCGGTAAAAAACTCGTCGTCCAGATGGTGGAAACCTTCCAGGCAGGCGTGAAACCGACCTTTGTGGAAAAACTCGATGCTGTTGACGTTGCGAAAGCGTCCGGGATGCCTCTGGCTCCGGTCATGATCTACGGCGACGACGTGACACATGTGCTGACGGAAGAGGGGATTGCTTACCTCTATCGCGCAGAAAGTCTTGAAGAGCGCCGGGCGATGGTTGCGGCCGTCGCGGGGATCACCGATATCGGTCTGGGCGTCGATGCCAAGCGCGTGGCGCAGTTGCGCCAGAGCGGCAAAGTGGTTTACCCGGAAGATATGGGGATTCGCCGCACCGATGCCACCCGTTCTCTGCTGGCAGCAGGCAGCGTGTCAGACCTGGTTGAATGGTCTGGCGGTCTTTACAACCCACCTGCGAAATTCCGGAGCTGGTAATGAAACTTCTGCCCCAGATTCAGGTTGAAGGCGGTGCCGAATGGCTGGCGCGAACCGCCACGCAGTGTCTGATTGACGAAGCACAGTTAAGCCCGAAACCCGGTCTGGTGGACAGTCGGGGGAACGGCGCGCACCACGATCTGTCGCTCGCGTTGATGGAGCGTTCCGCGCGCAGCCTGACCCCCACGTTTCAGGCGCTGGCGCAACACAGCTGGCAGCGTCCGGCGGATATTGCGCTCAGGCAAACCATAGGGCGGCTCGGCCGTGAAGGTGAGCAGCAGATGATGGCGGCTACCGACGGTGTAAATACCCACCGCGGCGCGATTTGGGCGCTGGGGCTGCTGGTCAGTGCCGTGGCGATGCTCGGTGGCGATGCCAGCGCGCAGGCGGCAGCGAATACCGCGGCACAGCTGGCGAAACTGCCCGATGACGCGGCGCCGAAAGTGTTCAGCAAAGGGCTACGCGCCACGCGCCGCTACCGGGTTCCGGGCGCACGTGAAGAGGCTCAGCAGGCATTTCCACACGTGATGCAGCGTGCTCTGCCGCGGCTTCGTCTGAGCCGTCTTAACGGCAGCAGCGAAACGTACGCAAGGCTCGATGCGCTGATGGCCATCATGACGTCGCTTACCGACACCTGCGTGCTGTCGCGCGCCGGGATGGCGGGGCTGGAGGCCATGCAGAACGGTGCGCGTGCGGTGCTGAGCGCCGGAGGATGCGCGACATCCGCAGGCCAGATGGCGCTGGCGAGGTTAGACCGCCACATGCTGGCACTCAATGCCTCACCGGGCGGAGCTGCCGACCTGCTTGCCGCCACGCTGTTTCTCGATCGCATCGAAACGCCTTATTCAAAGCATTAAGAGGATGTTATGGAAAAAATCACATTAACCATGCCAGCGAGCCGCGCGTTAAGCGGCAAAGCGCTCGCAGGGGTTGTTGGTTCCGGGGATATGGAGGTGCTGTTTGCCGCCGAACCGGGCCAGACGTTAACCATTGATATCACCACGTCCGTCGACAACAGCCGCGGTCGCTGGGAGGCGTTGTTCAACCGCCTGCACACCGTCAGCAGCCTGCCTGCAGGAAAACTGACGATCCACGACTTTGGCGCGACGCCGGGGGTGGCACGCATTCGTATCGAACAGGTTTTTGAAGGGGTGAGCCATGCGTGATGATCGGAGTTTTATTGAATTAAAAGCTCGCCAGCGTGCGCAGGCATTGCTGGACGACGGGAGCTATCGCGAACTGCTGGATCCTTTTGAAGGCATTATCTCCCCGTGGCTGGGGCCGCAGGGCATCGTTCCTCAGGCCGATGACGGCATGGTGGTCGCCAAAGGCACCCTCAACGGTCAGCCTGCGGTAGTGGTGGCGATCGAAGGTGCGTTCCAGGGCGGCAGCATGGGCGAAGTGTCCGGCGCCAAAATGGCGGCCGCGCTGGAGCTGGCGGCAGAAGATAACCGCAACGGGATCCCGACGCAGGCGGTACTGTGTCTCGAAACCGGCGGCGTGCGTCTGCAGGAAGCCAACCTGGGCCTGGCGGCCATTGCCGATATTCATGCGGCAATTGTTGACCTGCGCCGTTACACCCCGGTGGTCGGGATTGTGGCCGGGACCGTGGGCTGCTTCGGTGGGATGTCTATCGCTGCTGCACTGTGCAGTTACCTGATTGTCACCCGCGAAGCGCGTCTCGGTCTGAATGGTCCTCAGGTTATCGAGCAGGAAGCGGGGATTGAAGAGTATGACTCCCGCGACCGTCCGTTTATCTGGAGCATGACCGGTGGCGAAGTCCGCTATGAAAGCGGCCTGGTAGATGCACTGGTTGGCGATGGCGTGAACGCGGTGAAAGCGGCGATGAACGACGCGATTGCCAAAGGCGTGCCTGCAAAACATCGCACCGATAACTATGACGATTACCTGAACCGTCTGACGAATTTCGACACCCGCAAACAGGCCGATGCCGAACAGATTAAAGCGCTCTTTGCCCGGGAGGTGAAATGATGACTAACTCAGTAAGCCGTGGCGAACTCTGGCTGCAAACGCTCGCGCCGAACGCCAGACGCCTGGAAGGTTTATGCCCGTCCGTACAGGCGGCCGATGGTGAACTTAACGGTGAAACGGTACGTTTTGTTGCCGTGGTACCGGATGCCAACAACCACTTCCCGCGCGCGGCGAAAGGGGAAGTCGGTCTGCTGGAAGGCTGGACGCTGGCAAAAGTGGTGAGCGAAACCGTTGCCGCCGATGCTAACAGCGCCGTGAAGCGCCCGATCGTGGCGGTGATTGATGTGCCAAGTCAGGCCTATGGCCGTCGTGAAGAGGCATTTGGTATTCACCAGGCGTTGGCCGGCGCGGCGGCGGCCTATGCTAACGCGCGTCTGGCCGGTCATCCGGTGATTGGGCTTATCGTTGGTAAAGCGATGTCCGGCGCGTTTCTGGCGCACGGGTACCAGGCAAACCGCCTGATTGCCTTTAACGATAAAGGCGTGCTGATCCATGCCATGGGTAAAGAGTCTGCGGCGCGTATTACGCTACGTACCGTGGACGCGCTGGAAAAACTGGCGGCAACGATCCCGCCAATGGCCTATGACATCAGCAACTACGCCACACTGGGGCTGCTTTCCAACCTGCTGGACATCAGCAACCCGGATGCCCCTTCTGAAAACGATCTGACGCAGGTGAAAACCACGCTGCAACAGGCCATCCATGACGCTCGTCAGGACAACACCCTGAAAAACCGTCTCGGTGCTGACAATCGCCGCAGCTCTGCCCTCGTACGCGAACGCATGCGGGCAAGCTGGTAAGTAAAAAGAGACCTGCCAGATGCACTCCCCGCGGACGTAACCGTTACGTCCGCGCGGGAACCTGCATCCTGAAAATAATAATCATCGCGCCAGTGCTTAAACTTTTTTACTACAGGTGAATTATGACTTACGTAATTGTTCATGCTCTTGCACCGATTTTCGTCATCATGCTGCTGGGATTCTGGGCCGGTAAGGCAAAGATGGTCGATAACAAAAATGTCTCCCTGCTTAATATCTTCGTCATGGATTTTGCTTTGCCTGCCGCGCTGTTCAGCGCCACGGTGCAAACCCCGTGGACCGGCATCGTAGCCCAGTCACCGCTGATTCTGGTGCTGACCCTGGCGATGTGGATAACCTACGCGGCCATTTACTTCCTCGCGACCAGCGTCTTTAAAAAATCCCCACAGGATGCCGCCGTGCTTACGCTGACGGTTGCGCTGCCAAACTATGCCGCGCTTGGCTTGCCGATTCTGGGCAGCGTGCTGGGTGAAAGTTCTTCAACCTCACTGTCCGTGGCGGTCTCTATCGCCTGTGGTTCGGTACTGATGACGCCGTTCTGCCTGCTGATTCTGGAACGTGAAAAAGCGCGTGCCGAAGGCAATAACTCCGGTTCAACGCTCTCGATGCTGCCGGTGCTGATGTGGCGCTCGATTAAAAAACCGATTGTGATGGGACCCCTGCTGGGTGTGATTTTGTCTGCAATCGGCATCAAAATGCCTGAACTTGTTCTGGCTGCCATTAAGCCACTGGGGCTTTCTGCAACGGCTGCCGCGCTGTTCCTGACCGGGGTGATCCTCTCTGCGCGTAAGCTGCAGATCAACACCATGGTGATTACCTCAACCGTAGCCAAGCTGCTGATCCAGCCTGCGATTGCCTGGGGTATCGTTCTGATCTTCGGTCTGCACGGCTCCGTGGCGATCACCGCTATCCTGATGATTGCGCTCTCAGCCGGTTTCTTCGGCGTGGTGTTCGGTAACCGCTTTGGCGTGCAGTCTCCGGATGCGGAAGCGGTGCTGCTGTTAAGCTCGGTACTGTGTATCCTGTCGCTGCCACTGTTTATCTCGCTAACTTCAGGAATGTAATTATGACCACAACATTACGCCCTCACGACCTCATCTGGCTTAACGCGCGTGACGCGCTGGAAGGCATCACTGACGACTGGGTGGATGCGGTATGGCATACCGGTTTACCGGTGGTCGTGCGGCGTGATGTTGATAACGCTGGCCGTATTCCCGTTGGCGTACGCGGTTTACGCCGCGACCAGCGGGCGGCCGGTTGGGTGAAGCCAGACAACGTCGTGCGGGTGGTCTCACCCGAGGCGTTGAGCGTGACCGCCGATCTTCTGCGTTCACCGTTTGTGACTCAGCCACCGGTTCAGGTGGCATTGCAACTTTCTCAGCAGTCATGGCCGTGGACGTGGGGAATTACGGGCAGCACGGGCTACGCCCTGGCGACCGGTATTCCGGTCATTCATGCCGACAGCGATCTCGATCTGCTGGTGCGAGCCCCTCAGCCTCTGTCGGCTGACGCTTTGCGTGTCTGGGCGTCACAGCTCAGCCGCGCGTTATGTCGGGCAGACACCCAGGTCGACACCCCTGAAGGCGGCTTTGCGCTGACGGAGTGGCTGCGCGACGGCAAAACGTTGCTGAAGACCCGCCGTGGGCCACGTCTGGTGGCGGACCCGTGGCACAGGGAGGAGTGATGAAAATACTGTTTACCTTTCCAGGGCAGGGCACCCAGCATGCCGGTATGCTGCAAAACCTGCCTGGCACGACGCTGGAGCAGGCCCGCGAGGTATTGGGTGGCGAAGTCGATATGCTGGATACCGCGGCAGCGTTAACCCACACGCGAGCCGTTCAGCTTTCGTTGTTAATTGCCGGTGTTGCCTGGGCGCGTGAGCTTGAACAACGCGGCGTGGCACCGGATATCGTCAGCGGTCTGTCTATTGGCGCGTATCCGGCCGCGGTCATTGCCGGTGCGCTGGAATTTGCCGACGCGCTGAAGCTGGTCGCGCTGCGTGGCGATCTCATGGAGCAAGCCTATCCGCACGGTTATGGCCTGACCGCGATAATGGGGCTGACCCTGCCTCAGGTTGAAGCGTTGCTGGAAGGCACCGGAACGTATATCGCCAATCTGAACGCGGAAACGCAGATTGTGATCGCCGGCACCGATGAGGGGATGGCGCAGGTGGCGAAACGCGCGCTGGCAAAAGGGGCTAATAAGGCGCATCGGCTGACCGTCAGCGTGCCTTCCCATTGCGAACTGCTGGCGGAGCCGGCGCACAAGCTGGTGGAGGCATTCACATCCGTCACGCTCACACGCCCGCGCTGTGCTTACCTGAGCGGCAGCACAGGACGCGTGCTCTGGACGCCTGAGAAAATCGCGGACGATCTGGCGATGAATATGGCGCGCACGGTGCGCTGGCAGGAAGCGGTGATTTCTGCCAACGAGCGTGAAGCCCGGCTGGCGATTGAAATGCCACCTGGCGGAGTACTGACCTGCCTGACGCGTCAGGCGGCCTGGGAAGGGGAGTCGGTTTCGCTGGAGCGCAGTGGTGTAGACGTGGCGGTACACCTCGCTAAGCGGCTACAAAGGTAGGGTCTGCGCAGGGTCGGTGGCGATACTGCGGGCATACATTCGCCCTTCGGCTGCCAGTGCCCGCAGGCTGGGGTCTTGCTCGCGGTTGCGGGCAAACACAATGGCAATCAACTGCTGCATTTGATACGGCTGGGCCAGCTTCAGTAGCTGTACTGAGTTCTCATACACTTTCTTCATTCTGCCTGGCATGAGCGTAAAGCCCACGCCCGCCTGCACCAGACTCAGCATCGAGAAAATGTCATTTACGCGGGTGACGATTTCCGGTTCGAAACCGGCAATATGAAACGCCTCCTGAAACCCGGCGTAGGTGGCAAACCCTTCCGACAGCGCGACAAACTTCTGGTCTTTGTAATCACGTAAGTCGGCAGGCCCGCTGGTGTTCAGCGTGGCAGAGGCCGGTGCGGCAAGAAAAATGTCGTCATGGAACAGGGGGAGCACTTCCAGACTGTTGCGGTCGATATCGCTTTCGGAAATAGAGATGAGGATGGCGTCGAGCAAACCGTCGTCCAGCATACGCAACAGGGTCTCGTTAGAGCCCATCGTCAGGTCCATCTCCAGGTCCGGACGGCGCAGTTTCATCCCCATAATCAGGCGTGGCACGGTTTCCAGCGTCAGCGAGTAGAGCGTGCCGACGCGCAGTCGTCCCTGGCCAACACCGGCCGTTTTGCGCGCTTCTTCCAGCCCGCGCGCCATTACCTGCATCACTTCCTGACAATATTCCAGTAGCGTCCAGGCCGAAGGCAGCGCAATGAGATTGCGACCTTTGTGCGTAAAGAGCGGGCAGCGCACATTTTCTTCGAGAGTATGCAGCGCGCGGTGCACGCTAACGCCGCTCAGGCCAAGCGCTTCGGCGGTACGGGCGATATTGCCCTTCTCCATAAAGGTCATGAAGATGCTGAGTTTACGAAATGTAATGTCGCTCGTGATATCGAAACTCATAACCCTCCCGGGGATTTAGTCGGCCTGCAGCATGGCTTCCAGCTGTTCCTGGGCGTCCAGCCACGCCATCTCGCACGCTTCGAGGCTGGATTTCGTCTTCGCCTGTGTCTGCAGGCAGTCGGTCAGTTCCGCCTTACGGCTCTGGTCATACAGACCGCTGTCACCCAGCTTCTCTTCAACGGTAGCCAGCAGAGCGTTAAGTTTCTCCATCTCCTTTTCGAGACGGGCAATCTCTTTACGCAGCGGCTGGGTTTGAGTACGCAGTTCCGCTTCACGGCGCTTCTGGTCTTTACGCGCCTGGGCGCTGTTGGCGTTATCTTTCGACGAGTCGTCCGGCTGGTTTTCCTGCTTCTGCACGTCCGTCAGCCACTGCTGGTAGTCTTCCAGATCGCCATCGAACGGCTCGACTTTGCCATCGTGCACTAAATAGAGATCGTCCGTTGTGGAGCGGATCAGGTGACGATCGTGCGAGACGACAACCAGCGCGCCTTCAAACTCAATTAACGCTTCGGTCAGCGCCTGACGCATGTCGAGATCGAGGTGGTTTGTAGGCTCATCGAGCAGCAGCAGGTTCGGACGCTGCCAGACGATAAGCGCCAGCACCAGACGCGCTTTCTCGCCGCCGGAGAAACGTTCGGTGTTTTCGGTGACTTTATCGCCCTGGAAGCCAAAGCCGCCAAGGTAATCGCGCAGCTTCTGCTCCATCTCCTGCGGCGCCAGTCGCGCGAGGTGCTGGATGGGCGATTCATCCGCGCGTAAGAATTCCAGCTGATGCTGGGCGAAGTAGCCAAGCTTAATGCCTTTTGCCAGGCCGATCTCGCCGCTGACCGGGTTAAGCTCGCCCGCCAGCAGTTTAATCAGCGTCGATTTACCGGCGCCGTTACGCCCCAGCAGACCAATACGTGAGCCCGGCACCAGGTTGAGCTTGATGGAGTCGAGAATAATGCGATCGCCGTAGCCAGCGCTCACCTTTTCCATCTTCAGCAGTGGGTTCGGCAGGCTCTCGGGCTCGCGAAAACTGAAGTGGAACGGGTTATCGACGTGCGCCGGGGCGATCATCTCCATGCGCTCCAGCATCTTGATGCGGCTCTGGGCCTGCTTGGCTTTAGAGGCTTTAGCCTTGAAGCGGTCAACAAAGCTTTGCAGATGCGCCACGCGCTGCTGCTGGCTTTCGTACATCGCCTGCTGTTGAGCAAGGCGCGTCGCGCGCTGGCGCTCGAATGAGCTGTAGTTGCCGGTGTATTCAAACAGGCTTTGCTGTTCGATATGAATGATTTTATCCACCACCGGGTCGAGGAAGTCGCGGTCGTGGGAGATCAGAATCAGAGTGCCCTGATAGCTCTTGAGCCACTTCTCCAGCCAAATAACCGCATCGAGATCGAGGTGGTTAGTGGGTTCATCAAGCAGCAGCAGGTCGGAACGGCAAATCAGTGCCTGCGCCAGGTTAAGGCGCATACGCCAGCCGCCGGAGAAGTCGCTGACGGGGCGTTCAAGCTGTTCGTTGCTGAAACCCAGACCGTGCAGCAGGCTGGAGGCGCGGGAGCGAATGGTCCATGCGTCGATGGCGTCCAGCTTACCGTGGACGGTGGCGATAGCATGACCGTCATTTCGCTCGTTGGCGGCGTTCAGTTCAGCTTCCAGCTTACGGTATTCACGATCGCCGTCGATAACATAGTCGAGAGCGGGTTCGCTCAGGGCAGGCGTCTCCTGGTTTACCCAGGCAAGCTGCCAGTTACCCGGATAGGTAAAGTTACCGCCGTCAGCGCTAATCTCGTTTTTCAGCAGCGCAAGCAGGGTCGATTTTCCGCAGCCGTTTTTGCCGACCAGACCCACTTTTTGACCGGGATTGATGGTGGCGGAGGCGTTATCCAGCAGGACGCGCACGCCGCGGCGAATTTGTAACGAGGAGAAAACAATCATAGAAGCGCCGTATGTTCCGACTATGTTAATTTGTCATTATGATAATGTAAGGTGTGGGCCATTTTCCGCACCGGGCCGCCATGGTAGCCCAAAACAACGACGATACACAAAAACAGAAACAGAACCGGGAGGGGAGTGATGTCTCAGACAGCGAAAGTGCTGCTGCTGTATGCCCATCCGGAATCTCAGGACTCGGTGGCAAACCGGGTTCTGCTTAAGCCGGCTACTCAGCTCAGCAATGTGACGGTGCACGATCTCTACGCGCACTATCCTGATTTCTTTATTGATATTCCTTACGAGCAGGAACTGCTGCGTCAGCATGACGTAATTGTGTTCCAGCATCCGCTTTATACCTATAGCTGTCCGGCACTGCTGAAAGAGTGGCTGGACCGTGTGCTGAGCCGGGGGTTCTCCAGCGGGGTAGGGGGCAACCAGCTGGCGGGAAAGTACTGGCGCAGTGTCATTACGACCGGTGAGCCAGAGAGCGCTTACCGCCACGACGGTCTTAACCGTTATCCCATGAGCGATATCCTGCGACCGTTTGAGCTGACGGCCGCGATGTGCCGCATGCACTGGATGAGCCCGATTATTGTCTACTGGGCGCGTCGCCAGAAGCCTGAAGCGCTGGCGAGCCACGCCAGAGCGTATGGCGATTGGCTGGCATCACCGATTTCGGCGGGAGGTCGCTAATGGAAGGATCGAATTTACTCCTGGCCGGCGTGCTGTTTTTATTTGCCGCAGTGGTGGCGGTTCCGCTGGCCGCCCGGCTGGGCATTGGCGCGGTGCTGGGCTACCTGCTGGCCGGGATCGCCATTGGCCCCTGGGGGCTGGGATTCATCAGCGATGTGGATGAAATACTCCACTTCTCTGAACTGGGCGTGGTGTTCCTGATGTTCATCATTGGCCTCGAACTGAACCCGTCAAAACTGTGGCAGCTCCGGCGATCGATATTTGGCGTGGGGGCGGCGCAGGTCTTGTTCAGTGCCGCGATTCTGGCCGGGCTGTTAATGCTGACCAACTTCTCGTGGCAGGCGGCGGTGATCGGCGGAATAGGTCTTGCGATGTCGTCGACAGCGATGGCGCTGCAGTTAATGCGTGACAAAGGGATGAACCGCAACGAGGCAGGACAGCTGGGCTTTTCGGTACTGCTGTTCCAGGACCTGGCCGTGATCCCGGCGCTGGCACTGGTGCCGTTACTGGCAGGCTCCGGTGACGATCATTTTGACTGGGTCAAAATCTCCATGAAGGTGCTGGCCTTCGCCGGCATGCTGATTGGCGGACGTTTCCTGCTGCGGCCGGTGTTTCGTTTTATTGCCGCCTCTGGCGTGCGCGAGGTGTTTACTGCCGCGACGCTGCTGCTGGTGCTGGGCTCGGCATTGTTTATGGATGCGCTGGGGCTGTCGATGGCGCTCGGTACGTTTATCGCCGGGGTGCTCCTTGCCGAAAGCGAATATCGTCATGAACTGGAAACGGCTATCGATCCGTTTAAAGGGCTGCTGTTAGGGTTGTTCTTTATTTCGGTGGGAATGGCGCTCAACCTGGGCGTGCTCTATACCCATTTGCTGTGGGTGGTGATGAGTGTTGTTGTGCTGGTGGCGGTAAAAACGCTGGTGCTGTACGTCATGGCACGGATATACGGGCTGCGCAGTTCCGAGCGCATGCAGTTTGCCAGCGTCTTAAGTCAGGGCGGAGAGTTCGCGTTCGTGCTGTTCTCCACCGCCTCCTCCCAGAAGCTGTTTAAAGACGATCAGATGGCGCTGCTGCTGGTGACGGTCACGCTGTCGATGATGACCACCCCACTGCTCATCAGGCTGGTGGATAAGCTGCTCTCACGGCGCTTAAATCCGACAGAGGATGAAGATGAGATGCCGTGGGTGGAGGATGATAAGCCGCAGGTGATTGTGGTGGGCTTTGGCCGCTTTGGGCAGGTGATTGGACGTCTGCTGATGGCGAACAAAATGCGCATTACGGTACTGGAGCGCGATATCAGCGCGGTGAACCTGATGCGTAAATACGGCTACAAGGTTTACTACGGCGACGCGACCCAGCTCGAACTGTTGCGTTCAGCGGGAGCAGAAGCGGCAGAATCCATCGTGATTACCTGCAACGATCCGGAAGATACGATGAAGCTGGTGGAACTGTGCCAGCAGCATTTCCCGCATCTGCATATTCTGGCGCGTGCGCGTGGACGTGTTGAAGCGCACGAACTGCTGCAGGCAGGTGTGAAACACTTCTCCCGTGAGACATTTTCCAGTGCGCTGGAGTTGGGGCGTAAAGCGCTGATTTCGCTGGGCATGCATCCCCATCAGGCTCAGCGGGCCCAGATGCATTTTCGCCGGCTGGACATGCGAATGCTGCGCGAATTAATGCCGGTACACTCTGATACGGCGCAGATCTCCCGCGTGCGGGAAGCGCGTCGCGAGCTGGAAGAGATTTTCCAGCGAGAGATGCAACAGGAACGACGCCAGCTCGATGGCTGGGATGAATTTGAATAAAGGGTAACGAAAGATGGCTGTACGTAAACGCTTTATTGCGGGCGCAAAATGCCCGAGCTGCCAGGCGCAAGATACGCTGGCGATGTGGCGGGAAAATAATATTGATGTCGTAGAGTGTGTTAAGTGCGGTCATCAGATGCGCGAGGCGGATAAAGAAGCCCGCGATCATGTTCGCAAAGAAGAGCAAGTTATCGGGATTTTTCATCCGGACTAGCGATATGCCCTGAGTTTTTTTAAGCTAAAGGGTACACGGGTGCAGATTTCCGCTACAATCTGCGCCAGCAATTTTCCCTTGCTCAGGAGATATCATGAAAGTAGCAAAAGACCTGGTGGTCAGCCTGGCCTATCAGGTACGTACAGAAGACGGTGTGTTGGTTGATGAGTCTCCGGTGAGTGCGCCGCTTGACTACCTGCATGGTCACGGTTCCCTGATTTCCGGCCTGGAAAACGCGCTGGAAGGTCACGACGTTGGCGACAAATTCGACGTTGCTGTTGGCGCGAACGACGCTTACGGTCAGTACGACGACAACCTGGTGCAGCGCGTTCCTAAAGACGTGTTCATGGGCGTTGACGAACTGCAGGTTGGCATGCGCTTCCTGGCGGAAACTGACCAGGGTCCGGTTCCTGTTGAAATCACTGAAGTGGAAGACGACCACGTTGTGGTTGACGGCAACCACATGCTGGCTGGCCAGAACCTGAAATTCAACGTAGAAGTTGTTGCGATCCGTGAAGCGACCGAAGAAGAGCTGGCTCATGGCCACGTTCACGGTGCGCACGGTCACGACCATGACCACGATCACGGCCACGACGGCTGCTGTGGTGGTCACGGCCACGATCACGACCATGGTCACGACCACGGTAAAGGTGGTTGCGGTAACGGCGGCTGCGGTTGCCACTAATTCCGTTATTCGGAAAATAAAAAAACGGGATAATAATCCCGCTTTTTTTACGCCTCAATAATGAGGTGGTGGCGTCTCTTCTGACTGAGAGGCAATATGTGACGGCTGTGTGGCCTTCAGTTTGTCCGTCAGCAGGCGCATGAGATCCCGCAGTTTCGCCATTTCCAGTTCATGTGCGGTCACGGTCTGGTTTAGCTCTTCGATGGTGATGTCCTGAAAAGCCAGGCGGCTTTCCAGCTCAGCCATTCTCGCTTCTAACATTGTGTCCTTCATCATTCACCTCGTTGTATCTCATTAACCACAATCGGCCAGCGGCGGCGAAGTTTAACTGAGTTTATCCTTAAGTTCAGTATCTATCCCCTTGGCAAGAAACTTATTTAAACAAAAATAGTCTGAAAAGTGGCGAGAATCGGGAGAGTCTGTCTGTAGATTTCTTCCGCAACGTTTTATAGTACGTAACTCATTTACGTTTAACGCTGGGGTGAGAGTCCCCAGGCCCTGGAGATATGGATGAAATCACTGTTTAAAGTAACGCTGCTGGCGACGACGATGGCTGTTGCGCTGAACGCGCCGCTGTCCTTCGCTGCTGATACTGCTGCGAAGCCTGCTGCAACTGCAGACAGCAAAGCGGCGTTCAAAAATGACGACCAGAAATCCGCCTACGCACTTGGCGCATCTCTGGGTCGTTACATGGAAAACTCTCTGAAAGAACAAGAGAAACTGGGCATTAAACTGGACAAAGCTCAGCTGATCGCGGGCGTTCAGGACGCATTTGCAGATAAGAGCAAACTGTCTGACCAGGAAATTGAACAGACTCTGCAGGCGTTCGAAGCACGTGTAAAAGGTGCCGCTCAGACTAAGATGGAAGCGGATGCAAAAGACAACGAAGCGAAAGGTAAAGCCTACCGCGATACCTTTGCTAAAGAGAAGGGCGTGAAAACCTCCTCTACGGGTCTGGTGTACAAAGTTGAGAAAGAAGGTACCGGTGACGCGCCTAAAGACAGCGATACTGTCGTGGTTAACTACAAAGGTACGCTGATCGACGGTAAAGAGTTCGATAACTCTTACACCCGTGGTGAGCCTCTCTCCTTCCGTCTGGATGGTGTGATCCCAGGCTGGACTGAAGGTCTGAAAAACATCAAGAAAGGTGGCAAGATCAAGCTGGTTATTCCACCGGATCTGGCATATGGCAAAACCGGCGTTCCAGGTATCCCTGCTAACTCTACCCTGGTCTTTGACGTAGAGCTGCTGGACATCAAGCCAGCGCCGAAAGCTGATGCGAAACCAGAAGCGCAGGCAGAACAGAAAGCTGCGACAGACGCGAAGAAGTAATGGAATGAAAACCGCCGCCTTTAAGGCGGCGGTTTTTTTTATTGTGGGGCAGATATAATTAACACTGGAAAGCGTTATGCACGCTGTATTAATTTAGTTGTCCGTGTAGATAATGAGCCTGCCCTGAAAACCTAACGACAGGCTCCTGAAAAGGAGTGTTTTTTTCATGTCCAGGTCGCTTTTAACCAACGAAACCAGTGAACTTGATTTACTGGATCAACGTCCTTTCGACCAGACCGACTTCGATATTCTAAAATCCTACGAGGCGGTAGTGGACGGGTTAGCGATGCTCATTGGGTCCCACTGCGAAATCGTATTGCACTCCCTGCAAGATCTTAAGTGTTCCGCCATCCGCATTGCTAATGGTGAGCATACTGGCCGTAAAATTGGTTCGCCAATCACCGACCTTGCATTGCGTATGCTGCATGACATGACCGGCGCGGACAGCAGCGTCTCCAAATGTTATTTCACCCGCGCCAAAAGCGGCGTACTGATGAAATCAGAAACCATCGCGATTCGAAATCGCGAGCATCGCGTGATCGGTCTGTTGTGCATCAACATGAACCTTGATGTGCCGTTCTCGCAAATCATGAGCACTTTCATACCGCCTGAAACGCCGGACGTTGGCTCCTCAGTTAACTTTGCCTCCTCGGTTGAAGATCTGGTGACGCAGACGCTTGAGTTCACTATCGAAGAGGTGAATGCCGATCGCAACGTATCGAACAACGCCAAGAATCGTCAGATCGTGCTGAATCTCTATGAGAAAGGGATTTTTGACATCAAAGATGCCATTAACCAGGTGGCCGATCGCCTGAACATTTCCAAGCATACGGTCTACCTCTACATCCGCCAGTTCAAAAGCGGTGATTTCCAGGGGCAAGACAAGTAATGCGTTTTTCGCTGATGGTGACAGGCCCGGCGTATGGTACTCAGCAGGCCAGCAGCGCGCTGCAGTTTGCGCATGCGTTACTGGCTGCCGGACATGAGCTGGTGAGCGTCTTCTTTTATCGGGAAGGGGTGTATAACGCCAACCAGTTTACCTCACCGGCCAGCGATGAATTTGATCTGGTGCGCGCCTGGCAGACGCTGAACGAGACAAGGGGGGTTGCGCTGCATATCTGCGTGGCGGCAGCCCTGCGTCGCGGCGTGACCGATGCCACCGAAGCTGAACGTCTTGGCTTGCCAGGGGCCAACCTGCAGCCGGGGTTTTCGTTGAGCGGTCTGGGCGCACTGGCACAGGCTGCGTTAACCTGCGACAGAGTGGTGCAATTCTGATGAAACGCGTGGCGTTTGTTTTTTCATCTGCTCCGCACGGTAGTGCGTCCGGCAGAGAAGGGCTGGATGCGTTGCTCGCAACATCAGCGCTGACCGAAGACATCGGTGTCTTCTTTTTAGGGGATGGCGTGTTTCAGCTTCTGGCAGGCCAGCAGCCGCAGGCTATTCTGGCGCGGGATTACATCGCGACCTTTAAAGTGCTGCCGCTTTACGACATTGAAACCTTTTTTGTCTGCGCTGATTCTCTGGCTGCGCGCGGTCTGAGCGATAAGACGTCTTTCGTGCTGGATGTAACACTCCTCCCGGCCGACGCGCTGCGCGACCAACTTTCCCATTACGACACTGTTCTGAATTTCTGAGGCTGACATGCTCCATACCCTGAGCCGTTCACCGTGGCATTGTGATATCGACGCATTACTGAGCATGCTGCGCGAAGGTGATGACCTGCTGCTGATTCAGGATGGCGTACTGGCTGCGCTTGAAGGGAGTCGTTTCGTTGAAATTCTCAGCAATGCCCCCATATCCGTCTCTGCGCTGAAAGACGATCTTGAGGCGCGAGGTCTTTCTGGTCAAATTTCAGCCAAAATTGACGTGGTTGGCTATACTGATTTCGTCAATCTTACTGTGACGCACGCCAGTCAAATGAACTGGTGATCCGAGATCGCTGTATATTTCTTGACACCTTTTCGACGTAGCCCTAAAATTTCGCGTCCTCATATTGTATGAGGTCGTTTTATTACGTGTTTACGAAGCAAAAGCTAAAACCAGGAGCTATTTAATGGCAACAGTTAACCAGCTGGTACGCAAACCACGTGCGCGCAAAGTTGCAAAAAGCAACGTGCCTGCACTGGAAGCCTGCCCGCAGAAACGTGGCGTATGTACTCGTGTATATACCACCACTCCTAAAAAACCAAACTCCGCACTGCGTAAAGTATGCCGTGTGCGTTTGACTAACGGTTTCGAAGTGACTTCCTACATCGGTGGTGAAGGTCACAACCTGCAGGAGCACTCCGTGATCCTGATCCGTGGCGGTCGTGTTAAAGACCTTCCGGGTGTTCGTTACCACACCGTTCGTGGTGCGCTGGACTGCTCAGGTGTTAAAGACCGTAAGCAGGCTCGCTCCAAGTACGGCGTGAAGCGTCCTAAGGCTTAATGGTTCTCCGTTAAGTAAGGCCAAACTGATTTATCTTAATGTCAAACTAAACTCGTAGAGTTTTGGACAATCCTGAATTAACAACGGAGTATTCCCATGCCACGTCGTCGCGTCATTGGTCAGCGTAAAATTCTTCCAGATCCGAAATTCGGATCAGAACTGCTGGCAAAATTTGTAAATATCCTGATGGTAGATGGTAAAAAATCTACTGCAGAAGCAATCGTATACAGCGCGCTGGAGACCCTGGCTCAGCGCTCTGGTAAAAATGAACTGGAAGCTTTCGAAGTCGCTCTCGACAACGTGCGCCCGACTGTAGAAGTTAAGTCTCGCCGCGTTGGTGGTTCTACTTATCAGGTTCCAGTTGAAGTTCGTCCGGTTCGTCGTAATGCTCTGGCAATGCGTTGGATCGTTGAAGCTGCTCGTAAACGCGGTGATAAATCCATGGCTCTGCGTCTGGCGAACGAACTTTCTGATGCTGCAGAAAACAAAGGTACTGCAGTTAAGAAACGTGAAGACGTTCACCGTATGGCAGAAGCCAACAAGGCGTTCGCACACTACCGTTGGTAATCCCTTCGGAGTATTAGTCACCAGGCGGGCGCTTCAGCGAAGCTGCCCGTCCTGGGTTACTTAACTGAACGCCTAAAGAAACAAACGAGGAATCAAATGGCTCGTACAACACCCATCGCACGTTACCGTAACATTGGTATCAGTGCGCACATCGACGCCGGTAAGACCACTACTACCGAACGTATTCTGTTCTACACCGGTGTAAACCATAAAATCGGTGAAGTTCATGACGGCGCAGCCACCATGGACTGGATGGAACAGGAGCAGGAGCGTGGTATTACTATCACCTCCGCAGCGACTACTGCATTCTGGTCAGGTATGGCTAAGCAGTACGAACCGCATCGCGTTAACATCATCGACACCCCAGGGCACGTTGACTTCACCATCGAAGTAGAACGTTCCATGCGTGTTCTTGACGGCGCGGTAATGGTTTATTGCGCAGTTGGTGGTGTTCAGCCACAGTCTGAGACCGTATGGCGTCAGGCGAACAAATATAAAGTTCCACGCATCGCGTTCGTTAACAAAATGGACCGTATGGGTGCTAACTTCCTGAAAGTTGTTGGTCAGATCAAATCCCGTCTGGGCGCGAACCCTGTTCCGCTGCAGCTGGCAATTGGTGCTGAAGAAGGCTTCACCGGCGTTATCGACCTGGTGAAAATGAAAGCCATCAACTGGAACGATGCAGACCAGGGCGTTACCTTCGAATACGAAGATATCCCAGCTGAGATGCAGGACCTGGCTGACGAATGGCACCAGAACCTGATCGAATCCGCTGCTGAAGCTTCTGAAGAGCTGATGGAGAAATACCTAGGTGGTGAAGAACTGACTGAAGAAGAGATCAAAAAAGCTCTGCGTCAGCGTGTTCTGAACAACGAAATCATCCTGGTAACCTGTGGTTCTGCATTCAAGAACAAAGGTGTTCAGGCGATGCTGGATGCGGTAATTGATTACCTGCCATCCCCGGTTGACGTTCCTGCGATCAACGGCATCCTGGACGACGGTAAAGATACTCCGGCTGAACGTCACGCAAGCGACGAAGAGCCGTTCTCTGCACTGGCGTTCAAAATTGCTACCGACCCATTCGTGGGTAACCTGACCTTCTTCCGCGTTTACTCTGGTGTGGTTAACTCCGGTGACACCATCCTGAACTCCGTGAAAACGGCGCGTGAACGTTTTGGCCGTATCGTACAGATGCACGCTAACAAACGTGAAGAGATCAAAGAAGTTCGTGCGGGCGACATCGCTGCAGCAATCGGTCTGAAAGACGTGACTACTGGTGACACCCTGTGTGACCCGGATCACCCGATCATTCTGGAGCGTATGGAATTCCCTGAGCCGGTAATCTCCATCGCGGTTGAACCAAAAACCAAAGCTGACCAGGAAAAAATGGGTCTGGCTCTGGGCCGTCTGGCGAAAGAAGACCCATCATTCCGCGTATGGACTGATGAAGAATCTAACCAGACCATCATCGCTGGTATGGGTGAACTGCACCTGGACATCATCGTTGACCGTATGAAGCGTGAATTCAACGTTGAAGCGAACGTGGGTAAACCTCAGGTTGCTTACCGCGAAGCGATTCGTGCGAAAGTTACCGATGTTGAAGGTAAACACGCTAAGCAGTCTGGTGGTCGCGGTCAGTACGGTCACGTTGTGATCGACATGTACCCACTGGAGCCGGGCTCTAACCCTAAAGGTTACGAGTTCATCAACGACATCAAAGGTGGTGTAATTCCTGGCGAATACATCCCAGCCGTTGATAAAGGTATCCAGGAACAGCTGAAAGCGGGCCCTCTGGCTGGCTATCCGGTTGTTGACATGGGTGTCCGTCTGCACTTCGGTTCTTACCACGACGTTGACTCCTCTGAACTGGCGTTTAAACTGGCTGCGTCTATTGCCTTTAAAGAAGGCTTTAAGAAAGCAAAACCAGTTCTGCTTGAGCCAATCATGAAGGTTGAAGTAGAGACTCCTGAAGAGAACACCGGTGACGTTATCGGTGACTTGAGCCGTCGTCGCGGTATGCTGCGCGGTCAGGAATCCGAAGTAACTGGCGTTAAGATCCATGCTGAAGTTCCGCTGTCTGAAATGTTCGGATATGCAACTCAGCTGCGTTCTCTGACCAAAGGTCGTGCATCATACACCATGGAATTCCTGAAGTATGATGATGCGCCTAACAACGTTGCTCAGGCCGTTATCGAAGCCCGTGGTAAGTAATCCACAGGATTAAAACCTAAGTCCCGTGCTCTCTCCGAAGGGGAGAGCACTATAGTAAGGAATATAGCCGTGTCTAAAGAAAAATTTGAACGTACAAAACCGCACGTCAACGTTGGTACTATCGGCCACGTTGACCATGGTAAAACTACCCTGACCGCTGCAATCACTACCGTACTGGCTAAAACCTACGGCGGTGCTGCTCGTGCATTCGACCAGATCGATAACGCACCAGAAGAAAAAGCGCGTGGTATCACCATCAACACTTCTCACGTTGAATATGACACCCCGACTCGCCACTACGCACACGTAGACTGCCCAGGCCACGCCGACTATGTTAAAAACATGATCACCGGTGCTGCGCAGATGGACGGCGCGATCCTGGTTGTTGCTGCGACTGACGGCCCAA
>NZ_MWPY01000015.1:0-211700 GCF_002148625.1 Enterobacter sp. J49
TCCAGTCTGAACTCAAAATCAGGTCCCTCCAGCCCGTGTTTGCGCAGCACCTGCTCCACCACCTCAGGAACGGACTGGTTCTGATATACCGCACACTGCCGGGTGTATCCCAGGAGCGCCAGGCGGGCACTGAGCGTAAGACGGTAATGGGACTGATCCTTTGAAGTGGAAAGCCATTCCAGGCGGGTGATAATGCCGTGGACATTTTTACCGCTCCGCATCCGGAAAGAGGCATATTTCATCAGGACCTGTTCAGGGGGGATATTCGCCTGTTGGGTCGTGAACTCAATATCCCATTTGAACGGTTCGCTCAGTGCTTCCCTGCCCCGAAATCGCAGAACATCCGGTTTTACCTGGCTGTCGTTGATATCCAGAAAATAGCGAGTCTGCCCGTCAAAAAGCGCAAGCCAGTTATCCATTATGTCACTCCTTTACCGGCTCGAGGCTGAGCCAGCCGTCACCCAACTCGATGGTCCGGGGTTTGTCCGGATCGAGGTCGTCACGGGTCAGTACCAGACGCCAGCGGTTGTTTTTCTGATCGGGACGATTGAACAATCCCACCACCGCCACGAACTGTGCTTCTTCATCCATGGGCATATTCAGAGAAACGCTGCCGTTGGGCATCACCAGCAGCTCTTTTGATGCCAGAACATCGTCCTTAAGTACCGTATCGGCATTGCGCAGCAGCGTCTGGTAATCGGCGGCATCAACCGCTTTCCGATCCCTGAGGAGATAAACCCGCACCATTGTTGCCAGCGGCGTCTGTGCGGCATCGGCGTTAATGGCCGTGCGTGGGGTAAAATCCAGATGCAGCGTTTTAATTTTCTTATAGAAGATGGATTTCGTGATGCTGACCGTACCGTCCGTGACGGTCTGCGTCAGACCGCAGCCTGCGAGCAGACCACAGGCAATAAGCGTCAGCGCCCACCAGCGGGTTACTGTTGCCATTCAAAAGTTCCTTTATTGAGAGAGGGAATACGTGATTAGTCGAAGCGGTAATGTCCGTCTTCTGCGGGTTGCAGTACCGAATAGTGAAGCCCTTCATAGCAACCCAGATTGACGGTCAGACTTTCCCGTGGCGTATTGAGTTTGCCTTCCTTCAGACCCAGTAAACCGGTTCTGCCCAGCTGTATACGCCTGCCCTTGCCCAGACGAGGCTCAGGGAGCAATCGCACAGGCACGGTGAGGCGCACTCGGGCGTCACTGCGATAGCCGAGGTAGACACGCAGCAGGACCATCAAATCGGTATGAAGGACACCACCGGGTAACCAGCCTTCCGCCTCGTCAGGATCCGCTGTCTCCAGTGACACCAGGACCCGGCTGCATGCTTCTTTTGCGGTTTTACCCAGCGTGGCTCGCTGCGAAAGACGGATCTGGTTCCCGATACCCAGCCCGCTACGGTTATCGATATGCACCTTAACCGGATCGGGTTCGGTGATAATTGTCCGGGTATTCGGTGCCAGCAGGCTCACCAGAGCCCGGATGCCTTCAGTATTGCGGGTGGGTAATCGCATGGTGCCCAGCAGGGCCAGGAAGCGTGAAACCGGCGTTGCCACCTGCTCAGCCGTGCCCGGTATACCAAGGCCGACCAGCCCCAGCAGACACTGTGATATGGCATCGCGGCCACCTGCCTCAAAGGTCGCCGGATAGGCGTATTTTCGCCAGATCCGGTAATATTGCGTGGTGATCCGGTGGCTGAAAATATCCAGAAATGAGGTGATCGCCTCGTGTCCTTCACGGCGCTGCGCAATGTCGTCCAGGTAGGACGTCGGCAAAGGCGAATCCACGCCATACATGCCGAGGAATGTGGTGCGGACGGTCGGCGGCAATTCCGGATGGTCTTCATCGGTTTCAACCGCTTTCAGGGTACTGACCGGAAAACCCATACCAGGCCAGGGCCTGAAACGCACCGGATCGTCGCCCGGATGGCTGGTGGTACCCAGTTTCGGGGCGTCCGGATTTTCCTGCTCCAGCAGTTGGCAGAAACGATAGAAATTGGCCCGCCAGATATCTTTGTTAAGGGCCAGCGTCAGCCCGGTACGTGCTGGCTGTGATTCTCGCGCCATCTCAGTCGTTTCCCTGTCGGTTGCAGAACCAGCGTGAGCTGATTAAAGAGGTGAATATCGGCATAGAGCGCGAAGAACCGGTGCAGCATCTCCCCGAAGAGATTCACATCACCCTCGCCTGCAAAATTATCCATATTCAGCGTGACCTCAATGTCCACGCCCCGGAGCATAAAGCCCTTCTCAAAACGGCGGATCAGGGTGTGCTTCACGGAGACGATTGCTTCAAGCCGACGGCGGTTCATTTCATCGTCAGTCCAGTCATAGAGCGCCAGCGTCCCCCGCAGGACTTCAGGGTTATCCATCATACTGAGGAAGTTTGATCCGAGGTGACTCATCACCCGCCAGTGGAAACGGTCGTTTGCCGGGGGATACAGTGGCATGGTGGGGGCCGAGAGGTTCAGTACCCTGACGGGCACTTTGCCTGCTTTCACGGCCCTGTCCAGCAGTGTGCTTTCCAGCGCCTTACGCGGAAGCTGCCCGTTGGTCCCGGTTATTCGCATCGAAAGGGATTCTGGTTTATCGGACAACTGCTCCAGCTCGAACGAGCGGCCCCCGAGAATTAACCAGGTGTCATACAGACCAGAGGGGCCGCGTTTCACGCGGGTATGGAAGTAACGCTCAGGAGCATCGTGGCGCATCATACCGCCCCGGTGGCGGAAACTGGTGAACGGTACATAGGGGTGTTTGCCATTCTTCACCGCACCGTGGATGTTATCGACGCTGTAAATCTCGGTGTGACCATCCTGAAGACGCAGCGGCCTGAGCAGATATTCATTATCGAGCGGATCCAGGGTCAGCGGGTCTGCTTCCAGAGTGAAGAGATTAATGACCGGTGCACAGTGCAGACGGAAGTTTTCTGTCTCAAAAGGCAGATCGGATGACCAGGCTTCACTGAGCACAATGTCGATTTCAAACCAGGTGCTTGTGGCAGAAAGCCCGATGCTGTCGAGTCCACGTAACTCAACAAACATAAACTTCGGACGGAAGCTGAAATATTCCAGCAGCAGCTGGTAACCACTGAAGGCGGTATCGACTTTCTTCCACAGTCCATCATTGTCATCAAAGCCCATGGGTTTGCACCAGCCATCGAACTGATGGCGTTCGATGTAGGTCCCGGCGTGACGGGCATACATGGCGTGAACACGACGGGTCATTGCCAGATGCAGCGCATAGCTAACTGGACTTTCTGCATTGAGGAAGATGGCGACTTTGTCGATCCCGGCTTTACTCCAGTCCACTTTTTCAGGGCATTCGAAGCGCAGACGGATAGCAGAGCGGCCATCGGTTTCAGTATGGAGGCGGGCATCTGCAAGGTGCAGCGGTTGTAGCGGCACATCGCGAGTCGTCCGGTACTGACAGGCGGTTTTGTGCGGCCCGACAGGACGAGACAGAACGGAGAAGCCTTCAGCCAGCATTTCGGCCTGACGCAGACTACGCCAGTCAGGCGAGAACTCGACGATGGCCAGCGACGGGATGGTCCGCATATAGTGTGGCCACAGCAGGCTCACCAGACCTTCGGTCAGCTCTGGCAGGTCGTCATCAAGCTTTTCACGCAGACGGCCCATCAGGAAAGCAAAGCCTTCGAACAGGCGTTCCACATAAGGATCGCGGGCGCCGGGTTTATCCAGATTAAGCATCGCAGCACGATCCGGATGAGCCCGGGCAAACTCTTTACCGGCTTCTCGCAGGTAGCGCATCTCTGCTTCGTAATAGCGCAGGGTTAAATCATCCATGCACGGCATTCCTGAAAATTATTAAAGAGAACATTAGCCACAGAGCACCATGGCACGGGCCGGGTCAATGGCGATCAGACCTGCCAATAGCGTATCCATCTCAGGCATCAGACGGGCTTTATCAGATTCGCTGCGACCGGCTTTCATGCGTAGCAGCTTCAGGCGTCGAGCCTGGACTTCAAATAACAGAGTGGGCTCCCAGTCTTCCAGCGTCAGCAGTGGCGCACGGGTAGTGAGTTCACCAAGCAGATGAAGCGCCATATCGTTTCGGCCATACTGCTCTGCCACCCGGGCCATGAGCAGGCGTATCAGCCAGCGATGGCGCGGGGTATCCATCCCCGGTCGGGACTGGAGCCAGGCAAGCGCTGCTTCAGGCCCTTCGGTGTCTCCCTTTTCCATGGCTTCGGACTCAAGAAGCAGCACATCGTCCGCCTGACCATTAACGACGGTAGCGGATTCATCGCCGTACATCAGGCCCTCTTCATTCACTTTTTCAGCAATCCAGGCAGTAGTGACTTCGTCGGCAAAGGGAGTGCCGTCATTCCATGCCAGCCCTTCAAGGCCCGGGAGGCGTTTAAGCAGCAACCGCAGATCGAAGAGGACGGAGTCTGACCAGGTATCCCAGGGCTGACCCGCATGGCTGAGCCCCTGCCAGAGATACCACTGGAGATCGAGCCAGAAATGATTCACGCCTTCGCAATACATCTGGCTGGCCTGCTCAACCAGCTCGACCCAGTTTTTCTGAAGGTAAAGGCGCTTCAACTGAGCTCGATACTCGGGTTTAGGCGGTACCAGGCGGGTGCGCCCGCTACTGTCCAGCGGAGGGATCTGATCGACCGTATCCCACCGCACGGTCTTTATCAGTCGATAAGAAGCCAGCCAGCCCTGCGGCTGCTCGCTCAGCCAGCGGGAAAGTAACTTTGCCTGGTCGAGTAAATCGCGGCCAGATTTCACGGCTGACAGCTGCGGAGAATCAGAATGGGCAGGTTCACGCCCGTGCTCATGCGTACTGCTGTTCTGGGGGACCAGCGCTTCCATGCCACCCGAACGTGCCAGACGGTTTTCAAGAGCGGTACAAAGGCCTGCAAAAGACGGTTTCTCGGCTTCCGGCCAGTCAGCCACTGTGGATTCAAGCAGGCTGATGACGCCAGCCGTCAGACCGGCATCATTGCTGTCCACCTCGGGCCATAACAGCAGTGCATCAATCACTTTTGCACTGTTCAGCCACTCCAGCGCAGCTTTTCGGGCTACGGGACGCCGGGGATGGCATGCCTGCCCGTAGCGGGCCAGCATCGCGACAAGAAGCAGTAAGCCTTCGGACAACCCCTTTTCACCGTCGCGGCTGAGTCGGGCCTGCACGTACCAGGTCACGACACGAATGTCTTTGGCGCATTCGCAAAGACACTTCTGGGCTAGCTCACACAATAACGCTGAATCGGTACCTGAAAGCTTGTTGATCTCCTCACGCATCAGCTGAAAATTATCATCATATGCGGGATCGTCCCCGGTTTCTGCCCCGGAGGTGAACGGGTGCAGCCAGTTATCCCAGAGCGACAGGGCATCATTTGCCCGCGAGATGAGGCGCTGCCTTTCTTCCTGCCTGGTGGCGCAGGCGGTTAACAGTTCTTCCGGTGAGCTCATTCTTTTTCCCGTTTGTTTGTCTCTTTTATAAACCTCACGACCGCGTCCAGAGAAGCGTCGTCCTTACCATTGACGATTTGCGATAGCTTCCATTTCAGCAGCATACTTTTCTCCTCCCCCTGAGTGGGTTTGGCCTTCCAGTAGCTTCACAAGTGGGCTTTTCTGACATGGGGACGAAGGCGCCGATGGGGCGCGGAGGCGCTGTCCCCTGGTGTACCTGGCGCTGGATTATGCTTCAGCCAGTCGCTGAGCCATGCGCGACACTACCGAAAGGTCATAAACTGGCATGGGGATAAGGATTCAGTTTCGTGCCATCGGTTCACTTTGCTGCAAATACCCTGAGACCAGCCTTCAACCTGTTTTGCGAAAGCCAGTGCCGGGTAAATTTTCCCGCCCATCATTACTGGCGCTCTTCTCCGCCAGCTGCGACGCTAAAGATAGTGTCGGGCAGCGTGAATCCCTGAAGTTTCAGCAATGCCAGGGGACCTGTACCGAGCTCGCTACGCATCACAAACTTCAGAGGGTTGCCATCGGCGGTGATCCACACCAGTTGTGTACGGCTGGCGTCAAGTGGAGTGATGAGAGCCTTGTCCAGCAGGCGAATGAAACCCCAGTTGCCCTGGTTACTGGCATACAGCTGCATGCCGCTGTTCACACTACGCCAGCTGAGCGACACGCCAGGATAGTAAGTGTTTCCAGGCCAGGTGAAGCTTTGCCAGCTTTCCATCTGATTGAAGTAATCCAGGTTCTGCTCATCGAGGATAAGCTGCACTCTGGCAACATCCCGTGAAGGACGCGTCATCAGTTCGAAGTGAACACCCGCATCGCCTTGAGAAAACACGATATCTGACAGTTCCGCCAACTGATTAATCGCCCGGAGGAAATCCGGGCTGACAACCATCCCCTGACTTGCGGAAAGGTCAACGACCCAGCGATTTCCCTCCTGGTGGAGGATCCCGCCAAGATTCGTTTTCAGGAAGGTCGTGATTCGACCCGAGTCGCTACGCAGGAACTGAGCCAGCAACGGCAACGAGGCATCGCTGCCGGTGGCTTTAAACGGATAGCGTCCCGCAAAGGACTTATTCCACTGTTCGACAATGGTCGACTGCCAGCGGGCATTGAGGCTTCCCGCAGCCGGGGCAAGTACCTGCCGCCAGGCCAGATCAAGCGGTTGCACAAATAACGACTGGCCAAATCCATTCCACTCCTGCCCCAGACTCGCCGCAACCAGACTGCCATAGTCGCGGGTATCGGTCAGATCGATGGCTTTGCCCTGGAATACTGTCTGGGCCAGCATCTGCGACATGGCCTGCGGATCCGGGGCGCTGGTAACCTGCTGGAGTTTCAGGCGTACCTGCGTGACGCGGGCAAGCCAGGACTGGAAACTGAGGTTACCGTTGGCACCAGTGCCCTCTTTACCTTCCATCAGCCCCATCAGCGGTCCAAACACCTCATCGAGCGGCCCTTTTGGGCCCTGTGCCTGTTCAATAAACTGTCTGGCATTTTTTTTCTGACCGATCAGCTTTTTCGCCGAATCGACAATCGAATCGGCCAGTGCCTCGCCCTTTTGCCCTGTTTTGCCCTGCCAGGCCAGCGTGTTCATCAGTGCCACCAGCGGCGACTGACGGACATCGCCGATCAGGTTGAGCTGGGCAATCGCCTCAGAAAGTGACGTGGCTTCCTGCCACTGAATGCTGTTGACCATGTTCAGCCAGGCATTGCCAAAATCGGTAAAATAGCGTTCAGTCAGGCGGGCTTTCAGCGCCTCCGGGGAGATATCGCTCCCTGTCTGGTGCGTCTTATCCGTCAGTACCCAGTCAATTTCATCACGGCGTGTCTTGACGACCTCGTTAATCGCATCCTGAACCTGCTCTTCCCAGGCCTGGCGTGTAAACATTCCCGGGACGACTTCGTCAGTGCTGAATACCGTTGAGGCATCGGTGTCGCCTGTCATATCGGCAAGCGTTAAATCAGGCCAGTTGCTGGCAACCCGCTTCAGCATGTCCTGGTACAACCCGGATTCAGCGTTACGCTGGCCAATCTGCTTGAGCAGGATCTGACGGATCGTGCTGATTAATTCCGCGTCAGGCTTAATTTTCCATTCCGGATGTGCCGGGAGGTTTTGCGCATAAAAGCCCAGCAGTTTCGGTGCGAGGTCCTGCCATGTGCCATCCGGCACATTCTGGCGTTTCGGTAAGGCTTTCAGCACGTTTTTTGCCAGCCAGCCTGCGTCCGCTTTGTCCGGACGGGCCAGCATCAGATAACTTTTGAGCACGTCGTAGGTATGCTGTGTACCCTGCATTCGGGCATCACTGGCAGGAGGAAGTTGCACAAAGGCATTCAGCTGCTGCCTGAGACTATCTGCGGTGACATCCCTTATCAGCTGTGCGTTATTTTTCGCATACAGCGGCCAGAGTGCGGCCAGCGTGTCGCTGTCCTGATTAAGACCAAATCGGGTATACCATGGAGCACCGGTCGCCTCACGGTGTTGCAGACGGGCAATGGCTTGCTGGAGTACGAGCTGGTTGTGCAGGCGTTCTGCCAGGGGTTTTGCGGTATCCGCTGCCTGCCTCGCCGTTTCTTGTGCCTGATAAATCTGGGTACGGTTAACGATCAGGGACAGCAGTGTACCGGCCCCCCACAGAACAATCAGGGAAAGCAGAATTAACCGCAGCATCTTCAGCCAGTCGAAGCCCAGCTTTCTGCCGCTGACGGCATCACAGTCATCAATGACGGCTTTCCAGGTCGGTGTGTCGAGGCGTGTATTTGGTACCGTTCCGGCAACGGCCAGTTCGGGGCTGAACATGACACCACGTAAACGCCAGGCCGCAGATCCCTGCATCAGCCCGCTGAGTAAAACAGCCAGACTGGCTTTCAATTCGTGTTGAAGACGGGAAGATAACTGAAGCAGGCCGTTATGTGCCGGATTATTCAGTATCTGTGTTATACCGACTTTTTGCAGGCGCTGAGACAGCGTAGTCAATGCCTTATCCGCCTCTTTTACAGTGCCTTCTGGTCCGAATATCACCCCTTTCGCAGCCGTTTCCGCGTCCTGCTGAGCACCTTTGGCTTTGTCAGTCAGCCACAGCCAGACAGGCGCCTGCCAGCCCAGCTGATGATCGGCTTTCTGGCGGCAACGCAAGAAAGCATCCCGTTCGCTATCCGTCGGGAGCGCTGAAGTACTCATCACCTGAATAATGCCATCAACCGGCTGGCCAGATCGCAGGCGCTTCAGTTTTGAAAGGAAGATCTCATCCGGGAGTGACTGCGCATCACCGCCATAAATCAGCACGTTGCCGTCGCCTTCCTGCCAGAGGTCATGAGACAGGCCCGGGGCCGCTTTCTGGACGTCGTCCGGATTACCCATCACCAGCAGGATTCGCACTTTACGCTGCCAGCGACGGCCATAACGGAAACGGAGGTGCTCAGATATGGCATCCTCGCTGAAGACAGGCTCTTCTTCAGCATCTTCGCTCGCAATGGTGCCTGTTGCCGGGGCGACCATCTGAGCCTTTTTCTGACCCCAGTGGAAATACAGCCCCGATTTACCTGCGAAGTCGAAGGCCTTCTCAATCAGCCAGCCGAATAAAAGCATCGCGGCAACCAGGATGGCACTGAACGTGAGGATCCGTTGCCCGTCATACGGCCCAAACCCCGTGGCCGAGGCGACATTTTCCGGAAAGGCATAAAAGAGAAATGCCACGATGACCGTCAGAAAAAAGGCGACAGTCACAACGGAGCCGATGAGTGTTTTTACTTTTACCTTAGACATTTTTGGGCGTTCCCTTGCGAACTTCTTCTTTGGTGATGACCGCTACCCAGATGTCGTCTTTGTCAGCGGCGGGTTGTGCGGCGATAACCTGGGGGCCATTCTCTTTACAGACAGCCGAGGCAAGAATTATGGCAAGCCAGGGGGCGGCACGACCGGCATATCCCAGTGTCGGATCAATACTGCGATTGTCTTCTGACAAGCTGAACATTACTCCGTTATCTTCGCAGGCTTTATTCCACGCGCTCCCCCTGGATGTGATTGGTCCGGTATGCCAACCAGCATTTAGTGCTTCAGAACTTTTCCCAGCCCATAATATTGCCCGTTGCAGTGTTTTTCCCAGCGTGTGTTCAAGGCCCTTTTCAGGACGATGAAGGCATACTGCATCTGGATAACCAATAGCCTTACGGTTGCTGAACACCACAAGAGTAATTGCATCAGCGTCATTTACATTAGGCTGCGCTGGCAATGAAAACGTCACTGCGACAAGAATGCCCGGATGCTCCCATCGGTTATCCAGCCAGGCATCAAACGCAACAAGACCTTTTCCCGCAAGAAGCCTGAAAACTCGCCCTGTTTTTGCAGCGAGTTCATTTTTGAGGTGTTTCTCCACCGTTTCCAGGATATCGTCGTCGCAGTCCAGCATCACACAGCAGGGAATATCCTTAGGCAGGGTGTTGGTAATTTTTTGTACATGGGCAACGAGCGTTGACGCGGTGGAAATAATTTCGTTCTCTAAGTCGGTCTGAAAGGCCGTGAGGGCTGCATATCTGACGGCAGCGGTACCTCCACGTGGCGTGGATATCCCGGTTGTCGGTGTGGGATGCATAACCGCATTACTAAGCATCCCTGGTTTATTTCCGGAAATATGTTGAATGCAAGTACCGAGTATCCACGCGCAGCGTTGACCCCGGCGCGTTTCACGTTCAATCAGTTTCTCCCGTTCCGCATTCCTGGACTCAGACCCAACCTGCCCTGCTTTATATGCGAACCGTCGAACGGAGAAAAAAAGTCCCCATGTGCAGAAGGGTAATCCCAGCGCGGTAAACCAGAAAATAAAACCTGTTCGCTCCGTCGTCCAGTTCCAGAGCGCTAACGCAATCCCCCCTGACATGACAAATGCCAGGAACAGTAGCCAACGGCGGGTATCGGGTCGCGGCACTTTCGCCGCTTTATCGGGGATAGCATCCAGCAACACGGGCATACTCAGGCAACCTTAGCTGGTACAAAAGAACTGATCAATGTGCAACCGCAACCGCACTTGTGGCCGTGAAAGGCTACAGGGATCCCGTTATCAAGGTAATCCGGGTTACCTTCTATGATCGTTGTAAGACCATGACCTGGTATCGGGCAGGAAACCATGTCACCTTTACGCGCCACGCCAACCCCGCCAAATATCATTGTGGCAGAACAGGTCATGACTGAACCACCGTGAGTGGTTTGATCGCCTATTCGGATAATCTGGAGCATTATTTAAGGTCTCATTGTTAGGTTGTATGTGATTTTTCGAAATTATTGAGTGAGCCTGATCTCGAACAAATGATAAAATGCGAAATTCCTTTTTGATTAAGCGAAGGGGTGATAATTTTGCTGTCACTCCCTTGCTATAAAATCATTTGGCTATAGTATCGGACTTGATCCAAGTGATTAGGGGTATGTTTTTGGGATTAATGTAACCTACATTCACCCATTTCCTATCTGATGAGTACTGTATGATTTTTATTTTATCACCTGGGATCAGGTAGTTTTTAGTTTGGCTGTTATTGTTCGGGGCGGAAAATAAATTTGCCCTTTCAGTAATTGATAATTCTTCTTTACGGGTGTGCAAAAATGATAATATTGCATCTAATGCAATTTTTTATTAATTTTATTCTCCCTTGCTAATTGTTGGTATTTATCTATATTTTCTATGGAGGGGGCATCACAACGGAGCAAGTTACTTGCGCCTCTGGCATCAAGCGAAGAAAGTTTGTCTTTCATTTTAATAATTGAAGGCCGCATAGTATTGAAATCAAAAATATCAGCACCAACTTCTTCAGAACTGGCCAGTACATCTTTCCCTTCAGTCCAGGTATATCCGCATGCTTCTCCATCCCAGTCACTTACAATACAACCATTGCTCATATCAATAACACTACAATAAGCCCTTTCTGTATACTTCGACGTTCCATCTCCGAACTCAACAGTTCCACCTGAGACACTATTAACAATCAGGTATTTTCCTGAGGGTGAGACTTTTGAAGAGCCATCCTCAATGTAAAAACGGTCATCCCGACTGAGATCAGCAGAGTAATTTTTATTGGAAAAAAAATTTTGCCCCATGAATTATCCTCATAATGTTCACCATTTTTTTCTGTGAAAAAGTCAAATTCCCTTCAGTTGGAGAACTGATTACGACATCTGCATAGCTTACGGAAAAAAAACTGGTGAATAACACAATAAATATAGATATGCGATAAATCATAATTTAGCCTTTAATGAATTATAACGGAGTGTAGAATCGGTCATTCTTCTTGTTAGTTTGTACTCCTCCAGTCATTTAATTTCATTTGAAACACACTCACACTTACAGGTTTGAGGCGGGTGAGTTTATATTAAGTTCTGCAACAAAAAAAATAAATAGCATTTAAGGCGACTCATGGGAAAAAGTACCCATTTTTATTCACGTAAGGAATGTCAACAATATAATCACTTACAATGTCATCACTTCTGAATGAACCAGTTAAACAATCCCTTGATTGAATAATTCGTTTATTCTTTAGGATGTCAAATGACATCGTATATTCATTATTTTCAGAACCATCAATTACATTAATAACATAAATATATTTACCGCGTTTGAATCCATAATAAGTAACCCCCATTTCGTTATCTCTGGTGCGCCTTAGTTTATTCGCTTCGTTAAAAATAACATTTAGCTCTACTTTTCCATCTCTTTTAAAATTATAATTTATTTCTTTTGTAACATTATCAATGAAAAATAAAGCTTCTTTGACTCCCTCTCCAGGTAATGAACAAGTGATAATATTAGTCACATTCTGCTTTGTTGCCATCGCGCCTGCCGACAAAAAAAGCAAAGCACTCCCGCTAAAAATACTATATATTTTCTCATTGAAATGCCGCTTCATATAATGAACAAACCTCTTACCGCTGGTGATTTCTTAAAATTATTCACGACTTTTTGCATAGCTAATCTTAATAAGGTAAGGATTGCATTTCCTTGATCCGTTGCTCATTAATGCGATAAATACATTTATTTACTAACGTTGCATTAGCTTGGGATCCTGAGTCAGCAAATAGTGACTCCATAGCGCACTGCTGATCTCTATATTTCAACCAACCCCTTTGTGCTGACAATAGTTTCGCCGAGTAACGTTCTGACAGATCTTTATCCGTTGAATAATTTTCAGCTATTCTTATTCTGAGTGCAGAATACTCATCATTAAGACGTTTTTCAGAGTGATTTTTTAATTTTGCATAACAAGAATCAATAGATTGAGTTTCACTTTTCGCAGAGCAGACATCGTCTGCTAATACTGAAACCGATACCAGCAATGACAAACCACACACTAACATTTTAATTAATGACATGTTACTGACCTCTTAAGTAATTTGCTCTATGACGCCCGTTCTCGTAACTGGAAATTGTTACATTATTTTCTATATATGAAATTAACCCCTGCTGTCTATTATACATTCCAGCCCTCATGGGTCTTTCACCACTAAAACCCTGATATATAAAATCAACAAGTATGTCTTGGATTTTTTTGCTCTAAACTATCCCATGGCAGAGCGCCAGGTGCTCCGTGAGTTTTATCTTTATAATTCCGTTTGGCTCTATCTACATAGGTTGGATATATCAATCCAAATAATTTATTTTGCTGCATCCTGGTAATTTCACCTATAGACTCTCGATTAGAAAGGACAAAATTCATTGCAGCACTTCCTTTCAAACCTGCGGCCATCGAAATTTTGTTGGCTTTATCTGAATCAATTCCTGATGCAACCATATCACTATACACCGAATCTTTACTTCTCCCCCCATATCATACCCTCGACCAAGGGTCACACCTGAGAGATCATTTCCAGTCCAATGAATTCGGCGGCTGAAGTAGCGGTTTCCCGTAATATCATTACCTTCAGCATCGAAAGTAACTTGTCCCTTATCTACTTTGAGCCATTTCAGAGCCATTCCGTCTTCACTTTCACCCAAAGCATCTAAAAGCACCACCGGATGCATATGCCAGACTTCCGGCCCCACTGCCACGCCCATCTCCGACACAAACTTCATCCACGTCATTTTATCCAGAAACGCTTCCAGATACGTTTTCCACAACGGCGCATCCGTGGTTAACGTATCCAGATAGGTCTTCCATAGTTGATCGTCCTTGCCGTAGTACCATTCACTGGCATGCTTCGCAATCACACGGTACAGATAGTCACGGTAGAAAACATTGTGAATCACGTGAGTTTAGGCACCATATTTTTTAATCAAGTATTCTTTTATGGAGTTCGCATTTTTATATTTAAATGGAGATTCATTTGTATTACACCCTGATAAATTAGAATCTTTATCTAAGGTAGTATTCAAACGTAGATGCCCTGTTTCATCATATGTATATCCATATATTTTATAATAATCACCTTCGTCTATACCCCCTCCCCAGGAGACCAGACTAATAACATTCATTTCTGAACTAATATTCATAAAAAATACGGTGCGAACCGAAGGCGACTTGTTGTCATGGTTTTTTATTGTATCGACAACACGTTCACCATCCGCATCTTCACGAATAAGATTTAAAGAATCATCTCTGATATATTTAATCACTGTATCATTAATGCCTTTTAAAACAAAAGGCCCCTGCTGTATAGCTTCGAAGTTTACAATGTAGTCCTTTTTAGTTGTCGAATCATTTTTTAAATGACCGCCTGAACGTTTACAAACCGCACTATTTAAGCTGACTGGATCAACCCATTTTTTACTCATGCGACTATAGGATTTTGCAAAAACGATATTTAATTCTCCATCTAGCACATATATGTTATCAAATAACAAGGGCCCATCATTAGAGGATGAATCCATGTTTAATCTGACTCCATAAGCCTTTCCCCATTGACAAGAAAAAGTATAGTATTGTTTTATTTCAGCATTATTGGAATTACCTTCAAGCCCCACGTCTATTTTTTTACTTTTATTATCATTTTGCACTTGCAATAAAAAATATTTCACATCCTCAACTTGATCAGATGATGATAATTTGAAATCTGTTGCATGTGATAATTTTGTGGAAAAAACAAATATCAATGCCAATATTTTAAAATATCTCATCAAAAACACCCTCTTGCAGAAATCTTATTAAATTATTATGTCTATCCACATAGTGATTATCATGAAGATTAACAATTCGCGTTATTGAATCCGACACCGCTCTACCAACCCCATTATCAGCTCTACTGTATAAATTATTCTGAACCCAAAAGTACAAAGCAGACCTTGCCGCATAAACAGTTTCAACTAAAAAATCTGGATTGGTTTCAAAATCAATACTTTCACCCCAAACTCTTTCGTGATAATTTGTAAAAGATCTATAGTTATTCTTGAAGGTTAACTGTTTCATTCCTCTTCCACGATATCGCCATCCATCTCCACTTGCAATATCAGCATTCCCCTCTCGCCCACCATATGCCCTGTTCGCAATACTTTGTTTATTTGCTGCTTGCCTTCCCGGAATAAAGCCATCCGCTTGAGCATCTTGAGGGTGATTACGATAATATGCGAATTTATCTATAAGCACTTGTGGCCTGTAGTTAAAACCCTCATTCAAATTAAAAGCAGGCCCTACTTCTTGATATATTTGAGCGAAAAAATGATATAGTCTATTTTTAGTATTAATATTACACATATCAAATTTATTTGAAAATTCTTCAGCAACAACATCAAGGACAGAGTCAGAAACATTTCTCCGGTCAGACCAAATTCTCCTGAGCATCTCTCGTGTAATTTTGGTTTTCCCTTTCTTTATAGCGTTTAAAAATACAATTGGATGCATATGCCAGACTTCCGGCCCCAGCACCACACCCTTTTCCGACACTGCTTTCATCCACGTCATTTTATCCAGAAACGCTTCCAGATATGTTTTCCACAACGGCGCATCCGTGGTTAACGTATCCAGATAGGTCTTCCATAGTTGATCGTCCTTGCCGTAGTACCATTCACTGGCATGCTTTGCTATCACCCGGTACAGATGATCACGGTAGGAAACATTGTGAATCGCCTGAAGGTACTCCTGCTCCGAGTAATACCCATCCTGGTTACTGTCAATCAACTCCAGCAGGCGCTTGTAGTTGTACTTATTGAGTGCGTGGGTGGTCCGGGTTTCATCCTGTGCCGCTTTATACAACTGCTCCAGAATCCCCTTCACCACGTTATCCGGTTGTTTTATGCCATCAATCAGGTCAAAACTCTCCGGTGCCTTATTCAGCGTCACAAACCCGAGCTCGCCTAACGCATACTGCGACACTTTCTGAACACTGGTGGCAGATAGCCAACCACCTTCCTGACGTATCTGAAAATAAGCCGCATCCCGGTTATTTGTCAGTGCGTTCCCCTCAGCATCGGCACCCGGCACTTTTGCAAGCGTAACAATACCCGATATCTTTGTTTTACGACTGCCCGCAACCATCCCCTGCTCACCCTTTTCAAACAACGGTGCATCGGCTTGCCACGTCAGATAAACCGGATTATCTTCCCCCACCCTTCCTGGATTGGTGATGAATTTCTCCATATCATCCATGCTCAGGCATTCTATATGTACCTGGTAGCGCGAGCGTTTGCCATTTTCTTCCGGTAGCTGATAAAAACCCATATGCCCGAGACTGTCTCCGGCATTGATCGGTACAGGCTCTGAAGGTGCATACACATCATTAAAAACGGGTCCACTACCGGATGCTGCCGGTGCAACAGGCGTCAGACTGTCGCCGTCTGATACTAACCATACCCGGTCGCCCTTTTTCAACTTATCCTTATCCCGGCCCAGAGTGACCAGACTGAATGTTCTTGCTGCATCGCCTGGATTCTTACCTGGACGGATGACCTGCTGTGCGGTATTACCGGGCTCGTATGAAAGCGGAAAATCGGCTACCAGGCTGCCTGCATTTTTATATTGGAGAACATCGTCACTGCTCAGATAGTACGCCCAGTTTGTACGCGAAGTGCAGTTCACAACACCTTCTGACTCATTAGTGTAAGCCGGAGAACATTTTGCCCACCAGGACGGAACAGGCACCGATTCTGTTGCTTTCAGATACCCCTGGTCTGATACCGTCCAGATTCGGGTGCCTGCGGCAAGTGTTTCTCCTGCTGTATTCTTCGTCTCACGGGTAATGGTTACTTCGGTAAACTGACGCTGGTCGCTGCTGCGGGTCACAATAGTGTCACTCAGCGTGACTACGGTGTCTTTCCCCAGTTTTCCGGCTACGCGCCCTGCCTGCAAATCTTCCGCACTGGAGTAATAGCGCTGAACGCCAGCCACTTTTCTGTCCGCCAGGCTGCCCTGTTGTTTATAAGCAGCATAAGGCGCCAGATTCATATACAGAGTGAAAAATGTCAGTCCGCTCTCTTCTGTATCACCCGGCTGGATATAATGTTTCACCAGCACAAATGAGGTCGAAAGGAACAATTTTTCACCGCGCCATTCAATCGCAGCACTCTCATAGTCCTTACTGACGCGCCAGGCAACTATCTCACCGTCCGCCATACAACGAATAAATTGTTCCCCTTTATAGAGCTCGCGACAATATTCATTCTCAGCTCCACTGTCAGTACTCAGGGCGCACCAGGGAATAGTGGCATCAGTAATATGGATCCCCCCATGCCACATTCCCTGACTTCCCACCAGATACAATCCTGAGCTTTCCCCTCCGATCATCGATAACAACTCTTCCACAGAGGAAAAGGGATGACCATTTTTGTTTGAGGGCACGGGAAAGCTGATTTTGGGCATCTTTGCAGTCATAACTAACCTTCCTTGTTATTCACTCGTCCATTTGGCGGAGTTTTTAGTTGTGACCGTGACGTTCGTCACTTTAAAGTCCGGTGTATCCATCTGCTGGCTGGCACCGGTCCCCGGCACCAGGTAACTAGCCACTTTCATTATCATCATCCCTTCAGAGCCATGCTCAATACCGTTCTTATTCAGGCGCAGATAAGAACCACCACCGTTAAGCGTCAGTGTTTCAGGCGTGCTGATAATAATTTCGTCTTCACTACTGGTCACCGTCAGCTGCTTTTCAGAAAACAGGGCCATCGTGTTGTGCTGAGCCTGAATCTCGATGTCACCCTGGTTGGCAACCAGCTTCGCCCCGTCTTTATGCACAAACAGACCAAGCGCTTTTTCAACGCTCACGGACAAATTTTTCATCGCACCGACATCAAGATGCTGCCCTGCATTGATCATGGTATTGCGGGTACTGCTGAGCTGAAGGTGTTCACCTGAGGTAAATGCCACGCCCTGTGGAGCACTCCCCAGCAGGACCGCAGACTGAAGGTCTTTGATTTTGTCGGTCACGAGACTAATCTGGGTATTGATGTCGCAGACCAGTGCTCCGGCGGCTTCAGCAGCGCTGTTCAGCGCCTGCATCTGGCTGTTGGCCTGGTTAATCTGGTTAATCGCAGGCGCCATTTCCAGTACCGGTCCCTGGGCTTTGGCCTGGGCATCCGCCGTCAGGAACAGCCCTTTTGCCGCACGTACAGCGCCATGTTCATCCGTTCGCAGTTCAAAACCGGCCCCGCGCTTTTCACGCTGGCTGTTGACCAGGTATCCCATGTTCAGCTGCGTTTTGCCATATTCCGTTGCGAGCTTGATATGCTCTTCCTGGCGCTTATCCTCCATCCGCAACTTATTGTTCGCCGGAGTGCGCCAGACGTTCCGCGTATGATTGTCACTGGTGACATGGTCCGGATGTTCTGAATCATGCAGGGCATAAGCGATGTAGGGACGATCCGGGTCTCCGCCGTCAAATACGATGGCCACTTCCGTTCCGTCGATAAGCGGGGAGTGGAATCCGTAGGTATCACCGGCATAGGGTTTTGCCAGCCGAAGCCACAAATAGGCATAGCCCTGTTCCGGACTGTTGCGGTCGAAGTCCAGTTTCACCCGGTAGCGCCCTTCCGGGTCGAGCCAGGAGTAGGTATCGCCTTTCTGAGTGCTTTCCACCCGGGCCGGAAGCGAGCCGGATATGACCGGGCGATTAAGTAATGCCGGACGCCAGCAGACGGTTTCGCTATAGGGGATGCCCTCAAACGTCAGCGTAAAGCTACTTTTGCGTGAACCGCTGGTGCGTACCGTGGTGATGACGATACCGCCTTTTACGGCATCGGCTAATGAGCCGTCCGTTTCCAGTACCTGACCCGGTGCCAGATGAGGGCTGGAGGAATGACCTTTGACGTGATACTGCGCGTTCAGAATGCGTTCGTGACGCAGACGGGCGAAGTATGCCCCGGTCTCTGTACTTTCAGCGTCACCTGCTGTCAGGAAAGGCTCCGCATAATGGTATGTTTCCCCGGTGGTGATCCCCTCTTTGCTGAAAATACTTTCGGCGCTGTCCTGAGGCGTCAGTGCATCATGGTAGTTGTAGTCACGAGTGGCCACACTTCCGCTTACCACGTTATATGAGGTCTGAATATCCCAGATGCTCTCCTGCCCGCTGTCACTCATCCCTGCCTGGTTGCGTAATGGCAGCGTGACACCAAATTCATACTGCTGCTGGCTGTCCTGAAAAATCACCACGTCCTGCTCAAGACGGCTGTCCATTTCATAGCGCCAGTAAATGCCCACCTCCGCCAGCAGGCGCTGGATAAATGCCAGATCGGTTTCCCGCCACTGGGTAATGAGTTCGCGGGCCGGATAGTCACGAGACAGATGGAACTCAAAATCAGGACCTTCAAGTCCGTGCTTACGCAATACCCGTTCAACCACTTCTGTAACTGACTGATTGAGGTAGATTTCGCTCCCTTTCGTATAGTCCAGAAGGGCGATACGTGGAACGATCGTCAGAGCGTAACGGGTCTCATCATTCGAGGTGGACACGCGCCGAAATGACTTAACCACGCCGAATATCGTCCGGACCGGCAGCGCTGGTGTCCCGTCAAACACGGGTGTCTGGAAAGTAAATGACGCCGGTTTCAGCAGTAACGTGTCGCAGGCGATATCCGCAGAGGTGCAGGTCACCGCCACGTCATACCGCCAGGGCTGGCTGAGTGACTCCACCGCACTGAAGCACAGCACATCCAGAAACTCAGTGCAGCCATGCACGTCAACGCGATAGCGTGACTGGCCCAGCAGTTGTTGTATCTGGCTGTTTGCCTTGCTTATTAAAGAATCGGTCATGACGCCACCACTTCTGTGTTTTCATCGAAGGCCAGCACAATGCCCTCTTCATCATCCCAGGTCAGCTGTAGCGAGGAAGGCTTTTGTTTTGCTGCCATATGGCTTAGTAACTGCTGGCTCAGAACCGGCAGGATCTGCTGATTAAGCAGGCTATCCACGTTGCGGGCTCCGGTGTCCGGCAGCAGACACGCTGTCGTCAGCGTGTCGATGAGGCTTTCATCAATGTGAGTGGAAATACCGTAGTGCCGTTGCAGGCGTGTGCTCACCTGTGCCAGCTTCATATCGACGATGGTACGCATGGCATCTATTGCCAGTGGGCGGTATATCACCGTCTGGAAGCGAGCCAGCAGCGCGGGCTGGAAGTGATCGCGCAGGATCGGACGTAACAACTCGTGCAGATCGCTCTCAGTGGCTTCTGGTTGTTCTTCCAGCAACTGCATCAGCGGGTCACTGCCCAGGTTGGAGGTCATCAGGATCACGGTATTGCGGAAATCAATTTCACGCCCTTCCCCGTCGCGCATAAAGCCCCGGTCAAACACCTGATAAAACAGGTTCATCACATCCCGGTGTGCTTTCTCCACTTCATCCAGCAGCACCACGCTGTAGGGCCGCTTGCGCACAGCCTCGGTGAGAATGCCGCCCTGGCCGTATCCTACATACCCCGGTGGAGAGCCTTTCAGTTGCGAAACGGTGTGCGGCTCCTGGTATTCCGACAGGTTGATAGTAATGAGCGATTTTTCACCGCCATACATAACGTCAGCCAGCGCCAGTGCGGTTTCTGTTTTACCCACTCCGCTTGGACCCACCAGTAAAAACACACCCTGCGGACCGTTTTCCGGCGTCAGTCCGGTTTTTGACGCTCTCAGGCGCTGGGCAATGGCATTCAGTGCAGGACTCTGGCCAACTACACGGGTTGCCAGCTGTTCTTCAAGCGTCAGTAATTCGGTTTGCTCGTCCTTCATCAGCGACGAGAGAGGAACCCCTGTCCAGTCGGCGATCACGGTCGCGACGGTGCGGACATCAACATCCAGACCCAGCAGTGGACTGTTATTCTGAATCTGAGAAAGCTCGTGCTGAAGGGCGGAGAGTTCCTCCTGGCGGCTGATGTCTTCACGGCAGGCTTTCAGCGAGTCGGTGAGCTGCTTCTCGGTCTCATACTGTGACTGAAGGGCCATTTTTTGCTGACTGAGCGCCTGGGTCCGTTGTTCAATCTGCGGCAGACGACTGGCATCAACACTGTTACCCAGCGAAATATCTTCCAGTAACTCCTGCTGCTCCATGCCAAGCGCAGTCAGTTCAGCCTGCAACCGGGTAAGCTGTTCCGGCAGCGTGTCCAGGCTCATCCGCACCCGGGCCGCTGCGGTATCCAGCAGGTCCACTGCTTTATCTGGCAACTGGCGTCCGGTCAGATAACGACGGGACAACGTCACCGCTGCGCGGACGGCATCGCCGGTAATATGTACACCGTGGTGTTCGGCATAGCGTGATTTCAGGCCACGCAGCATCAGGCAGGCGGTGTCATCATCGGGCTCATCAACCTTGACCATCTGGAACCGGCGCTCCAGGGCTGCGTCACGTTCGAAGTACTGCTTGTATTCACTCCAGGTTGTGGCAGCAATGGTTCGCAGTTCACCGCGAGCCAGTGCAGGTTTCAGCAGGTTGGCTGCATCTGCCCCGCCCGCCTGATTACCGGCACCAATGATGGTGTGTGCTTCATCGATAAAGAGCAGCACCGGCACCGGGGAGTGCTGGACGGCGTCGATGATATTCTTCAGGCGCTGCTCAAATTCACCCTTTACACCTGCCCCCGCCTGAAGCAAGCCCAGATCCAGTGTCCTGACGATGACAGGCTTAAGACTTTCGGGCACATTACCTTCAGCGATACGCAGCGCCAGTCCTTCAACCAGGGCCGTTTTACCCACGCCGGGTTCACCGACCAGGATCGGGTTGTTCTTACGGCGTCTGGAGAGAATGTCCACCATCTGACGGATTTCGTTATCACGTCCAAAGACCGGGTCAATCTTTCCTTCCCGGGCACGGGCGGTCACATCGACCGTAAAGCGATTGAGAACGGACTCTTCCTGTGAAACGGCAGGCTGCGCACTTCCTCCTTCAGCCTGGTGTTGTGCTTCATGCTGTAACGGTGCGGCCCGCCCAATAATGCTGACATTGCAAGGCTTCTCACTGAGCACAACGTCATGCCGCTCATCCGACTGGGCTTCCAGCAAGGGACGTAACCTTTCCAGCTGGCTGGTGGTCAGCGTCATCAAAGGCCAGAGGCCATCACAGCGTGTCAGCCCGGACGTTTCAACCATGGCCGCGAGCAAATGTACGCTGCGGATCTGCTCATCTCCGGCAAGCGTGGCGGCAAGCCAGGCCTGTTTCAGCAGGGTCTGGAGAGACGCTGAGAGCTCCGGTCGGGTGCGGACAGAACGTGGCTGTGCATCCAGCCAGCTCAGGAGTGACTGCCAGACGGTATCCATATCCCATTCATAACGGCGGGCGAGAACGGTCAGATCACCTTCGCCCTGCTCCAGTAATTTTAACAACCAGTGCTCAGGTGTGATTTCTGCATGCGCACGGGTCTGGCATAAAGAGGCTGCACCTTCCAGCGCTCTGGCGCAGTAAGGGTTAAGTCGTCGTAACAGGACTGCTGAATGATGTTCCATGTCGTTCCCTCGTATTCAGGCACGCTACCGCCCCTGGCCGTCAACCGATGCCCATAAGGTTCATGCCGATAAATGGTCAAACTGCTCTGCAAAGCGTCCGTCTGGCAGGCGCTGTGCGGAACAAAATAAAAGGCGGACAGAGGGAAACTGTCCGCCTGGTTTTTACGCGGTGGTTCTTTCGTTCCAGGAATCGGAATGAATGATGTTGCCGTCTTTGTAGGTCCAGGTGATTTTTTCGTAGCGCAGTTCGATCTGCTCAAGGTGGTTATGCTTCTCGAAAGCCGCATCCTTGATGTCGTGCATTTTTGGTGCAACTTTCACCAGCTTGACGTTTTCCAGTTTGGTGTTGAAATACTCAACTTCCTGACCGGCATCGTTGATCTTGTACCACTTGAACTCAGCAGACTTCAGGGTCTGGCCCGTGGTCACGGCTTTGTACAGATACGGGCTGGAAGAGTCGATTTCCTTGGTAAACAGGAACGGCGTGTGAATGCGGGTTCCGGTCAGCTTTCCAGTGTTGTTATCAGTCGGGATATACAGTGTGTGTTCCTGAGCAACAACTTCGATGCTTCCTTCGCGATCTTTCACATCTACAGAGCCCTTGATGTCAGCGCCGCCATCGTCTTTCAGCCACAGATAAACTGGGATTGCCATGTTTACTTCTCCATTTCTTGAGTTGAAACGTCACGTACATCCTGTGACGCATGTTTTGCGCCTGGCAGACGACAGGCGTCAGCCTGCGGTACCAGACTGATCTCGACACGCCGGTTATGCGCACGGCCATCAGGCGTATCGTTTGAAGCAATCGGTCGGCTGTTGCCGTAGCCCTGAACGGCAAAGCAACTCTCCGGGACGTCCCCGGTATCACGCATCCAGTTACGGACGGCTTCAGCGCGTTGTAAAGACAAGGTCTGATTGAGCTGTATGCTACCGGTATTGTCTGTGTGGCCGCTGACCACGATCAGCCAGCCCGGTTTGGCTTTGATCCCCACCAGCGCGTTGACGAGTATTTTGGTTGACCCCTCTTTGAGCGCTGATTTGCCGGAATCGAAAAGCGACATGCTATCGAGACGAACTATTTTCGGGACCGGTTTTGGTTCAGGGGCAGGTGGAGGTGTCCAGGTATCAATGGCCTGCTGCAAGGCCAGCCACAGGCGTTGTCCCGGGTAATAGCCCAGGCTGTAACGTAAAGGCTCTCCCTGCCGTTGCCAGCGTTCAAGCAGAAGTGCATCCTGTTTCAGAGCAGCCAGCGAGTCCGCTTTAGGACGGTAGTGATTCATCGGGATCGCGTTCCAGCGCTGTAAATCGGCACTCACCTGACGGATGAGGTCACGATTATTGAGCGCGGAAATACCCAATGCGGTCAGCGCGCACAGCCACATCAGCAGCACCAGGCGGCGGGTACGCTGCCCCCCCTGAACGGTTGATGCAAAAGGTGCCAGAAGTGGCAGAACGGCATCCGGGAAAAGGGTTGCCAGAACTGACTGACCGGGCTGGAGAGAAAACTGCAAGCAGGTCCGGGCACAAAGCCAGGTGGACCAGACTGACTGAGCCTCAGGATTGACCACGCCGAGGCGCATGGCCACGGAAAAAACACGTACAGGCGGCGTTAGCCGGTCCGGTTTCTCCAGCTCATCAGTCAGCGTATTACGGATAAAGGAAAATGCCTGGCTGACAGTTGGCAGTAGCAGGATATTGTCTTCCGCCTGCTGCCAGTCAATAAACGCCTGAGGCGAATCATTAACCGGACAGACTATCGGCTTGTCACCGCGAACGATGATCCACGGCGTTTCGGGCCCGGAAAATTCGGCATTCACCACCACCGGCAGTGTGAAACCCGTCAGGGATTTAATTTGTTTACACTGCTGGCGGAGCGTTTTCAGTGTGGAGCGCAGTACCGCTTCATCCTGATGTTCATCTGGCAGGCAGCGATACATCACCGAAAGCTGACCAACCTGCCGAGGGAATTGTTTCTGTATGCTGCGGACAACGTCAGTTAACCGGCTGACGTCACCGGCCCGAAGCCACCATCCCTGGGCTGTTTTACGCAGAGGGCCTCCCTGGAACAACGCTTCCAGCATGTCACCACACACCAGTACAACGGGGCTCTGGGTGTCGAGTAATGGCAGTTCAGCAGCCGGGAGGGTAACGTCAGATGTGTGCTCTTCACTCCGACAGTTTTTAAAAACAGTCCAGCCTGCCAGAAGGAGGATCAGCAGAGTGGCCAGGCCTTTAAAAACGTTGCCTGTCGGGATGAAATACCACAGCAACCACAGCAACGTGGCAACGGCTACCAGGGCGTGGAGGACGACCGGAATGATGACTGTTCTACGCATTAGCCATGCAGCTCCGGTATTTGTGCCGACAACAATGACTGGAGCCAGAGGTGACCACCCCACCAGATAACGCCGGTAAGAATGACGGCGAGCGCTATCCAGAACCAGACTGAGCGCATCAGACTCCAACGATGTTTCCCCATCCGGTTAACAATCAGAGACAGGTCTGCATCAGGCGGAGAAACCCGTTCAGAAAGGGCTTTCACTACCTCATCACGCTCCGACTGGCTGACCGTTTTCAGGCTGTATAACCCCTGAAAACCCAGCGCTATCACCCGGTGATAGCAGGTTAAAACGGCCGGGTTAGGTGAGGGCTGACGCAGAACCTCTGCAATCCGATCCCACAACGCTTCGCCTGCCCGGAATGAGCCAAAAAAACGGGCCTGAAGCGGCGCTTTACGCCAGGCCACCTGGCCTTCATCAACTTTCGGCTCCTCTCCTTCCTCGCCTTTTTCAGACTTACGGCTCATCACCGTTTCGTCCAGCAAGGCACATTGTGCGTAGGAAATATGCTCCACACTGGCGTCGTCATAGCCGGCACGCTCCAGCGCTTCCCGCACACTTTGAACCTGTTTAACGCATTTGTTGTAAAGCGCAGTGCCATTAAGCGTAACGGCACCTTTTTTAAGCATAGTGACGGTAAGCCAGGTCTCCGCCATCAGTTGGTCGATGTCGATATCCTGTCTCATGAGCGCAATACCGCGAACAGTTCAAGTTCAAGAGCACCAAGCAACTCAGGCACATAGAACATGCATACGCCCTGCTCCTGCATTTCATGCGCAGCGGGGCTTTCCATATCGAGTGCGAAGTACTGGTTTTCCATGCGTACAGGCAACGCTGCCGGGACCCTGCTCACCGGGATCAACGGGATACCCTTAAGTGCCGCACCATAGATCTCGCTAACATCATCAGGTGAACCTGCCTGACAGAGTGCAGGGAATTTCTCGGCGACCTGCCAGGCCGGGATATCGGAGCGCACAGAGAGCCAGAGGTCGGCCTCTTCACGCAGGCGGATATCGTGGAGGTTGGCTTTCCATGTCTGTCCGTCCGGGCGGGACATTTCCAGGGCAATGACCCGGGATGGCAGACTGGCCTCCAGCAAACCCGTGATCAGGTCAAACAGCGGAGGAAACGCATTGGCCGGTTCCTCGTGGTCATAACCCGGAATGGCGTCAAGATCATGATTCAGGGAAAAGGTCAGCATACTGCCTGCCAGACGTGCAAGCTCCGCCCACACCTGTTCAGGTGGCCGGGAAGGAAAACGTTCGTATTCTGTCAGCACTCTGGCGTGAGAATTCAGTGCATTCAGCAACCAGAAAAGGGAAACATCGGCGACGGCAAAATCGGCGAGCCTTTCGTTGCTTTCACGACGCATCGTCATCAGACGCTGGCGCCGGGAGCGTAACTGACGATTGAGTAGCACCAGACGTTCGCGAAGGACAGGGCTTGCGGCAAAAGACGCAACGGGCGGAATAAAGGACGGATCCAGTCGCCATGCATTTTGTCCATCACGGATCAGTCTGGCCACCGGGCACACTTTCCAGGAATCATTGCTTTCATGGGCAAACCGGATGGCGAAATTATACCGGGCAACGGCTATGGATTCTTCTTCGGACCCGAAGGCATCCTGCAACGTCACCCATTCCTCGCGATAGCGGAGCGGGCGGTCTGCGGTAACACCTTCCTGTTCTACGTTGGCAATACCCGGCTGCATGTGAGGCAGTGCGATGACAACGGTTACGGAATCGAGACCTGCCAGCTGGCTGGCATCTAACTCCCGTGGACGTGGAGGCAGATCGCTCCTTTGAGCATCAATCAGCGATCCATCGTCCAGCCAGAGGCGTAGCTGCGTAATCTGGATCAGACCAGACGAAAGAAGGCTGTCATTAAACTCAATCTTTTCTACCCCCCAGGGGAATGGGGATGCTAGCGCTGATGCACCGGCACCGCGAAAAGACTCCCATTCAGCCTGCTGCTGGAACTGTTGAGGGGACAGTAAAGCCCCCTCGTTCCACAGTGGACGATATATTTTCATCCCTGCTCCTGCCCTATGCTTTGGCTTTCGGCATCTGGGATACCAGTGACAGATTGACGTCCATCCCTTCTACCTGGAAGTGCGGCACGGCGTACAGCTTCACGCGGAAGAAGCCCGGGTTATCTTCGATATCTTCCACCACCACTTTCGCATCGCGCAGTGGGTGGGACGCCTGCAGCTCATCGCCGGGATCGGTCATTTCCGTCACCAGACCGCGAACCCAGGTGTTCAGCTCCAGCTCCAGAAGACGACGATCCTTAGTGGTGCCGATGTTTTCGCGCTGAATGAGCTTCAGGTAGTGCGCGATACGCGACAGCAGGAAGATGTAAGGCAGACGGGCGTTGATGCGGCTGTTGGCAGTAGCATCAGCGGTGTCATACGTGGCCGGCTTCTGCGTGGAGTTCGCCGAGAAGAAACAGCTGTAATCGCGATTCTTGTAGTAGGAAAGTGGAATGAAGCCCAGATTCGCGAACTCAAACTCACGGGTTTCCGGGATCATCACTTCAGACGGGATTTTTACCTGATTGCCGGTACCGAGGTCGTACAGATGAATAGGCAGGTCCTGAACGGCGCCACCGGCCTGCGGGCCACGAATTTGTACACACCAGCCGTTGTTAATGAAGCTGCGTACCATGTTGGATGCAAAGGCAAACGAGGCGTTGGTCCACAGGTATTTGTCATGATCCGGACCTTTCACTTCTTCGACGTAGTTGAAGCTACGCACAGGTACGGTATCCGGACCATAAGGCAGGCGCCCCAGTACACGCGGCATGACCAGACCGATATAGCGGGAATCATCCGTCTCGCGGAAGGATTTCCACTTGATGTACTCAGCGCGGTCAAAGTAATTACCGATATCTTTAATGGTCGCCACGTCCTCCATGTTGTCTTTCAGGAAGAATTTCGGGCCGGCAGAACCGATAAACGGCATATGTGCAGCCGCAGACACTTTAGAGATGTTGCGCAGCAGGGCTACATCCTGCGCAGACGCATCAAATTCGTAAGCGGAAATCAGCGCAGCAATCGGCTCGCCACCGGGGGTATCATACTCATCAATATATGAATGTTTATACAGCCCGCTTTGGACGATTTCCGGGCAGTCTTCAAAGTCCTGACGCAGGTCTTCTTTAGACATATCCAGTAGTTCAACTTTCACGTTCTGGCGAAAATCGGTTTTGTCGACAAGAGATTTCACACCGCGCCACAGACTTTCTACCGCCTGAAAGTCTTCATGATGCATAACAGCATCAAGCTGACGGCTGATCTGGTAATCCAGTTCCGCGATATGGTGGTCAATCAGGTTTTTATCGAGTTTCTCAACTTTTGAGCCCGCTTTTGTCAGACATTCCAGGAACACCTTCATGCCGGCAGTTAAACGTTCGTCTGCTGTTGCATCCGACATCGCCTGTGCATCCTGCCAGATATCAAGCGCACTTAGCTCAGAGACAGGGTTAAGATTGATTTTTTCAAACAGGGACGCATATACCCCGCCTGCTGCAGGACGTTCAAGCACTACACTCTCGTTACCCGCGGCATTCTCATTTTTTACAGACATCAACATATTCCTTATTAATCCGTTAAAAGCATATGGCCGTTATGGCTGTTTCGGAGCCAGGGCTGAGAGTTCGGCTCTGAGTTCTGCACTTAATGCAGGGTCGAGAAGAATTTTTTCCAGCTCTTTTCGGAAAGCCTGGTTATCAAGCAGGTTTGCTTTTAAATCGCGAAGCAAGTTGCGCATGGAGAGCATGGCCTTCAGCTGAGGTATTTGCCGCGAAACCTGCTCCGGAGAGAAATCATTAATACTCTGGAATGTCAGATTGATGTTGTCTTCACTGCCATCACCAGCAAGCGTGTTTTTAACGGTAATATTTACGATTGGGGAATATTCGGAAAGTACAGAGTCAAAGTTGTTTTTATTCAGATTAACTTTTCTACGCTCCGATAGTGGTGCAGTCTCCTGACCATTACTGAAGTCTCCCGCCACCAGTAATTTCAGGGGGAGCTCAGTTTTCTTGCTCGCTCCGCCCGTATGCAAATCAAGCTTTAAATTAATACGTGCCTTGGGTATTTCGGACTGAAAAGAAGAGTTAGACATGGCTATCCCTGTTTTATGGAGTTATAAAAACGGTCAATGCCAGTGAGAAATTAATAAGAAAGGCAAACCCAGCCAGAACAACTTCCAGGCTCACGTCATCGGACGAAAATCAAAACCCCGGAATTAAAAGCGGGCACATTCCATTCACCAGCATATCGACATTGTGTTTTTGAGTATTTGTCTGAAATGAAAAAATTTCGGATAAGACCCAATGGCCGGAGTGTAGGAACGTTCCCCGCCCGATCGGAAATCAAAAAATGTAACAAAATATTTCCCATAGAAATCCTGACAGCCAAAGATCATCTTTCTGATTTATAAGAATTTTCTTGCATACCCCTTTAACCCTTATGAAATAAGGGTGTACAGTAAGTGATCAATTTAATTTAGGGGCAACTTTGTATAAAATCTCATCAATCACATGAAATATCTGATTTTGTACTTTTATCAAAAAATGAAAGGCAGAACGTGCCTGCCTGTGTGAAAAATTGGCGACATTTACTGGCCTTCACCATTTTTATTATTTATTTAAATGGGTCTTATTATTTTCATCAGAAAAACAAATATCGCAGGGGATTTTTGCATGCCTCGCCCCAGTACTCGTGATATGTACATCTCAGGTATCGTTCGAGGAGTGGGTACGACCTTGAACAACAACCTGTTCTGTGTAGTTTGAAAAAATTCGGAAGGGTGTCGATCGTTCCGTAAGTTATATGCATAAGGGCGTACCTGTGAAGCTGATTCCCTTAGATCGTGTGGCTACATCCGATAACCATGAAAATGTAACCAGACGACTGAATGCTCTCATTGATGAAAACAGGCATTGCAATCGTTATGAAGATGAGATGTTTGCGATTAACTATTTTGAGAAGGGAACGACTCACGTCATTAAACGACCAGAACGGGTGGATAACCCCAATGACATCATCGCTGGCATTATCCTGGAACACCAGGAGCAAGATGTAACAGATGCCGGTTACTAATCCGTCCGATGAATTCTTAGCCCCACCGACACAAGCCAGACGGCAATGGCATACTGAAAACCGACAAAAACAAAAAACCCAGGTCGCATAACGACCTGGGTTTCAAATTTGGCGGAAGCGTAGAGATTCGAACTCTAGAACCCTTTCGGGTCGCCGGTTTTCAAGACCGGTGCCTTCAACCGCTCGGCCACGCTTCCAAAGTGAGGCGCACTATAAACATCTATTAGCGCCTTGTAAAGCAGGAATTTTTCTATTTTTTTCTGCGGGTGCTATCCATGCCCCTTAAAAGCAAAAAGCCCCGCGATATGACTATCGCAGGGCTTTTATGTCTGGCGGAAGCGCAGAGATTCGAACTCTGGAACCCTTTCGGGTCGCCGGTTTTCAAGACCGGTGCCTTCAACCGCTCGGCCACACTTCCTAAGTGAGGCGAACTATAAACACCTCTCCGCATGCTGTAAAGAGTGACCGCATTCGTTCGCTTTAAAAATAGCCAAAACGCGTTTAATCGGTTGAATAGACAACGTATCGGCCATTTTATCAGCACAAAATTCAGCGTTCATGCTCAGTGTTTTTTGATATACATGTCCCTGGTGAAATAGTACCCCAGCTTGTCCGGCGTGAATCCTCCCACCCACGGTTTGACCAGGTGCGTGCGGACATAGTGATAAACCGGAATGGCAGGCACATCGCGCGCCAGCAAATCTTCCGCCTGCTGATAGAACTTACCGCGCTCTGCCGCTGTTTTGGCTTTCGCGGCGTTCACCAGCGCCTGGTCATACTCCGGATTGCTGTACTGGCTGGTGTTTTCGCTGTCACCGGTACGGAAGTTGTTCAGGAAAGTGGCAGCATCGTCGTAATCGGCAATCCAGGCGTAGCGCACTGCGTCAAAATCGTGGGTATGCATCGTATCGAGCATCGTTTTCCATTCCTGATTTTGCAGCTTCGCCTCCACCCCAAGGTTTTTCTTCCACATCGAACTGGCGGCAATCGCGATGCGCTGGTGCGATTCAGAGGTGTTATAGAGCAGGTTAAAACGCAGCGGATGGCTGGCGTTAAAGCCTGCTTCGGCCAGCAGCTTTTTCGCTTCTTCGATACGTTTATCCATCGGCCAGCTGGCATAGTCCGGATTCTGGAGCGTCACACCGCCAATATCTGGCTGGCTGATAAGCCACGCCGGACGCTGCCCCTGCCCTAATACCTTCCCGGCAATGATCTCTTTATCCAGCGCCATGTTCAGCGCCTTACGTACACGCGCGTCGTTGAATGGCGGCCGGGTGGTGTTGAATTCATAGTAATAGGTGGCAAGCTGCGGGGAGACATCCAGCTGGCTACCCAGGGTTTTCTTGAGCTGGGCAAACTGGTTGATCGGCACCGTATAAACAATATCGATTTCACCTGCTTTAAAACGGTTTACATCCGAGGCCTCGGAGGTGATCGGCAGATAGGTCACTTTATTGATAACGGTATGTGCGTTATCCCAGTAGCGCGGGTTACGCTCCGCCACGATGCGCTCGTTAACCACCCACTGCGACAGTTTATACGCTCCGCTGGTGACGATATGCTCCGGTTTGGTCCACTTATCACCAAACCGGCCAATCAGCACCTTATCCACCGGCACCAGCGACGGATGGGCCAGCATGGCAAGGAATGCGGCATTAGGTTGAGTTAGCGTGACCTCAAGCGTGGTATCGTTAACGGCTTTTACACCCAGCGTATCCGGTGCTTTTTTCCCCTGAGCGATATCAGCGGCGTTAACAATATGCATGTTGCCCGGATAGCTGGCATACGGTGAGGCGGTTTTGGGGTCTGTCAGACGCTGCCAGCTCCAGACCACATCCTGCGCGGTAATCGCGGTGCCGTCACTCCATGTGATGCCTGGACGCAGATGAAAAGTCCAGACGGTGTTGTCTTTGTTCTCCCATTTTTCTGCCAGCCGTGGCTGTATTTCACCAGTTGGAGAAACGCTAACCAGCCCTTCGAAGATATCGCTGATAATATTGAATTCGACATCGCTTTCGACTTTATGCGGGTCGAGTGAGGCCGGTTCATTACCGTTGTTTCTGACCAGTTCCTGTTTATCCGCCAGCTGTGTTCCTGCTGGCACGTTAGCCGCCCAGGTCGCCGTGCTGGCGCACAGGATCCCTGCCGTTAACAAAGAGAGTGTAAAGCGCGTGCGTGCTTGTGGTTTCATTTCCTTCGCCTTATTGTCTGTTTTTTGACGATCCGGAAATAACACTTAGCGCTCAACGTGTAATAACGCAATATTTTTCAGTAACCTATAAGAGCTTGATCTGAATAAATGAAGCAAACCGTTGTTCATTCTGCTGAAAAGGTTTTCTGAAGAATAAACAACCAGCAGTAACGCTAACGTCCTGAGTAAAGATGGGTAAAACCACTTTGAGACTGGCGCGCCGTTTCCTATTCTTTCCGCTAATTACATCTGTCATAAGAGAGTGACTCATGGATCGTATAATTACTTCTTCACGCGACCGCACATCGCTACTCAGTACCCACAAGGTGCTGCGCAATACCTATTTCATGCTCAGCCTGACGTTGGCATTCTCGGCGATGACCGCAACGGCCAGCACCGTGCTGATGCTGCCGTCACCGGGTCTGATCCTGACGCTGGTGGGGATGTATGGTCTAATGTTCCTGACCTACAAAACTGCTGATAAACCGGTGGGTATTCTGTCCGCGTTCGCCTTTACGGGTTTCCTGGGCTATATCCTGGGGCCCATCCTTAACGCCTATCTGTCCGCCGGTATGGGCGACGTGATTGGCATGGCGCTGGGCGGTACCGCGCTGGTGTTCTTCTGCTGTTCGGCCTACGTGCTGACCACCCGTAAGGACATGTCCTTCCTCGGCGGTATGCTGATGGCAGGTATCGTGGTGGTGCTGGTAGGTATGGTGGCAAACATCTTCCTGCAGCTGCCTGCCCTGCACCTGGCGATCAGCGCCGTGTTTATTCTGATTTCATCTGGCGCAATCCTGTATGAAACCAGCAACATCATTCACGGTGGTGAGACGAACTACATCCGCGCCACCGTGAGCCTGTATGTATCGCTGTACAACATCTTTGTCAGCCTGTTGAGCATCCTGGGCTTCGCCAGCCGCGATTAATCAACAATGCTGTGAACCAGAGCCCCGCTTATGCGGGGCTTTGTTTTTTGGTACACTGCTGCGGTTTTTGACTGACGCGTGAATGACTATGTTGAGTTTTGAAGGTAAAGAGATTGAAACTGATAACGACGGTTATCTGACAGAGAGCAGCCAGTGGAGCGAGCCGCTGGCGGAAAAAATCGCCGAAAACGAAGGTATCGCCCTCTCCCCGGAACACTGGGAAGTGGTGCGTTTTGTGCGCGAATTCTATCTCGAATTCAACACCTCCCCGGCGATCCGCATGCTGGTCAAGGCAATGGCCAATAAATTCGGTGAAGAGAAAGGCAACAGCCGTTACCTGTATCGCCTGTTCCCGAAAGGCCCGGCAAAACAGGCCACCAAAATTGCCGGCCTGCCAAAACCGGTGAAATGCATTTAGTAGCGAATACCGAAGTTAACGTATTCCCGGCCGGGTTGATGGGGTTCGGTTAAAACCTTATCAACCCGCGCGCTGCGCGGCCCACCTGCTTTCAGCCACGCCACCAGCTTTTCAACCTGCTCCGCATCACCACAGGCAACCACCTCAACGCTGCCATCATCCCGGTTTCGCGCGTATCCCGTGAGCCCCAGCTGCATAGCTTCGCGCTGCGTGCTGTAACGGAATCCGACGCCCTGAACCATGCCGTGTACCCAGGCGATTGTGCAGATTTTTGACATTTTTCTACTCCTTAACGTAGCGTTTTCGGCAAACAGCCATAATGTTGCCGGAAACGGGCAGTAAAACGAGAGCTGGAAAGATAACCACATTGTAATGCGATTTCGCCAATAGGTAACCGGGTTGACTGTAAGTGTGACAGCGCAACGGCCATCCTCACCTCCTCAACAATCTGGCGAAAACTCTGCGACTCTTCGCGTAACCGTCTGCGTAGCGTCGGCACGCTCAATGCCAGGCGGCTGGCAACATCCTGTGCAGTCCAGGCCCTGGCGGGCGACAGCATGATGAACTGCCGCACCTGCTCGGACAGGTGGCTATTACGCGCTATAAGCAACGGCCCTGCGACGCCGTCATGAAGCAATGCCAGCAAAAGGCCGAAAGCCTGATGCTTTTGTAACGCCTCCGGTAAATCCTGACGCACGGCATGCAGCAGGTTACTCCACATAAATGCCAGCCCCTCACTCAGGGGAGCACAGAGGGAATGTAATTCTGTGCGCGGCCAGGATTTCAGGTAATGCGTTTTAAACTCCGCCAGAAGCTCCGGTGACAACATCAATAAGTCAGAGCGAAAGAGACCATTCGCGGGTTGATTTATGATCTCCAGCGGCGTATTGGCGGGAATAATGATCAGCGACGCTTTCGTCGCCACCAGGCGGTTATCGTCCTGAACAATCACTTTACTGCCGTGAGTGATATGGCAAATGGCAGGAAGAAAGAGTTTAACCTGGTGCAGGTGATGCATTTTACTGGCACTCACTTCACCAGCCGTCAAATGTTTATGTTGAAACTGGACTCCCTGCACCATGCCATCCTTATCTGCTGTAGGTAACGGTTAAGCTGGCCTTTGCCAGGACGTGACTGTTAAGCATAAAACCCACCAGCGCGCCGCTGGCATTCCTGTCGACAGGCAATTTATCCACATCCAGCGCCCAGACGGTAAACTGATAACGGTGCGGCTTATCCCCTTTGGGCGGACATGCGCCGCCGAAACCAGAATAACCGAAATCATTACGCCCCTGCACAACCCCGGCCGGTAATGTCTCACCCTTCTGGTTTCCGGCATCGGCGGGAAGCGTCAGCGTCTGGAGGGGAATATTGACCACCGTCCAGTGCCACCATCCACTTCCGGTAGGGGCATCAGGGTCAAATACCGTGACTGCAAAACTTTTCGTCCCGACAGGCGGATTTTTCCACGCCAGTTGTGGAGAGTGATTCCCACCGTGGCACCCAAACCCATCAAACACCTGCTGTTGCGACAACGGGCGTTCACTGGCCAGATCCTGACTGCTGATGGTGAACGACGATGCCGCTAAAACATGAAAACTGACCACCGCCAGGGTGGTTACTGCTATCGCACGGCGCTTTTTCATTTGTGTTTCCCTTTGCTGTACCGGAAACCCTACTGTAAAGCCCACTGCAGTGCAGCACTGTGCCTAAGCGATTTGATTTTGTGCCGAAACGCTCAAAGGCATCCGCAGATGATTGCGACTTGCTGAATGTGCTACTCTACGCGCCATTTCCCTGGAATCGACAGAATAGCAAATTATGAGTGTACGTTTAGTGTTAGCCAAAGGGCGCGAGAAGTCATTATTGCGCCGCCATCCCTGGGTCTTTTCCGGTGCAGTAGCCCGTATGGAAGGCAAAGCCAGCCTCGGAGAGACCATCGATATCGTTGACCATCAGGGGAAATGGTTAGCGCGAGGCGCATATTCGCCAGCGTCCCAAATCCGCGCTCGCGTCTGGACCTTTGATAAAGATGAAACGATCGATATTGATTTCTTCGTTCGTCGTTTACAGCAGGCGCAGCAGTGGCGTGAGTGGCTGGCAAAGCGTGACGGTCTGGACAGCTACCGTGTTATTGCCGGTGAGTCCGACGGTCTGCCTGGCGTGACGATCGACCGCTTCGGTAACTTTCTGGTACTGCAACTGTTAAGCGCAGGAGCTGAATATCAACGTGCCGCGCTGATCAGCGCGTTGCAATCGGTTTTCCCGGAATGCGCCATTTATGACCGCAGCGATGTGGCAGTGCGCAAAAAAGAGGGCATGGAGCTGACGCAAGGTCCGGTCACCGGTGAACTGCCGCCTGCCCTGTTACCAATCGAAGAGCACGGTATGAAGCTGTTGGTGGATATCCAGGGCGGCCATAAAACGGGTTACTACCTGGACCAGCGTGACAGCCGCCTGGCCACTCGCCAGTATGTTGCCGACAAACGCGTGCTGAACTGCTTCTCCTATACCGGCGGTTTCGCCGTCTCGGCGCTGATGGGCGGCTGTGCCCAGGTTGTCAGCGTTGATACCTCTCAGGAAGCGCTGGACGTGGCGAAACAAAACGTCGAGCTGAACAAGCTGGATCTGAGCAAAGCCGAGTTTGTTCGCGATGACGTCTTCAAGCTGCTGCGTAAGTATCGCGATCAGGGCGAGAAATTCGACGTCATCGTGATGGATCCACCGAAGTTTGTGGAGAACAAAAGTCAGCTGATGGGTGCCTGCCGCGGCTATAAGGATATCAACATGCTGGCCATCCAGCTGCTGAACCCGGGTGGAGTGCTTCTCACCTTCTCCTGCTCCGGCCTGATGACCACAGATTTATTTCAGAAAATCATCGCTGATGCCGCAATAGATGCTGGTCGTGATGTACAATTTATAGAACAGTTCCGTCAGGCAGCCGATCACCCGGTGATCGCTACCTACCCGGAAGGGCTGTATCTGAAAGGGTTTGCCTGTCGCGTCATGTAACTTGAAAAGAGAAATATTGCCCGCACATAACGTGTAAGTAGTGTTTCCCGGGAGGTGACTATGATTGCCAGCAAATTCGGTATCGGCCAGCAGGTCCGCCACACTTTGCTAGGGTATTTGGGTGTGGTCGTGGATATCGACCCGGAGTATTCCCTTGATGAACCGTCAGCGGATGAGCTGGCGGTTAATGCAGAGCTTCGCGCCGCGCCCTGGTATCATGTGGTGATGGAGGGGGATGATGGACAACCCGTTCACACCTACCTTGCTGAAGCGCAGCTGAGTAGCGAACTGCAGGATGAGCATCCAGAGCAACCCACGATGGATGAACTTGCTCAGACTATCCGCAAACAGTTACAGGCCCCGCGCCTGCGGAACTAAGCGTGTAAAAAAAGCCCGATAAACGGGCTTTTTTTATGACTTCGCCAGCCCCAGACGGGGAATCTCAATCGCCGGACATCGGTCCATTACCACCGTCAGACCGGCTTCTCGCGCCAGCACCGCCGCCTGCTCGTTAATGACACCCAACTGCATCCACAGCGTTTTCGCGCCGATGGCGATGGCCTCTTGTGCCACTCCCCACGCCGCCTCGGAATTGCGGAAAACATCCACCATGTCGACTTTTTCAGGTACCTCGTTCAGCGTGGCGTATCCCTGCTGACCGAGTAAGGTTTTACCGGCCACTTTCGGCGACACAGGGATGACGTGATAGCCCTGATCGAGAAGGTACTTCATCACCCGGTAGCTTGGGCGATCCGGTTTATCGCTTGCCCCGACCAGTGCAATCGTGCGCGTCGATGTCAGAATCTCGGCAATTTCGTTCTCTTTCATGGTTTTCCTCCAGACTTTTTTATGAGTGTACGTCAAAGCGCACATCTCAACCATGCATCCCATGCAGATGCATGAGGGCAAAACGGCAGAATATGTCTATATGTTAGTAAACGTGATTATCGAAATATTTGGATACATTACCGCGGCCGAGTCATTTCAACAGGAGCCCTCTATGAAAACCGGCATTGCCACTGCTGTGATTGCGTTAGTGATGCCAGTTTGCGTCTTTGCGACCACGCTACGGCTTTCAACGGATATTGATTTACTGGTGCTGGACGGAAAAAAAGTGTCCAGTTCCTTGTTGCGCGGTGCGGACAGCATCGAACTTGATAATGGGCCACACCAGCTGGTATTGCGGGTAGAAAAAACCATCGGCCTCGCTAATCATGAACAACGCATGTATATCTCTGCGCCGCTGATTGTCAGTTTTAATACCCAGCAAGTCAGTCAGGTGAACATTACCCTCCCGCGTCTTGAAACCGAAAAAGAGTCGGCGGCCTTTGACGCCTCTCCGCGCCTTGAACTGCTGGACGGGGATTCAATGCCGATTCCGGTAAAACTCGATATTCTGGCGTTAACCTCGTCCCCGAAAGGCACCGATTACGAGGCCGCGACCGAAATCTATAACAAGGCGGGCAAACGCGCTTCCCTTCCACAGTTTGCCACCAGGATGGCCGACGACAGTACGCTGCTGTCCGGTGTCTCAGAGCTGGATGTTATTCCACCACAGTCCCAGACGTTAACGGAACAGCGTCTTAAATTCTGGTTCCAGCAGGCCGATCCTGAGACCCGGGCGCGTTTTTTACAGTGGGTGAAGCAACAACCTTCATCATAAGCCACATTTTTTTCGCCTTTCTCTTGCAGCGTCAGGCGGTTCCCGTCATCGTGTAGTCAGTTAACCTGATGGATAAGATTATGGAACTGACAACACGCACGCTACCGGAACGCAAACACATTGCTCTGGTTGCGCACGATCACTGTAAACAAATGCTGCTTAACTGGGTTCGCCGCCATCAGCCATTGCTGGAAAAGCATGCTCTCTCAGCGACCGGGACAACCGGTAACCTGATCCACCGCGAAACGGGTCTGGAGGTCAATGCCATGCTGAGCGGCCCGATGGGCGGCGACCAGCAGGTCGGCGCTCAGATTTCTGAAGGGAAAATTGATGTACTGATTTTCTTCTGGGATCCGCTGAATGCGGTTCCGCACGACCCGGATGTCAAAGCCCTGCTGCGTCTGGCAACGGTATGGAATATTCCGGTGGCGACGAACCTGTCGACGGCAGATTTCATCATTGAATCCCCGCACTTCAACTCACCGGTTGAGATCCTGATCCCGGATTATCAGCGCTATCTTTCCGAAAGACTGAAGTAGTTTTTTGCCCGGTGGCGACACGCTTACCGGGCCTGCAATATTACCGCTCCGCTATCCCGTTAAGGCTTCCTCGCCACTGGGACATCAATACTCTTCAGAATATCGACAAACACCGACGGCTCCTCTTTGTTGAACAGCAGCCACACACGATGACGCGCGCGGGTCATCGCCACGTACAGCAAACGCCGCTCTTCGGCGTCCGGAAAATCTTCCGGGACCGGCAGTAACGCCTGTTCCATTACCGACTCTCGTGCCGGAGCCGGGAAACCATCGCTCCCCTCTTTGAGCCCCATCACTATCACATAGTCGGCCTGCTGTCCTTTGCTGGCGTGGATGGTCATAAAATCGAGCTGCAGCTTCGGCCAGCGAGTCGCGGCTTTTTCCAGCGCCGCAGGTTTAAGATGGTGATAGCGTGCCAGCACCAGAATACGTTCATCCGGCTTCGCATAGCCGCTCAGTTTGTCCAGCAGCGGCTCCAGCTGATCGTCCGCCAGCAGGGTAACGGCTTTTTTGTCCCCGGCCCGGAGGCTATTTAGCGGTTTTGCCAGCTGATGCGGGTTCTGCTGGATAAAGCGGTTGGCAACTTCACCAATCCGGGAATTGAAGCGGTAGGTGGTATCCAGATCGCTGCGATCGCCTTCGCCAAAATAGTGATGGAATGCAGTCGTCAGGGAGAGCTGTGCCCCGCTGAAGCGATAGATAGCCTGCCAGTCATCGCCCACCGCAAACAGCGAGGTATGTTTATTTTGCGCCCTTAACGCCGAGAGCAACGCGGCACGTTGCGGCGAGATATCCTGGAATTCATCCACCAGGATATGCTTCCACGGGCTGACAAAACGGCCCTTCTCAAGAATGATAATGGCCTGATGGATCAAACCGGAGAAATCGACGGCATTTTCCTCTTTCAGCGCGGTTTTCCAGGCTTTCAGTATCGGGGCCATCAGCTTAACCCGCTTCGAAAACAGGACGCGGATCGTCTCCGGCGCGCTTTCAATCATCTCGGCCTGCGATCCGCCGTGCATCCGCATCAGGCTAACCCAGCGGTCGAGGCGAGAGCCCAGGCGACGAGCCAGTTTTTCATCCTGCCAGAAATTGCCTTCCGGTACGTCCCAGTTGAGTTCTTCTTCCAGCCACTGACGCCACCCTTTAGCCTGCGCCTTTTTCTCACTGCACTGCTGACGCCACGTTTTAATGAACAACGCCTGACGCGCCTGCGTGTCGTTTTCCAGCTTGCTGATGGCAGGCACTTTTTTACTGCCCTGCTGAATAATATGCAGCGCCAGGGCATGGAAGGTTCTGGCGGTAATATCCCGGGTATGCAGGCGTTCCTGTATGCGTTCGTCCATCTCCTCGGCTGCCTTACGGCCAAACGCCAGCAACAGTATCTGGTCGGCGACAGCCTCACCCGTTGTCAGTAGCCAACCCGCACGGGCCACCAGCACCGACGTTTTGCCGCTTCCGGCACCCGCCAGCACCAGCAGGGAGTGCTCGCCGTTAACCACGGCGCGCGCCTGTGCAGGGTTAAGCGGTGAAGATTCAACCGTGCTGAAAAAGTCGGCATAACGGGTCAGCATGGCATCTGTCCACGCCTGGTTGTGCGCCAGCCGGCTCTTGTCTGTATCGCCAAGCCAGGCCTGACACTGACGCCAGGCGTCACGGCAATTGTCGAACTCGTCAAGACGCGTCACGGATAACGGCAGTGCCGCCAGCGCCTGCCTGATCTTTTGCTGCAACCCGGCCGTCTGCTGGCGGGTGAGCCACGTTTGTTGCTCGTTACTTTGTGCAATATCGTTCAGTACCTGCTGCAGTACCTGAGCGGCAATCACGCTCATATCCTGGCTCCACTGCTGCCAGAGCATATTCAGGTGATGATGGAAGCGCTGGGTCTCAGCCCACTCGGTACCGTGAAGGCGCACGACTTTATCGTCAGGCAGGACAAACTCCAGTTCGCCCCAGACCAACCCGCGTTTACAGTGGATAGCCAGCAGTTGATTAAACGGAATAAGGTATTCGTGGCGTTCTCCGGAGACTTTCACTCCGGCATTAAGGAGGACAACCCTGTCGTAGGGGTGTTGCGCCAGGCGTTTGCCTAATGATGTTGCTTTCAGTTCCATGTCCAGCCGAATCCACGAAGAGATAATTTACCTGACAGTTTAACTGCCAGTTTTAAGGTGCTCCAGCCTAAAAAAACGTTACAATCACTGGGCGTTAATCATATCGAAAGGAACTGAGGGTTTATGCGTACTGTTCTGAATGTTTTGAATTTTGTGTTAGGCGGTTTTGCCACCACTCTTGCCTGGCTTTTTGCCACGCTGGTGAGCATCGTCCTTATTTTTACGCTCCCCCTGACCCGCTCCTGCTGGGAAATCACCAAACTCTCTTTAATCCCGTACGGGAATGAAGCCGTCCACGTTGACGAACTGAACCCGGAGAGCAAAAACGCACTGCTGAACACGGGAGGCACGGTCCTCAATATTCTGTGGCTGGTTTTCTTCGGCTGGTGGCTGTGTGTGATGCATATCTTTGCCGGTATTGCCCAGTGCATATCCATTATTGGTATTCCGGTGGGGATCGCGAACTTTAAGATTGCCGCCATCGCGCTTTGGCCAGTCGGGCGCAGGGTCGTTCCGGTAGAAGTGGCACAGGCGGCACGTGAAGCAAACGCGCGTCGTCGTTTTCAGTAAATAAGGACTGGCCGTGCTTATGCTAAGCCCACTGCTTCGCCGTTATACCTGGAACAGCATCTGGCTTTATAACGTCAGAATATTTATCGCACTTTGCGGCACGGTTGCCCTGCCGTGGTGGCTGAATGACGTAAAACTCACCATCCCGCTCACGCTGGGAGTGGTTGCGGGGGCGCTGGCGGATCTGGACGATCGCCTTGCCGGGCGCCTGCGTAATCTTGTGATTACGCTGGTCTGTTTTTTTATCGCGTCAGCCTCCGTGGAGCTGCTCTTCCCCTGGCCCTGGCTGTTTGCCATTGGCCTTACGCTCTCTACCAGCGGGTTTATTTTGCTTGGCGGCCTTGGGCAGCGCTATGCCACTATCGCCTTTGGTGCCCTGCTGATCGCCATTTACACCATGCTGGGTGTTTCCCTTTACGATCAATGGTACCAGCAGCCCATACTGCTGTTGCTGGGGGCCATCTGGTATAACCTGCTGACGTTAACCGGGCATCTTATTTTTCCGGTTCGCCCTCTTCAGGACAACCTTGCCCGCAGCTTTGAGCAACTGGCTCACTATCTTGAGCTAAAATCCCGGCTCTTCGATCCGGATATCGAGGAGGAGAGCCAGTCTCCGCTTTACGATTTGGCTCTGGCCAACGGCCAACTGGTCGCCACACTTAACCAGACGAAAGCCTCACTGCTTACCCGTCTGCGGGGCGATCGCGGTCAGCGCGGAACGCGAAGAACCTTGCACTACTATTTCGCGGCGCAGGATATTCATGAGCGTGCCAGCTCCTCGCACGTTCAGTATGCTGCCCTGCGCGAGAAGTTCCGCTACAGCGACGTGATGTTCCGCTTCCAGCGCCTGCTGTCGATGCAGTCTCAGGCGTGCCAGCAGCTGGCACGCTCCATTTTGCTGCGTACGCCCTATCAACATGACCCGCGCTTCGAACGCGTATTTAGCCATCTTGATGCGGCGCTCGATCGCGTTCAGGCCAGTGGAACATCGCCGGAACATATTAAAGCACTGGGATTTTTGCTGAATAACCTGCGGGCGATAGATGCTCAGCTGGCTACCATTGAATCCGAGCAGGCGATGGCGCTCCCCGATAAAGATGTGGAGAATCAGCTTGCTGATGACAGCGTGCATAGCTTCAGCGATATGTGGCTGCGACTGAGCCGCAACTTTACGCCGGAATCGGCACTGTTTCGCCATGCGGTGAGGATGTCACTGGTGCTGTGCGTGGGTTATGCCATCATTCAGATAACCGGCTTACATCACGGTTACTGGATCCTGCTGACCAGCCTGTTTGTTTGCCAGCCAAACTATAACGCCACCCGCCACCGCCTTGCGCTACGTATTATTGGTACGCTGGTGGGCGTCGCTATTGGGCTGCCGGTGCTCTATTTCGTGCCCTCTGTCGAAGGCCAGCTGATCCTGATCGTGATCACCGGTGTATTGTTCTTCGCCTTTCGTAATGTGCAGTATGCGCATGCCACAATGTTCATCACGCTGCTGGTGCTACTCTGCTTTAACCTGCTGGGTGAAGGATTTGAAGTGGCCTTGCCCCGCGTGATAGATACGCTGATTGGCTGCGCTATCGCCTGGGCGGCGGTCAGTTTTATCTGGCCGGACTGGCGGTTCCGTAATTTACCGCGTGTGGTAGACAGGGCGATGAACGCGAACTGTCGATACCTTGATGCCATCCTTGAGCAGTATCATCAGGGTCGCGATAACCGTCTGGCTTATCGTATCGCGCGTCGCGATGCGCATAACTGTGATGCTGAATTGGCTTCGGTGGTCTCTAACATGTCCACGGAGCCTCGCGCCACGGCAGAAATTCGGGAAACGGCTTTCCGCCTGCTCTGTCTGAACCATACCTTCACCAGCTATATTTCGACGCTGGGTGCCCACCGTGAGAAATTGACTCACCCGGCCATCCTCGCCCTGCTGGATGATGCCGTATGCTATGTCGATGACGCGCTTCATCACCGACCAGCCGATGAGCCTCGCGTTCAACACGCGCTGGATGAACTGGCTCAGCGTATTACGCATATTGACCCGGGAAGCGACAGCAAAGCACCGCTGGTTCTTCAGCAGATTGGCCTCCTTATCGCTCTGCTGCCAGAAATTTGCCGACTGCAACTGCAGATCGCTACCTGGAGGAGTGATTCTCCTGTGGCTCAGGCAGCGCATTAAACCACTCCGTTAACTCCCGGCGAATTCCCGCCGGGAGTGCCGCCTCATGAAGTCCGGCGATGGCCCCTTCCAGTGCGAAGAGCACTTTAATGCTGAGCGCTTTATTTTTCGCCCGCATCTTTAGCCAGCTCGCACGGGCACCCAGCTCCCGCAGCGTCTCTTCATTAGTGATTCCGGCTTCAAAGAGCAGCACTTCAAGCTGAAAGGTGAGATTGGGCAAGTCCTTGAGGCGGTTTCGCCGATCACGCTGCGAGCGCTCTTTTCGTGCCGCATTGAGCGCGAACGAGGAGAGCTGAAGCAGCCGTTCTCTGTCCTGCCACAGTCCGTCATCGACACGATAATAATTGAGCAGCACCGGACGACCCCGTTTCATGAGGGTTAAGAATGACGAGGCATTTTTTACACAGTATTTTGCACTTTCCTCACAGGCCCGGAGATATAGCTCCCCGTCGGAGACCATAGCGAAGACGGCATCATCTACGGCCAGGGTATACCCCCCGAACAGCGCACGATGGTGGATTTCACCTAAGGGTGAAAGGTATTCCTGGGATTTATAAATCCGTTCATAAGATATCTTTTTCATGATATTTCCCTTCAAAATCATAAAGTAACAACGAAATTTCTTACTAGCGGATCCGTTAGCAGGAAAATAGGCAACTTATCGTCGTTGAGCAAGATGATTTTTCCAGGCGCATCAATAATGAATGAATTTTGCGAGTCGCTTTCCGAAAATGAGGTTGATCTTTATGCATACAGGGGTTACTGTATATCCATACAGTAACTACAGGGCTGGAATGAATATGTACACTTCAGGCTATGCAAATCGCTCAACCTCTCTCTCTTCTTCCGCTGGCAATGTCACGCAGAATTCCACCGGGCGTGTTTCGACAGGGCTTATCAGTGAAGTGGTTTATCGTGAAGACCAGCCCCTGCTCACTCAACTTCTGCTGTTGCCGTTATTACAACAGCTTGGTCAGCAGTCGCGCTGGCAGCTTTGGCTGACGCCTCAACAAAAACTGAGCCGTGAATGGGTGCAGTCCGCGGGCCTGCCGCTGACAAAGGTCATGCAAATTAACCAACTCTCTCCCTGCGATACTGTGGAATCGATGATCCGGGCGTTACGTACGGGGAATTACAGCGTGGTGATTGGATGGTTATCAGACGAATTGACCGATGAGGAACATTTTCGACTGACGGAAGCGGCTGAAGAAGGTAGTGCGATCGGGTTGATCATGCGTCCGGTTCGACCAGATTCTTATCGCAGAGGACAACTTTCTGGCCTAAAAATTCACTCAAATTTGTATCATTGAGGAAAATTAAGATTATTCCTGGAATTTTTTTTGACCACAAGATGCGATTTTAGTTCCAGGCGCCAAAACTGCGGCAAGGCTTGTCTGGTGCGGTTCTCCTTAATTTTATTGCACAAAACTCGTTCGAAAAATGTTAAATAATCGGTATACGGAACTTTTTTTTTCATATGCCTGACGGACTTCACACTTGTAAGTTTTCAGCTACGTTGTAGACTTTACATCGCCAGGGGTGCTCGGCCTAAGCCGAAGATATCGGTAGATTTATATTTGACCACGCCCCCCGGTGAAGGATTTAACCGTGAATCTCTATTGAGACCTTCATGGCGAATTTTGGATGATAACGAGGCGCAAAAAATGAAAAAGACAGCTATCGCGATTGCAGTGGCACTGGCTGGCTTCGCTACCGTAGCGCAGGCCGCTCCGAAAGATAATACCTGGTATGCAGGTGGTAAACTGGGCTGGTCTCAGTTCCATGACACCGGCTGGTACAACAGCAGCCTGAACAACGATGGCCCTACTCACGAGAGCCAGCTTGGTGCAGGTGCGTTCGGTGGCTATCAGGTTAACCCGTATGTTGGTTTTGAAATGGGTTACGACTGGTTAGGTCGTATGCCATACAAAGGCGACAACGTAAACGGCGCTTTTAAAGCTCAGGGCGTACAGCTGACCGCTAAACTGGGTTACCCAGTAACTGACGATCTGGACGTGTACACTCGTCTGGGCGGCATGGTATGGCGCGCTGACTCCAGCAACAGCATCGCTGGCGACGACCATGACACCGGTGTTTCCCCAGTATTCGCTGGTGGCGTTGAGTGGGCTATGACCCGTGATATCGCTACCCGTCTGGAATACCAGTGGGTTAACAACATCGGCGACGGCAACACCGTTGGTGTTCGTCCGGACAACGGCATGCTGAGCGTAGGTGTTTCCTACCGTTTCGGCCAGCAGGAAGATGCAGCGCCAATCGTTGCTCCAGCGCCGGCTCCAGCTCCAGAAGTACAGACCAAGCACTTCACTCTGAAGTCTGACGTTCTGTTCAACTTCAACAAAGCTACCCTGAAACCAGAAGGTCAGCAGGCACTGGATCAGCTGTACACCCAGCTGAGCAACCTGGATCCTAAAGACGGTTCTGTAGTGGTTCTGGGCTTCACCGACCGTATCGGTTCTGACGCTTACAACCAGAAACTGTCTGAGAAACGTGCTCAGTCTGTTGTTGATTACCTGATCTCTAAAGGTATCCCAGCTAACAAGATCTCCCCACGTGGTATGGGCGAAGCTAACCCAGTTACTGGCAACACCTGTGACAACGTTAAAGCTCGCGCTGCACTGATCGACTGCCTGGCTCCAGATCGTCGCGTAGAGATCGAAGTTAAAGGCATCAAAGACGTTGTAACTCAGCCAGCGGCATAAGTTATCGTCTTATAAAAAAACCCCGCACTGCGGGGTTTTTTATTATCTGAATCTGAAGAAAACAAAAATCTATTTCTTACCCAACAGAGCCTGAAGATCATTCTTCAGCGTCGACATCTGGTTGGCGTACTTCTCTTTATGCTCGGCATCTTCAATCAACTGCACTATCGTTTCTGACAGAGTTTTCCCACGCCGTTGCGCAAGCCCTGCCAGACGCTGCCAGACCATAAACTCCAGGTCGATGGATTTTTTGCGAGTATGCTGATGCTCCGCATTAAAATGCCGCTTGCGACGCGCACGAATAGTTTGCTTCATCCGGTTTAACAACGCAGGATTAATGTGTTTCTCAATCCAGCCGTTAACTTGTACCGGTTCATTTTCGAGGGTCAGCAAAATATCCACGGCTTCTTGCGCTGCGCTGGCTTCGATGTAGCAGGTGATCAGCTCCCCTTCACGGTGCTTTTTGACCAGGTACTTCCATTTCCAGCCGCTTTCGAGATTTTCCAGTTGTTGATATTTCATTGCGATCTCAGTGTTACCACGTAACTCTGTTCAGAATATCAGTTTTTTGGCAATCTGCTGAAAAGAAATCATATCCTGTGAGTGAATGCAGCCAATCACCCTGCCGAAATGCCCAATCCTGCTTGGGTAGAGCCCCCCGCTTACGGTATACTCCACGCTTTTACATCTAACTAAAAAACATCAACTTTGACCATTACGAAACTTGCATGGCGTGACCTCGTTCCGGATACCGAGAGCTATCAGGAACTGTTTGCACGACCCGATCTCGCAAAAGAACACGAATTCATCCTTAGCGATACGCAACCCCGTTTGCATTATGCGCTGGAGCAGGTGTTAAGCCCCTGGGCAACATCACCCTTCATGATGCTCAAGGCCCCGGAAGAAGCGGAATATCTGACGCTTCTGGGTGATGCCATGCGCCAGTTGCGACCGCAAGCGAACGCCGTCTTTGGCGGCCAATATCGTATCGCGGGACATGATGTCACATTCGAACCGGCAGAGCAGCCCGACGACCGCTTTGCTGCCAGGGGTGAAGTGATTACCGCTAACTGGGTCGAGGCTGAACAACTCTTTGGTTGTCTGCGCCAGTTTAACGGTGAGCTCTCGCTGCAACCTGGGCTGGTGCACCGCGCGAATGGCGGCGTACTGATCATCTCGTTGCGCACCCTCCTCTCACAACCTCTGCTGTGGATGCGCCTGAAAACGGTGGTTAGCCAGCAGCGTTTTGACTGGGTTGGCTACGACGAGTCTCGTCCCCTGCCCGTCTCAGTTCCTTCAATGCCGTTGTCGCTGACCGTGGTGCTGACGGGTGATCGTGAATCGCTGGCTGACTTCCAGGAGATGGAGCCCGAACTGGCTGAGCAGGCGGTCTACAGCGAATACGAAGATAACATCCAGATTACCGATGCCGATGATATGGCACAGTGGTGCCAGTGGGTGTTGAGCGTTGCGGAACGTTTCGCACTGCCAACGCCGGCCGCCGACGCCTGGCCTGGTTTGATCCGCGAAGCGGTTCGCTATACCGGTGACCAGGAGACGCTGCCGCTCTGCCCGCTCTGGATCGGCAAGCAGTTACGTGAAGTGGGTGTCGTCAGCGATAACGGCGTATTCACCGGTGAGCAGCTTACCCAGATGCTGGCGCAGCGTGAGTGGCGTGAAGGCTATCTTGCTGACCGTATGCAGGATGAAATTCTGCTGGAACAAATTCTGGTTGAGACCGAAGGCGAACGTATCGGGCAGATCAATGCCCTGTCGGTGATTGAATTCCCCGGCCACCCGCGCGCTTTCGGGGAGCCTTCCCGTATCAGCTGCGTTGTGCATGTCGGTGACGGTGAGTTCACTGATATCGAACGCAAAGCCGAGTTGGGCGGCAACATTCACGCTAAAGGCATGATGATCATGCAGGCGTTCCTGATGTCAGAGCTGCAGCTTGAGCAGCAAATCCCCTTCTCCGCCTCGCTGACGTTTGAGCAATCATACAGTGAAGTCGACGGTGATAGCGCCTCTATGGCTGAGCTGTGCGCCTTAATCAGCGCCCTGGCAGAAGTGCCAGTTAATCAGAACATCGCGATCACCGGCTCGGTCGATCAGTTTGGTCGTGCGCAGCCAGTGGGTGGTCTGAACGAAAAGATTGAAGGCTTCTTCTCGATTTGTCAGCAGCGTGGGTTAAACGGCAAACAGGGGGTGATTATTCCTGCCCCTAACGCGCGCCATTTGAGCCTCAGCCAGGACATTCTGGATGCCGTGGAACAGGAACAATTCACCATCTGGGCCATCGAAGGCATTGATGATGCACTACCCTTACTGACAAACCTGGTATGGGACGGCGAAGGGCAAACAACCCTGATGCAGACTATCCAGGAGCGCATTGCTCAGGCGACGCAGCAGGATGCTCGTCATCGTTATCCCTGGCCGTTACGCTGGTTAGGCTGGTTTAGTTCAAACTGATCGGACTTGTTCAGCGTACACGTGTTAGCTATCCTGCGTCCTTCACTAAAATAAGGCTTACTGAGAACATGGTAGATAAACGCGAATCCTATACAAAAGAAGACCTTCTTGCCTCTGGTCGCGGTGAACTGTTTGGCGCTAACGGCCCACAGTTACCGGCCCCGAACATGCTGATGATGGACCGTGTCGTGAAAATGACCGAAACCGGCGGCAACTTCGATAAGGGTTACGTAGAAGCAGAACTCGATATCAATCCGGACCTGTGGTTCTTCGGTTGCCACTTTATTGGCGATCCGGTAATGCCTGGGTGTCTGGGTCTGGATGCAATGTGGCAGCTGGTTGGCTTCTATCTGGGCTGGCTGGGTGGTGAAGGTAAAGGCCGTGCGCTGGGTGTGGGCGAAGTGAAATTCACCGGACAGGTTCTGCCTACTGCGAAGAAAGTGACCTATCGTATTCACTTCAAACGCATCGTTAACCGCCGCCTGATTATGGGCCTGGCAGATGGCGAAGTGCTGGTAGACGGTCGTCAGATTTATACCGCAAACGACCTGAAAGTGGGTCTGTTCCAGGACACTTCCGCGTTCTGATTTCGCGTTGAGCGACCCCATAAAGGCGAAACCTCCGCAGTGCGGAGGTTTCTTTTTTTGAAAGAGACGTTATCAGGCTATGAGTGCCCTGTCGCCGATGGCTTCTCGCCAGCCTCCAAGCCATTGTGACCTTTGATTTATCGTCTGATAAGGACACATTTCTTTAGATCGTCCAGCGATGCCGGCCTGATAACCACGTTGATGAGCCCGTTCCAGGCGATCTCGTTTCTGTCTCTTCATGCCTCGTTTCCCTCATTCTTTTGTCTGGTGGAAAGAAAACAGTGTCTGCACAAACTTGAGCAGGCACAGATAACGAATACCCCGAATTAGTCGCAGCGTCAATGTTCAAAATTCATACGGGTGTCATATTTGTGAGCTACCTGGAAGATCATTTGTACAAAAATTGTGACCCGGCACAAGTAACGGTCTGAAGTGAAACTGAAAAAAAAACCGCAATCAGCAACAGGCCGACTGCGGTTTTTACCGATGAATTTTACTTATGGCAGCCGGGAAATCTCCCTGGCGATGCTGGCCGACTCTTGCGCCCACCCCTGGGCCAGCACTTTCACCATTTCATCGTAGCCATCTTTCTGCTGTTTCAGCTCAAGATGGAAAGGCCGCTTAATCATCTGGCCCTGATGGTTCAGCAACCACTCTCCGCTAATCACCACCGCACCGTCATAACGGCCATGGAAACCCGTAACCGTGACGTTCAGCGTATCCTGGTCGTTACCCAGCGGCTGCGACGCGACAACCCAACCCGGAAGCTGGCTGCCCAAATTGGCCACCAGCGTGTTGCGCAGCTGCTGATCCAGCGGGCTGGCCCACAGGTTGTTTGTCGCAATCACGTATTTTACGTCGCTGGTCTGGTAGACCACGCCGTTGCCTGCCAGATAATCCGGCACGGCAACCTGCTCAACCCACAGCAGACGGTTTCCCTGACTGGCGGTACTTTGTACCCCGTTTTGCGCTGCAAGAGGCAACTGATAGTAGCTCTTGTTCTCCACGCCTGAACTGCACGCCGTTAACAGCAGAGCGCCAACCATTAATAGCCATTTATTCATTCTTTTGCCCTCTTAGGCTCAGGATCCTTTTTATCTTTCGCTTCGAACACCAGCGCGTTGCTCTTCTCATTGAGCGTTTTCAGAACCGGCTGCAGTTCACGCAAGACCTGATCAAGACGTTGCATATCTGCCACCATCTTGTTGTACGCCGCCGAGCCAGGCTGGAAGCCCTGCATACTGCGGTTAAGCTCACGCAGCGTTTTCTGCATATCCTGCGGCAGCTGCTGCATACTCTGGCTTGCGGTGATCTTGTTGATGTTATCCAGCGTGGTTTGCAGGCGACGCATCGTTGCCTGACTTTCGCTGAGCGAACTGGTCGCGGCTTCAATCATCGGATTCAGTGGCAGATTGTTAATCTTATCCAGTGTCTCCATCAGACGCTGCTGGATCTGTGCCAGGCCGCTGCTCACCGTCGGGATGATCTTATAACCACCGAACTCCCGGATACCGGTAATCGGCGGGGCTTTTGGATAGAAGTCCATATCCACATACAGCGCACCGGTCACCAGGTTGCCCGTCTTCAGCGACCCACGCAGACCCCGGTTCATCAGTTCTGTAATATGCGTACCAATATCCTGATTCTCGCCAATCTGGTTGAGCAGACGTTCCGGCTCAATGCGAATCAGCACCGGAATGCGGTAATCGTCATCCAGTACCTGCTGCAGACCCGGTACAAAGAACGGAACTTGCCCCACCGTACCCAGGCGAATGCCGCGGAATTCGACAGGCGCGCCCGGCTGAAGGCCACGGACGGAATCTTTAAAGAACATCAGGAAGTCGATGTGATCGGTATAGAGTGCGTCCTGAATGCTGCGTTGATCGTCAAAGAGCCTGAACGCCGTTTTCTCTGCAACCGGCTGTCCCAAATCTTGCCCTTCCGGCACATCAAAGCTTACACCGCCACCAAACAGCGTGGTCAGGGAGCCCATCTCCACGCGCATTCCCGCTGACGTCAGATCAACCGCGATCCCGCTGTCCTTCCAGAAACGGACGTTGCTGGTGACCAGCCGATCGTTTGGCGCGTTGATGAACAGCTGATAGCTGATGGTGCGCTTTTGCGGATCAAAGGTACTTGTTTCAACCGATCCCACGCGATAACCGCGGAACAGCACGGGATCGCCCGCCGTTAACTGGCCCGCTTTTTTACTGTCCAGGATCACGCGGATGCCTTTCGCATCTGGCGGCGCAAGCGGTGGTGAGTCAAGCAGCTGGTATTGCGCCGGCTGGCTTCCTTTTTTACCCGGCTGCAGTTCAATGTAGGCACCGGAGAGCAGCGTACCTAAGCCGCTGATCCCTTCACGTCCTACCTGCGGCTTGACCACCCAGAAAGCTGAATCACCGTGCAGCAGTTTTTCCATGCCCGCGTTCAGGCGTGCCTTGATTTCCACATGGGTTAAATCGTCGGTCAGGGTTGCGCTTTCAACCACGCCCACATCGACGCTACGGCTTTTGATGGTCGTTTTACCGCCCTCAATCCCCTCGGCATTGGTGGTGATGAGCGTCACTTCCGGTCCCTGATGGCTGTAATGATAAAACAGGATCCATGCACCGATCAGCGCGGTCACGATGGGGAAAATCCACACCGGCGACCAGTTTTTGACCTTCTGCACTTTCGCCTCTCCACTCTTATTTTCCATGCTCTTACTGTTCCTCATGGCTTGATTCAGGCTCACGATCCCACGATAAACGAGGGTCGAAGGTCATGGCCGCGAACATGGTCATAATAACGACCAGCGCAAACATTAATGCCCCCATCGCGGGATAAATACTCATCAATCCGCCCATCCGCACCAGTGCAGAGAGAACGGCAATAACAAACACATCAATCATTGACCAGCGTCCAACAAACTCGACGACTTCATAAATCAGGTGCATGCGTTCGCTGTCGCGTTTGCCATGGCCTTTCGCATCCCAGCAGAGCCAGGCAATAGCGATCATTTTTAACGTGGGTACCATAATACTGGCAATAAAGATCACCCCCGCAACGGGATAGGAGCCTTCACCCCACAGCAGTATTACCCCGGCAAGGATTGTCGAGGGCATTTTGTCACCGAGCAAATCGGTGATCATAATCGGCAGGATATTGGCCGGCAGGTACAACATGATGGAAGTCACCAGCAGCGCCATTGTCCACTGCAGGCTATTTTTACGTCGCACATATCCTTTTGTTTCGCAACGCGGGCACACATCCAGTTCGGCTGGCAGCACAGCGGTGCAGCATGGGCAAGAACGAAGCCCCTGGCGGATGCCTGGCACCCCCACCTTTACCGTCTGCACCAGCCTCGGTGCCGGCGCGATATCGTCCCACGCCCAACGTCTGTCCACACACTGGAAGGCGCGCAGTTGCAGCACGCAATACAGACACCAGGGTACAAAGCTGCTGCCGATACCCACATCGCCATACGCCATCAGTTTGACGAAACTGACCAGGATACCTGCCAGAAAGATTTCGGCCATGCCCCAGCTTTTTAACTGGAACAGGATACGCGCGAGCCAGATTTTAAGTGCGAGGGGCATCGCGACGCGGTTCACCAGCAACAGAATGACGACCAGACAAAAAGCCGGGACGATCTGTACGAACAGGAGGAAAAAGGTGCCGAGGCTGGCATAGTCTTCCGAGAACATAACCCCCGGAATTTCAAGCAAATCGACCTGGCTGGTCATCCCTCCCACCTTCATATAAATGAAGGGGAAGAGATTGGAAAGCAGCAGCATGAACAACGCCGCCAGCGCATAAGCAGTGGGACGCTGCCTTGGTGCGTCCCACTCGGTTGTCAACGTCGTACCGCAACGGGGACACAGGGCTTTATGTCCGTGACCAAGCTCTGGCAACGCCACGAGCATATCGCATTGAGAGCATAATATATGCCTGTCGGCATGGTGCTGGTCACACATATTGTATCCCTGTTTATGCGCCGTTCTTCAGAGACTCAAGGTACTCCCAGCGCTCAAATGCTTCTTCCAGGGCTTTTTCAGCCGCGGACAGTTCTGCCAGTACTTTTTGAGTATAGTCATGCGATTGGGTAAAGAATGACGCATCAGCGACCTGCGCCTGCAGATCTTCAAGTGCGGCTTCCAGCTCTTCAAGACGCTGAGGGAGTCCTTCCAGTTCGCGCTGCAGGTTATAGCTTAGTTTAACCGAGGTTTTCTTGACAGTTTCTGCTTTTGTTACAGCAGGTTCGGAACTGGTTCTGGATTTAGCCTGTTTTAGCGCCTGAGACTGCGACTGCTGTCCTTTCGCATCGTGATAGCCGCCCACATACTGTCCGATTCGCCCTTCACCTTCGAAGATCCAGCACTCGGTCACGGTGTTATCGACGAACTGACGGTCGTGGCTTACCAGCATCACGGTTCCCTGATAGCCGTCGATCAGCTCTTCCAGCAGTTCGAGCGTTTCCACGTCCAGGTCGTTTGTTGGTTCATCGAGGATCAGCAGGTTACTTGGCTTCAGGAACAGACGTGCCAGCAGCAGACGATTTCGCTCACCGCCTGACAACGCGCGTACCGGCGTCAGCGCACGTTTCGGATGGAACAGGAAGTCCTGCAGGTAGCCCAGCACATGGCGCGGCTTACCGTTAACCATCACCTCTTGTTTACCTTCCGCCAGGTTATCCATCACCGTTCTGTCCGGATCCAGCTCCGCACGGTGCTGGTCGAAGTAAGCCACTTCGAGCTTAGTCCCGCAGTGAATGCGGCCGCTGTCAGGCTTCAGCTGATCCAGCATCAGCTTCAACAGCGTGGTTTTACCGCAGCCATTCGGCCCGATCAGCGCGATTTTATCCCCACGCTGAACCTGTGCGGAGAAGTCTTTCACCAGCACTTTGCCATCAACCTGATAGTTGACGTTTTCCATTTCGAAGACAATTTTGCCGGAACGGGAGGCCTCTTCAACCTGCATTCTGGCGCTGCCCATCACTTCGCGGCGCTCGCTGCGTTCACGACGCATCGCTTTCAGCGCGCGAACGCGGCCTTCGTTACGGGTACGACGGGCTTTGATGCCCTGACGGATCCAGACCTCTTCCTGCGCCAGCTTGCGGTCGAATTCAGCGTTCTGCAACTCTTCCACACGCAGGTTTTCTTCTTTCTCCAGCAGATAGGTATCGTAATCGCCAGGGTAGGTCACCAGCTTGCCGCGATCGAGATCGACAATACGCGTGGCCATATTGCGGATAAACGAACGGTCGTGGGAGATGAAGATAATGGTCCCGTTGAAGGTTTTGAGGAACCCTTCCAGCCAGTCTATCGCTTCGATATCCAGGTGGTTCGTCGGTTCATCCAGCAGCAGCACTTTCGGCCCGCTGACCAGCGCGCGGCCAAGCGCAGCCTTACGCAGCCAGCCGCCAGAAAGCGCCGACAGCTCCATGTCCGGTTCCAGTCCGAGCTGCGCCAGCACTTCATTGATGCGGTTTTCGAGCTGCCACAGACCGTGGTGATCGAGCATCTCCTGCACTTTCGCCAGTTCGTTAAGATTCTTGTCGCTCGGGTCGGTCATCACCAGGTGTGAAATCTCGTGATAACGCTTCAGGTATTCAGCCTGCTCAGAGATACCTTCGGCAACAAAATCGTAAACGCTGCCGGTCACGTGACGCGGCGGATCCTGCTGCAGGCGAGAGACGATAAGATCCTGCTCGTAAACAATACGCCCGTCGTCCAGGCCCTGTTCGCGGTTGAGGATTTTCATCAGCGTGGATTTACCCGCGCCATTACGGCCGACCAGACAGACGCGCTCGTTGTCCTCGATATGCAGTTCTGCATTGTCGAGAAGCGGCGAGTCGCTGAAAGAGAGCCACGCGCCGTGCATACTAATTAAAGACATGTATTATTCCTTTCAGACCGCGGAGATCAACCAGCAGTTATGGATCTGACGATTACGGGCAAAGTCCTGGGACAGCGTTTTTTGGCTAATTTCTTGTGCTTTCAGTCCCAGAGCAGCCAGCCCCTCATGATCCATGCGGAAGCCGCGTTTGTTATTCGAGAACATAATGGTACCGCCCTTACGCAGCAGGCGTTTCAGGTCGGTCATCAGGCGCAGGTGATCGCGTTGAACGTCAAAGCTATCTTCCATACGCTTGGAGTTAGAGAACGTTGGGGGATCGATGAAGATCAGATCAAATTGTTCGTCCGTTTCGCGTAGCCAGCCCAGCACGTCAGCCTGCATCAGACGATGCTGACGACCGGTGAGACCGTTCAGGCGCAGGTTACGTTCTGCCCATTCCAGGTAAGTACGGGACATATCCACCGTGGTGGTACTGCGCGCGCCGCCAAGGCCAGCATGCACGCTGGCGCTGCCGGTATAGGAGAACAGGTTCAGGAAGTCTTTACCCTTGCTCATCTGGCCCAGCATGCGGCGGGCGATACGGTGGTCAAGGAACAGACCGGTATCCAGATAATCGGTCAGGTTAACCCACAGGCGCGCGTTGTATTCGCCCACCTCGATAAAGTCACCCTTCTCACCCATTTTCTGATACTGATTTTTCCCTTTCTGACGCTCACGGGTTTTCAGCACCAGTTTGTTAGGCGCAATGCCCAGCACCGAAATTGTTGCCGCAATCACGTCCAGCATACGCTGACGCGCTTTTTGTGCATCAATCGTTTTTGGCGGCGCATATTCCTGCACCACAACCCAGTCAGCGTAACGGTCAACCGCCACGTTGTACTCCGGCAGATCGGCATCATACAGGCGATAACATTCGATACCTTCCTGTTTCGCCCATTTTTCGAATTTCTTCAGATTCTTACGCAGGCGGTTAGCGTAATCTTCCGCCACACCCGATGGTTTACTGTCCGCCGCTTTCTCGGCCAGATGGTAGTTTTTCTGCACGCAGTCCAGCGGGCCGTTTTTCGCCTTAAACTGGCGTTCGGCACGCAGTTGCAGACAGCTCAGCAGTTCTGGCGAGGCGCTAAACAGCGACAGGTTCCAGCCGCCAAAGTCATTTTTCATATTACGGCCCAGCAGGCTGTGCAGGGCAATCAGCGCCGGTTCGCTATCAAGACGCTCGCCGTAAGGCGGGTTGCTGATAACGGTACCGTATGGGCCTTTTGGCAGCGGATTGGTCAGGTTCGCCACGTCTTTCACTTCGAAGGTGACCAGCTCGCCGATACCGGCACGGCGGGCGTTGCTGCACGCACGCTCAATGACGCGTGAGTCGCTGTCAGAGCCGTAGAAATGGGAGGTGTACTCCGCCAGACCTTTACGTGCACGGATCTGCGCTTCGTCTTTGACTTCTTTCCACAGCGCCTCATCGTGCTGCGCCCAGCCACTGAAGCCCCAATGGCCGCGGTGCAGGCCCGGTGCGCGGTCGGTGGCCAGCATAGCGGCCTCAATCAGCAGCGTACCGGAGCCACACATCGGGTCGAGCAGCGGTGTGCCTGGCTGCCAGCCGGAACGCATCACGATGGCGGCGGCGAGAGTCTCTTTGATGGGCGCCATACCGGTACGATCGCGATAACCACGCAGGTGCAGACCCGCGCCGCTCAGATCCAGAGAGATACTGGCGGTGTCGCCGTTGAGCCAGACGTTGATCCGCAGATCGGGATTTTCACGATCGACGTTTGGGCGTTCCTTATTTTTACGCGTGAAGCAGTCCACAATGGCGTCTTTGACGCGCAGGGCACCGTACTGGCTGTTGCGGATCTCATCGTTCACGCCATTAAAGTGCACGGCAAAGGTGGCATTTGGGGAGAAGATCTCTGTCCAGTCGATCATCTGTACGCCGGTATAGAGGTCAAGGTCGCTGTAAACCTTGCACTCTTTCATCGGCAGCATGATGCGTGATGCCAGACGGCTCCACATCAGGCTCTGGTAAATAAGCCGTGTGTCGCCCTCAAAATGGACACCACCCTGAACCACCTGGCACTCTTGCGCGCCCAGGGTTTCCAGTTCAGTTTTTAACAGCTCTTCCAGCCCACGGGCCGTACTGGCAAACAGAGAATTCATATCGTCACTTTTACTCTTAGAAAATTGTCGCGCATTATAGCTAATATGGCGTGTATGTCATAAAGTTGAAGGCTTATTTTCATTCGAGGGGCTGTGCAGTGGCGACGTTATCCAGGCTTTTTATTCATCCGGTGAAATCCATGCGCGGGATCGGCGTTTCACACGCGCTGGCCGACATGAGCGGATTTGCCTTCGATCGTATCTTTATGGTCACCGAACCTGACGGTACGTTCATTACCGCACGCCAGTTCCCACAAATGGTTCGCTTTACCCCTTCCCCGCTTTATGACGGTTTGCATCTCACCGCGCCGGATGGCTCCAGCGTGGTGATCCGCTTTGCTGATTTTGCGCCTGTCGAAGCGCCAACGGAAGTGTGGGGCAATCATTTTACCGCGCGCATCGCCCCGGATGACATTAACCGCTGGCTGAGCGGCTTCTTCTCCCGGGATGTGCAGCTGCGCTGGGTCGGCCCGGCGCTGACGCGGCGCGTTAAGCGCCACGAGGCGGTCCCGCTCTCATTCGCGGACGGCTTCCCCTTCCTGCTGACTAACGACGCCTCCCTGCGCGACCTGCAGCGTCGCTGTAAAGCCAGCGTCCAGATGGAGCAGTTTCGTCCCAACCTGGTTGTTACAGGCGCTGACGCCTGGGAAGAGGATACCTGGAAGGTGATCCGTATAGGCAGCGTGGTATTTGATGTCGTGAAGCCTTGCAGCCGCTGTATCTTTACCACCGTCAGTCCCGAAAAAGGCCAGAAACACCCTTCCGGCGAGCCGTTAAAAACCCTGCAGTCATTCCGCACAGCGCAGGACAATGGCGATGTTGATTTCGGCCAGAACCTCATTCCGCGCTCAAGCGGCGTCATCCGCGTGGGCGACGAAGTCGAAATTCTCGCCCGTGGACCCGCAAGAGTGTATGGCGCAGGTCAGGAAGAAGAGTTCGTCGACGTTGAGACGCCAGCCAGCTCGCCCGTAGACATTCACTGGCAGGGCACCGTTATCCGCGGCAACAATCAGCAGGTTTTACTTGAACAGCTGGAACAAGCGGGGATCCGCGTACCTTACTCCTGCCGGGCAGGCATCTGTGGGTGCTGTCGAATCAAGCTGGTCGAAGGGGAAGTCAGCGCGCTGAAAAAATCCGCGATTGGCGATGATGGTACAATTCTGTGCTGCAGCTGTATTCCGAAAACGTCGGTACAGCTGGAAGCTTAAACGGCCTGCTCGAGGCTGAAAGCGTCTACGCGTTGCTGCGGTTTCAGCCTGTCATTCATTACCTTAATGGCATCCCCCAGTTGCATCGTCCGCCCGGCAATGGTCACTCCGGGCTGGGCCAGCAGACAGAGTGCGGCATTTTCGCCAGGCTCAACCACCAGCAGGCTCACCTCTTCAGCGGTATCGCTCAGGTTTACGCTCGCCGCATCGCCGGTGGCGGGGGTCCAGTTCATGCTGTGCGGTAAAAAATGCCAGCTTTTCGGCATTTGCGGTTTCAGGAATCGAATAGCCACTAACGCGTTTAATACCAGTTCGGCACGCTGCTCTTTAGAAAGCACCAGGTCGCGGCATTTTTCTTCAAAGGAGAAATAAAGCGCAGCGTCGTCAACACAAAAGCCTGACGGGGAGAAGGCGTCCGGGGTTAACATTCGGCGAGCAAAACGGGAACGAAACAACATACCATTGGCTAAATCGAGCATCATGCGATCATGCTCGTCACAAAAATACCAGCGCCAGTTATCGTCAGGTTTAATTCGCATGTTTCTCTCCCGTCCCCAAACTTCCTGTACTAAAAATGTCCTGTTTGCCGCTTCGTTTATAACACCATTAATAAAAGACTATAATGACTAAATAAGCAACAATGACGGAATATAAAACAACCAGGGCTGGAAATAAAGCCCTGGTTGTCTGATAAAGAGAAAAGATTAGATATGAGTAACGATTTCTTTAATCAGCTGCGGTCCTTTAAAAATAAAACCGGAATAGATTTGCACCAGTGAGGCACCCGCCGCCATCTTCTCGCGAGCCGCAATCACGGAGTCGATACCACCGACGCCAATAATCGGCAGTCGTCCTTTTAATTCTGCTGACAGGGCACGAATAATTTCTGTGCTTTTTAATTGTACCGGACGTCCACTTAACCCACCCGCTTCGTCACAGTTTTTCATTCCCTGAACGAGCGAGCGATCGAGTGTGGTATTGGTCGCAATCACCCCGTCAATATTATGGCGAACTAAACTGTCGGCAACCTGGATCAATTCTTCAGCAGAAAGATCCGGTGCGATCTTAACCGCGACCGGAACATATTTATGGTGGATCGCCTGGAGCTCATTTTGTTTATTTTTAATGGCACTCAGAAGATCGTCCAGTGCTTCGCCATATTGTAAAGAGCGCAGACCCGGGGTATTTGGTGAGGAAATATTCACCGCAATATACCCCGCGTAGGCATAGACTTTTTCCATGCAAATCAGATAGTCATCTTTACCCTGCTCTACCGGCGTGTCTTTATTTTTGCCAATATTGATGCCTAATACACCATCAAAATGGGCTTTTTTTACGTTCTCAACAAGGTGATCAACGCCGAGGTTATTAAAGCCCATGCGGTTGATCAGCCCTTCGGCTTCGACCAGGCGGAACAGACGCGGCTTATCATTACCTGGCTGCGGACGAGGCGTGACGGTACCGATTTCGATGGAGCCAAAGCCCATCGCGCCCAGGGCATCAATGCACTCACCATTTTTACCCAGACCCGCCGCGAGACCCAGCGGATTTTTAAAGGTCAGGCCCATGCATTGCACAGGTTTTTCCGGCACGTTTTGACGCACTAGTGCGGCCAGCGGCGTTCCGGTAATACGACGTAACTGCTGGAATGTAAATTCATGAGCGCGCTCAGGGTCGAGCTGGAAAAGGGCTTTACGAACGAAGGGGTAGTACATGAACTCTCCTGGATTCCCGGTGTGCAAACCGGGAGGGGATTATGTGCGATCCGGCCCGGAAAGGGAATTGACCTGTGGCAAAAAAAACACCGTTAGACGCAATCGTTTACCTCGCAGCCCCGTTCTTATGCGCTTTTTCGCATTTTAATTGCAGATAAATCATTTAGTGGAATAACCGGGCAGTGTCACACTCCTGAAAATTGTTATGAATGTTAGATAAAAGCAAACAATTAGTTATAAGGAGCATGCATGCGCGTCATAACCCTGGCCGGAAGTCCACGATTCCCCTCTCGCTCCAGCGCACTGCTGGAATATGCCCGTGAAAAGCTCAATGCTCTGGATGTGGAAGTATGCCACTGGAATCTGCATAACTTCGACCCCGAGGATCTGCTCTACGCCCGTTTTGACAGTCCGGCGCTGCAAACGCTGACTGAACAGCTTAAAGGGGCTGATGGCTTAATCGTGGCGACGCCTATCTATAAAGCTTCGTTTTCCGGGGCCCTGAAAACCCTGCTCGATCTGCTGCCTGAACGTGCGCTGGACGGCAAAGTGGTTCTGCCACTGGCAACGGGCGGCACGGTGGCACATTTACTGGCGGTGGATTATGCCCTCAAGCCGGTACTCAATGCGCTAAAAGCGCAGGAGATCCTCCACGGCGTCTTTGCCGACGACTCGCAGATTATCGATTATCAACACAAGCCTCACTTCACGCCGAATCTGCAAACCCGCCTCGACAGCGCCCTGGAAACCTTCTGGCATGCCCTGCACCGCAGAGATATCCACGCCCCGGCGTTTAAACAATCACAGGGAGTCGCTCATGTTTAAAAGATTAACCCGTCTCGGACTGGCCGGGCTGTTAGCGCTCACCTCGCTGGCCCACGCGGCAGAGACGGCGCCTGAACATTTACGCATCGGCTATCAGAAAGGCAGCGTCAGTATGGTGCTGGCTAAAAGCCATCAGCTTCTGGAAAAACGCTTCCCGAAGACCACATTCTCCTGGATTGAGTTCCCTGCTGGCCCGCAAATGCTGGAAGCCCTGAATGTCGGAAGCATCGACCTCGGCAGCACCGGGGATATTCCGCCAATATTCGCGCAGGCGGCGGGGGCCGACCTGGTTTATGTCGGCGTTGAGCCGGCCAAGCCGAAGGCTGAGGTCATTCTGGTCCCTGAAAATAGCACCATTAAGACGGTCGCCGATCTCAAAGGCCACAAGGTTGCATTCCAGAAAGGCTCAAGCTCGCATAACCTGCTGCTGCGGGCCCTGCAGGAGGCGGGGCTTAAATTCACCGACATTCAACCCGTCTATTTGACGCCGGCTGATGCTCGCGCCGCTTTCCAGCAGGGCAATGTCGACGCGTGGGCTATCTGGGATCCCTACTACTCCGCAGCTTTACTGCAGGGTGGCGTGCGGGTATTAAAAGATGGCACCACGCTGAAACAAACCGGCTCGTTCTACCTCGCCGCGCGCCCGTATGCGGAAAAGAATGGCGCTTTTATTCAGGATGTTCTTAACACCTTTACTCAGGCGGATGCGCTAACGCAAAGCCAACGTCAGGAAAGCATTACCCTGCTGGCGAAAACCATGGGCTTACCTGAGCCGGTGATCGCGAGCTATCTCGATCACCGTCCACAGACCACCATTACCCCGGTGGACGCACACGTCGCTGCGCTGCAGCAGCAAACCGCAGATCTCTTCTATCAAAATCGCCTTGTTCCAAAACAGGTGAATATTCGCGAACGCATCTGGCAACCCGCAGGCAAAGAAGGAACCAAATCATGAGTCTGAATCTTTTCTGGTTTTTACCCACCCACGGTGATGGACACTATCTTGGCACAGAAGAGGGTTCACGCCCGGTTGACCACGGCTATCTGCAGCAGATTGCGCAGGCAGCCGACCGAATCGGTTTTACCGGCGTACTGATCCCCACCGGACGCTCGTGCGAGGATGCGTGGCTGGTAGCCGCATCGATGATCCCCGTGACCCAACGCCTGAAATTCCTCGTGGCACTGCGCCCGAGCGTGGTCTCCCCGACCGTCGCGGCGCGCCAGGCGGCAACGCTCGACCGGCTCTCTAACGGCCGGGCCCTGTTTAACCTGGTCACCGGAAGCGATCCGCAGGAGCTGGCGGGTGACGGCGTGTTCCTCGATCACACCGAACGCTATGAAGCGTCCGCCGAGTTCACCCGCGTCTGGCGACGTCTGCTGGAGGGGGAAACCGTCACCTTCGAAGGTAAACATATTCACGTTCGCGACGCCAGGCTCTACTTCCCGCCGGTGCAGCAGCCGCGCCCTCCTCTTTACTTCGGCGGCTCATCAGATGTGGCGCAGGATCTGGCGGCTGAACAGGTTGATCTCTACCTCACCTGGGGTGAGCCGCCCGAGCTGGTCAAAGAGAAAATTGCCCAGGTGCGCGCCAAAGCGGCAGCGCATGGTCGCAAGGTGCGCTTTGGTATTCGCCTGCATGTGATTGTGCGTGAAACCAATGAAGAAGCCTGGCAGGCGGCCGACCGGCTGATCGCGCATCTGGATGATGAGACTATCGCTAAAGCTCAGGCGGCGTTTGCGAAAACCGACTCCGTCGGCCAGCACAGAATGGCGTCATTGCACAACGGTAAGCGCGAGAATCTGGAGATCAGCCCGAACCTGTGGGCGGGCGTCGGTCTGGTACGCGGCGGTGCGGGTACCGCGCTGGTCGGCGACGGTCCAACTGTGGCTGCGCGGATCAATGAATACGCGGACCTGGGTATCGACAGTTTTATCCTCTCCGGTTATCCGCACCTGGAAGAGGCCTACAAAGTGGGCGAGCTGTTATTCCCGCATCTGGATGTCGCCATCCCGGACGTACCGCAGCCCCGCCAGCTCCAGCTTCAGGGCGAAGCCGTGGCTAACGAGTTTATCCCGCGAAGAGCCGCACAAAGCTAAGGAGTTGCCATGAATGCCCCCTCACAAAAATGGTTGCTACGTGCCGCCCCATGGTTTTTACCCGTTGGCATTGTGCTTGTCTGGCAACTGGCATCCTCTGCCGGCTGGCTGTCGAGCCGTATTCTGCCCTCTCCGGAGGGCGTAATAGAGGCATTCTGGTCGCTGAGCGTCAGCGGCGAACTCTGGCAGCATCTGGCCATCAGCTCATGGCGTGCGGTAATTGGTTTTTCGATTGGCGGAAGCATCGGCCTGGTACTGGGTCTGATCAGCGGGCTTTCTCGCTGGGGCGAGCGGCTGCTCGATACCTCCATTCAGATGCTGCGTAATGTGCCGCATCTGGCGCTGATCCCGCTGGTCATTTTGTGGTTTGGTATTGATGAGAGCGCCAAAATTTTTCTCGTCGCGCTGGGCACGCTGTTCCCGATTTACATTAATACCTGGCACGGGATCCGCAACATCGATCGCGGACTGGTCGAAATGGCCCGCAGTTACGGCCTGTCCGGTTTTGCCCTCTTTATGCATGTGATCCTGCCGGGCGCCCTGCCCTCCATAATGGTCGGCGTGCGCTTTGCGCTCGGCCTGATGTGGCTGACGCTGATTGTGGCAGAGACCATCTCTGCAAACTCAGGGATTGGCTATCTGGCGATGAACGCCCGCGAATTCCTGCAAACGGACGTGGTGGTGGTGGCCATTATCCTCTATGCCCTGCTCGGCAAACTTGCCGACGTCAGTGCCCAGTGGCTGGAACGCAGCTGGCTGCGCTGGAATCCAGCCTATATTTCACAGGAGGCTAAAGCATGAATACTGCCCGACTGACTCAGGGTACACCGCTGCTCCTTAACGGTGTCACGAAGCGCTATGGCGAAAACACGATTCTCAACGCGCTGGATCTGCATATTCCTGCCGGACAATTTGTCGCCATTGTGGGCCGCAGTGGCGGCGGCAAGAGTACGTTGTTACGCCTTTTAGCCGGGCTGGAATCCCCCAACGGCGGCGAAATTCTGGCAGGCGCGACACCGCTGGCCACTATTCAGGACGATACCCGCATGATGTTTCAGGACGCGCGCCTGCTGCCCTGGAAAACGGTGATTGATAATGTCGGACTGGGCCTCAACGGCAACTGGCGGGATGAAGCCCGCCAGGCGCTGGCCGCCGTAGGGCTGGAAAACCGTGCGGGTGAATGGCCTGCTGCGCTCTCCGGCGGGCAGAAGCAGCGCGTGGCGCTGGCGCGAGCGCTGATACATCGTCCGGGCTTGCTGCTGCTGGATGAGCCACTCGGCGCGCTCGACGCCCTGACGCGAATCGAAATGCAGGACCTGATTGCCGCGCTCTGGCAAAAGCATGGCTTTACGGTACTTCTGGTGACGCACGACGTGAGCGAAGCCGTCGCGATGGCAGACCGCGTGCTGCTAATAGAAGAAGGGAAAATCGGTCTTGATGTCACGGTCGATATTGCGCGTCCGCGCCGCGTAGGGTCGGCAAGACTGGCAGAGCTGGAGGCGGAAGTGCTGAATCGGGTGATGAAGCGCGGGGTCAGCGAGCGAGCGTTAATGACGGCTCACGGCTGACATCCTCCCTCTCCCACCGGGAGAGGGAGGATGGGTCTTTCGATCAGGCCAGTGCCTTAGCGATCTTCTCGTACAGATCGCCAGACAGGTTTTCCAGCCCTTTCAGTTGCTCAAGCGCAGCACGCATTTTCGCCTGGCGCTGTGCATCATAGCGTTTCAGACGGATCAGCGGCTCAATCAGGCGTGACGCCACCTGTGGGTTACGGCTGTTCAGCTCGGTCAACATTTCCACCATAAACTGATAACCGCTGCCATCTTCCGCATGGAACGCCGCCGGGTTGCTGCTGGCAAACGCGCCAATCAGGGAACGCACGCGGTTTGGGTTGCTCATGGTGAAGGAGCGATGCTTCAGCAGACTGCGTACATTGCTGAGGGCATCGGCCGCCGGGCTGGTGGCCTGCAGGATGAACCACTTGTCCATCACCAGACCATCCTGATGCCACTTGTCATCGTACTCCTGCATCAGCGCATCACGGCACGGCAGTTCGGCGGCAACACTTGCAGCCAGGGCTGCCAGCGCGTCGGTCATGTTGTCTGCTTCGTGATACTGCTTGCTCACCAGCGTGTTTGCCAGCTCGCGCTCACCAAAGGCCAGATAACGCAGGCAGGTGTTACGCAGGGAACGTTTACCGATGTCAGCATGTTCCACACGATAAGCGTCAAGCTTATTGGCGTTGTAGATTGCGAGGAATTCGTCTGCAAGCTCGTTCGCCAGCGTACGGGTCAGCGCTTCACGCACCGCCACAATGGCAATCGGATCGATGATGTCGAACAGTTCGGCGATTTCGCCTGCGGATGGCAACGTCAGAATTTCAGCCGCCAGCGCCGGGTCAATCTTCTCATCCAGCAGGACTGCGCGGAATGCATCCGCAACGTGAACCGGCAGCGACAGCGGCTGGCCCTGCTGATGACGATTAACGTTCAGCCTGATGTAGGTCGCCAGCAGGCTTTGCGCCGCATCCCAGCGTGAGAAGTCATTGCGCGCATGGCGCATCAGGAACGTCAGTTGCTGGTCGCTCCACTTATATTCCAGTTTCACGGGCGCAGAGAATTCACACAGCAGCGCGGGAACCGGCTGGAAATAGACGTTATCAAAGATAAAGGTCTGTTCCGCCTGGGTCACGTTCAGAACGTGGTGGACCGGATGGCCGCCCTTCTGCAGCGGGATCACATTACCCTCGTTGTCATACAGTTCAATACTGAACGGAATGTGCAGCGGGTGTTTTTCTTCCTGCTCTGCCGTTGGCGGTGTGCGCTGGCTGATGGTCAGGGTGTACTGCTCGGTTTCCGGGTTGTAGTCGTCTTTGACGGTGACAATCGGCGTCCCGGCCTGGCTGTACCAGCGGCGGAAATGGGAAAGATCGACATTAGACGCATCCTCCATCGCTTGCACAAAATCGTCGCAGGTGGCTGCGCTGCCGTCATGACGCTCGAAGTAGAGCTGCATCCCTTTCTGGAAGTTCTCTTCACCCAGCAGGGTATGGATCATACGGATAATTTCCGCCCCTTTTTCGTACACCGTCAGGGTGTAGAAGTTATTCATCTCGATGACTTTATCGGGACGGATAGGGTGTGCCATTGGGCTGGCATCTTCCGCAAACTGCAGGCCACGCATGGTGCGCACGTTGTTAATGCGGTTCACCGCACGGGAACCCAGATCGGAACTGAACTCCTGGTCACGGAAGACGGTCAGGCCCTCTTTCAGGCTCAGCTGGAACCAGTCACGGCAGGTGACGCGGTTTCCGGTCCAGTTATGGAAATACTCGTGTCCGATGACGCGTTCAATATCCAGGTAATCTTTATCGGTCGCGGTATCGGTACGTGCCAGCACGTATTTGGAGTTAAAGACGTTAAGACCTTTATTCTCCATCGCGCCCATGTTGAAGAAGTCGACAGCAACGATCATATAGATGTCGAGGTCATACTCGAGGCCAAAGCGCTCTTCATCCCACTTCATGGAGTTGATAAGCGAGGTCATCGCCCATGGCGCGCGGTCCAGGTTGCCGCGGTCGACGAACAACTCCAGCGCGACGTCGCGGCCTGAACGGGTTTTGAACGTATCACGCAGCACGTCGAAATCACCCGCCACCAGCGCAAACAGGTAACACGGTTTCGGAAACGGATCCTGCCACTGTACCCAGTGGCGACCGTTTTCCAGCTCGCCTTCACCTACGCGGTTGCCGTTGGAAAGCAGGAACGGATAGAGGGTTTTATCGGCGATGATTTTCGTTGTAAAGCGTGCCAGCACGTCCGGGCGGTCAAGATACCAGGTAATGTGGCGGAAACCTTCGGCCTCACACTGGGTGCACAGGGCCACGCCAGACTGGTAAAGCCCTTCCAGCGCCGTGTTGGCAGCCGGGCTGATTTCATTCACGATGCGCAGCGTAAAGCGTTCCGGCAGGTTGTCGATAACCAGCTGGTTGCCTTCTATTTTATAGTCAGACCATGCTTGATCATTGATTTGCACGGAGACCAGCGTCAGGTCTTCACCATCCAGACGCAGCGGCACAGCCGTCGCGCTCTGGCGCGTGAGCTGGCTTACCGCCGTGACAACGGTTTTAGTGGCATCCAGGTCAAAAGTCAGATCGATATCGCTAATCAGGTAATCCGGCGCACGGTAGTCGTGGCGGTATTTGGCTTGTGGCTGTTGTGTCATAGAAAACCTTATGCATCGTTTGTCGAATAACGAATCCAGTCTATTCCTGTTGTGTAAAACGCGCTATGCAGAATGTTCATCTTTTCAGGTACAAACACCCTTTTCGCTACATTTGTATAACACGGGGCACAAAATGCCCTCGACCATAAAGAGCGCTTATGTTGTGATCGGGGTTCAATAAATCACTAAACAAGGTATACTCCGGAGTTGTTTATTGTACTAAACGCTCCTGTGAGAGGATGCTACTGCGCACCTATGACTCAATTCGCTTCTCCTGTTCTGCATACATTGCTGGATACCGACGCGTATAAACTGCATATGCAGCAAGCCGTTTTCCACCATTACTATGACGTCCATGTCGCGGCGGAATTCCGCTGCCGTGGTGACGACTTGCTCGGTATCTACGCAGACTCCATTCGTGAACAGGTCGATGCTATGCAGCATCTGACGCTGCAGGACGACGAATATCAGTGGCTCTCTGGCCTGCCCTTCTTTAAAGCTGACTACCTGAACTGGCTGCGCGACTTCCGCTATAAGCCGGAGCAGGTGACCGTGGTCAATGATAACGGCAAGCTGGATATTCGTCTTGAAGGCCCGTGGCGTGAAGTGATCATGTGGGAAGTTCCGCTTCTCGCGGTGATCAGTGAACTGGCCCACCGCTACCGTTCGCCGGAAACCGGCGTTGAGCAGGCGGTCGCGTCGCTGGAAAATAAACTGGCCGCATTCTCAACGCTGACCGAAGGGCTGGATATGTCCCGCTTCCGCCTGATGGATTTTGGCACGCGTCGCCGTTTCTCTCGCGAAGTGCAGCAGGCTATTGTGAAGCGTCTGCAGCAGGAGCCGTGGTTCGTGGGCACCAGCAACTACGATCTGGCACGTCGTCTGGATCTGACCCCAATGGGTACCCAGGCGCATGAGTGGTTCCAGGCGCATCAGCAGATAAGCCCGGACCTGGCAAACAGCCAGCGTGCCGCACTGGCCGCGTGGCTGGAAGAATATCCCAATCAACTGGGCATCGCGCTTACCGACTGTATTACGATGGACGCGTTCCTGCGTGATTTTGGCCCTGAATTTGCCGAACGTTATCAGGGATTACGCCATGATTCCGGGGATCCGGTTGAATGGGGTGAAAAGGCCATTGCCCATTACGAAAAACTGGGCATTGACCCGATGAGCAAGGTGCTGGTCTTCTCCGATAACCTCGATCTGGCAAAAGCGGTCGATCTCTATCGTCATTTCACCTCCAGAATTAACCTGAGCTTTGGGATTGGCACCCGCCTGACCTGCGACATCCCTCAGGTAAAACCTCTGAACATCGTGATAAAACTGGTGGAATGTAACGGTAAGCCGGTAGCGAAGCTCTCCGATAGCCCCGGTAAAACCATCTGCCATGACAAAGCCTTTGTGCGCGCATTACGCAAAGCATTCGATCTACCGCAGATCAAAAAAGCCAGTTAACTGCTTTCGGGAGCCTTTCAGGCTCCCCTCTCCTCAATTTATTTCTTAATTCTTCTCTTTTGACTGCGAAATCTGCTTGTCTGATGGCGGATGCCAGGTAACATAGATATCCCCCCCCAGTAAGGGTGGGCAAGTGTTTATTTTTTCCGACTATTAACAGAGAGAATATTATGAGCGTTGTGCCTGTAGCCGACGTACTCCAGGGCCGTGTCGCCGTTGACCAAGAAGTCACCGTGCGCGGATGGGTGCGTACTCGCCGAGATTCTAAAGCTGGCATCTCCTTCCTTGCCGTCTATGACGGTTCCTGCTTTGATCCTGTACAGGCCGTCATTAATAATTCTCTGCCCAATTACAATGATGACGTTCTGCGCCTGACAACGGGTTGTTCCGTTATCGTAACCGGTGTTGTTGTGGCATCGCCTGGTCAGGGTCAGAGTTTCGAAATTCAGGCCTCAGCCATTGAAGTCACTGGCTGGGTTGAAGATCCCGACACCTACCCAATGGCGGCAAAACGTCACAGCATCGAATACCTGCGTGAAGTGGCGCACCTGCGTCCACGCACCAACCTGATTGGTGCGGTTGCCCGCGTGCGTCATACGCTGGCGCAGGCGCTGCATCGTTTCTTCGATGAGCAGGGTTATTTCTGGGTGTCTACTCCACTGATCACTGCGTCCGATACGGAAGGTGCGGGTGAAATGTTCCGCGTCTCTACGCTGGACATGGAAAACCTGCCGCGTACGCCAGAAGGTAAAGTGGACTATGACAAAGACTTCTTCGGTAAAGAGGCCTTCCTGACGGTTTCTGGTCAGCTCAACGGTGAAACTTACGCCTGCGCGCTGTCCAAAATCTACACCTTTGGTCCTACCTTCCGTGCAGAAAACTCCAACACCAGCCGTCACCTGGCGGAATTCTGGATGCTGGAGCCTGAAGTGGCGTTCGCAGATCTGGATGATGTCGCGGGTCTGGCAGAAGCGATGCTGAAATATGTCTTCAAAGCGGTGCTGGAAGAGCGTCCTGACGACATGAAATTCTTCGCAGAGCGTGTCGACAGCGATGCAGTCGCACGTCTGGAGCGTTTCGTCTCAGCAGATTTCGCGCAGGTGGACTACACCGACGCGGTGGCCATCCTCGAGAAATGCGGAGAGAAGTTTGAGAACCCGGTTTACTGGGGTGTTGACCTGGCGTCTGAGCACGAGCGTTACCTGGCCGAGAAGCACTTCAAAGCACCGGTTGTGGTGAAAAACTACCCGAAAGACATTAAGGCCTTCTATATGCGCCTTAACGAAGACGGTAAAACCGTTGCGGCGATGGACGTCCTGGCACCGGGCATTGGTGAAATCATCGGTGGTTCTCAGCGTGAAGAGCGTCTTGACGTACTGGACGCACGCATGGAAGAGATGGGCCTTAATCCTGCGGATTACAGCTGGTATCGCGATTTACGCCGTTACGGTACCGTCCCGCATGCCGGTTTTGGTCTGGGCTTTGAGCGTCTGATCGCCTATGTCACCGGTGTTCAGAACGTCCGTGACGTTATTCCATTCCCACGCACACCGCGTAACGCCAGTTTCTAATCGACTGAATAACAAATGGCCAGCAATTGCTGGCCATTATTTTATTCTGCATTGTCAGTTTTCGTCAGCGCAAAGTCAGCATTTTTAAACCACAACCCCGTTACAACCACTACCTGTTACGTTTTGTTTCCACGAAACATCTGCGCACAAAAAATAAACCCTATTCTTATTGCGCTTATTGCAATCTGAAGCAATAGCACAAAATTCAACCAGTTTTACAGCCATCCAGAAGTCTTTTTCGGGTCATAAGAAAAAATGAGCCGTTTGGCTTCTGTTTATACGAATTGCCTTTATCTAAATTAATTATAAGCTTTTCATATAGATATCAAAGTATCTGCCGTTTAATTCGCCAGTGGACGCTGAAATTTGAGGTGGTTCACAAAGTTCCGAAAAATACACATTTAGTTACACATGATTTCTTTTTGTAACTTAATCTTGAGAATTGTAGCACTTTCAGGCTAGCGAAACGGTTCTATGAATGGAAAGATGCCTGTCAGATACATAAAGACACCTAACTCTCATCAATAGTTCCGGAAATATTTATTGACAGAATTTATTGGCGGCAGTGGCGAGTGTCATAAAAAAACCAATGAGGGTAATAAATAATGATGAAGCGCAATATTCTGGCAGTGGTAATCCCTGCCCTGCTGGTAGCCGGTGCAGCTAACGCTGCAGAAATCTATAACAAAAGCGGCAACAAACTGGATCTGTACGGGAAAGTGGTTGGTGAGCACGACTTCGTTACCTCTGGTGACAACACTGACAGCAACGACGCTACCTATGCTCAGATCGGTTTCAAAGGCGAGACTCAAATTAACGACCAACTGACTGGTTTCGGTCAGTGGGAATACCGTGCTCTGGCAAGCCAGGCAGAAAGCAACCAGACTCAGCGTACCCGTCTGGCGTTCGCCGGTCTGAAAGCGGGTGATGCAGGTTCCATCGACTACGGCCGTAACTACGGTATCGTATACGACGTAGAATCTTACACCGATATGGCGCCATCTTTCTCAGGTATGACCTGGGCAAACTACTCTGACAACTTCATGACTGGCCGTAACTCTGGTCTCCTGACTTACCGCAACTCAGACTTCTTCGGTCTGGTTGATGGTCTGAGCCTGGGCCTGCAGTATCAGGGCAAAAACGAGCGTACTGACGTGAGAACCGCTAACGGTGACGGTTTCGGTACCTCTGTAGGTTATGAGTTCGGTGAAGGTTTCGGCCTGATCGGCGCATACAGCAACTCTGACCGTACTGACGGGCAATCCGCAGACGGCAAAGGCGAGAAAGCGGAAGCATGGGCTGTTGGTGCTAAATACGATGCGAACAACATCTACCTGGCAACCACCTATGCTGAAACGCGTAACATGACCCGTGAAGACGACGGTTCTTTCGCAAACAAAACGCAGAACTTCGAAGTTATCGCTCAGTACCAGTTCGACTTCGGTCTGCGCCCATCCGTGTCCTACGTGCAGTCTAAAGGTAAAAACCTTGCACAACGTGGCACCTTCGCTGGCGGCGATGCTGACCTGCAGAAATTCGTTGAACTGGGTGCAACTTACTACTTCAACAAAAACTTCAACATCTATGTTGATTACCAGCTGAACCTGATCGACGACACCGACTACTCTCGTAGCGTGGGTATCGTGAACGGTAAAGACGACCAGGTTGCAATGGCTGTAACCTACCAGTTCTAATCAGTACACCACGTTGTTATATGCTTAATGAACAGGGCTTCGGCCCTGTTTTTTTTATGTCTGATAGCAAAAAATGGCGACTTTTGAAAAGCCGCACGCTTTTTGTCGCAAACGGTTGGCATTTTGTAAATCTACCGTTAACCTGATAGCGGATTTCACTTCTGTAATCACAATGGAACTTCGTCATGTTTGAGAACATTACCGCCGCTCCTGCCGACCCTATTCTGGGCCTGGCCGATCTGTTTCGTGCCGACGACCGCCCAGGTAAAATCAACCTGGGTATTGGTGTATATAAAGATGAAACCGGCAAAACCCCGGTGCTGACCAGCGTTAAAAAAGCTGAGCAGTATCTGCTGGAAAATGAAACCACCAAAAATTACCTCGGTATTGATGGTATCCCTGAATTTGGTCGTTGCACTCAGGAACTGCTGTTCGGCAAAGGCAGTGCAATTGTGAGCGACAAGCGTGCGCGTACAGCACAGACCCCTGGCGGTACCGGCGCGCTGCGCGTCGCGGCGGATTTCCTTGCGAAAAACACCTCTGTTAAGCGTGTCTGGGTGAGCAACCCAAGCTGGCCAAACCACAAGAGCGTATTCAACTCTGCAGGCCTGGAAGTACGCGAATATGCTTACTACGACGCGGCTAACCACTCTCTGGACTTCGACGGTCTGCTGGCCAGCCTGAACGAGGCTCAGGCGGGTGATGTGGTGCTGTTCCACGGCTGCTGCCACAACCCAACCGGTATTGATCCAACGCTGGAACAGTGGGAACAGCTGGCGAAGCTCTCCGTAGAAAAAGGCTGGCTGCCGCTGTTTGACTTTGCATACCAGGGCTTCGCCCGTGGTCTGGAAGAAGATGCGGAAGGCCTGCGCGCTTTTGCTGCCGTGCATCAGGAACTGATCGTGGCAAGCTCTTACTCCAAGAACTTCGGTCTGTACAATGAGCGTGTCGGTGCTTGTACGCTGGTTGCGGCGAACACTGAAACCGTTGATCGTGCATTCAGCCAGATGAAATCCGTGATCCGCGCTAACTACTCTAACCCGCCTGCACACGGTGCCTCTGTCGTTGCGACTATCCTGAGCAACGATGCACTGCGCGCTATCTGGGAACAAGAGCTGAACGATATGCGTCAGCGTATTCAGCGCATGCGTCTGCTGTTTGTGAACACCCTTGCGGAGAAAGGCGCTGACCGTGACTTCAGCTTTATTATTAAGCAGAACGGTATGTTCTCTTTCAGCGGCCTGACCAAAGAACAGGTTCTGCGTCTGCGTGAAGAGTTTGGCGTCTACGCCGTGGCGTCTGGCCGCGTCAACGTTGCAGGCATGACCCCAGACAATATGGCGCCGCTGTGCGAAGCCATCGTCGCCGTGCTGTAAATTGCACCCATAAAAAAAGCCTGCGTAATGCAGGCTTTTTTTATTCTGGTTACCAGACAGGCATTTCGTCCTGAAGGAACGGGTTATGGAGTCGTTCATAACCCAGCGTCGACATCGGACCGTGTCCAGGGATAAACGTCACATCATCGCCCAGCGGCAACAACTTCTGTGTAATCGACTGAATCAGCTGTCCGTGGTCGCCACGTGGAAAATCGCTGCGTCCTACGCCACCTTTGAAAATCACATCGCCGGAAATCAGCAGACGGGACTGGTCATCAAAGAAGACAATATGGCCTGGCGTATGCCCAGGACAATGCAACACCTGTAAAGTCACATTCCCTACGTTAACGCGCTCTCCTTCATTTAGCCAGCGATCGGGCGTCAGGGGCAGACACTCATCAAGGCCAAACATGCGGCTCTGGGCTGGTAAACCCTGCAGCCAGAACTCATCTTCTTTTTCCGGACCGATCACAGGCACACCGAAGTGCTGTGCCAGCTCCGCCGCCGCACCAACATGATCAAGATGACCATGCGTCAGTAAAATCTGCATCAGCGTGACACCGCTATCAGCGACTTCCTGCTTGATTTTCTCAGCGTCACCGCCGGGATCGACAAGCGCGGCCAGTTTGGTTTGCTCACACCAGATTAATGAACAATTCTGGGAGAATGCAGTAACCGGAATAATACGATAGTTCATACTGCTCCTGTGTTTCGTTATTACCAGTGCCGGACCGGACCGGTATCAATATGCACAAAGTTGCTACTTGGGTAATATCCTACACCACCTGCGCGCATAGATAACGCAGCTTTGCGAATATTGGCTAACGAAACGCCTTCAATATGGAAATCCATTGCCTGTCCCTTCGTGTGATAGCTTTTTTTCGCTACCCCACGGCTGTGGGCGCGCAGTTCATTATTGGTATCAACAGAGCGATAACCAGAAATAAGCTGCACTGGCTTGCTGGTACCCAGCAGGCCCTGAAGGCGGAATAACTGATCAAACAGTCCTGGGTCGATGGCTTTTATTTTATTCGCGCGGAAATCACGGAAAAAATGGTTAAGTCTTGCTAATTCATCCTGAATATAGCCTCTGCCATCGAAGAACTCCGCTTTTAACGACTCACCGGTGTGGAGATTGTTGAGCGTTAAAACTCGCGGACGAGGTGTCGAGAGGGTGGCAAATGCTGGCGTCGGCAAGATGGCCGCTGCGCCGAGCGCAACACCACCTAACGCCAGCAGTTTGCGGCGATTAGCGTCAAATTTGTCCATGATAATCAGGTCTACAGGTCAATGTTTATCGTAAATATGCTTAGCGCACGAAGGGCACCTTAACTGGCAAAGCCGACTACGTCAAGGCACCCAACCCCAGTAAATACGCGGCCTCCAGCCATATAGCCCCGTATTCACCATTACTTACGACAACCTATTTTCCCGAACTGCTTCATTTACCTGATTAATTGTTCAGCTTTTGGCAAAATTTGTGCGCCGGATCGCGCCGTGAGATCATAATTGTAAATATCTGTACGGTACTGCGTCCGCCCGTCCTCACCCACAAACGCCGTCAGATAATAAAGATTGACCGGAATATTATGTCGAATATTAACGTAACGCGTATCCCCCTGCTTCAGGGCGTCAGAGATGCGCGTATCGTTCCAGCCTGCATCCTGCAACAGCATATTAGCCAGCTCCGAGGCTTTATTGACACGCACACAGCCTGAACTCAGCGCGCGGGTGTCTTTCTGGAACAGATTGTGGTTCGGCGTATCGTGCAGATAGATAGCATCTGAACTCGGCATATTGAACTTGTAGCGTCCGAGCGAGTTATGTGCACCGGGTGCCTGCTGGAACCGGAATGGCAGATTAGACGCGGTAATGGTTGACCAGTCGACCATATAGGGGTCTATCGCCTCTTTGCTGTTCCAGCCGCGCATCACCGTATAGCCATGGCGTTCCAGGTAACCCGGATCGTTCCAGACCTTGGGCAGAATGTCTTTACGTGCCAGCGTCGGCGGTACGTTCCACGGCGGGTTAACCACCACGTTGTTCAGTGCACTGCTCATCATCGGCGTTTTGCGATCGGGACGTCCCACAATCACGCGTGACGCCAGCACTTCACTGCCGTTCTGGTAATAGACCAGCGAATACGCCGGAATATTCACCATGATGCCGGTAGAGAGGGTCCCTGGCAGCAAGCGTAAACGCTGGATATTGAGCGCCAGCACCCCTGCCCGCTGCGCAGGTGAGACGTTCAGCCAGTCGCGTGTTGACTGGCCAATCACGCCATCAGCACCCAGCCCCTGAGCAGCCTGAAACTGCTTAACCGCTGCAACCAGCTCCCGATCGTAGGCCGCGGGCTTATCACTCAGTACGGCGGCTTTTTTCTCTTTCACTGGAGCTGACGGGCTGACAACGACGCTTTGCGCATCGTCACCCGGCAGGGCAATTTTAGGCCCGCTATCCAGAATACCGGAGCGTTTGAGGATCTCACGCAGGGCAGGCACATCGCTGCTCCACTGTCCAGGACGCAGCGTCGCGGTACCACGCATCTGCGGCCATGGACGTGAATCCCCGACCAGTTCCAGAAGCGACTGATGCATGGTCGCGTATTGCGGATGTGCCGGCGCGAGGCTCGCAATAAAGCGCGGCAGATCGCCACTATCCAGTGCCAGTTGCCACTGGTTAATTACCGACAGTGCCGGAGTCGCCAGCTTGTAAGGCTTATCGCTGTACAACCAACGGTTACCATTGACCGGAATACCGGCCACAAACTGGAGATACCCCATCATGGCATCGGAAAGCACCACGTCCCGCGCCTGCCCGGTGACAGCAGGATCGGTTAAGAGCTCAACCCATTTTGTGAACTGCGGCTGGAACCCTGCAATGGCGACTTCTGCCAGCTGTTGCTGGAAGGCGAGCACCGCATCACGGTTTTCCCACATGGGTTTCATGTCACGCGCCGCATAGAGCAGCGTGAGCTGGCTGGTATAGACAGGCGTGTAGCCTGCTGGCAGCCCAGACAGCAACTGCTGGCGAAGCGATTCCGCGTCGATGCCTTCTGGCAACGGTTTAATACCGGCCATGATGGCCGTCGCAGGAGACTGCTCCAGCGGTTGAGACAGCGACGTTGGCTGTGTGCCAGTCGTTGCTGTGCTGTCAGTCGGCACAATTTCAGGCTCGTCGGCCTGAGCGGTTAACAGTGGAGCAAACGTCACTGCCAGGCATAAACTTAGCGCAGACAGCTGACGACCACATTTTTTCTTTAGCAACATCCCTTGCCCCCTGTTTTCACGACATGCCCATCACGTTGGGGCTTTCTTTTATTATAGGGTGACGGCAAACCTGTTGCCTTACCTTATGTAAAGAAGTTTAAAGATAACGCAGCCTTAAACACAAGTTAAGCGAAAAAAAAGCGGCGCTGCTGCGCCGCTCACGGTTGGAAAACGCCTCAGGACGCGTCTGCCGTTGTTTCCGGTAAGGATTCTGGCGGCTGGGGAGCAAAACCGCGTAACCCGACCACGTGAACGTGTTCGGTATTCTGGAATACCTTACGCACCAGTTTATACGTGGTGCCTTTCTCAGGACTGATGTTCTCCGGCGCTGCGATAATGAGCTGCATATCAAGACGCTCACAGAGTTCAAACAGCGTGGCAATTGAGCGGGCGTCAAGACGCGCCGCTTCATCCAGGAACAGCAGTCGACATGGGGAGATATCTTTGCCGCGCAGACGACGTGCTTCATCTTCCCAGCTCTGGACCACCATCACCAGAATCGACATCCCGGTACCGATAGCTTCACCGGTAGAGAGTGCACCGGACTCCGCACGGAGCCAGCCGTCTGAACCACGGTTAACCTCCACTTCCATTTCCAGGTAGTTACGGTAATCCAGGAGCTCTTCACCAATGGTTTGTGGCGTGCGTTGCCCCATGTCAATCTGCGGATTAAGGCGCTGATACAGTTTCGCCAGCGCTTCGGAGAAGGTCAGACGGTTGCTGTTGAACAGATCCTGATGCTGTTCGTGCTGTTCAGACAACACTTCAAGCAGCGTCGAGTGCGCTTCACGCACGTTCACGTTCAGACGCACACTGTTTACCTGACCAAACGATACGCTCTGCAAGCCCTGGTTCAGCTGGCGAATTCGGTTCTGCTCGCGCTGGATGGTTTTACGGATGATATTCGCCACGCTGCGGGAACTGATAGCCAGCTTCTGCTCGCGGGAGGTCAGCTCTTCCGTCAGGCGGCCCAGTTCGATTTCCATCTGCTCAATGGCTTCGACCGGATCGTCGGTACGAATGATGTCCTGACGAATACGCTCACGCAGGTGCTGATAAACGGCTACGAAGAACTGGATCTTACGCTCAGGGCGTTTCGGATCTTCGGACATACGCAGCACATCGCGCAGGTGTTCGTTATCCGCTACTGCCAGACGCAAGGCACCCAGCGCCTTATCCGACATAGAGCGAAGTTCATCCGCAGAGAGATAGGCCAGCTCGCGACGATGCAGACGGCGTTCAACGTTATTGTCTTTCACCATCCGCATGACGGCGCACCAGCCCGCCTTCGCGGTCACGACCTGCTCACGCATTTCGTGATAATCACGCTCCAGCTTGCGCAGGCGACGAGTCAGGTTATCCATTTCCGCTTCACAGAAGGTCAGCGCTTTTTCCAGCTGATTACGACGTGCGCGGTTATTACTGAGCTGCGCATGCAGTTCATCACGGCGGATACGCGCCCGCTCTTCTGCTCCGCTGTCAGCACGGACGCCAATATCCTGCAACTCTTTCTGAAGATCGTTTAACAGCTCTTTCTTGGTGTCGAAGGAGCTTTTCAGCGAGGCCAGGACCTGATTGTACTGGTTCAGCTGTGCCGAGTGGCTACGCATCGCGTCACGGGCGCGAGTACGTTCCGCTTCAGCCTGTTCAAGGCGCTGACGCAGCTTCTCATTGAGATCGCTGTTACCGCTCAGCATCTCCGCGGAATCGGAGTAGCCGAAGTGGGCCCGGCGCTGCACCACTTCCGTCAGGGCAAACGCCTGCTGGCGCGCTTCGCGCTGCACCTGCTGCGACCAGGCGTAATCTTCTTTTAACTGCTCGAACTGCTCCGGATCGCTCTGCAACACGGAGACCATTGGTTCGAGCTTCGCCAGCTGATTACCGTACTGCTGAACAAAACGTGCCGCTTCCTGAGCTTCATCCAGACGTTCCTGAATCTCATCCACGCGGTCAGCCAGCGTGTCATCTGCCAGCAGATTCAGGCGAGGCAGGATGCGGTTAAGGGCCGCAACGCCTTCTTTCGCCTGTTCGAACTGAACGCGGCTTTGCTGGTTGTCATTTTCATGGTTTGAGATCGCACGCTCAAGCTCGCCACGACGGGTGTTGAGCTTGCGAATTTCGGCTTCCGGGTCAGCTTCAAACGCCACGCCCAGATGGCTGCCGATAAAGCGGCTGAACGCCTGATGAAGACGCTGGGTTTTCTGCACGTCAAACGACAGGGTCGCAAAACGTTCAGACAGCTTCTCACGCTCGGCGTGCAGACTTTCAATCCGGTTTTCACGCGCTGCGCGACCAAACAGCGGAAGCTCAGGGAAGCGAGAATAACGCCACTGACGATCGGCGATTTTGACGACAACCGCTTTTTCCAGCTCATCGACGCTGAATACGCTGTCATCGAACGACTGCGGGTCCCCTTCGATTAAATAGAGGTCTTCCGGGCAGTCTTCCAGCCCTGCCAGCTGGTCAGCAATCAGCGACAGATCCGGGACCACAATCGCATTACGTGATGGGCCATACAGGGCTGAGAAGTACGGCGCATCGTCCAGACCGACATCGTCATAGATTTCGGACAACAGCACGCCGCCAAAACGTTCAGCCAGGGCGTTCAGACGTGAATCTTCCGAACCACCAGGCTGGCTTAAGCGCTCAATCTCTTCATCGATCTCACGTTTACGGGCGCCGACTTCATCGCGCTCAACAATCGCCTCGCGCTCGCGCTCCAGCAGCTGTTGCAGATATTCGGTCACGTCCTGGCTGGACTCAAACTGTTCGCCGCACTGTTCACTGAGCTGGTTCAGGCTGCTTTGGGCAGCCAGCCAGACTGGTGCACGCTGCAGCAGCACCTTAGAACGGGACTGCAGCTGCTCCATCTCCTGGCGCAGCGTCATGCGCTGTTCACTGGCGTTGGATACGGAATCGGAAAGCGCAGCAATACGCGCTTCGAGCTCCCGATGCAGAGCTTCAAGATCGTCGAAATCGTAATTTTTGCCCTGGCGCTTACAGAACTCCGCCAGCATACGCTCGGCTTCCTGCTGTTCGCGAAGACGCTGTTCCAGTTCGTTCAGGCGCATACGCAGCGGCTGAACCTGCTCGGCCAGATGGCGCTGGTTCACACCGTCGCGCAGCAGTTCACGGGCAACTTCCCACGCTTCGTTACGCGCAAGCGGTCCGTTAATTGCCACAACCAGCTGGTACGCTTGCTCAAACTGACTGTGCGCCGTTTGCGCGACGCTCATCTTCTGTTCAAGCGAGAGCAGTTTCTCGGTCGCTTCCTGCTCTTTGGCCTGGAAGGTATCCAGCCACTGGTCAGCGCTTTCCGGGGTGAGGTCAGGCAGATGACACAGCTCTTTTGCACGCTGTAACGCCTGAAGTGCCTGGGTATACTGAATTGCACGCGTCTGCTGCACGTCTAGCGCCTGCTGGTAATCGGCCAGCTGATTTTTCAGCTCATCCACTTCCAGCTCGGCGGCCTCGGCACGTGCTTCGTTCTCTTCCTGCATGTCGGCAGCTTCCGCCACCACTTCATTTTGCTCTTCGAGACGAATTTGCAGCTCATCGAGATCCGCTTCGTAGCGCTCGATCTTCTCCTGCTGACGCAGGGCGGTCTGCACCAGGTTCAGGTGATCGCTGGCAGCCTGGTAATCGGCTTCCAGATCGCCTTCGGCACCGTTGTGCTCGCCCAGTTCACGCGCCATTTCGACGTGCTTATACTGCTCAGCCACCAGTTGTTTACGGGAGGTAAACAGCTCGCGGCGGTACTCTAACGCCTGATCGAGATGGACACGACGTTCATTGGCGTGACGCATATAGTCCGCCGCCACGTAGTTGGTGGCCTCGCTAATCAGGTGCTTAAACAGGTCACGGTCAGACTGCGTCACGCGAATGGCTTCGAGCGTCATGCGGTTTTCACGCAGCGCGGCTTCCATATCCTGGAAGGCCTTACGCACGCCGCTGTTTTCCGGCAACAGGTAGTCGCGCAGGGAGCGGGTAATGGCGCTGGAGATACCACCGTACAGCGATGCTTCGATCAAACGGTAGTATTTGCTACGGTCAGACGCGCTGCGCAGACGACGTGCCACAACGCCCAGATCGAACATCAGGGAGTGGTAATCCGTAATGGAGTTGAACTGCTTGAACTGCACGCCTTCGATGGTTTCGAGCTTATCTTTCAGCTCCTGCAGCGTCAGCACGCGCGCCTGGCGCTCATTCAGGGTTTCCGTCAGCAGCGCTGTGGGCTGCATGGAGGTTGGCAGACCCTGGATGGCAAACGGTTTAATGTCCACTTTACGGTCACGGCCTGCGACCTGCTGCAGACGTACCCCCACCACCACACGCTGATGTCGGGAGTTAATGACGTCCAGTACCGAATAACAGACGCCTGCTTTGAGTTTACCGTGCAGGCCTTTATCGCGAGAGCCGCTGGTCGCCCCCGCTTCGGTGGTGTTACGGAAATGAAGCAGCGTCAGATCGGGGATCAGTGCCGTAACAAACGCCGCCATGGTGGTGGATTTACCCGCACCGTTACCACCGGAGAGCGTCGTAACCAGCTCATCCAGATCGAACGTCCGGGCAAAGAAGCCGTTCCAGTTAATCAGCGTTAGTGAGCGAAATTTACCGCGTTCAATCATTACTCTTCCTCCCCGCTATCCGGCAGATTCTCTTCATGCTCATCATCGAGCTGCAAATGGTTTTCCACCGGCATCGCTTCACCGTCGCGGATCATGCGAAGCTGCGCTTCACGCGCATCGTCGCCCGCACGCACATCGGCGCCGAAGCGGAAGACAGATTCCGTGATGCGGAATTTGCTGCTGTCATGGCCCATAAACCAGACCATGCCCAGACGACGCAGACGGTTAAGGGAAGAGCGAACTTTTTCCTGCAATTTCTGGCGGTCAAGATCCGAGCCGGTGGAGCGGTTGTTCACCAGCTTAAGCAGCTTGCTCTCATCCGCCAGCGCCAGCAGCTCGTCGTAAAGCTCCTGCTGGGTGAAGATGCCTTCATTTGCCAGACGCTCCGGGCTGAGATAGAGGTAGCAAAGAATTTTGCCGACCATCATATCCAGCTCAGAGAGCACGGAACGCGGAATCAGGGTTGTGGAACGTGGACGCAGGTAGAAAAACCCTTCCGGTGCGCGGATGAGCTCCACGTTATAGCGGGCGTAAAACTCTTCCAGGTACTCCTGGAAGTCCATCAAAAAGGCGTGATTGTCCAGCTCGTCTAAGCCAATGTGACGACCGGCACGCAGTTGGCTGTCCAGCGCCGGAAACAACGGATTCGCCAGCGCCTGTGCCAGCTTAACTGGCATCACTTGTTCAATATTTGTCAATGACATGCGCCTGTACCTTGGCTCCGTAATCGTTAATCGGCTGCCACTTCGGCGGCAGCCCGGTGAAATCTGCTTGCGCGACGCCCAGACGCACGGCCTGGTCTACCACGATGCGGGCGATGTCGAAGTGGCGCGCACGAGGATATTGCGCCAGATAGTCGCGCACCACGAGCCCAAGATCCAGCGGCACTTGTCTGGTTTTGTAGACAGCGAGCTGTTCTTCGATCATCGCCGCAAGTTGCTCACGAATTTCGTTGAACTCTTCATATTCCAGATCCGGTGGCAGTTCACCGGTCACTTCTTCATCGCGCAGGGCCATCTCTTCGTCGCGCATATCCAGCAGACGATCGGCGCTGGCGTAAGTCAGCGCCCATGGCGCATCGAAATAGGTCTGTACCGACTGGCGCAGACGCTGAGCAAAGACGCGGTTTTTATCCATATCGATCGCGGTACGGATAAATTTATGCACGTGACGGTCATAACCGATCCACAGGTCAATCGACTGCTGACCCCAGCTGATAATACGATCGAGTTTGCTCTGCAGATCGAACACCAGACGGTCAATAAAATGCAGATCGTCATGGGCCATGGTCGCATCCTGGATGCGCAGGAGGTTTGCCTGAAGCTTATCCCCTGCCGCTTCCAGCGTATCCTGCAGTTCACGCAGCGTACCCGAGGTTTCCGACAGCAACATTTCACAGCTGGAGATGGCCGCACGCCAGTCTTTATTCAGCAACTGCGCGATATCGTCTTTTACCTGTTGCTGCTGTTCATCCATCAGACGCTGGGTCAGATCGATGCTGTCGAAAATCTCTGCCACCGAATATTTCAGCGGCGCATAGACGTTACGGTGCCAGTGGAATTCGTCACCGTTTTCATCCGCTGCATCGGCGGCGCGCTTAAGTTCACCCGCCACAATCGAGAGCTGCATGGAAAGACGCAGCGTGGAAAATTCACGCTGGCGAATGTAGTAATCGGTGATGCCGATACCCAGTGGCGTCAGACGATAGATGGCGTTTCCTTCCGCCTGCTCGCTGGTAAAGCGGTTCAGCAGACGTTGACGCACCATATCGTTGATTGCGTTGTTGGCACGCACGCTAATGGTTTCGCTGGTTTGCTCAAACGCATCACTGACATGGCGGAACGCATCCACCAGTTCACCCTCGCTCATTTCGCCATCCAGCCGTTCGCCGTTCAGCGTGGCAACCGCCAGCAGGAAAGAGAGTCTGTCTACCGGCAGCGAGATGGAGAAATCGTTTTTCCTGGCCCAGGCAACCAGTTCGGGGACTGTCTGGGAAAATTCACTCATAGGTTATCCTTGCATCTGCGGCTTGTGCGCGGTGACGTGAATATAGCGGCCAAGACTGACAAAAGGTTCCTGACGGCAATACCGCGTTTCTAATTCTGTTAAGGTGTCAAAACATTCACGCTGTTTGTGTTTTTCACGCAGATAATCATGAAACACCCTGACGCCCGTTTTCCCGGTTATCTGCCAGCCAATCTCTTCCAGCCAGCCATACACCTGCTGCGGATCGCGCGGATAATCCGGGGAAAGCGTGCGTTTTTTCTTTTTTGGCATCCCGACCTGAACATAGTCGAAGTTACCCGCAACCATGTTGTGCATCAGGAAGCCGTTAGCATTGTAGAACATCAGTGACAGCGTACCGCCCGGGCGCAACATCGACCACAGGGTGCGTAACACGCTTTGCGGATCGGCAACCCACTCCAGCACTGCATGAAACAATATCAGATCAACCTGGGTTTCCAAATGCTGTGCGATGTCCTGAGCGGCGCATTGTATAAAATGCATGTTGTCGCTCACACCTTTCTCTTCTGCGGCACGCGTCGCACGCGCGATCATCTCAGCAGAAAGATCGCAAAGCGTTACGTGATGACCGCGTTGGGCCATTTTGATAGCCGTCTGCCCTTCACCGCCGCCAGCGTCCAGCACGCGCAACGTTTGCCCCTCAAACGAGGCCAGGATGTTGTCCAGATCCTGCCAGAGGATCGTCTGACGCAACTGCCCTTTCGTGGTGCCATAAATGTTGCGCGAAAACTTTTCCGCGATGTCATCAAAATTGCGATCCCGCATTGGGAGAGTTCCACTCGCTAACTGCAAAACCGCTATTTTGTCACACCCGCGCGGAGAATGAACCTCTCTGGTGTAATATCACGAGTAATCACCTGCTATATGGTTAAAAAAGGAACCAAAAAGGATGCTTTTTACCCTGAAGAAATACATTGGGGGGATGATGCTTCCCCTTCCACTGCTGCTTATCATCATTGCGCTGGGGCTGGCGCTGGTGTGGTTTAGTCGCTTTCAGAAAAGTGGCAAAACACTTATTACCGTCGGCTGGCTGGTTCTGCTGCTGCTGAGTCTTCAGCCGGTCGCGGATAGCCTGTTACGCCCTGTCGAAAACAGGTACCCGACATGGCAGGGTCATCAGGAGGTGAAGTATATCGTGGTGCTGGGTGGGGGTTACACCTGGGATCCGAACTGGGCGCCCAGTTCAAACCTGATTAACAACAGCCTGCCTCGACTGAACGAAGGTATTCGCCTGTGGCTGGCGAATCCGGGATCGAAAATGATCTTTACCGGTGCGGCGGCAAAAACAAACCCGGTCAGCACGGCCGAAGCCGGAGCCAGAGTGGCTGAATCGCTGGGTGTACCGCGTTCCGCTATCATCACGCTGGACAGCCCAAAAGACACCGAAGAAGAAGCTGCTGCCGTGAAGCAGGCGATTGGCGATGCCCCGTTCCTGCTGGTTACGTCCGCCTCGCACCTGCCGCGGGCGATGATTTTCTTCGAAAGAGTTGGCCTGCATCCCCTCCCCGCGCCGGCTAACCAGATGGCCATCGACGCGCCGCTTAACCCGTGGGAACGGGCGATCCCGTCCCCGGTGTGGCTGATGCACAGCGATCGTGTCGGTTACGAAACGCTTGGACGCCTCTGGCAATGGCTAAAAGGCGCGTCAGGCGAGCCAGGGCAGGAGTGATTTCGTGGCGAGATCGAAGTTGGCGCGATTAAAACGGCCAGTATTGACCAGTTGCGCCACTTCATCCCAGAGCAGATAGAGCCAGCGGCGCCAGAGAAACGCTTCTGCAACCGGCGCGCGCTGGAGATAATGCCAGAGTAACCCCTCTGCGGCCCCGCTGTCGCTGAGCCTGAACAACTCGTACTCGCGCGGTGCCCAGAGCATGATCCCCGGCCCTACCATTGCCAGAAGCTGGTCGCTGCGAGGGTCTTTCAGCATGCTGCGCAGGGTAAAATTGCCGTGAACCAGCACGCAGTTGTCGTTAAAGCCGTCAAACAGCGCGGGCAAACACTCCCGGGTGCGGAACAAAATACGTTTGTCCTGCATGGTCAAACCGGTGTTATTAAACTGATTAAGGGTGCCCCACAACACTTCGACCCGCTGGCGGTACCACAGTGGCCACAGGTTTTCCTGGGTGCTGTCTACCGGGCCGACGAGCCCACCGCTGTCTTGTCTGTGCCAGCCTAGCAGCGCCTCGACAATCTGATCTTTCAGCTGCTCCCAGCGTTCCGGTGAACGAGCAGGCGCTTCCACAGGCACGCCACGTAACCGCTCAATCAGCAGGACATCGGGGCCGGGGTGTTCTTCATGCGTCATCACGCCATACACCGTCGGCATGCGGACGGTCCCTTGTCGCGCAAGCATCGACATTTTCCAGGCCAGCTGCCTGGCAACGCCCGGCGAGGTAAAACTTCGGGCCATCAGCGGCATTGGGTTTCCCTGGCTGTCATATAACGACCAGAGTGCGGTATCTGCTTTTTCGTTCACACACTCAACCCTGCTTAACTTCTCACCCAGCAGATGGCTCAGTTCAGCACGCAGCTGTTCCATATGAGATTACCCCCATTAAGACTACTGCTTTTATAATGAGCGCGCGGACAGAAGATGTCACCCGACAGAGATCAATTATGGAAAAGAAAGGGAAAATAACCGGGAGAGAACATCCCCCCGTAAGGAGGGATGCGGGCGCTATTAACGCAATTCGGCGCGGACGCGCTCAAGATCTTCCGGGGTGTCAACACCCGTACCTGGCACTTCCTGCGCAACGGCAACGTGGATTTTTTCCCCGTACCAGAGCACGCGGAGCTGCTCCAGCATTTCGATATGCTCCAGCGGGCTGGGTGCCCAGGTGACATAACGACGAATAAAGCCAGCGCGGTAGCCGTAGATCCCCAGATGACGCAGGAATGAATCACCAATGGTCTCTTTTGAAACCGCAAAACGGTCACGATCCCAGGGAATAGTGGCGCGAGAGAAGTAGAGCGCATAGCCCTCGGCATCCATCACCACTTTCACCGCGTTCGGATTAAACGCCTCTTCAGCGTGGAGCACAGGAACCGCGAGCGTAGCCATACCGACCTGGCGCTGCGCCAGGTTTTCCGCCACCTGGCGAATAATGACCGCCGGGATCATCGGCTCGTCGCCCTGCACGTTAACGATGACCGTATCATCACTGAAACCGCATTTCTCAACCACTTCTGCCAGCCGCTCTGTGCCAGACTGGTGATCGGCGCGGGTCATGCACACTTCTCCGCCAGCCGCCTCAACCGCACGGGCAACGTCCGGATGATCGGTTGCCACGATAACGCGCTCAGCTCCGGACTCACGCGCACGTTCAAGGACATGCACAATCATCGGTTTGCCGTTGATATCCACCAGCGGTTTACCCGGCAGACGGGTTGATGCATAACGCGCAGGAATAATGACAACAAAACTCATGGTTTGCTCTCTTCTGCCACCAGGGAGCGGGCTTCGTTTTCCAGCAATACCGGAATACCGTCGCGCAGCGGGAATGCCAGACTGTCCAGCTTGCAAATCAGCTCTTGTTTGTCCTGGCTGTAGTAAAGTTTGCCGTTGCACACCGGGCAGGCAATAATTTCAAGTAAACGGTGATCCATAGTTCCTCCGTATGGGTAATCGCTAAAGCTTAACACATTCCTTTTTCAGGGAGTGTCTGTTTCCCAGCCACGTCGACAGGTGCTAAACAACCCGTCAGGCACCCGACCCAGCGCCACGTCGTGGGCCCCCTGCCAGCGTGCGAATTCGCTAATGGCGGAGGTTAATCCTTTTTCCAGCGCCGCTGTGGTCTTGATCCCCTCTTCAAGATAGAGCGCGATAATCTCCAGCGTGCCGGTTTTGCGGTGCATTTTGGCGTCCATTCGACCGACCAGTTGCCCTTTGTGCAGCAGAGGCAACACAAAGTAGCCGTACTGACGCTTTGGCGCGGGGGTGTAACACTCAAGCCGATAGCTGAAATTAAACAGCTGTTCGGCCCGTTTTCTGTCCCACACGACCGGATCGAAAGGCGATAACACCGCGCTGTGGGTTGCCTGAAGCTTACTGTCCAGAGCCTGGGGTAAGAGCGGGAGGAGATCCGAATGCAGCCACATGTTCCCGAGGGTTTCTACCGTGACGGGGATAACACGATGTTCACGCTGCCACATTTCCAGCAGCGGTTTCAGGGCCGGCTGGCGAAGGCGATAGTAATCCGCCAGCCACTGCGGCCGGAAAATGCCCAGACTGCGGGCGCTGTTTTCCATCATGATGGCTTCCGCTGCCTCCTGGGTGAGTAAGTCACGCTCATCGTCCCAGTGGGGCATCACGCGGTGCGTCAGGTCATACACGCGCTGAAAATTACGCCGTTCAATCACCATGACTTTGCCGGACGTAAACAGTCCTTCAAGGTGGCGTTTGTGCGGCTTCCACTCCCACCAGCCGCTGGTCCCTTTTCTCGGATGTTCAAAATCGGCGGAACGTACAGGACCGTTTTGCTGAATATGCTCGATAAGCTGTACAATTTCAGTCGCGTGCTCCTGCATCCATTCCTGGCGGTATTTCCAGCCCATCTTTTCGGGGGCCAGCATGCGATGGCGAACCAGGGCAAAATCGCTGCGCGGCAGGAAACAGGCCTCGTGCGCCCAGTACTCCATTAAGTCCCCCTTACTGAGCGCGTCATCCAGCCACTGAGGCGGATAATTCCCCAGCCGACTAAACAGCACAAGGTAAGGGCTACGGGCCACGATATTAATGGTGTCAATTTGAAGGAGCGACATGCGCTGAACGGTAGAGAGAATATCGGCGGGCTGCGCGCGGCGGCGGGGCTTTTTGAGCAGCCCCTGTGCGGCAAGGTGCAAATGACGTGCGGCTGAAAGCGAGAGTTGCGGTAAAGACATGCGTTTTCCTGTCAGTCAAAGCGCCACCAGAACCGCGTAAGCCATTACTGCACTAACGCAATCAGTTCCTTGAGCAATTGTTCCGGTTGCTCACCGCTGAGTTCAGCGTCAACCGGCAGATACCACCAGTTATCCTTCGCAAAGGCACGGCATTTCACCGCATCTTTTTCAGTCATGATTAGCGTCTGCCCCGGCGCAGTCAGGGCCGCGACCTGATCTGGCACCAGCGCCTGATGATCGGCCAGCGGAACGCGTTTTTCAAGCCGGGCACCACACTGTTCCAGCGTCGCGAAGAAACGCGGAGGATGACCGATACCCGCCATGGCCACCAGCGCGGGTAACAACGAGACAGCACTGCGCTCTCCGGTCAACAGATTCACCGCCATTCCCGGCCTGAGATGCATAGGGATCTCACCCGGTTTGGCCTCTCCACCGTTAACAATCACCGCATCAACGGACCTGAGACGCGAAGCGCGTTCGCGCATTGGCCCGGCGGGTAGCCACCAGCCGTTACCGAACCGGCGAACCCCGTCAATGACCACAATCTCTTTATCACGCGCCAGCGCGTAATGCTGCAGACCATCGTCAGTAATAATAATGTCTACCGTGTGTTCGGCAAGAAGTGCCTGAACGGCATCACTGCGTACCGGGGAAACCGCAACAGGTGCACCTGTACGCTGGTATATCAATACTGGCTCATCACCCGCTTCAGCGGTCGTAGTTTCCGCCGTCAGCAACAGGGGATACTGCGCCGCTTTTCCGCCATACCCACGCGATACCACGCCTGGGCGTATACCGCGTTTTTGCAGTTGCTCCACCAGCCAGATCACCACCGGTGTTTTACCGTTGCCGCCAGCCGTCAGGTTACCCACCACGACAACCGGCACCGGCGCGCGCCATGCTTGCTTCAACCCCAGACGGTAAAGCAGACGAATGGCGCCGCTCACCAGGCCATAAAGCCAGGAAAGCGGCAGAAGCAGCAGCCACAGCGGTGATTCACCGGACCAGATGCGTGCAATCATTCGCCGAATTGCATCTTATGCAGTTGGGCGTAAACGCCGCGGTGCGCCAGCAAATCAGAGTGGCTTCCGCGTTCGACAATCACGCCATCTTCAACAACGACGATTTCGTCAGCCTGCTCGATAGTCGACAGACGGTGCGCAATCACCAGCGACGTACGGTTCTTTTGCAGCTCATCCAGCGCAGACTGAATGGCACGTTCAGATTCCGTATCCAGCGCAGAGGTTGCTTCATCCAGAATCAGAATCGGGCTATCACGCAACAGCGCACGAGCAATGGCGATACGCTGGCGCTGGCCACCGGAGAGCAGTACACCGTTCTCACCGATAATGGTATCCAGACCGTTATCCATCTTGTTGATAAAGTCCATCGCATAGGCCATACGAGCGGCCTTTTCAATCTCCGCACGGCTGTACTCTTCTGTACGCGCATAGGCAATGTTATTTGCCACAGTATCGTTGAAGAGATGCACATTCTGGGAGACCAGCGCCACCTGGTTACGCAGCGACTGCAGGGTATACTCCCGCAGGTCATGGCCATCCAGCAGGATTTCACCCTCGTCGATATCATAGAAACGGGTGATCAGGCTGGCGATGGTGGATTTACCTGAGCCGGAGCGGCCTACCAGCGCAACGGTTTTACCCGCGGGAATGGACAGGTTGATATTACGCAAAGCCGGCGTTTCGCGGCCAGGATAGGTGAAAGTCACATTGCGGAATTCAACATCGCCGTGGGCGCGTTCAATCTCGCGTTTACCTTCATCTTTCTCCTGTTCGGTATCCAGAATGCTGAACAGGGTCTGGCAGGCAGCCATCCCGCGCTGGAACTGAGCGTTGACGTTCGTCAGTGATTTCAGCGGGCGCATCAGGGCAATCATCGATGAGAAGACCACGGTGATGGTACCCGCCGTCAGCGTCTCCATCACGCTCGGGAAGCTGGCCGCATACAGAACAAAGGCCAGCGCCAGAGAAGCGATCAGCTGGATGATAGGGTCAGAAATTGAAGAGGCCGAAACCATTTTCATCCCCTGCAGACGCATTTTGTTGCTGACTTTATCAAAGCGTTTGGTTTCGACTTCCTGCCCGCCGAAAATCAACACCTCTTTATGCCCTTTCAGCATCTGCTCAGCGCTGGTCGTAACCTGGCCCATCGTGTTCTGCATATTCTTACTGATGTTGCGAAAACGCTTTGAAACGACGCGAATAGCAATAGAGACAACCGGTGCCAGCACGATAAGGATCAGTGACAGCTGCCAGCTGTAATAGAACATCATGATGAACAGGCCGATAATCGATGCACCTTCACGCACCACGGTAATCAGCGCGTTGGACGACGATGATGCTACCTGCTCGGAGTCGTAGGTAATACGTGACAGCAAGGTACCGGTAGACTGCTTATCAAAGAACGCTACTGGCATGCCCATCATGTGACCAAACAGCCGACGGCGCATGGTCATAACGACTTTCCCGGAAACCCAGGAGATACAGTAGCTCGAAATGTAGCTGGTGATACCGCGTAAGATCATCAGTCCAATAACCACCAGTGGCATCCATATCAGCACTGAGCGATCTGTTTTACCAAAACCATCATCCAGTAACGGTTTGAGAAGCGATAACATAAACGTATCGCTGGCTGCGTTGAGGACTAACGCTACACCCGCCACGATCAAGCCTGCTTTAAAAGGTGCAATCATCGGCCAGAGTCGGCGGAAGGTTTGCCACGTGGAGAGATCTTTGTCGTTATGCATTCAAAAAACCAGCATCTGTTGAAATAGCCGCATATTCTACCCGTTATCTCCGGGCGCGCCAAACCACTGATGATACCAACGCGGTAAATATTCATCACGTACGCGCTGTATTTGCCATTGATGTTGCGAGAATGTCACCGATATTTGTCCAGAATGGGGGGTATCGTGCCAGATATAGCCCTCTTTTCGATAACGTCTGATAACTTTTGCCGACGGAAAATGCCATGCGTTATAGCGGGCCGCAGAATCGAGCGCGATCCTTCCCTCTACCCGTTGCACCAGTGACAATGATGAAGACGTATTGCTGCCATGATGGGGTACCTGTATTACAGTGGACGTCAGATGACGCCAGTAATGGCTAAGCATAGTCTGTTCCGCTTGCGCTTCAATATCCCCCGTAAGCAACGCACTCTGCTCACCATCGTCGATTTTTACCACACAGGAGCGATTGTTCCCCCTTTCGGAATAGCCCTCAGGTGGCCAGTGGACGGTGAAGGTTAACCCCTCCCATATCCATCTCTGCCCGCGAAAACAAGGCCGATGTTCCGCCCGATCTAACGGGCTTCTTATCCATAACGTGGGCCATGTTTTTTGCAGCGTCGCCAGACCGCCCGCATGGTCGAGATGCTCATGACTGAGGATGACGCCTTCTGGTTGCAAATGGTGCCAGCGTAGCCACGGAATGATTAACTGCCGGGCACTATCACCACCCGGCCAGGCGAGCCCGGTATCATAAAGAAGGGCTTTACCGTGGCGTTCAATGACCATTGCCAGTCCCTGCCCCACATCCAGCATATGCAGTGTCCAGCCCTCACTTCTCACCGTTCGCCAGAGCGGAAATGCCAGTAAGACACTCCCTGCCAGACACACTGCAGGAACGGATTTCCAGGCATGAAAGCGCCAGCCGATAATGGCAAGCCAGGGCAATAACGTCAGGTATTGCCATCGTTCATCTACGTTCTGCCAGCCATCCGGCAGGCGCATCAGCATCCAGAACAACCCTCCCAGGGATTTATCGGCTGCAAGCCAGAGGGCACTTTCCAGCGCCGTCAGCGGCAACAGATGAAGCAACATTCCGGACAGGATCAGCGGTACGCAGACAAAAGTAACCAGGGGGACGGCAAAGAGATTAGCCACCAGGGAAGAGAGGCTAAACCCATGAAAAATCAGCACCTGTAATGGCATGAGCAGAAGCAACATGCCGGTTTGCAGATAAAGCAGATTCATCAGAGGCTGTAACCAGCGAACCCGGTGCCCGCGAGGAAGAGGCAGCCACTGAAACCAGAAAATCAGTGCGGCGACGGCAAAAGCTGAAAGGGCCAGACTTTGAGAAAGCACGGCTAAGGGATCGCTTATCAGGATTGCCGCGATACAGCAACACCACACCTGCCAGGGAGACCACTGACGGGCGCCAATGCGCAATGCCGCCAGCACGGCAAGTGCGATAACCGTTCGCAATGCGGGCGGTTGCAGCCCGGTAAGCCAGGCGTAGAAAGCGGCAAAGAGCAACCCGGCCAGGAGAGGAATCTGCCAGTGGATCCAGTGGCCCGGCATTAAAAACTGAAGCCCTCGCGTAAGTAACCAGACGATGGATGCGGCCAGCGCAATATGCAGACCCGAAATTGCCATCAGGTGCAGCGTGCCGGTGTCGCGCATCAGATCTTTAATTTCCCGGGGCACCTCCAGACGTTCTCCCATCCCCAGCCCAAGCATAACCGCGCCCCATTGAAAAGCAGAAAGCCGGTGTTGCAGTGACATCAGGTACTGAGCACGCAAGCTGCAGTTTTCATCGACGATTTTCGCCTGCGTAAAACGTCCGCTGAGCGTCTGGTGTCGGGCAAAGGCGCTTCGCTGGGGATCATATCCCCCGTCGTTTAGCTCGCCATGCACAGGCCGGAGTCTGAGCGTCATAGCCCAGCGCTGACCGGCACATACCTTTTGCGGCAGGTAATTGCCATACAGCGTCACGCCCGTGGATGCCCACCAGCGTTGACCATCGACACGCAGAATGTTGCCCTGATGCATTGTTGCACCATCGGTGGCCGTGATTTCTATGTCTGCCTGCACTGCTCCCGTCGTTAAATGTTGCATCGGCCAGACGCTTTCCTGCGCAGCAAGAAGACCCCAGACACAAAATAACACCACGATCCCCATATACTTCAGGACGTTGTGTCGCTGGACGGCCAGCGCTATCCCACCGGCTATCATTACCCACACGGTATGACGTTCAGGCAGGACGGGTAACCAGAGTAACGGCATGATCGCCAGAATGGCGCAAAGACTTATCGCGGGAATGCCCATTACTACCTCCCTGTTTGAGGGTGACAGTATGGAAGCAGGCAGGGTGAGTCGTCAGCCAGAAGAAACGCGGTTTACAGCGGGCGCTGAAACATTTTTATCCGTTTGCAGAAAACAAAAGGAAAATTGCGCGGCATCTTCAGAATAAAAGCGACAGGCACAAAAAAAGCACCCGCAGGTGCTTTCTTTCGAACCCAGTTTAGCGCTGATGGCTAAACTCAGTTGCCGTAAATGTTGGCGCGATCGCGCAGTTCTTTACCCGGCTTAAAGTGTGGAACGTACTTACCTTCCAGTTCGACTTTATCGCCAGTTTTCGGGTTACGCCCGGTACGTGGAGCACGATAGTGCAGAGAAAAACTACCGAAACCGCGGATTTCAATGCGCTCGCCCTGGGCAAGAGTGGAGGCCATATGCTCCAGCATCTCTTTTACGGCATCCTCCACTGCTTTCGCAGGGATATGCGGTTGCTGACTGGCAAGTCTTTCAATCAATTCTGACTTGGTCATGATTCCTCCGGTTCCTTTCAAACCAATTAGCTGAACAGCTCATTAAACAAGGGCGGCCGTAGCCGCCCTTTGTTATTGATTACAGGACGAATCCTCTAATCTGTCAAGTTTGCTCCTCATCCTTCTCGCTGTAAATGCGTTACAGCTCAAAATGATGCGGACAACCTGATATTACTCGCCTTTAGCTGCTTTGAAAGCTTCAGCCATTGCGTTGTTAGAGAAGTTTGCATCTTCCTGTTTGTTAACAGTTGCGATTGCATCTTTCTCATCAGCTTCGTCTTTAGCACGAACAGACAGGCTGATTGCACGGTTCTTACGGTCAACACCGGTGAACTTAGCTTCAACGTCGTCACCAACGTTCAGAACCAGAGTCGCATCTTCAACGCGGTCACGTGAAGCTTCAGAAGCGCGCAGGTAACCTTCAACGCCGTCAGCCAGTTCTACGGTTGCGCCTTTAGCGTCAACTGCAGTGACTTTACCGTTTACGATTGCGCCTTTCTTGTTCAGTGCAACCCAGTTGTTGAACGGATCTTCTGCGAGCTGTTTAACGCCCAGGGAGATACGTTCACGCTCTGCGTCAACCTGCAGAACAACTGCAGCGATTTCGTCGCCTTTTTTGTATTCACGAACTGCTTCTTCGCCTGCAACGTTCCAGGAGATGTCAGACAGGTGAACCAGGCCATCGATGCCGCCGTCCAGGCCGATGAAGATACCGAAGTCAGTGATAGACTTGATTTTACCTTCAACACGGTCACCCTTGTTGTGGGTTTCCGCGAACTGCTGCCATGGGTTGTTTTTGCACTGTTTCAGGCCCAGGGAGATACGACGACGTTCTTCGTCGATATCCAGAACCATAACTTCCACTACATCACCAACGTTAACAACTTTGGATGGGTGGATGTTTTTGTTGGTCCAGTCCATTTCGGAAACGTGCACCAGGCCTTCAACGCCTTCTTCGATTTCAACGAAGCAGCCGTAGTCAGTCAGGTTGGTAACGCGACCAGTCAGTTTAGTACCTTCTGGGTAACGCTTAGCGATAGCTACCCATGGATCTTCGCCCAGCTGTTTCAGGCCGAGGGATACACGAGTACGCTCGCGGTCGAACTTCAGCACTTTAACAGTGATTTCGTCGCCCACGTTCACGATTTCGCTTGGGTGCTTAACGCGTTTCCACGCCATGTCGGTGATGTGCAGCAGGCCATCAACGCCGCCCAGGTCAACGAATGCGCCGTAGTCAGTGAGGTTCTTAACGATACCTTTGACTTCCATGCCTTCCTGCAGGTTTTCCAGCAGCTGATCGCGTTCTGCGCTGTTTTCGGATTCGATAACGGCACGACGGGATACAACAACGTTGTTACGCTTCTGGTCCAGCTTGATTACTTTGAACTCAAGCTCTTTGCCTTCGAGGTGCAGGGTGTCACGGACTGGACGAACGTCTACCAGAGAACCTGGCAGGAACGCACGAATACCATTCAGCTCAACAGTGAAGCCACCTTTAACTTTGCCGTTGATAACACCGACCACAGTTTCAGCTTCTTCGTAAGCTTTTTCCAGCGTGATCCAAGCTTCGTGACGTTTAGCTTTTTCACGGGAAAGCAGGGTTTCGCCGAAGCCGTCTTCTACTGCATCCAGAGCAACGTCAACTTCGTCACCAACCTGGATTTCCAGCTCGCCCTGGGCGTTTTTGAACTGCTCTGCCGGAATGGCGGACTCAGATTTCAGACCGGCGTCAACCAGTACTACGTCTTTGTCGATAGCAACAACAACACCACGAACGATGGAACCCGGACGGGTTTCGATTGTTTTTAAGGATTCTTCAAATAGTTGAGCAAAAGATTCAGTCATGTTTAATCTTCAGGTTAATATAACGTCCACCTGGCTCCGTGCCGGATGGGGTTGTTTCACATACCCGCCGTCAATCCATTGCAGCGGGGGTACTGCTAAATCGGTCGCAATTACGCGAGTGCCAGTTTTTGGCGCGCATATTGTAGCGCTTTTTCAATCACTTGCTCAATAGTTAAACTGGTTGAATCCAGAACTAATGCATCTTCTGCAGGAACAAGTGGGGCGACGGCGCGGTTACGATCGCGGTCATCGCGCTCTTTTATCTCGGACAAAAGGCGATCAAAGTTAACACTAAACCCCTTTTCCTGCAACTGAAGCATGCGGCGTTGAGCCCGTTCTTCCGAGGAGGCGTCGAGGAAAATTTTCACCGGCGCATCAGGGAAGACAACGGTTCCCATGTCACGCCCGTCAGCGATCAGGCCAGGCAGTTCACGGAAGGCGCGTTGACGGCGCAGCAGTGCTTCACGCACGCGCGGGAAAGCGGCAACCTGTGAAGCGGCATTCGCCACGTCCTGAGTCCGAATTTCACCGCTGACATCTTCACCTTCGAGAATCACTTCCAGATTTCCGTTGGTTGAGATAAAGCGAACATCAAGATGGGTAGCCAGCGGAACCAGCGCGTCTTCGGAGGCCACATCAACATGGTGATGCAGCGCCGCAAGCGCTAACACGCGGTAAATAGCACCAGAGTCCAGCAGATGCCATTGCAATGCTTCCGCCATTGCCTTGCACAAGGTGCCCTTTCCTGCACCGCTTGGGCCATCAATGGTTATGACCGGGGCAATTGCCGTCATCTTTATCTCCTTAAACAGGCATACCGTTAACGTAAACGCCGCGCATTATACGCGCCAATGCCCACAATCGTTAACGTTGTGTGCAAAAACGCGAATTACAGGTATTTAGATGAAGAATTATTGCGCAATGATACTTCTACATCGTTCGCGTTGCTTGCAGGCGGCAGGCGCACATCTTCAGAAGTGTAGATCATCACGTCAATGAGTGGGAACGCTGTAAGCGCGCCAGCACAGAGGCTGGCGCGAAGGCAAATCAGGCAGGGGTACTGATACGCGCCAATTGCTCGAAGTAGTCCGGGAAGGTTTTCGCCGTACATTTCGGGTCGAGAATGGTCACCGGCGTATCGGAGAGCGCCACCAGCGAGAAGCACATTGCCATGCGGTGATCGTTATAGGTGCCGATTTCCGCAAATTGCAGTTTTGCCGGAGGCGTGACGCGGATGTAGTCTTCGCCCTCCTCCACTTCGGCGCCCACTTTACGCAGTTCGGTCGCCATCGCGAACAGACGGTCAGTCTCTTTTACGCGCCAGTTGTAAATGTTACGCAGCGTCGTGGTGCCTTTTGCGAAGAGCGCCGCCGTGGCAATGGTCATCGCCGCATCCGGGATATGGTTCATGTCCATATCGATAGCGTTCAGCTCGCCATGGGTGCAGGAGATGAAATCATCGCCCCAGGTAATCGTGGCGCCCATTTTTTCCAGCACGTCAGCAAAACGGATATCGCCCTGAACGCTGTTACGGCCAATGCCGGTCACTTTCACCGTACCGCCCTTAATCGCCCCTGCCGCCAGGAAATAGGAGGCAGAAGAAGCATCACCTTCCACAAGGTAATGACCCGGAGACTGGTACTGCTGCGCACCGCGAACCACGAATTGCTGATAAGCGCGGTTTTCCACCTCAACCCCAAAGGTTTTCATCAGGTGCAGCGTAATATCAATGTACGGTTTAGAGACCAGGTCGCCTTTGATGGTGATGACCGTATCCTGTGGTGCCAGCGGCGCAGTCATCAGCAGAGCCGTCAGGAACTGGCTGGAGACGCTGCCATCCACCTCGACGTTACCGCCATTGAAACCACCGCGCAGACGCAGAGGCGGGTAATTTTCCTGCTCCAGATACTCAATCTGCGCGCCGCCCTGGCGAAGGGCATCCACCAGATGGCCAATGGGACGCTCTTTCATGCGTGGCTCACCGGTCAGCACAATATTGTTGCTGCCCAGGCACAGGGCCGCCGCCAGCGGGCGCATCGCCGTCCCCGCATTACCCAGAAACAGTTCACGCTCTTCAGCCGAGCGTAACGCGCCGCCGTTGCCGGTCACTTCACAGCGGGTGCGGTCGTCAGACAGCGTGTAATGAACTCCCAACGCTTTCAGCGCATTGAGCATATGGCGCACGTCATCGCTGTCCAGCAGGTTTGTGAGGACGGTGGTGCCGTTTGCCAGAGCTGCCAGCAGCAGAGCGCGGTTCGAGACACTTTTTGAACCAGGCAGATTAATGGTGCCATCTACCCGCGCGATAGGTTGTAACGTCAGGGATTCCATGAAACTTAACTCTCAACTCAACATAATAAAAACCCCGCAGCAGAGCTACGGGGGTGAAAACAGCGTAATTAACCGTGGCGACGTTCGAAGTCGATCATGAAATCGGTCAGGGTTTTAACCCCTTCCAGCGGCATCGCGTTATAGATAGAGGCACGCATACCGCCTACAACACGGTGGCCTTTCAGCGCATGCAGGCCTGCAGCGAAGGACGCTTCAAGGAAGACTTTATCCAGGTTGCTGTCCGCCAGCTGGAACGGCACATTCATACGAGAACGGTTAGCTTTCGCGACATCGTTACGGTAGAAATCGCTCTTATCGATCACGCCATACAGCAGGTCGGCTTTCTGCTGATTGATTTTGTCCATCTGCGCCACGCCGCCGTTTTGCTTGAGCCATTTAAAGACCAGGCCAGAGAGGTACCAGGCAAACGTAGGGGGGGTGTTGAACATGGAGTCGTTATCGTTGAGGACCGTATAATCCAGAATAGACGGGCAAGACTGATGGGCTTTACCCAGCAAATCTTCGCGCACGATGACAATAGTCAAACCCGCCGGGCCGATATTTTTCTGCGCACCCGCATAGATAACACCGTAGCGGCTGACGTCAATTGGCGCGGACAAAATGGTAGAGGAGAAATCGGCTGCAACCACCACGTCTTTACCGAAGTTCGGGGTCTCGTCGATGGCAATCCCGTCGATGGTTTCATTTGGGCAATAGTGCAGATACGCAGCGTTATCAGAGAGCTGCCATTCGCTCATCGGCTTCACGGCACGCAGGCCATCAACGGTAATTTTGGCGTCGATAACATTTGGCGAGCAGTACTTTTTGGCTTCTTTAACCGCACTTGCCGCCCAGTAACCCGCATCAACGTAGTCTGCCGTGGTTTTGTCGCCGAGGATATTCAGTGGGACGCCAGCAAACTGACCGCGGCCACCGCCGTGGCAGAACAAAACTTTGTAGTTTGAGGGAATGTTCAGCAGATCGCGAAAATCCTTTTCTGCCTCTTCCGCCACCTGAATAAACTCTTTACCACGGTGGCTGATTTCCATCACCGACGTACCCAGACCGTTCCAGTCACAAAGTTCCTGTTGAGCCTGTTTAAGCACGTCTGCCGGCAACATCGCCGGACCTGAACTGAAATTAAAGACTTGAGCCATTTCCCCTCACCACGCTAAAAGCAATAAGTTATAACTGTGGATATCGGTTTTATCATTCAGTGACACGCGCCGCAATGTCTAAAACTTATGACCGGTGAAATGTGTCCCGCGTCACACAATACAATCTGCCACCTCTCTGCGGCAAAACCGACAATATGGCTGTCAGGTAAGGCGTTTGGCCCGGCTAACCTTCGTCCATTCCGGATTTGTACAGCGGGGACATAATTGATGATCGCCCGTCTGCATCGCCACAACATGGCTACATCTTATACAGGCATATTCGCCTGACTCAGGCACGGTGGTGAAACGCTCAATAAGCATATCCGGCAGAATACAGAGCCCCGGCTTCACCTCGTCGTCAGCATAGTAATAGACGCTGATTTGTCCGTTCGTTTCCATGATTGCCAGCCGTACCTGCCCGAGTTGTTCAACGCTATTCAGACGCAGTTCCATAAAAAACTCGAACTCGGTCATGTTGGCACTCTGTACATTTTCCCATGCCAGCCGCCCGTTCTCGACGATAACCACCGGCTTCCCTTCGAGAAGATCTTCCAGCTTTTCACTTTTCGACATCAGCCACATGACAAGCCGGTAAAGTAGCGCCAGTGAGACAAAAACGATAAAGACCGGCACCATCGGCACATCGTCGTAAAAGGCGACATCCCCCGCCGCTGAACCCAGCGTCAGAATAATCAGCACCTCAAAGAGGGACATCTGCCGGACACCACGCCGCCCGGTGATTTTGAGAAACAGGAAGACCAATACAAAGGTATACAGGCTGCGCAGGGCCACTTCGCCCAAAAATTCGGGAGGAACTTTATCAAACGCCATCCGCTGGAGATCAAATGCTTTCATTTTTCTATGCCTTAACAGTAAGTTACTGTCTGTAAGCATAGTCGAGTCTTTTATTTTCGCCGAAGATAGCACCTGTCACGCAAAACCCGTATCATTGCGCGCTTTACGTACGATAAAAGTGAACGCCATGACTCAAACGTTTATCCCCGGCAAAGACGCCGCTCTGGAAGATTCCATCGCTCGCTTCCAGCAGAAACTGACCGACCTGGGCTTTAATATCGAAGAAGCCTCCTGGCTCAACCCGGTGCCTCATGTCTGGTCCGTGCATATTCGCGATAAAGAGTGTGCCCTGTGCTTTACCAATGGTAAAGGCGCGACAAAAAAAGCGGCACTGGCCTCTGCGCTGGGTGAGTATTTTGAACGTCTGTCGACCAACTATTTCTTCGCCGATTTCTGGCTGGGTGAAACCATCGCCAACGGCCCGTTCGTGCACTATCCGAACGAAAAATGGTTCCCGCTGCCTGAAGACGACGCGCTGCCGGAAGGCATTCTCGACGCGCGTCTGCGTGCGTTCTACGATCCGGAAAACGAACTGACCGCCAGCATGCTGATCGATCTGCAGTCCGGCAATGAGGATCGTGGTATCTGCGCCCTGCCGTTCACGCGTCAGTCTGATGAGCAGACCGTCTATATCCCGATGAACATCGTTGGCAACCTGTATGTGTCCAACGGTATGTCTGCCGGTAATACCCGTAATGAAGCGCGCGTACAGGGGCTGTCTGAAGTCTTCGAACGCCACATTAAAAACCGCATCATTGCCGAATCCATCAGCCTGCCTGAAATTCCGGCTGACGTGCTGGCGCGCTACCCGGGCGTGGTGGAATCCATCGCCAGGCTGGAAGCGGAAGGTTTCCCAATCTTTGCCTATGACGGCTCGCTGGGCGGTAAATACCCGGTTATCTGTGTGGTGCTGTTTAACCCTGAAAACGGAACCTGCTTCGCCTCCTTCGGCGCGCACCCTGACTTTGGCGTGGCGCTGGAGCGTACCGTCACCGAATTACTGCAGGGCCGTGGCCTGAAAGATCTGGACGTGTTTACGCCACCGACCTTTGACGACGAAGAAGTGGCCGAGCACACCAACCTTGAAACCCACTTCATCGACTCCAGCGGTTTGATCTCCTGGGATCTGTTTAAGCAGGACGCGGACTATCCGTTCGTCGACTGGAGCTTTGCAGGTACCACCGAAGAAGAGTTCGCCACGCTGATGGCTATCTTTAAGGCGGAAGATAAAGAAGTCTACATCGCTGACTACGAACACCTTGGCGTGTACGCCTGCCGCATTCTGGTGCCGGGCATGTCCGACATCTATCCGGCAGAAGATCTGTGGCTGGCGAACAACAGCATGGGCGCGCACCTGCGTGAAACCCTGCTGGCCTTGCCGGGCAGCGAATGGGAAAAAGAAGATTACCTGAACCTGATCGCGCAACTGGACGAGGAAGGCCATGATGACTTCACCCGCGTACGCGAGCTGCTGGGTCTGGCGACCGGTAAAGATAACGGCTGGTATACCCTGCGTATCGGTGAGCTGAAAGCAATGCTGGCACTGGCTGGTGGCGATCTGGATCAGGCTCTGGCCTGGACCGAGTGGACTATGGAGTTTAACCAGTCTGTCTTCTCTGCCGAGCGCACTAACTACTATCGCTGCCTGCAAACCCTGCTGCTTCTCGCGCAGGAAGAAGATCGTCAGCCGCTGCAATACCTGAATGCGTTTGTTCGCATGTACGGTGCTGACGCCGTTGAAGCCGCCAGCGCAGCACTGAGCGGTGAAGCGCCGTTCTACGGTCTTCAGGCTGTGGATAGCGACCTGAAAGCCTTCCCGGCACATCAGTCTCTGCTGAAAGCGTATGAAAAATTGCAGAAGGCGAAATCCGCTTACTGGTCAAAATAAGCGCATATAACATTATCAGCTGTAGGCGTATTCAATCGTCTGGGCTATATTACGGGGCAATTTCATTGCCCCGTTTTTTATTTTTTTCGGCAATGACTGTTGATTGTAATAATAAAGTTAAATATGGGTAAATATAATAATATTTACCTGGGCTTTACTGTTACTTTTTATGGTAATTACTCCATATTAATTAACTGTTGCAGAGGTGGCCGAAAGAAATAATTCAACTCTTTTCATAACTTTTAAAATTTATTTTTATACGGATAATCAAATACTTACTCCGCTTTTGCTGTAAATCCATACACATTGCGGGCCTATAAGCCAGGCGAGATATGATCTATATCAATTTCTCTTCTATAATGCTTTGTTAGTATCTCGTCGCCGACTTAATAAAGAGAGAGTTAGTGTGAAAGCTGACAACCCTTTTGATCTTTTACTCCCAGCTGCTATGGCCAAAGTTGCCGAAGAAGCGGGTGTCTATAAAGCAACGAAACACCCGATGAAGACGTTCTATCTGGCGATCACGGCTGGTGTGTTCATCTCTATCGCGTTTGTCTTCTACATCACTGCCACCACCGGTACTGCCGCGATGCCTTTCGGCATGGCGAAACTGATTGGCGGTATTTGCTTCTCACTGGGACTGATTCTTTGCGTCATCTGCGGCGCCGACCTCTTCACTTCTACAGTGTTGATTGTCGTGGCAAAAGCCAGCGGAAGAATTACCTGGGGTCAACTGGCGCGCAACTGGCTTAATGTCTATGTTGGCAACCTGATTGGCTGTCTGCTCTTTGTTCTGTTGATGTGGCTCTCTGGCGAGTATATGACCGCCAACGGTGGCTGGGGACTCAACGTCCTGCAGACCGCAGACCACAAAATGCACCACACATTTATCGAAGCCGTTGCTCTCGGCATCCTCGCTAACCTGATGGTCTGCCTGGCTGTCTGGATGAGCTACTCGGGTCGTAGCCTGATGGATAAAGCCATGATTATGGTTCTGCCGGTTGCGATGTTTGTTGCCAGCGGCTTCGAGCACAGTATTGCGAACATGTTTATGATCCCAATGGGAATTGTAATCCGCAACTTTGCAAGCCCGGAGTTCTGGACTGCTGTTGGTTCAACCCCGGAAAGTTTCTCTCACCTGACTATTATGAATTTCATTACTGATAACCTGATCCCTGTCACTATCGGGAACATTATCGGTGGGGGTCTGTTAGTTGGGTTGACATACTGGGTCATTTACCTGCGTGGCGACGACCATCATTGATGGTTATCTCAGGCAGTAAATAAAAAATCCACTTAAGAAGGTAGGTGTTACATGTCCGAGCTTAATGAAAAGTTAGCCACAGCCTGGGAAGGTTTTGCGAAAGGTGACTGGCAGAATGAAGTAAACGTACGTGACTTCATTCAGAAAAACTATACCCCGTATGAAGGTGACGAATCCTTCCTGGCTGGTGCAACTGACGCGACCACCAAGCTGTGGGACAGCGTAATGGAAGGCGTAAAACTGGAAAACCGCACTCACGCGCCAGTTGATTTTGACACCTCCGTTGCTTCTACCATCACTTCTCACGATGCTGGCTACATTAACAAAGCCCTTGAGAAAATCGTTGGTCTGCAGACTGAAGCACCACTGAAACGTGCGATCATCCCGTTCGGTGGTATCAAAATGGTTGAAGGTTCCTGCAAAGCGTATAACCGCGAGCTGGACCCAATGCTGAAAAAAATCTTCACCGAATACCGCAAAACCCACAACCAGGGTGTATTCGATGTTTACACCAAAGACATTCTGAACTGCCGTAAATCTGGCGTTCTGACTGGTCTGCCAGATGCCTATGGCCGTGGCCGTATCATCGGTGACTACCGTCGCGTTGCGCTGTACGGTATCGACTTCCTGATGAAAGACAAATACGCGCAGTTTGTTTCCCTGCAGTCTGATCTGGAAAACGGTGTAAACCTGGAAGCGACTATTCGTCTGCGTGAAGAAATCGCTGAACAGCATCGCGCGCTGGGTCAGATCAAAGAAATGGCGGCTAAATATGGCTGCGATATCTCTGGTCCTGCAACCAACGCTCAGGAAGCTATCCAGTGGACCTACTTCGGCTACCTGGCCGCTGTTAAGTCTCAGAACGGTGCAGCAATGTCCTTCGGTCGTGTATCCACCTTCCTGGATGCTTACATCGAACGTGATATGAAAGCGGGCAAAATCACCGAGCAAGACGCTCAGGAAATGATTGACCACCTGGTCATGAAACTGCGTATGGTTCGCTTCCTGCGTACCCCTGAATACGATGAGCTGTTCTCTGGTGACCCAATCTGGGCAACGGAATCTATCGGTGGTATGGGTGTTGATGGCCGTACTCTGGTTACCAAAAACAGCTTCCGCTTCCTGAACACCCTGTACACCATGGGTCCTTCTCCGGAGCCGAACATCACTGTTCTGTGGTCTGAAAAACTGCCTCTGAACTTCAAGAAATTCGCCGCTAAAGTGTCCATCGACACCTCTTCTCTGCAGTACGAGAACGATGACCTGATGCGTCCGGACTTCAACAACGATGACTACGCTATCGCATGCTGCGTAAGCCCAATGGTTGTTGGTAAACAAATGCAGTTCTTCGGTGCGCGTGCAAACCTGGCGAAAACCATGCTGTACGCAATCAACGGCGGCGTTGATGAAAAACTGAAAATGCAGGTTGGTCCTAAGTCTGAACCAATCAAAGGCGACGTTCTGAACTTCGATGAAGTCATGGAGCGTATGGATCACTTCATGGACTGGCTGGCTAAACAGTACGTCACTGCCCTGAACGTTATCCACTACATGCACGACAAGTACAGCTACGAAGCCTCTCTGATGGCGCTGCATGACCGTGACGTTATCCGCACCATGGCGTGTGGTATCGCAGGTCTGTCCGTTGCGGCTGACTCCCTGTCTGCAATCAAATATGCGAAAGTTAAACCAATTCGTGACGAAGACGGTCTGGCTGTTGACTTCGAAATCGAAGGCGAATATCCGCAGTTTGGTAACAACGACTCTCGCGTTGATGACATGGCGGTTGACCTGGTTGAACGTTTCATGAAGAAAATTCAGAAACTGACCACTTACCGTAACGCTATCCCGACTCAGTCTGTTCTGACCATCACGTCTAACGTTGTGTATGGTAAGAAAACCGGTAACACTCCGGACGGTCGTCGCGCGGGTGCGCCATTCGGTCCTGGTGCTAACCCAATGCACGGTCGTGACCAGAAAGGTGCTGTTGCCTCTCTGACCTCCGTCGCTAAACTGCCGTTTGCTTACGCGAAAGATGGTATCTCTTACACCTTCTCTATCGTGCCAAATGCGCTGGGTAAAGACGACGAAGTACGTAAAACTAACCTCGCGGGTCTGATGGATGGTTACTTCCACCACGAAGCGTCCATTGAAGGTGGTCAGCACCTGAACGTGAACGTAATGAACCGTGAAATGCTGCTTGATGCGATGGAACACCCTGAGAAATATCCTCAGCTGACCATCCGTGTATCCGGCTACGCAGTACGTTTTAACTCCCTGACGAAAGAACAGCAGCAGGACGTTATCACCCGTACTTTCACTCAGTCCATGTAAGTGGAATTGACTGAAATCACGCGTTAAAAGGCGTACAATAAAGGCTCCACATACGTGGGGCCTTTTTAACACTCTCTCCATCACAGTCTCTTTTGTCCGCTATCTATACTCTATGGATAACAGCCAAAACAGACTTAAACACAGCCGGTTTTGAGCTGTGCATACACAGGCCCCGGACGGGCCGATGCTGGAGATATCACCGCAATGTCAATTATTGGTCGCATTCACTCCTTTGAATCCTGTGGCACTGTCGATGGCCCGGGTATCCGCTTTATCACCTTTTTCCAGGGCTGCCTGATGCGCTGCCTGTACTGCCATAACCGTGACACCTGGGATACGCACGGCGGCAAAGAAGTGACCGTCGAAGAACTGATGAAAGAGGTGGTGACTTATCGTCACTTTATGAACGCATCCGGCGGCGGCGTAACCGCTTCCGGCGGTGAAGCCATTCTGCAGGCCGAATTCGTGCGCGACTGGTTCCGCGCCTGCCGCAAAGAAGGCATTCATACCTGTCTCGATACAAACGGTTTTGTCCGCCGCTACGATCCGGTCATTGATGAACTGCTCGACGTCACCGACCTCGTGATGCTCGATCTCAAACAGATGAACGATGAGATCCACCAGAATCTGGTGGGTGTTTCCAACCACCGTACGCTGGAGTTCGCCAAATACATCTCCGGGAAAGGCATCAAAACCTGGATCCGCTATGTTGTTGTACCTGGCTGGTCAGATGATGACGATTCCGCGCATCGGCTGGGAGAATTTACCCGCGATATGGGCAACGTTGAGAAAATTGAGCTTCTGCCCTACCACGAACTGGGTAAACACAAGTGGGTCGCCATGGGCGAAGAATATAAACTCGATGGCGTTAAGCCGCCGAAGAAAGAGACGATGGAACGCGTGAAAGGTATTCTTGAACAGTACGGCCACAAGGTAATGTATTAAGAAAAGGCCCGGTGAGAACCGGGCCTTTTTTATATTATCTGAAGACGCCATTAATAATGGTGGTCACAACCGCAGTACTCAGCGCAATTAAGACCAGATCGTCACCGACGACACGCCATTCATAACCAGGATAGGAAGGAAGTTGGCCCAGCATAGAAGCCGGCACGGTTTTCTTCGCAATGCCCGGAGGGAGCGGTTTACCGCGTGCGAGGTTTTTCGCAATACCCGGAGGCAGTGACTCATAACCTGTTAAGCCGTAATTGAGTGCCAGGTGACGGGCATGATCGAAGCTCACACGGGCGTCGACATCGTCACTGACGCTTTTATTCGATTTACCTGGATTTTCCTGACCGTTATTTTGTTTATTACCGTGGGTACCGGAATTTCCGTTGCCATGACTACCGGAATTGCCGTGACTGCCGCCATTACCTTGTCCGCCACTGTTCCCGTGACCACTGCCATTCCCGTTACCCGGGTTAGCCATGACCGGAGCTGCAGCAAACGTTAAAGACAACACTACTGCCAGAGCGGTAGTGGTAAAACGACGAGTAGACATGATTGTTGCCTTTTAGTGATAGAACTCACCTGAATTATCGCCTGGTGCAATAAACAAACAATACGTAAAAGTCTTATATGTGATGGGGACAAAAAAGCCAGTCATCGACTGGCTTTTTATTAATCAGGCATGCGCCACAGGCGTCGGGTGTTCTCCCACTTTGCGCAGCAGCATTAAGAGATAAATAAACGATACGCTGGCAATCATAATAAACAGCAAATTGTCGGAGTAATTCTGCATCAGCATCGCGGTAAAGGTCGGTCCCAGCAGGCTGCCGATGGTATAGCTCAGTAACAACGCCTGGTTCATTGCCACTAACTGGTGGTGTTCAACTTTCTCACAGGCCCAGGCCATCGCGACCGGATAGAGCGTAAAACCTGCGGCACCCAGAATAAACAGCGCAGGCGCCATCGCCGCATTGCTGAGCATGGCGAGACAACCCATGATCACCACGAAAACCTGAACACGCAGCACCAACAGGCGACCAAAGCGATCGGCCAGGCGTCCAATCGGCCACTGACCGACAATCCCCGCACTCACCATCACCGCCATCCAGAAACCGATCCCGGAATCGCTGACGCCCTGATGGTTCAGATAAAGCGGCATCAGGCCATACAGTGAACCAAGCACAATTCCGGAGATAATACAGCCGTTAACGCCAAGACGCGCCTGACGCAGTCTCAGCATTGGCCAGACGTGGGTTGCTTCCTGGTGTTCGCTGTTCTGGTTCACAATGCGCGTAAAGAGCAGCGGCAGGATTGCTGCCAGCACCATTCCCGTCACCCACGGCAGAACGCTCATCAGGTCGGTTGGCAGTTTGCTCACCATCAGTTGACCAAGCACGGTACCGATGTAATAAACCATCATATAGGCTGCCAGCAGGCGTCCGCGGTTACGTGACGTGCCGCTGCACATCAGCGCGCTTTCAACCACCACCCAAATCATCGCGCAACCCACTCCGGCGATAAAGCGCCATACCATCCAGCTCCAGAAGCCCACCATCAGGCCCAGCCCGGCACATCCGACAGCGAAGAGCAGCGAGGCCAGATAATAGCTGCGGTTAAAACCAAAGCGTTTAATCAGGCTTCCTGTAACCAGCGTACCCAGCAGGTTACCGGTAAAAAAGGACGAGCTGACCATACCCACCTGCCAGGTCGGTAAGTTTTCATGGGCGAGCCACAGCGGGACGAGCGTATTTAACACTGCGATCGCCAGGGTCAGCAGAAGCAGGCCACAGAGCAATAAAAGCACTGGCCGGGTATAGATGGTCATGGATTAAAAACCGTGAGGAAGTTCAGATTTCGTGCGCATCATGCCACTGGCAAAAACAAAGTCAATCCACTGATTTCACCGCCACGCACGATATGTTCCCTGTCGATTTAAAAAACTTATCCTGCTAATGCAACGCCTGCTATAGATATGAATTATGTATCTGTTTTTATTTATTAATGCCCGAAGTGAAAACAAAACGTCAGTCGAAAAATTTCATGATTAAAATAAAAAAAGCCGGGCGCTCCGTCCCGGCTTTATCTCACCCACGGCAACGCTAACTGGCGACGGCCATACCTACGGTCATATGCAAACCGTAGAACACACCGCGGCCGATCAGTTCACCTGCGAGGACCAGCACAAAAGCCAGTGACAGGAGCGGCAGCGCGGGTTGATACCCCTTAAGCTGAGGCACAATCCAGCACACCAGTGCCGCCACCAGCAGTACCACGCGCCAGGCCATCAGCGAGCCGTATGCCGGCACCAGGGCAGACGCCTGCTGAACAGAGCTGTGAATGGTTGCCAGCTCCGCGCCCTGCATCAGGGTGACGACTGCGCTCACCACCAGCGCCAGCAGTGAAACGACGGGCAGCAAACGCATCGCCCAACCGTCAACACCCGCGACGCGCAGCAGCATGAAGCCAAGAAGCGGCCCACCAATAAACAGCGTCAGGAAGAAGCTCATCGGTGTCCAGATGCTGTACCAGGTCGGCACGGTGTCGATGGTGTTATAGACCCGCACCATCATCCACACAAACACCACGCCCAGAACCATCGTGACAATCAGCCACACGCTGCGCAGCCCTGCCGGCAATTTCTTCAGTGCTGCCAGCAGCCAACCCAGCCCACCCACAGCAAAGAAGATCGCCCCGCTGGCGATTTCATTACTGAGTGACGACGCGCCCACCCGGTTCAGGGAGTTGAACGCGCGCATTGGCGAGCCGAGGTGCAGCGTAGAGGCAATAAAGCCAATTCCCATCAGCACCCACAGGCCAAACATACTCAACACTAAACGTTGTTGTTGCTCAGCAGTGAGATTCCCTTTCAGCAGCGCCAGCGCGAGGACAATAAAACCGCCCGCCACACACTGCCCAAAGACCGTGAAGATCATCAGCGGCCATTCATGCCATCCACTTCCCATCTCACACCTCCTTCGGGTTTGCCAGGTAGCCGGTGCTATCCCCTGTCGGGCGGCTGTTGGCGTTAGGTTTAATCACGATGCTTGGCTTCGTGAAGTGTGCGGACGGCAGCGGCGCGACGGCCGCCAGCTGACCATGTTTTTTACGCAGCTCGTCGATAGGACCGAAGTCCAGCGCACGCAGCGGGCAGGACTCCACGCAGATCGGCTTTTTGCCGTCTGCCACGCGGGTGTGGCAGCCGTCGCACTTGGTCATATGCCCTTTGGCGGCATTGTACTGCGGGGCACCGTACGGACAGGCCATGTGGCAGTAGCGACAGCCGATGCAGACATCTTCATCCACCACCACGAACCCGTCGTCACGCTTGTGCATCGCCCCGCTCGGGCAGACCTTGGTGCAGGCCGGGTCTTCGCAGTGGTTGCAGGCAATCGACAGGTAGTAGGCAAACACGTTCTGGTGCCAGACACCGTTGTCTTCCTGCCAGTCACCGCCCGCGTATTCGTAAATACGGCGGAAGCTGACGTCCGGGGTTAAATCTTTGTAATCCTTGCAGGCGAGCTCGCAGGTTTTGCACCCGGTGCAGCGGCTGGAATCAATAAAAAATCCATACTGGGTTGTCATCGGTTACTCCTTACACCTTTTCAACCTGAACAAGGTTCGTGTGGGACGGGTTGCCCTTCGCCAGTGGCGACGGACGCTGCGTGGTCAGTACGTTAATACTGCCTGCCTGGTCGATGCGATTCGCATCCGGGCTATACCAGGCCCCTTCCCCCAGCGCGACAACGCCAGGCATCATGCGCGGAGTCACCTTGGCTTCAATGTGTACCTCACCGCGACCGTTAAAGATGCGCACGCGGTCGCCATTGCTGATCCCACGGGCTTTGGCATCCATCGGGTTAATCCACATCTCCTGACGGCAGGCAGCTTTCAGTACGTCGACGTTGCCATAGGTAGAGTGAACACGCGCTTTGTAGTGGAAGCCGGTCAACTGCAGCGGGAATTTCGCGGTCAGCGGATCGTTGTAGTTTTCAAAGCCCGGCGTGTAGATCGGCAGCGGATCGATAACATCCCCTTCCGGCAACTCCCAGGTAGAGGCAATTTTTGCCAGCTCTTCTGAATAAATTTCAATTTTGCCCGATGGCGTGGTCAGCGGATTGGCCTGCGGATCGTCACGGAAAGCTTTGTACGCCACGTGGTGGCCTTCCGGATCACGCTGTTTGTACATCCCCTGCTCACGGAAGGTATCGAAATCCGGAAGGTCAGGGATCGCTTTGCGGGAGAGTTCATGCAGATGGCGCATCCACCCTTCCTGCGTGCGCCCCTCGGTAAATTGCTGCTCAACGCCAAGACGTTTCGCCAGCTCAGAGGTCATCTCATAGATGGTTTTGCACTCAAAGCGAGGTTTAATAGCCTGATCGGTAAAGATGACGTAGGACATGTTGCCGCAGGAGGCATCCAGCGCGAAATCCATCTGCTCAGAAGCAGTGCAGTCCGGGAGAATAATATCGGCATATTTTGCCGAAGAAGTCATGTGGCAGTCGATCACCACAATCATCTCGCACTTCTTGTCATCCTGCAGGATTTCATGGGTGCGGTTAATTTCAGAGTGCTGGTTGATGAGACAGTTGCCGGCGTAGTTCCAGATCATTTTGATCGGGACATCCAGTTTGTCCTTACCCCGCACGCCGTCACGCAGCGCAGTCATTTCCGGGCCGCGTTCAATGGCATCAGTCCACATAAACATGGAGATACTGGTCTGAACCGGGTTTTCCAGCGTCGGCATACGTTCAAACGGCACTTCATAGGAGCCTTCACGCGCACCGGTGTTACCGCCATGAAAGCCTACGTTACCCGTCAGAATGGCGAGCATCGAAATGGCACGGGTGGCAATTTCACCGTTCGCATGACGCTGTGGACCCCAGCCCTGACTAATATAGGCCGGTTTAGCCGAACCAATCTCGCGTGCCAGTTGAACAATACGGTCAACCGGAATTCCCGTGATGGTGGACGCCCATTCCGGCGTTTTGGCAATACCGTCGCTGCCCTGACCGAGAATATAGGCCTTATAGTGGCCATTAGCCGGCGCGCTGGCTGGCAATGTTTTCTCGTCATAACCGACGCAGTATTTATCGAGGAACGGCTGATCGACCAGATTTTCAGTGATCATCACCCATGCCAGCGCGGAGACCAGCGCAGCATCGGTGCCTGGACGAATCGGAATCCACTCATCTTCACGCCCTGCACCGGTGTCGGTATAGCGCGGGTCGATAATAATCATGCGGGCATTCGATTTGGCGCGCGCTTGTTCGAGGTAGTACGTTACCCCGCCACCGCTCATGCGCGTTTCACCCGGGTTGTTGCCGAACAGCACCACCAGCTTACTGTTTTCGATATCAGACGGGCTGTTACCGTCTGCCCAGCCACCGTAGGTGTAGTTCAGACCAGCGGCAATCTGCGCCGAAGAGTAGTCGCCATAATGGTTCAGATAACCGCCGCAGCAGTTCATCAGACGGGCCACCAGCGTTTTCCCCGGTGGCCAGGAGCGGGTCAGCGTGCCGCCGAGCGTCCCGGTGCCATAATTCAGATAGATGGATTCGTTGCCGTAGTCTTTGATCAGACGCTGCATGTTCGTCGCGATGATGTCGTAGGCTTCATCCCAGCTAATGCGCTCGAACTTCCCTTCTCCACGCTTGCCAACGCGTTTCATCGGGTACTTCAGGCGGTCCGGGTTATAAACGCGACGACGCATTGAACGGCCGCGTAAGCAGGCGCGGACCTGATGTAACCCCTCGTAGTTATCGTCCCCGGTATTATCGGTTTCAACATATTTAATCTCACCATCCACCACATGCATACGCAGTGGACAACGGCTACCGCAGTTTACGGTACAGGCACTCCACACCACTTTTTCCGGGGTGGCCGGGGACAGTGCATCCGCCGCCGACACCAGACGAGAAAAAGGGAGCGTAAAGGCGCTGCTGGCAACGGCCAGACCACCAATTGCCGTGGTTTTCATCAACCCACGGCGAGTGACCTCGGCAGCCATTAACGCTTCAGGCGCTTTGATTTTCATAGAGACTCACTTTGGTTGCTCACAAAGAAAAGAGAGGCGGCACATGCCGCTATATAGTTTTATATATAACGAATAACTTCGTTATTGGTTTTTTATGCTGACTTTCATTCGGAGGAGTATTACTACTTTGGAGGGAGGGGTTATTGCGTCGTATCAATTCTAAGGTATAAAAAAAGCGCCCTGAGGCGCTTTTTTGTTTCACGTCAAATCATTAACCGATGTACTGCTGGCCTTTCATGTACGGGCGCAGCACTTCAGGGATCTCAATACGACCGTCCGCCTGCTGATAGTTTTCCAGCACGGCAACCAGTGTACGACCGACAGCCAGACCAGAACCGTTCAGGGTATGCACCAGACGGGTTTTCTTGTCAGACTTGCTGCGGCAACGTGCCTGCATACGACGCGCCTGGAAATCCCAGACGTTAGAGCAGGAGGAGATTTCACGGTAGGTATTCTGCGCAGGAACCCAGACTTCCAGGTCGAAGGTTTTGCAGGCACCAAAGCCCATATCACCGGTGCACAGCGCCATACGACGGTACGGCAGACCCAGCAGCTCCAGCACTTTCTCAGCGTGGCCGGTCATCTCTTCCAGCGCGTCCATCGACTCTTCCGGGCGGACAATCTGCACCATCTCTACTTTGTCGAACTGGTGCATACGGATCAGACCACGGGTGTCGCGACCGTAAGAACCCGCTTCAGAACGGAAGCACGGAGAGTGTGCTGTCAGTTTGATTGGCAGGTCGTCTTCGTCGATGATCTCATCACGCACGAGGTTAGTCAGCGGCACTTCCGCAGTTGGGATCAGCGCGTAGTTGCTGCTGTCAGCTTCCTCGTCCAGCGGACGGGTGTGGAACAGATCGCCGGCAAATTTTGGCAGCTGGCCAGTACCGTACAGCGTATCGTGGTTAACCAGATACGGGACGTAGGTTTCGCTGTAGCCGTGCTGCTCGGTGTGCAGATCCAGCATAAACTGCGCCAGAGCGCGATGCAGATGAGCAATCTGGCCTTTCATCACAACGAAGCGAGAACCGGTCAGCTTAACTGCGGCCGCAAAGTCCAGGCCGGCATGCATTTCGCCCAGGGTCACATGATCGCGAACCTCGAAGTCGAACTCGCGAGGCGTGCCCCAGCGTTTCACTTCAACGTTGTCGTTTTCATCTTTACCGACAGGTACGCTATCGTCAGGAATGTTCGGGATCGCCAGCGCGATATCACGGATCTCGGCCTGAAGCACGTCCAGCTCCGCTTTCGCCTGATCCAGCTCTTCACCCAGTTTGTTCACTTCCAGGCGTAATGGCTCAATGTCTTCCCCGCGCGCTTTCGCCTGGCCGATGGATTTCGATCGAGAATTACGCTCTGCCTGCAGATTTTCAGTTTGTACCTGCAGAACTTTACGACGCTCTTCAAGAGCGCGCAGCTTATCTACATCCAGCTTAAAGCCCCGGCGTGCCAGTTTTTCAGCGACTGCGTCTGGCTCATTACGCAGCAGATTGGGATCGAGCATGCTTATCCTGTGCTTATCGAATTAAAATAGGAAAATGTGACCACAGCCTGCGGCCACAGGGATACATTGCCAACATTACCGCAACGATCGCACTAACGGTAGCGTTTTATAGGGCTATTTTGATCCTGTCCGGCGAGCCAGGCGAGCTTTTCGCCAATCTTGCCTTCAAGACCTCTGTTTGTGGGGTGATAATAGCGGGTTTGTGCCATCTCCTGCGGGAAATATTCCTCCCCGGCGGCGTAGGCATTGGGTTCGTCGTGGGCGTAGCGGTACTCCTGCCCATACCCTATCTCTTTCATCAGTTTGGTCGGCGCATTGCGCAGATGAACCGGCACGTCATAATCCGGGCGTTCACGAGCGTCGGACATGGCCGCTTTAAAGGCGGTATAGACAGCGTTACTTTTCGGTGCGCAGGCCAGATAAACAATCGCCTGAGCGATAGCACGCTCGCCTTCAGCAGGCCCGACGCGGGTAAAGCAGTCCCAGGCCGAAATAGCCACCTGCATGGCGCGCGGGTCGGCATTCCCGACATCTTCAGAGGCAATCGCCAGGCAGCGACGGGCCACATACAGCGGATCGCCACCGGCGGTGATAATGCGGGCATACCAGTAAAGCGCCGCATCGGGCGCGCTGCCGCGCACGGACTTATGCAGTGCCGAAATCAGATCGTAAAACCGATCGCCTTTATTGTCGAAACGCGCGCTGCGCTCCCCGGCGATTTCGGTGAGCAACGCCGGTTTCAGTACCCGTTTGCCGGACGCATCCACTTCGGCCATATCGGCCATCATTTCCAGCGTATTGAGTGCCCGGCGGGCGTCGCCGTTAACCAGTTCAGCGATCGCCCGGCGCGTGTCGTCAGGCAGAACGATATCCTGCCCGCCGTAGCCGCGCGCGTTATCGTTCATCGCCTGCGTGAGAACCTGTTCAATATCCTCCACGGTCAGGGATTTGAGCAGGTAAACACGTGCGCGGGAAAGCAGCGCGGAATTGAGTTCAAACGACGGGTTTTCGGTGGTGGCACCGATGAAGAAAATGGTGCCGTCTTCAATGTGCGGCAGGAAAGCATCCTGCTGGCTTTTATTGAAACGGTGAACTTCGTCGACAAAGAGAATGGTACGTCGCCCGGCATTGCGGTTCTGCCGCGCACGTTCAATCGCCTCGCGGATCTCCTTCACGCCGGACGTGACCGCCGAGATGCGCTCGACATCCGCGTTAGCATAGCGGGCGATAACTTCCGCGAGCGTGGTTTTGCCTGTACCGGGTGGACCCCAAAGGATCATGGAGTGCAGATGCCCGGCCTCAATGGCACGCGGCAAGGGTTTCCCCGCAGCCAGCAGGTGTTGCTGGCCGATGTACTGCGCTAAATTTTCTGGCCGCATACGAGCGGCCAGAGGTTGAAACGCATTCTCAGAAAAATCGAGCGACAGATTGCTCACTCATGCCTCTTACTTGTTGCGCTGATCGTCCACCGTTACGCCCTGCGGCGGGGTAAAGGTGAATTTAGACGCGTCAACCGCGCCGTTTTGCTGGGTCTTGAGCTGGTAGCTGCTACGCTGGTCGTCCTGCTCAACCGCACCAAACTGATTAATGGTTCCGTTGGTGCTCACGTTGATGGTGAACTGTTTCAGGTTGCCATTGCTGCCTTTCGGCGTCAGAACAAACTCATCACCATTCTGTTTGATATTGTACTGCTGCCAGTCGCTGGACTGGTTACGCGCAATCAGCATGAAAGGCGTATTGCTGGTCGCGTCTTTCAGCCAGGTCGCAGTAGCCTGCTCGACAAACGGGTTGTAGAACCACAGGGTCTTACCGTCAGAAACCAGGATGCTCTCATCCGGCTGAGTCATATGCCAGTTAAACAGATTCGGGCGTTTTACCCACAAATCCCCCTGACCTTCCTGCACCGCATTGCCACTGCCGTCAGTCACTTTTTGCGTGAAGCTGGCGTGGAAACTGCTCACTTTATCCAGTCGGCTTTTAAGGTCGCTGGCTGCATCAGCCCAGACGCTGCTGGCGACAAAACTGGTGAGTAATGCACAGGCGATTGCGATTTTTTTCATTGTTATTCCTTAAAATACGTCATCCCAATATGGGGTTCTGCCCTCTATTGTGTACCTGCCCGAAGGCAGGCGACAGAAGAAAATGCTTAATTTTGGCTGATTTACCCTTCTTTGCAATCACTGAAGGTCAATCAAACGGGGGCGGCGCCAGCACCTCACGGTTACCGTTGTGCCCCTGCTCGCTCACAATGCCCTGCGCTTCCATCTGCTCGATGATGCGCGCTGCGCGGTTGTAGCCGATGCGGAACTGACGCTGCACACCCGAGATAGAGGCTTTACGTTTTTCGGTGACGAAGTTAACCGCCTGGTCGAATAACGGATCCAGCTCCTCGCCGCCGTCCAGGCCACCACCGCCGCCTTCGCTTTCGCTGTCGGAGGTAATGCCATCAACATATTGCGGTCGACCGCGCGCTTTCCAGTCCTGCACCACGGCGTGAACTTCCTGGTCGCGAACAAATGCGCCGTGAACACGCACCGGAGAGGTGGAGTTCGGGCCAGAGTAAAGCATGTCCCCCATACCCAGCAGCGACTCCGCGCCACCCTGGTCGAGAATAGTACGCGAATCAATTTTGCTCGATACGGTAAACGCGATACGGGTTGGAATGTTCGCTTTGATCAGACCCGTAATGACGTCCACAGACGGACGCTGCGTCGCCAGAACCAGGTGGATGCCAGCCGCACGCGCTTTTTGCGCCAGACGTGCAATCAGCTCTTCCACTTTTTTACCGACGGTCATCATCAGGTCAGCGAATTCATCCACCAGCACGACGATGTAAGGCAGTTTTTCCAGCACCGGATGTTGAGCATCCATGCTGTCGCCCGGTTTCCAGTAAGGGTCCGGAATCGGACGGCCCATCCGTGCCGCCTCGGCGATTTTCTCGTTATAACCGGCAAGGTTACGCACGCCCAGCGCAGACATCAGCTTGTAGCGACGCTCCATCTCATTAACGCTCCAGCGCAGAGCATTGGCCGCGTCTTTCATGTCGGTAACCACTTCTGTCAGCAGATGCGGGATACCTTCATAGACCGACAGTTCTAGCATTTTCGGGTCGATCATGATGAAACGGACATCTTCCGGCTGCGCTTTATAGAGCATGCTGAGGATCATGGCGTTCACACCGACGGATTTACCGGAGCCGGTGGTACCTGCCACCAGCAGGTGAGGCATTTTTGCCAGATCGGCCACCACCGGCTCGCCCGCAATATCTTTACCCAGAACCACGCTCAGCGGTGACGGGTTATCGCGGAACTTCGCGTTATCCAGGACTTCGCGCAGGTAAACGGTCTGACGTTTCTTATTCGGCAGTTCAAGACCAACATAAGGTTTACCCGGAATAACCTCTACAACACGCACCGCCACGGTCGACAGAGAACGCGCCAGGTCACGGGAAAGGTTAGAAATACGCGCGGCTTTTACGCCTGGTGCCAGATTAAGTTCGAAGCGAGTGATCACCGGCCCTGGGGAGTAGTTGACTACATCAGCCTTGATACGGAAGTCCGCCAGACGCGCTTCCACCAGACGAGCCATCTGCTCAAGAGCAAAGGTATCGACCGGCTCGACTTCAGCCGGCGGTGGGGTTAACAGATCCAGCGACGGCAGAGGCGTGCTTGGACGCTGCAACGGACGGCTGTCGCCGTTACGCATCAGCAGCGGGTGAATGAGACTCTCCTGCGGCTGTGCCTGAGGCTGCTGGAACTGCGGCGGCTGTGGTGGCTGCTGCGGTTGCACGTAAGCCTGCGGCGCCGGTTGTTGCGGCTGTGCATACGCCTGCGGCGCCGGTTGCTGCGGCTGTGCATACGCCTGCGGTGCCGGTTGTTGCGGCTGTGCATACGCCTGCGGTGCCGGTTGTTGCGGCTGTGCATACGCCTGCGGTGCCGGTTGTTGCGGCTGTGCATACGCTTGCGGTGCTGGCGCAGTCTGCGGACGCGTCGGTTCAGCGTCCGGCATCACGCTCGGCGTGAACAGCGGCTCGCTCGGGCCATCATCAACCAGATCTTTCATTGGCGAGAATTCAAAATCCGACAGCGAGAACGGATTCGCTCCGGCGGGCTGCTCACCGGCATAACGCTGCTGCTGCGTGGCCGCGAACTGGCGCGCTAATTCCGCCTCAGCCGCGTCATCTTCGTCTTGTGGATGATGCACTTCATGCTGGTATTCTTCGCCATAGCGCTGATGCTGCTGCGCGGCGAACTGGCGCGCCAGTTCATCCTGATGCATTTCATCAACGTCATCTTCATACTCATTCTCGCGTGCTTTCTCCTCAGCCATACGCTGAGAAGGGAGCTTGATACCGTAGGAGGCTAGCTCACGCCGCGTTGGCACGCGAACACGGTTTGGGCGAGGTAACTGCGGGCCAATGCCCTCTTTCACCTGTGGACGTGGCGCACCGCCTGTGGCGAGGCTAAAGACCGGGGCAGCCGCAGCGGCTGCCGCTGTAGCCTGCTTCACGCTTTCAGCAACAGGTGCAACGGCAGGCGTTGGATCAACCGGAGGAACCGAAACAGAAGGTGCTTTGGTTACAGGCTCCTGCACCGGTTCAGGCACAGGCTGATACCAGGCCGCCAGCTGTTCACGCTCGCGGGCACGACGCTCTTCGACCTCTTCAAAATAGTACAATGGCGGACGAGACGGTTTCGCCTCTTCCACCACGCCAGGCTCTGGCTGAGGCGCTACGTATGGCTGTTCAGGTTCAATCGGCTCCGGCACGTACTCCTGATGAGGCTGTGCGGCAGGCTGCGCGTACTGCGGATATCCCTGAGGCTCATATGCCGGCTCCGGCTGATAAGGCTGCTGCCAGGCTTCCTGCTGGACAGGAACATAGCTCTCTGGCTCTGGCGCAATAACCGGCTCAGGCGTATGAACGCCAGGGGCGGTTTGCCACTCCACCTGAGGTTGCTGAATGGCGGATTCGGGTGGTGGAACCGGTGCTGAAGGCATCACCGCATCGGCTGGAGCGGCATACGCCTGTGAAGCCGTAGTGGCGGTGGCCGCTGCAGCGACCGGCTCGGTCACGGAGTGACCATTTAACAGCGGGTCGTATTCATCAAACGCTCCCGGCGTGGCACGGTTGCCGGAGAAGAGCACATCGTTTGGATCGACAGCCGCACCGGCTGCACGATATTCAACCTGATCGTCTTCATCCATGCGTTTGCCGGAGAAGAGCGCCGCATCGGTTTTACGGCCTAGCGGGTTGGCAAATTTCTCGGCAACACGCTGACGACGCGCCAGCGCGCCGCGCATAATGCGGGCACGACGAGATTCGCGACGCTGAACGGGAGCATCGTCTTCCTCTTCGTACTCATCTTCATATTCATCTTCGTCAACCCACGTATCGTCGCGACGGGTACGGTTGCTGGCGAAGGTCAGGAGGGTGAGGATAAAGCTGCCGATCTTCTCGGCGATGCTCACCCACGACCAGCCGGTGAACAGCGTCAGTCCTGCCGCCCAGATACAGAGCAACGCAAGCGTGCCACCGCTGCTGTGAAGCATGGGCTGTAGCGCAGAACTCAACAGGCTGCCGATCACCCCGCCAGAGGCGAAATACCAGATATCATCGGCGTTGATAGCCGCCAGCCCACACGAGGTGAGGATCAGCGCCAGTGCGCCAATCAGGCGCAGCGACACCGCGAAATAGTCGATATAGTCATCGTTTTGACGATGGCGCCAGGCAAACCAGCATCCGCCAATGATAATGACGGGAAGGGTGTAGGCCATCACCCCGAAAATGAAGAAGAGCGTATCTGCAAGCCAGGCGCCGGGAACACCGCCTAAGTTATGGATAGGCTCATGCCAGGCGGTTTGTGACCAACTGGGATCTGAGGGGTTGAAACTGAGTAGGGCTGCCATCAGCCAGACGGCAAAAAGGGCAATAACAATCAGCAAAGCCTCGAGGAGACGACGTCCGCTGCTTAGCTTCGATAATGTGACTTCTTTGTCTTCAGTGTATTCCTGGCTCAAGAAAGGCTCTCCAGGTATCAGGCATATCCTGCCTGTTTGCTAAAACGGACAACAGCGCCGGGTATCCCCGGCACTGTTGCTGTATGGATTAACAGGAGTGTAATCAAACTACACTGATTTTGCACCTGTTCCGTGTTAGCGCGTCTTAATAACCAGACGATTGCTCTGTTTGACTTCTTCCATCACCACATAGGTACGGGTGTCATTCACGCCCGGCAGACGCAGCAGGGTTTCACCCAGCAGCTTTCGGTAGGCGGACATATCAGGCACACGGGTTTTCAACAGGTAGTCGAAATCACCGGATACCAGATGACACTCTTGAATTTCTTCAAGTTTTTGTACAGCGGCGTTAAATTGCTCAAACACATCCGGCGCACCACGATTCAGAGTAATCTCAACAAATACCAGAAGTGAGGCATCCAGATAATGCGGGTTCAACAGAGCCGTATAGCCCTGAATGAAACCCTGTCTTTCCAGTCGGCGCACACGCTCAAGGCACGGCGTCGGGGAAAGTCCCACACGTTTTGAAAGCTCGACGTTGGAAATACGCCCATCCTTTTGCAATTCATTAAGAATGTTACGATCGATACGGTCGAGATCTTTGCCAGGGCGCTTCTTGCTATCTACCATTATTATTGTCTCTCTGTATTCCTTCCCTACTCCTGCCTGGACCCTGTGCACATCACTGTTCAGAGCCTGTACCCGTTAGTCATCACATCGCCTGGTTATGTATTAGACGCGATGCGGATTCGGGTTCTGTTGGTAAGAAGACCGTTGCCCGAAGGCAGTCACCGATATCACGTATGGCGTCTGTCCACGCCATGCGTAGATTTCACTGACCCGGTAAAAATGGCATTTACGTGCATGCCTATGCGGCATGCGGTTAACGCGGTTTTTTTTCTTCCTTGAATGTTTTCGCAAAAGCGCAGGGGATTGTCAAAGCAAAACATCGATTTTTAGTACAACATGCCGGATATTCATTACGGCAGGGTATTAATCCTCATTTTATTGCCGTACAAACGAGCGAATTTCGGCGCAAAGCGTGATGTTATAGCGCTTAATTCATCGTCGCTGGCTATTGCACATATCGATATCAAAATTGCTGCGCTCTTTTTTTACGGCAACAAATTCCCTACAATCCAGCCAAATGTCTGCCAACAACAATGGGGATCTCATGGGCACGGCCAAACACAGTAAGCTGCTAATTCTTGGTTCTGGACCTGCGGGATATACCGCGGCGGTCTATGCTGCACGCGCTAACCTGCAACCGGTTCTGATTACCGGCATGGAAAAAGGCGGTCAGCTGACCACCACCACGGAAGTGGAAAACTGGCCAGGCGACCCGAACGACCTGACCGGGCCGCTGCTGATGGAGCGTATGCACGAGCATGCGACGAAATTCGAAACCGAAATTCTGTTCGATCATATCAACAAGGTTGACCTGCAGAACCGTCCGTTCCGTCTGACGGGCGACAGTGGCGAGTACACCTGTGATGCGCTGATCATCGCGACCGGCGCTTCTGCCCGTTACCTCGGTCTGCCGTCTGAAGAAGCATTCAAAGGCCGCGGCGTCTCCGCCTGCGCAACCTGCGATGGTTTCTTCTATCGCAACCAGAAAGTGGCGGTTATCGGTGGCGGCAACACTGCCGTGGAAGAAGCCCTTTATCTGGCGAACATCGCCTCTGAAGTGCACCTGATCCACCGTCGTGACACCTTCCGCGCAGAGAAGATCCTGATCAAACGTCTGATGGATAAAGTGGCGAGTGGCAATATCGTGCTGCACACCAACCGTACCCTGGAAGAAGTCACGGGCGATCAGATGGGCGTTGCCGGTCTGCGTATTCGTGATACCCAGAATACCGATAACGTCGAAACGCTGGAAGTGGCGGGTCTGTTTGTGGCGATCGGTCACAGCCCGAACACCGCGATTTTCGAGGGCCAACTGGAGCTGGAAAACGGCTACATCAAAGTGCAGTCCGGTATTCACGGCAACGCGACCCAGACCAGCATTCCTGGCGTATTCGCTGCTGGCGATGTGATGGACCATATCTACCGTCAGGCGATCACCTCTGCTGGCACTGGCTGTATGGCCGCGCTGGACGCTGAACGCTACCTCGACGGGCTGGCGGAACAAGGTAAATAATCTTTACAAGTCAGTAACAAACGTAAATAAAGGCGGCGATAAGTCGCCTTTATTGTCTCTCCGTTGTAACATTGCGCTGCCCAACTTCTAATAACGTCACCTGCTAAGTACGCAATGGAAAAAACCCGTCAACAAGAGTTAACACGCTGGCTGAAACAGCAAAGCGTTCTTTCCCGCCGCTGGCTAACCATCTCCCGTTTTCTGGGGTTTGTCAGTGGTCTGTTGATTGTTGCCCAGGCATGGCTGCTGGCCCGCATTCTTAATCACATGATCATGGAGAACATTCCGCGCGAAGCGCTCCTGTTACCCTTTATCGTCCTGATCCTGATTTTTGTTCTTCGTGCCTGGGTGGTCTGGCTGCGTGAGCGCGTGGGTTTTCACGCCGGACAGCATATCCGCTATGAGATCCGCCGTCAGGTGCTTGACCGCCTTCAGGAGGCCGGTCCGGCGTGGATCCAGGGTAAACCCGCGGGAAGCTGGGCGACGCTGATCCTTGAGCAGATTGACGATATGCATGACTACTATGCGCGCTATCTGCCACAGATGGCGCTAGCCGTCTTCGTTCCGTTGCTGATTGTCATCGCCATTTTCCCGGTCAACTGGATGGCAGCGCTGATCCTGCTGGGCACAGCCCCGCTGATCCCGCTGTTTATGGCGCTGGTGGGCATGGGCGCCGCGGATGCTAACCGACGTAACTTTCTGGCTCTGGGTCGCTTAAGCGGCCATTTCCTTGACCGTCTGCGCGGCATGGAAACGTTGCGCATTTTTGGCCGCGGTGAAGCGGAAACTGAAAATATCCGCCTCGCATCGCAGGATTTCCGTCAGCGCACCATGGAAGTGTTACGTCTGGCGTTTCTCTCCTCCGGCGTACTCGAATTCTTTACCTCGCTGTCGATTGCGCTCGTGGCGGTCTACTTTGGCTTCTCATATCTCGGCGCGCTGGATTTTGGCCACTACGGCACGGCGGTGACCCTTTCAGCCGGTTTCCTTGCGCTGATACTGGCCCCCGAATTTTTCCAGCCGCTTCGCGATCTGGGCACCTTCTATCATGCAAAAGCGCAGGCCGTGGGCGCGGCTGACAGCCTGAAGACGTTTATGGAAACGCCACTGGCGCATCCGGAACGCGGTGACGTGACGCTGAACGCCAAAGAGCCGGTTCCCCTTGAAGCGCGTGATTTCTCCATTCTGTCGCCTGAAGGCAACGTGCTGGCAGGTCCGCTTAACTTTACCCTTCCGGCCGGAAAACGTGTGGTGCTCGTAGGCATCAGCGGTTCAGGGAAAAGCTCTCTGCTCAATGCGCTATCGGGTTTTATGGCCTACACCGGATCGCTGCGGATCAACCAAACTGAACTGCGCGATCTCGATCCGCTTGCCTGGCGTAAACAGCTTAGCTGGGTGGGACAAAACCCTCAGCTTCCTGCCGCCACGCTGCGAGACAATGTGCTGCTGGCTCGCCCGGATGCGCGTGACGATGAACTGCAATCCGTGCTCGACCGCGCCTGGGTCAGCGAGTTTCTGCCGCAGCTACAGCAGGGTGTCGATACCGTTGTCGGTGACCAGTCTGCCGGCCTGTCAGTCGGTCAGGCCCAGCGTGTGGCGGTTGCCCGCGCGCTGCTTAACCCATGCCAGCTCATGCTGCTCGACGAGCCAGCAGCGAGCCTTGACGCACACAGTGAGCAACGCGTCATGGATGCCCTGAATGCGGCCTCGCGGCAGCAGACCACCCTGATGGTCACCCATCAGCTGGAAGGTATTGCTGACTGGGATCAGATCTGGGTCATGGAAAATGGTCATATTGTTGAGCAAGGCGATTACGCCTCTCTCGTTGCCGCGCAGGGCCCGTTTGCCACCCTGCTGGCAAACCGTCAGGAGGATATCTGATGCGTGCTCTGCTTCCCTATCTTGCGCTCTATAAACGCCATAAATGGATGCTGCTGCTGGGCATTGTGCTGGCGATTATTACCCTGCTTGCCAGCATCGGTCTGCTTACGCTCTCCGGCTGGTTCTTGTCCGCTTCGGCCGTCGCGGGGTTCGCGGGTTTATACAGCTTTAACTATATGCTTCCGGCGGCAGGCGTTCGCGGCACCGCAATCACGCGTACTGCCGGACGTTATTTTGAGCGTCTGGTCAGCCACGACGCCACTTTCCGCGTGCTACAGCACCTGCGCATTTACACCTTCAGCAAACTGTTACCCCTCTCCCCTGCCGGGCTGGCGCGTTTTCGTCAGGGTGAGTTACTCAACCGTGTCGTAGCCGATGTCGACACGCTGGATCACCTTTACCTGCGCGTGATCTCACCCATCGTGGGGGCGTTTGTGGTGATTGTGGTGGTCACGCTGGGGTTGTCGGTTCTGGACGTTCCCGTTGCGCTCACGCTGGGTGGCATCATGCTGCTGACGCTGATTATCCTGCCACCGCTGTTTTATCGTGCAGGTAAATCCACCGGAGAGAACCTGACGCGACTGCGCGGCGACTACCGACAACAGCTGACATCCTGGCTGCAGGGACAGGCGGAACTGACCATTTTTGGTGCCAGCACGCGTTATCGCAGTCAAATGGAAAGCACTGAGCTGAACTGGCATGAAGCCCAGCGCCGCCAGTCGGAGCTCACGGCATTCTCCCAGGCGTTGATGATGTTAATCGGCGGCGTGGCGGTCATCGCCATGCTGTGGATGGCTTCAGGTGGTGTAGGTGGAAATACCCAGCCCGGCCCTCTGATTGCTCTCTTCGTTTTCTGCGCCCTGGCCGCGTTTGAAGCGCTGGCCCCGGTGACGGGCGCCTTCCAGCATCTCGGGCAGGTCATCGCTTCTGCCCTGCGCATCACCCAGATTGCCGAACAGGAGCCGGAGGTTACGTTCAGCGGCGCTCAGACCGCAGTGCCGACGCAGGTTGCGCTGACCCTGGATAACGTCACCTTTGCCTATGAAAAACAGGCGCAGAACGCGCTGGAAGGGATCACGCTGTCTGTTAAAGCAGGCCAGCGGATTGCACTCCTCGGTCGTACCGGTTGCGGTAAATCCACCCTTCTTCAGTTGCTGACCCGCGCCTGGGATCCGCAGCACGGTCAGATTCGGTTTAACGATACGCCGCTGACCGACTTCAGCGAGCAGACGCTGCGCAAGACCGTGAGCGTGGTTCCGCAGCGCGTGCACCTCTTCAGCGCGACGCTGCGTGATAACCTGCTGCTCGCGGCACCTCAGGCCTCCGACGATGATCTGCGCGCCATGCTGGAGCAGGTTGGGCTGCAAAAACTGCTTGAGAACGACGGGCTGAACGGCTGGCTCGGGGAAGGCGGTCGTCAGCTCTCCGGCGGCGAGTTGCGCCGTCTGGCGATTGCACGCGCGTTGCTGCACGATGCGCCACTGATGCTGCTTGATGAACCCACCGAAGGGCTGGACGCAACAACCGAGAGCCAAATCCTTGATTTACTGGCCCATGTTATGACCGGAAAAACCGTGCTGATGGTCACCCACCGCCTGCGCGGGCTGGCGAGTTTTGATCAGATAATTGTGATGGACAACGGACATATTATTGAGCAAGGTAGTCACACAGAACTGTTGGCGAAACAGGGTCGCTACTACCAGTTTAAACAGCGTCTGTAGACTATATTTGTACCGATCCTAACTCGCGTATTGGAGTTCTGCTGTCATGCGCCTGGTCCAGCTTTCTCGTCATAACATCGCGTTCCCTTCGCCGGAGGGAGCGCTGCGTGAACCTAATGGGCTGCTGGCCCTTGGCGGCGACCTCAGTCCTGCGCGGCTTTTGATGGCTTACCAGCGCGGCATTTTCCCGTGGTTTTCACCCGGCGACCCGATTTTATGGTGGTCGCCCGATCCCCGTGCCGTGCTGTGGCCGGCGCAGTTTCACCTGAGCCGCAGCATGAAGCGTTTCCATGCGAAATCACCCTACCGCGTCACCCTGAATCATGCCTTCGGTCAGGTCATTGAAGGCTGTGCCGAAGACCGTCATGAAGGAACCTGGATCACCCGCGATATCATTACTGCCTATCACCAGCTGCATGAGCTGGGTTTCGCGCACTCCATTGAAGTCTGGCAAGACGGTGAACTCGTCGGCGGGATGTATGGCGTTGCGCAGGGGACGCTGTTTTGCGGCGAATCGATGTTCTCCCGTGCCGTGAATGCCTCGAAAACCGCGCTGCTGATCTTCTGCCAGGAGTTTGCCCAGCGCGGCGGAAAACTGATGGATTGCCAGGTCCTCAATGAGCATACGGCCTCGCTCGGCGCGGTTGAAATCCCCCGCCGTCACTACATAGAACATCTGGACGTTTGCCGTCAGGAGAAGCTGCCGCGAGACTTCTGGGTACCAAGAACGCTCTTTATGCCCAATGCCTAAATGTTTTCCGCATATTTTTTGTGAGGGTGTTATAATTATGCCGCAGAGTAGGTTCTGCCTGTTGCCTCGCCGCCGTTTGGGTCCTCCGCTTCAGATAACGTCCTGACGTTTATCCTGTTGTATCCCCTTTACGAATGCGCTTTCCGTTCGGTTGTACCGTGACGCTTGGGCAATGCGCCGAAACTATTTTGCTGCGTTTTAAACGCGCAATTCTTTACTTAATTGATGAATTTCGGCATTATCTTGCCGGTTCAAAACTTGGTAGTGATACCCCAGAGGATTAGATGGCCAAAGAAGACAATATTGAAATGCAGGGTACCGTACTTGATACGTTGCCTAACACCATGTTTCGCGTAGAGCTGGAAAACGGTCACGTGGTAACTGCGCACATCTCCGGTAAAATGCGCAAAAACTATATCCGCATTTTAACGGGCGACAAAGTGACTGTTGAACTGACCCCGTACGACCTGAGCAAAGGCCGCATTGTCTTCCGTAGTCGCTAATTGTTTTCGCCTGTAATGGCAGATGAATATATAAAGGTCGGGTTAACCCCGGCCTTTTTTATTTAACGGTTTAATGCCGGGCAGGAAGATGTATTGTCATGCGGGGCTGCGCCGGCGTGATTAAATCCCCGGCCATGGAATGCGCCATCTCATGCAGCAATCCCGTCAGGTACGGCAGCATATCCCGATCAAAATGGGACACCAGCAGCACGTGGTTTACTGCCCGGCAGTAGTCGCACTTTGTTTCGGTATCTTCCAGTAGCCACGCTTTTTGTCGCGGTGGTTCAGCGTCCTCCTCAAATTCCACTAGCTGAAAATCACGCATTGATTCTGTGAGTCCGGTTTTGACCTCTTCCAGATACGCGCCTAAACAGCGGCACACGGGCTGCGTTTGCGGGTGGGCGTTGCAGTCCAGCAGAATTTCGGTGAGCAGCATGCAGCGCCCGGCCAGGGTCGGGAGATCGGGGTTGAGGGAGAGTTCGCTGTAGAGCTGGGAGAAACAGTTTTCTGTATTCATTGGGTAATACCTTCACACACGTTGAGTTACCACCGCAGGAAACGCCAGATTCGCTGGCGGCGGACGAAAAGGAATTGGCGTACCAGTGTGTGTGCTACTGGCGCTTCAAAAGAAGCTTCCGATTCGCCCGCCAGATGCAGAATTATACCCTTTTCCTTAGGGCGAACGAAGCCTGCAGCAATGGTGCTGCTCACACACTTTCAGGACGCCAATCCTGACACCTGATTTTGCAGGTGCGCCGCCATTCTAGGACTGTGAATTTATACAGCAATGAGTGAGATGAAAATATGGAAAGCGCCTCGCAAAGTTTCGGTGCGAGCAGGCATAAAAAAACCGGGCAGTGAGTTGCCCGATTTTTAAGACTAATGCAGGAAATCAGTGAGCCGCTTCCGGCTTGTGCTTCTGCGCACTCTGGAAATCGTACGTCAGCTCATTCTTCTCCTGGTCCAGCGCGACCGTCACCTGACCGCCATCTACCAGCAAACCAAACAGCAGCTCGTTCGCCAGCGGTTTCTTCAGGTTGTCCTGAATCACACGCGCCATTGGACGGGCCCCCATCGCACGGTCGTAGCCTTTCTCAGCCAGCCAGTTGCGGGCCTCCTGGCTCACTTCCAGCGACACGCCTTTCTGATCCAGCTGAACCTGCAGTTCGACGATGAACTTATCCACTACCTGATGGATAACCTCGGTAGAGAGGTGATCGAACCAGATGATGTTGTCCAGACGGTTACGGAACTCCGGCGTAAAGATCTTCTTGATCTCTTCCATCGCATCGGTGCTGTTATCCTGATGGATAAGGCCGATAGATTTGCGCTCCGTTTCACGTACACCGGCGTTGGTGGTCATCACCAGCACTACGTTGCGGAAGTCCGCCTTGCGCCCGTTGTTATCGGTCAGCGTCCCGTTGTCCATCACCTGCAGCAGGATGTTGAACACGTCCGGGTGCGCTTTCTCGATTTCATCGAGCAGCAGTACCGCGTGCGGATGCTTGATCACCGCGTCGGTTAACAGACCGCCCTGATCAAAGCCCACATAGCCCGGAGGCGCACCAATCAAACGGCTGACGGTGTGACGCTCCATGTACTCGGACATATCAAAACGCAGCAGCTCAATGCCCAACGCTTTGGAGAGCTGAACCGTGACCTCGGTTTTCCCCACACCGGTCGGACCGGCGAACAGGAAGGAACCGACAGGCTTATGTTCATGCCCCAGTCCGGCACGGGCCATCTTGATGGCTTCGGTTAACGCCTCAATGGCTTTATCCTGCCCAAAGACCAGCATTTTCAGGCGATTGCCAAGGGTGCGCAGCGTGTCGCGGTCGCTCTGAGAAACGCTCTTCTCAGGGATACGCGCGATACGGGCCACCACGGTCTCGATATCCGCCACGTTAACGGTTTTCTTACGCTTGCTGGCTGGCATCAGACGCGCACGCGCCCCTGCCTCATCAATCACGTCAATAGCCTTATCCGGCAGATGACGATCGTTGATGTATTTCACCGCCAGCTCCACCGCCGCACGCACCGCTTTGGCGGTATAACGCACATCGTGGTGCGCTTCGTACTTCGGTTTCAGACCGTTGATGATCTGCACGGTTTCTTCAACAGAGGGTTCAGTCACATCGATTTTCTGGAAACGACGCGCCAGGGCACGATCTTTCTCAAAGATGTTGCTGAACTCCTGATAGGTTGTGGAACCAATCACGCGGATCTTACCGCTGGAGAGCAGCGGTTTGATCAGGTTAGCGGCATCCACCTGGCCACCCGAGGCCGCACCGGCACCGATGATGGTGTGGATCTCATCGATAAACAGAATGCTGTTGGTGTCCTGCTCGAGCTGTTTCAAAAGCGCCTTAAAGCGTTTTTCAAAATCGCCGCGGTATTTAGTGCCCGCCAGCAGCGAGCCAATATCCAGCGAGTAGATAGTGCAATCGGCAATCACTTCCGGTACGTCGCCCTGCACAATACGCCAGGCGAGACCCTCGGCAATCGCGGTTTTACCGACGCCAGATTCACCCACCAGCAGCGGGTTGTTCTTGCGGCGACGGCACAATACCTGGATCGCGCGCTCCAGCTCTTTATCGCGACCAATCAGCGGGTCGATACCGCCAACGCGAGCAAGCTGGTTGAGATTGGTGGTGAAGTTTTCCATACGATCCTCCCCGCCTGCTTGCTCTTCATTGTTATTGACCTGATTGCTGGAATCCGATGCCTGGTTCGGCTCGTCTTTACGCGTTCCGTGAGAGATAAAGTTAACCACGTCGAGTCGGCTGACTTCATGTTTGCGCAGCAGGTAGGCAGCCTGTGACTCCTGCTCGCTGAAGATGGCGACCAGCACATTTGCGCCCGTCACTTCGCTACGTCCGGAAGACTGGACGTGGAATACCGCACGCTGCAACACGCGCTGGAAGCTGAGCGTCGGCTGCGTGTCGCGCTCTTCTTCACTGGCTGGCAGCACCGGTGTGGTTTGTTCGATGAAGGCTTCGAGTTCCTGACGTAGCGCCACCAGATCCACGGAGCAGGCTTCCAGCGCTTCGCGGGCAGATGGGTTGCTAAGCAGTGCGAGCAGTAAATGCTCGACGGTCATAAACTCATGTCGGTGCTCACGCGCTCTGGCGAAAGCCATATTTAAACTGAGTTCCAGTTCTTGATTGAGCATAGGCACCTCCCCCAAATTTTATGCCTTATCAGGCCTTTTCCAGCGTACACAGCAACGGATGCTCGTTCTCCCTCGCATAATCGTTCACCATCGCGACTTTGGTCTCCGCCACTTCGGCGGTAAAGATGCCGCAGATAGCTTTGCCACGATAATGAACGGTAAGCATCAGTTGCGTTGCACGTTCTACATCATAAGAAAAGAACTTTTGTAGCACGTCAATAACAAATTCCATCGGCGTGTAATCATCGTTCATTAACATAACTTTATACATAGATGGCGGTTTTAGCGCGTCACGCACTTTATCTTCCGCCAGCTGGTCAAAATCCAGCCAGTCGTTGGTCTTACCCATTTTGCATAACCACTTTGAATCTACCTCAGATGTTAGATAACAATCATCTATTACTGTCATCCGCGATGTCTGTCACAAACTGTTGCAATAGCGTTAACTGCTTCAAACTTTGGTTGATTATTGTCCCATCTCAAGCGCCAAACGCTTGACGACTTCTTTCGTTTCTCTAAATTGTACAAGCGTGAGATGGCGAGGTTTTGAACAGCCCCCACTCCACCACCGGTTCATTCCATCTTAACTTATAAGATTTACGAAGGATGTCGAAGCATGGAAATGGGTACTGTTAAGTGGTTCAACAACGCCAAAGGGTTTGGCTTCATCTGCCCCGAAGGCGGCGGCGAGGATATCTTCGCTCACTATTCCACCATTCAGATGGATGGTTACAGAACGCTCAAAGCCGGGCAGTCCGTCCGGTTCGATGTACACCAGGGACCAAAAGGCAATCATGCAAGCCTGATCGTACCCATTGAAGCAGAAACGGTCGCATAGCTCTCTGTTTTATTGTGTACATCCCGCCGTCAAAATGCCAGCCCGATCGGCTGGCATTTTTATTTTCAGCCTATTCGCGAGCCAACGCATCCACAGGATCCAGATGCGCCGCATTGCGGGCAGGCAGCCAGCCAAACAAAATGCCGGTAAAAGTCGAACACAAAAATGCGGTAAGAATGGCCACCGGCGAGAAACCAATCTCCCAGCCGGGTAAAAAAAGCTGCAGAGCAAACGCGATCATCATCGACAGCGCAATGCCCATCGCGCCGCCCACCAGACACACCAGCACCGCTTCAATCAAAAATTGCTGCAGCACATCGCTGGCTCTGGCACCGACTGCCATGCGGATGCCAATCTCCCGGGTACGTTCCGTGACCGATACCAGCATGATATTCATCACCCCGATACCGCCAACCACCAGCGAGATCACCGCCACCAGCGTCAGGAACAGCTGAAGAGTACGTGTGGTCTTTTCCGCCGTTTTCAAGAGACCGTCCATATTCCAGGTGAAGAAATCTTTCTTCCCGTGACGCAACGTCAGCAGCCGTTCCAGCTGTTGCTCGGCCTGCGCGCTGTCGTAGCCCTCCTTCACGCGAACGGTGATGGAGTTCAGCCAGGACTGCCCCATAATCCGCCCGGAGATGGTGGTATAGGGTAGCCAGACGCGCAGGATCTTGCTGCTGCCAAACATCGACTGTTTCTCTTCCGCCACGCCAATCACCGTCGCAGGCATGTTTCCGACCAGGATAACCTCGCCCACCACGTTGGTTTTATTGGGGAAGAGCTGCCGGCGCGAGTTGGCGTCAAGCACCACCACCTGCGCCCGGCCCGCTAACTGCTCGGCATTGAAGGTGGCACCTTCGCTGAAGGTCATGGCATAGACGTTAAAGTAATCGCCGCTGACACCGTTGGCGCTGGCAGCAACGTCAACATTGCCTACCCGCAGACGGAGGTTTTGCGAGACCGCCGGCGTGGCCGAATTCACCCACGGCTGCTTCTGGATAGCCGCCAGATCGTCATACTTCAGCGCCTGCTGATACTGCGGCTCGTCATCGCCAAAATCTTTGCCGGGATAGACATCAATGGTGTTGGTCCCGATGGCCCGAATATCCGCCAGCACCAGCTGTTTGGCCGCGTCGCCCACGACCACAATCGATACCACCGAGGCGATACCAATGATGATGCCCAGCATGGTCAACAGGGTGCGCATTTTGTTGGCAGCCATCGCCAGCCAGGCCATGGTCAGCGCCTCACGAAACCCGCTGGAAAATTGTCCCCAGCCGGTTGACGCCGGCAGGACTTCTTTCGGTGCCGCCGCCCGGGCGTGTCGCGCCGGCGGGTTGCTGACCAGCTCTCCGTCGCGGATCTCAATGATGCGCTCGGCCTGTGCAGCCACCTGCGGATCGTGGGTAACGATGATGACCGTATGCCCCTGATCGCGAAGCTGGTGAAGGATCGCCATCACCTCTTCACCCGAATGGCTGTCGAGCGCCCCGGTCGGTTCATCTGCGAGGATCACCTGACCGCCGTTCATCAGCGCGCGTGCGATACTGACACGCTGCTGCTGGCCGCCGGAGAGCTGCGAAGGCTGGTACTCCACCCGCTCCGCCAGCCCCAGACGCGTCAGCAGCATCTGGGCGCGCTCAAGGCGTTTTTTCCTCTCGACGCCGGCATAGACCGCCGGCACTTCGACGTTCTGCGCCGCCGTCAGGTGAGAGAGCAGATGGTAACGCTGGAAGATAAAACCGAAATGTTCCCGCCGCAGTTTTGCCAGCGCGTCACCGTCCAGCGTGGAAACATCCATTCCAGCCACCCGATAGGTGCCGCTGGTGGGTCTGTCCAGACAGCCGAGAATATTCATCAGCGTCGATTTACCGGAGCCGGACGCACCGACAATCGCCACCATCTCGCCCGCTTCGACGCGCAGGGTGATCCCCTTCAGCACCTCAACCGGGCCATCGCCCGACGGATAGCTGCGACGAATGTCATTCAGCTCAAGCAACGCCGTCATTTAGCGGCTCCGGGCAGGCTTTCGCTGGTGACAACCTCCTCACCCTCTTCCAGCCCTTTGACCACCACCACGTCAGTGTCATTACGCGCACCAATGACCACTTCTCGCTCACGCGTTTCGCCGTTGCGCAGCACTTTCACTTTATAGCGGCTCTCGCCGGTGGATTCACCCAGCGCAGAGAGAGGAATGGTGAGCACATTTTTCACGCCAGTAAGCTGAATGTGCACCTGTGCGGTCATGTCCAGACGCAACACGCCCTGCGGGTTAGGTACCTCGAAGCGCGCATAGTAGAAGATGGCATCGTTCACTTTTTCCGGCGTCGGCAGAATGTCTTTTAGCGCGCCTTCATAACGCGTCTGAGGATCGCCGAGGACGGTAAACCAGGCTTTCTGCCCCGGCTTCAGATGAATAACATCCGCCTCTGAGACCTGGGCTTTCACCAGCATGGTGCTCATGTCCGCCAGGGTCAGAATGTTGGGCGCCTGCTGCGCCGCAATCACCGTTTGCCCCTGCAGCGTGGTAATTTGAGTCACTTCCCCGGCCATGGGCGCCACAATCTGCGTATAGTCGAGGTTGGTTTTGGCCGTATCCAGCGAGGCCTGGTTGCGCTTGATCTGCGCATCGATAGTCCCGATCTGCGCCTGCTTAACCGCCAGCTCGGTGGCAGCCGTGTCTAAATCTTGTTTCGAGATGGCCTGCGTTTTGGCCAGCGCCTGCTGACGCGTTAACGTTACCTGGGCCAGGTTGCGCTCAGCCTGCGCCTGCGCACGCTGGGCACGCAGTTCCATGAGCGTGGCTTCCACCTCACGGATCTGGTTTTGCGCCTGCTCAGGATCGATAACGCCCAGCAGCTGGCCTTTTTTCACCTTGTCGCCAATCTCAACCGACAGCGTTTTCAACTGACCGCTTACCTGTGCACCCACGTCAACCTTGCGCAGGGCATCCAGTTTTCCCGTCGCCAGCACGTTTTGCTGCAGCTCGCCCGGACGGACAATCAGTGTTTGATACTGTGGTACAGGGGCATTCAGGATCTGCCATAGCCAGAACCCTCCCCCGATAACAATTACCGCCAGCAGCAGAAACCACGTTCTGCGTTTTCCCTTGAGGTTCATAAATATTCCAAATAAATGTTCTGGCAATTATAAACGTTGATTCTATCTAAACGACTCCTCAACGAAACCCCCGCGCACCGAAATCGCCTCAATTTGTTGATGAGTTATTGAAATTTCGCCTGCTGAAATAGAGTCCTTCCTTCAGAAGCAGGATCTAACATGTCTTCCATCGTCGATACACTTTTTTCTCATCAGCCCCAGCCTAAATCCGGCTGGCAGCTCTTCAATAATCTGGCCTTCGGGAAGATCACTCCGGGGCTGGCATGGCAAAACCCCGCTTATCGACGTAAGTTCATGCTCCGTTCGCTGATGACACCGTTCAGCACCACGCGTCTGCTGTCAGAGCTGGCAAAGCAGCCGCGCCTGATGCAAATGTTGCAGGTGCAACCAGGGCTGCCGTGCCGCCTGCACCGCCCGTGGTTAACGGTGGACATGGATCGCCGACAGGCGCTGGAATCGCTGACCTGGCACTACCAGACCATGACGCGCCAGCTTCCGGCAACGCTGGTCAAGGGTTACCTTTCGCCGCAGGGGGCAACCCTGCTGACCCTGACCGGAAAAGACGAACAGCAGTTTACTGTGCGCCTGTGCGCCGACGCCTTCATGGATAAAGAGGGTGAAGCCACCCTCGTCTTTTGTAACCATCAGAATACCGTGCTGGCGGAAATGACCTTCACGCTGTGCCCGTTTGAAGGAAAAACAACGCTGTTCATCGGCGGCCTGCAGGGGGCAAAAGCACACGTTCCACATGAACTGATCCAGGGGGCGACCAAAGCGTGTCACGGCCTGTTCCCGAAACGCCTGCTGGTTGAAACGGCAATGACGCTTGGCGCAGCTTTCCCGGTTGAGCATATTGTCGCGGTGAGTAACGCCACGCATATCTACCGCAGCTGGCGTTACCGCAAGAAAAAAGAGGGAAAACTGCTGGCCGATTATGACAGCTTCTGGCTCTCCCTCGGCGGGCAAAAACAGGATAACGGCCACTTCATGCTGCCGCTCGCCATGCCCCGTAAGCCAATGGAAGAGATTGCGAGCAAAAAGCGCGCTGAGTACCGCCGCCGCTATGCGTTACTGGACAGCCTGACGCAACACGTCACGCAGGCGACCCGCGCTTAATCCGCTTTCCCGCGTGCCAGCCACAGCACGCGGGAGAACATCTTGCGCAGCAGCGTCGGCACGGACTCCACGCCACGTCTCCCCGCTTCCGTCGCCACCTCAATCGCTAAATCAGGTTTTGAAGAGCGGTGGATGGCTTTGGCAATCACGCGCCGCATGTTCATTGGCACATCCACCGGCACCATCGCAATCCGGTGGAACACGTCGTCGAACCCCTGACGGTACATAAAGTGCTCCATGTCCATGGCCGGCAGCATGGTTAGGTGGTCGCGCTCTTCTTCGCGCTCATTATTTAGCAGGCCACGCACGGTCGCGGCATATTTTTTCCCCGCCTCGTCACCATCCACCAGCACATGCCATTCAATGCCCATCCGCCGGGCGAATTTGATCAGCGGCTTGATCCCCGACTGGGCAAATTCGATGACCTTGATACCTTCGGCATCAAAATGGTGGCCGCACTGACGCGCCAGTTCGTTGATAACCCAGGTTTCCGTTTCTCCCTCAACCAGCAGCCAGCAGCGGGCGAACAGCGACGACGCACGATTAAAGCGGATGTGGAACGAGATACGACGTCCCTCTTCCGCGTTCATCCCGCCCGGCCCGAGGCGATAGGCGGTGACGCGGGAAGACTCACGTACCAGACGGCAGACGTGCTCAACCGGGGTCAGGGACAATAACTCGCCGGAATTGGTGGTGGTCACGCGCTGCAGCGGCAGCAGATTCAACAGGTGCCACGCCACCGAGAGCATGATCGGGTGCAGGCGCGTTTCCGGGTCTTCCACCAGCAGCAGCGGGCGAGCGTCACGGTCGAGACGAACGGTGCCCTTGGCCTGCAAGAGCGTCGAAAACAGCCCCAGCAAAATCACCCGATGGGTACGGCCACCGGGCCTGTCGATCATCCGGTTAATGATATCGAGGTAACGCCAGCTGCGTTGTTCATCGTGAGAACGGCGGCGCATCAGACGATGGCGCGACTCCGACGTCCCCTGCTCGGAAAAATAGTGTTCCAGCAGTTGTACCATTGCCGACAACCCCTGGCGGATTTGACCATCGGTCAGATTTTGCGGACGCGCCACCAGCTCTCGCGCCAGGAAATCCAGCTCGCGGGCGGTCACTTCCACTTCCGGCATATTCGGCACGGTGCCGTTGCGGATCCGCCGCATAAAACGCGCATCACGCAGGCGCAACACCGGCATCAGGCGAATCAGGTGGCGAGCCAGGTCGTCGATGTCATCCAGCGGAATAGGGTTGGCTTTCTCATCGAGGAAATCACGCAGGGTTAATACGCCCTCGTTTTCTGCCATCTCACCTTCCAGCCGGTAGAAAATCCGGTGGAAACCGTCGTCGCACGGGACCCAGCAGGGTGATAACGGCCGGAAGCGACGCACGCGGTGACGCCCCGGCTCGGATTCGCGGAATGTCAGAATAATGTGCAGGTGTTTTTCGCGGCCGTTCACATCGCCGGGAGGAAACCAGAAATCATCATGGGCAAAGTGATACAGATCGTCTTCGGGCGAAAGCAGCAGCGTCAGCGCATCCAGCAGGCTGGACTTACCCCACGCGTTCTCACCGATCAGGACGTTGTTCTGCTCAAGCTGCAGCGACAGGCGGTTAATACCGCGGAACCCAACAATTTCCACACGTTCGAGAAGCATAAATCCCCCGCGAGATGATCACTTTTTCCTTTAAGTTATCAGCAGTATAGCGGCAGGAACTTTGACACGACAGCACAACCTTCGTGCTGCAGAGAATTGGTCTATGCTCTATTTACCGTCGATTTGAACAAGGAATGACATCACGTTGCCATAAATCAAATTAACCGAATTAATTTTAGTGGCGAAGGGATGTTTTTGTTTTTAAAATAATGGCTCTTTGAGTCGTCATCCCTTTTTTGACGATATCCCGCACGCAGGAACGCGTGTGAAGTTTATTATTGAGGTGGTTATGTTTAGAAAATTAGCAGCAGAATGCTTTGGTACATTCTGGCTGGTGTTTGGTGGCTGCGGTAGCGCCGTTCTGGCAGCAGCATTTCCGGAATTAGGTATTGGTTTTGTCGGCGTTGCGCTGGCATTCGGTTTAACCGTATTAACCATGGCGTTTGCCGTGGGTCATATTTCCGGTGGTCATTTTAACCCGGCGGTGACATTAGGTTTATGGGCGGGCGGTCGTTTCCCTGCTAAAGAAGTCATTGGTTATATTGTGGCCCAGGTTGTTGGCGGTATTATTGCTGCAGCGGTTCTGTACGTTATTGCCAGCGGTAAAGCCGGCTTTGACGCCGCCGCAAGCGGCTTCGCCTCAAACGGTTTCGGCGAACACTCCCCTGGCGGTTACTCCATGCTCTCTGCCATCGTGATTGAAATTGTGCTGACCGCAGGCTTCCTGCTGGTGATCCACGGCGCAACCGACAAACACGCCCCGGCGGGCTTTGCACCTATTGCCATTGGTCTGGCGCTGACGCTTATCCACCTGATCTCTATTCCAGTCACCAACACCTCCGTAAACCCGGCGCGCAGTACTGCCGTCGCAATTTTCCAGGGCGGCTGGGCGCTTGAGCAGCTGTGGCTGTTCTGGGTAATGCCAGTCATCGGCGGTATTCTGGGCGGCGTGCTGTATCGCACCCTGCTGGAAAAACGCGATTAATTGCGTGTGCAGTCGGGTAGCACTTACGCTTACCCGACCTGCATGACAACACTCAGGCCGGGTCAGGCGTTGCTGCCACCCGGCTTTTTTGTTGCTCCTTTACCTGACAACGTTTATTGGGTAGTGTCTCTGGCGCTTAACAGATACTCACAAGGACCCGTTGTTCATGTTTTCAGGACTCCTCATCATTCTGCTGCCTCTGATTGTGGGCTACCTTATCCCGCTGCATCGCGAATCCGCGTTACGGCTTATCAACCGTTTTCTGAGCTGGATTGTCTACGTCATTCTTTTCTTTATGGGGATAAGCCTGGCGTTTCTGGATAATCTGGCCACCAATCTGCTGGCGATCCTGCATTATTCTGTCGTCACCTGCGCCGTTATTTTGCTGTGCAATATTGCCGCACTATTCTGGCTTGAGCGCACTATTCCGTGGAAAAATCACCACCATCAGGAAAAACTGCCGTCACGAATTGCAATGGCGCTGGAATCTTTAAAATTATGCGGCGTCGTGGTGCTGGGTTTTGTTCTTGGGCTGAGCGGATGGAATTTTTTACAGCACGCGACGGAAGCCAGTGAATATACCCTCATTTTCCTGCTGTTCCTTATCGGTATTCAGCTACGAAATAATGGCATGACGTTGAAACAGATTGTCCTGAATCGCCGTGGAATGATCGTCGCGGTTATCGTCGTCATAAGCTCACTGGTGGCGGGCGTGATTAACGCTTTTATTCTTGGCCTGCCGTTAAAAACCGGTCTGGCAATGGCCTCCGGATTTGGCTGGTATTCCCTTTCCGGTATTCTGCTGACCGAATCGTTCGGTCCGGTCATCGGGAGCGCCGCCTTCTTTAACGACCTGGCGCGAGAATTAATTGCCATTATGCTGATCCCGGGCCTGGTGCGCCGCAGTCGCTCGACCGCACTGGGTCTGTGTGGCGCCACGTCGATGGACTTTACCCTGCCGGTTCTGCAGCGTTCAGGTGGGCTGGAGATGGTGCCTGCCGCCATCGTACACGGCTTTATTTTGAGCCTGCTGGTTCCCATTCTGATGGCGTTTTTCTCCGCCTGATACTCCTCTGGCGGTAGGCTTTCTGCCGCCAAAATTGCGCTAAATCAATCTCCCTCTATTTTGTAGAAGAAAGCCCTTTTCACCGTTCAGTCACAGGCATAATCTCAAACATGTATATCAAATATAACTTTAACAGGTGTGATTATGTTTTGTGTGCAATGTGAACAAACCATCCGTACCCCGGCAGGCAATGGCTGCTCTTATGCGCAAGGTATGTGCGGCAAAACCGCAGAAACATCAGACCTGCAGGATCTGCTGATTGCCGCCCTGCAAGGCCTTTCCGCATGGGCATTCAAGGCCCGCGAATATGGCATTATTGACCACTATGTAGACAGTTTCGCCCCCCGCGCCTTTTTCTCCACGCTGACTAACGTTAACTTTGATTCCCCGCGCATCGTCGGCTATGCTCGCGAAGCAATTGCGTTGCGTGAAGCGCTGAAAGCGCAGTGCCTGAGCGCCGATGCCAACGCACGGGTAGAAAACCCAATGGCAGACCTGCAGCTGGTAAGCGACGACCTGGGCGAGCTGCAGCGTCAGGCAGCAGAATTCACCCCCAATAAAGACAAAGCGGCGATTGGCGAGAACATTCTCGGCCTGCGTCTGCTCTGCCTGTACGGCCTGAAAGGGGCCGCGGCCTATATGGAACACGCGCACGTTCTGGGCCAGTACGATAACGCTATCTATGCTCAGTACCACAAAATCATGGCGTGGCTGGGTACCTGGCCTGCCGAGATGAATCCGCTGCTCGAATGTTCAATGGAAATCGGCCAGATGAACTTCAACGTGATGCGTATTCTGGATGCCGGTGAAACCCGCACCTACGGCCACCCGACACCGACGCAGGTTAACGTTAAAGCGACCGAAGGCAAGTGCATCCTGATCTCCGGCCATGACCTGAAAGACCTCTATAACCTGCTGAAGCAGACCGAAGGCACGGGCGTTAACGTCTATACCCACGGCGAAATGCTGCCCGCACACGGCTACCCGGAACTGCGTAAATTTAAACACCTGGTCGGGAACTACGGCAGCGGCTGGCAGAACCAGCAGGTTGAGTTCGCCCGTTTCCCGGGCCCCATCGTGATGACCTCTAACTGCATCATCGACCCCACCGTTGGCGCGTATGACGACCGCATCTGGACCCGCAGCATCGTTGGCTGGCCGGGTGTGAGCCACCTGGAAGGGGATGATTTCGGCCCGGTCATCGCCCAGGCGCAGCAGATGGGTGGCTTCCCGTACAGCGAAATCGAACATCTGATCACCGTCGGCTTTGGTCGCGAAACCCTGCTCGGTGCCGCGGATTCACTGATTGACCTCGTGAGCCGTGAAAAACTGCGCCATATCTTCCTGATTGGCGGCTGTGACGGCGCGCGCGGTGAGCGTAACTACTTCACCGATTTCGCCACCAGCGTACCGGAAGATTGCCTGATCCTGACGCTGGCGTGCGGTAAATACCGTTTCAACAAGCTGGACTTCGGCAACATTGAAGGTTTGCCACGTCTGGTCGATGCGGGTCAGTGTAACGATGCCTACTCTGCCATCATTCTGGCCGTCACGCTGGCGGAAAAACTGGGCTGCGGCGTCAACGATCTGCCGCTGTCGCTGGTGCTCTCCTGGTTTGAACAGAAAGCGATTGTCATCCTGCTGACCCTGCTCTCTCTCGGCGTGACCAACATTGTGACCGGCCCAACCGCACCCGGCTTCCTGACACCGGATCTGCTGGCCGTGCTGAACGAGAAGTTTGGTCTGCGTTCCGTGACCACCGTAGAAGAAGATATGCAGCAGCTGCTGAGCGCGTAAGGAGTTATTCATGACCATGCCAACCTCACAATGTCCGTGGCGGATGCAGGTTCATCACATCCATCAGGAGACGCCGGATGTGTGGACGCTGTTCCTGCTGTGCCATGACTACTATCCGTACCGTGCAGGTCAGTATGCGCTGGTCAGTGTCCGCAACTCAGCGGACACGCTGCGCGCCTACACGATCTCCTCAACGCCGGGCGTGAGCGAGTACATCACGCTCACTATCCGCCGTATCGATGATGGCGCAGGCTCGCAGTGGCTGACCCGGGACGTGAAGCGCGGGGATTACCTCTGGCTGTCGGACGCACACGGGGATTTCACCTGTGACGATAAAGCGGAAGATAAATTCCTGCTGCTGGCCGCCGGGTGTGGCGTCACGCCGATCATGTCAATGCGTCGCTGGCTGGCGAAAAACCGTCCGCAGGCTGATGTTCAGGTGATCTTCAGCGTGCGCTCGCCGGAAGATGTGATCTTCGCCGAAGAGTGGCGTAACTATCCGGTGACGCTGGTGGCGGAACATAACGCAACCCACGGTTTTGTCGCCGGACGTCTGAGCCGTGAACTGCTGCAAAGCGTCCCGGACCTCGCGGATCGTACCGTGATGACCTGTGGACCGGCGCCGTATATGGATATCGTTGAGCAGGACGTGAAAGCGCTGGGCGTGACCCGCTTCTTCAAAGAGCAGTTCTTCACCCCGGTCGCGGAAGCGGCAACCAGCGGAATTACGTTCACCAGACTGCAGCCTGCTCAGACTTTCTTTGGCCGGGTCGGCACCACGCTACTGGACGCGCTGGAAAGTAACAACGTGCCGGTGGTGGCAGCATGCCGTGCTGGCGTGTGTGGCTGCTGCAAGACCAAAGTGGTCTCCGGTGAGTACACCGTGACGAGCACCATGACGCTGACCGAGGCAGAAATCGCCGACGGATACGTGCTGGCGTGCTCGTGTCATCCACAAGGGGATCTTGTGCTGGCGTAATCAGCCAACGCGCGAATGACGGGGGTAAGCGCTCGCGTTTACCCCCGGTTAGTACGCCTACCGCCAGACCGGCGCTTTCCCCAACGCAAAACGCCCAGCGCCTAAGCATGCTATCGCCAGCGCACCGATAAAGAAGTACACCAGGCTCTCTATCGCCCAGGCACCTACCGCGTCCAGCGCAAAGGTTTCCCCCATCCCGACCATCAGCCACGCCACAATCATGGTAAACGCCAGCACCAGCGCCGCCGGGCGCGTAAAAAGCCCCACGATAATCAGGACAGGCGCCACCACTTCGCCAATGAGCACGCCGTAGGCGATAAACCCCGGTAATCCTTTTTCCACCAGCATGCCGCTGATGAACCCCACGCCACCCAATAACTTGTGTAAACCGTGAAAAAGCATCAGCCCACCGACGGCAAGTCGTAACAAGAGTTTGCCGGCATCGTCGCACGATAGCTTTTCATTAACAGCAATTAACAATGATTTAACCATTTGAAATGATTCCTGTTTTCATCTGTGTGATGACCAGATTATGCCGAATCATTGCGGGTGAAAAGCACCTTTTAATAAGGGGGAAAGCGCGGCAATACAGTGACTTTCTTCTAAGCTTGTAAGCGATATCACTTAAAGGAGATGGACACCCATGAAACAAACCGTGGCTGCATACATAGCAAAAACCCTCGAGCAGGCAGGCGTAAAGCGCATCTGGGGCGTAACCGGCGACTCCCTGAACGGGCTGAGCGATAGCCTCAATAAGATGAAGACCATTGAATGGATGCCAACCCGTCATGAAGAGGTTGCCGCCTTCGCGGCTGGTGCGGAAGCGCAGGTGACGGGTGAACTGGCCGTCTGCGCCGGATCGTGCGGTCCGGGCAACCTTCACTTGATCAACGGTCTGTTTGACTGCCACCGCAATCACGTACCGGTCCTGGCGATTGCCGCCCACATCCCTTCTTCCGAAATCGGCAGCGGCTATTTTCAGGAGACGCATCCTCAGGAGCTGTTCCGTGAATGCAGCCACTATTGCGAATTAGTTTCCTCACCAGAACAAATCCCTCAGGTTCTGGCCATTGCAATGCGCAAAGCCGTACTTAACCGCGGTGTTTCGGTGGTCGTTATTCCCGGTGACGTGGCGCTGAAGGCCGCGCCTGAGGGTGCCAGTTCGCACTGGTATCACGCCCCACAGCCTGTCATCACGCCGGCTGAAGAAGAGCTCAAAAAGCTCGCGCAGCTGCTGCGTTACTCCAGCAATATCGCCCTGATGTGCGGCAGTGGCTGTGCAGGCGCGCACAAAGAGCTGGTGGAATTTGCCGGCAAGTTAAAATCCCCGATTGTTCACGCCCTGCGCGGCAAAGAGCACGTCGAATATGACAATCCGTATGACGTGGGCATGACCGGACTGATCGGTTTTTCCAGCGGTTTCCACACCATGATGAATGCCGACACGCTGATCCTGCTCGGCACCCAGTTCCCGTACCGCGCGTTTTACCCGACGGATGCCAAAATCATTCAGATTGATATTAACCCAGGCAGTATTGGTGCCCACAGCAAAGTCGATATGGCGCTGGTAGGGGACATCAAATCCACCCTCGCCGCCCTGCTGCCGCTGGTGGAAGAAAAAACCGACCGGAAGTTCCTCGACAAAGCCCTCAGTGATTACCGCGATGCACGCAAAGGACTGGACGATCTTGCCAAACCGAGCGACAAAGCCATTCATCCCCAGTATCTGGCGCAGCAAATTAGCCATTTCGCGGACGACGACGCCATCTTTACCTGCGACGTAGGCACCCCGACCGTCTGGGCGGCACGCTATCTGAAGATGAACGGCAAACGCCGTCTGCTGGGGTCGTTCAACCACGGTTCGATGGCCAACGCCATGCCGCAGGCGCTGGGGGCCAAGGCCACCGCACCAGAGCGTCAGGTGGTGGCGATGTGCGGCGACGGCGGGTTCAGCATGCTAATGGGCGATTTCCTGTCGGTTGTGCAGATGAAGCTCCCGCTGAAAATCGTGGTCTTTAACAACAGCGTGCTGGGCTTTGTGGCGATGGAGATGAAGGCAGGTGGCTATCTGACGGACGGCACCGAGCTGCACGACACCAACTTCGCGCGCATCGCTGAAGCCTGCGGCATCACGGGTATTCGCGTAGAGAAAGCCTCAGAAGTCGATGAAGCCCTGCAGCGCGCCTTCTCCATCGACGGTCCGGTACTGGTGGATGTGGTGGTGGCGAAAGAAGAGCTGGCGATCCCACCGCAGATTAAACTCGAGCAGGCCAAAGGATTCAGCCTCTATATGCTGCGCGCCATCATCAGCGGACGCGGTGATGAGGTAATCGAACTGGCAAAAACCAACTGGCTCAGGTAAAACATTTCACATAACCTCTTAAATTAAAGGGATGTGAAATGATTGATTTACGCAGTGATACCGTTACCCGTCCGGGTCGCGCCATGCTCGAAGAGATGATGGCCGCCCCGGTCGGGGACGACGTCTACGGTGACGATCCGACGGTGAATGCGCTGCAGCGTTATGCCGCCGAGCTAAGCGGTAAAGAGGCTGCCCTGTTTCTGCCATCCGGCACCCAGGCCAACCTGGTGGCGTTGCTCAGCCACTGCGAACGCGGTGAAGAGTATATTGCCGGTCAGGGTGCGCACAATTACCTGTACGAAGCAGGCGGTGCGGCGGTACTGGGCAGCATTCAGCCTCAGCCGATTGATGCCGCCCCGGACGGCACCCTGCCGCTCGACAAGGTCGCGGCGAAAATCAAAGTCGATGATGTGCATTTCGCCCGCACCAGGCTGCTCAGTCTGGAAAACACCCACAACGGCAAAGTGCTGCCGCGCGAGTACCTGAAAGCAGCGTGGGAATTCACCCGCGAGCGCAAACTCGGGCTGCACGTGGACGGCGCGCGCATCTTTAACGCCGTGGTGGAGTATGGCTGCGAGCTGAAAGACATCACGCAATATTGCGATTCGTTCACTATTTGCCTGTCTAAAGGGCTGGGGACGCCCGTTGGCTCGCTGCTGGTGGGCAATGCGGACTACATCAAACGCGCGGTCCGCTGGCGTAAGATGACCGGCGGCGGGATGCGCCAGGCCGGTATTCTGGCGGCAGCCGGACTGTACGCCCTGAAAAACAACGTGGCCCGCCTGAAAGACGACCATGAAAACGCCGCGTGGATGGCCGCACAGCTACGCGAGATTGGTGCAGACGTTATGCGCCACGATACCAACATGCTGTTCATTCGCGTGGGCGAAGAGCACGCTGCCGCGCTGGGTGAGTTTATGAAAGCCCGTGGCGTGTTGATCAACGCCTCGCCGGTGGTACGCCTGGTTATGCACCTGGACGTTAATCGTCAGCAGCTGGCAGACGTGGTGAAACACTGGCAGGCGTTTTTACAGCGCTAAGGAGCAGAGCGTGCCGCAGCGTATTCTGGTACTCGGTGCCAGTGGGTATATCGGTCAGCATCTCACCACTGCGTTAAGTCAGCAGGGACACCAGGTGCTGGCCGTAGCACGCAACACGGAGCGTCTGCAAAAGCTGCACCTGCCCGGGGTGACCTGTCACAACGTCGATCTCAACTGGCCCACGACGCTGCCGGCGTTACTGGAAGGGGTCGACACGCTTTACTACCTTGTTCACAGCATGGGCGAAGGGGGCGATTTTATCGCCCACGAGCGTCAGGTGGCGATGAACGTCCGCGACGCGCTGTTGCGCACACCGGTGAAGCAGGTGATTTTTTTAAGCTCGCTGCAGGCGCCTGCTAACGAGCAGTCCGATCATCTTCGCGCCCGTCAGCTCACGGCTGAGACCCTGCGCGGCGCCAATATTCCCGTCACCGAACTGCGGGCGGGGATCATCGTCGGGGCCGGCTCCGCCGCGTTCGAAGTGATGCGCGACATGGTGTACAACCTGCCGGTGCTTACCCCGCCGCGCTGGGTGCGATCGCGCACCACGCCGATTGCGCTGGAAAATTTACGCCATTATCTGGTGGCCCTGCTGGACCATCCGGCTGAGCAACACCGCGTGCTTGAGGCTGCCGGCCCGGAAGTGCTGAGCTACCAGCAACAGTTCGAACATTTTATGCGTGTCAGCGGCCGCCGACGCTGGCTGATCCCCATTCCCTTCCCTACCCGATGGATCTCGGTGTGGTTTTTAAACGTCATTACGTCCGTGCCGCCGACGACCGCAAAAGCGCTGATCCAGGGGCTCAAACACGATCTGCTGGCCGACGATCGCGCGTTGCGTGCGCTGATCCCCCAGACGCTGATCCGTTTCGATGACGCGGTACGCAATACGCTCAAGGAAGAGGAACAGCTGATGAACTCCAGCGACTGGGGCTACGACGCCCAGGCGTTTGCCCGCTGGCGGCCTGAGTACGGTTACTTTCCTAAACAGGCGGGCTGCACGGTGAACACCCCGGCAAGTCTGGCGGACCTGTGGGAGGTGGTGAATCAGATTGGCGGCAAAGAACGCTATTTCTTCGGCAATATCCTCTGGCAAACCCGTGGCGCACTGGATCTGCTGGTAGGACACAGGCTGGCGAAAGGCCGTCCTGCGCACCCGTATCTTGCGGTAGGCGATACGGTTGACAGCTGGAAGGTGATCATCGTCGAGCCCGAAAAACAGCTGGCGCTGCTGTTTGGCATGAAAGCGCCCGGTCTGGGACGGTTGTGCTTTACGCTAAAAGACAAAGGCGACCATCGAGAACTGGACGTTCGTGCCTGGTGGCACCCGCACGGTATGCCGGGGCTTTTCTACTGGTTGTTAATGATCCCCGCTCACCTGTTTATCTTTCGCGGAATGGCGAAACGTATCGCGCAGCTGGCAGAACAAAAGACGAAAATAACTCAATAAAACTCTTATTCTTTCACCTTTCCCATTGCAACCCGCCGTAATTCACGAAAGAATGCGCACGAAATTCTTTTTCAACACAGTGGATTGATATGAAGGTACTGGTTACCGGGGCGACCAGCGGCTTAGGCCGAAATGCGGTCGAGTTTCTGCGCAACAAAGGCATCAGCGTCAGGGCCACCGGTCGCAACGAAGCGATGGGTAAACTGCTGCAAAAAATGGGCGCAGAGTTTGTCCATGCCGACCTGACGGAGCTGGTCTCCTCTCAGGCCAAGGTGATGCTGGCCGGTATCGATACGCTGTGGCACTGCTCCAGTTTTACCTCCCCGTGGGGCACCCAGGAAGCTTTTGACCTCGCCAACGTGCGTGCCACCCGTCGTCTGGGTGAATGGGCCGTGGCCTGGGGCGTGCGTAACTTTATTCATATCTCCTCCCCGTCTCTCTATTTCGACTATCACCATCACCGCGACGTGCAGGAAGATTTTCGCCCGGCGCGCTTTGCCTGTGAGTTTGCCCGCAGTAAAGCGGCCAGCGAAGAGGTGATCGATCTGCTGGCGCAGTCGAACCCGCACACCCGTTTTACCGTATTGCGTCCTCAGAGCCTGTTCGGCCCGCATGACAAAGTGTTTATCCCGCGTCTGGCGCAGATGATGCACCACTACGGCAGCGTGCTGCTGCCCCGCGGTGGCGATGCGATGGTGGATATGACGTACTACGAAAATGCGGTCCACGCCATGTGGCTGGCAAGCCAGCCGGACTGCGATACCCTGATTTCCGGTCGCGCGTACAATATCACCAACGGTGAGCCCTGCACGCTGCGCAGCATCGTGCAAAGGTTGATTGACGAGTTGCAAATCGACTGCCGTATTCGTTCCGTGCCCTACCCGATGCTGGATATGATTGCCCGCAGTATGGAGCGTCTTGGGAGTAAATCGGCGAAAGAGCCTGCGTTGACGCACTACGGTGTCTCAAAGCTCAACTTTGATTTTACGCTGGATATCACCCGTGCAGAGAACGAACTGGGGTATAAGCCGATTGTCTCCCTGGATGAAGGGATTGTGCGTACTGCCGCCTGGCTGCGTGACCACGGCAAATTGCATCGCTAGTTGAGCGCGTTCATCTCAGAGAACAGAGACGAAAACGGCAACCCGAAGGTTGCCGTTTTGTTTTACAGCGCCGTCCAGGCGTCTGACCACGCCAGACCCGCGCCTGGCTCGTAGTACGCCGGGGCATTGTTACACCAGCCGCTGTACGGGAACGGTTTGCACTGGAACAGTTTACCGTGGTTATTCACGATATCGCCTGCCTTGTACTTGCTGTTCGCGCTCCACGCGGCATAAGCACCAGAGGTACCGTCGTTTTCAGACGGCGTCGTGGCTTTCGCTTTAACGTTCAGCAGATAGGAAGTGGTGCTGCTCAGCTCGCCATCGCTCACGGTCAGGCTGACTTCGTACTGTTGAGCCGTCGCAGACTCTGGCGCGGTAAAGGTCACCACCGCCTTGTCTTCACCGGTGACCGTCTGGCCATCCTGTGAACGCCAGGTGTAGGTCAGCGTGTTGCCGTCCTGGTCAGTGGATCCTTCTGCGCTCAGGGATACCTGCGCGCCCGCTTCCACCGCACCGATTGGGCCCGCAATCTGCGCGACCGGTGCGTGGTTCACCACGGTCGGTTCTGCCGGCGTTTCATCCGGAACCGGTGCCGGTGCCGGGGTTTCATCTTCCGATGGCGTCGGTGCCGGAGTGACCGGATGCTCGTCCGGCGTCACGGCGGAACCGTCATCGTTGATGATGTTGACGTTATAGAATTTCTTCACGCAGTTCGTGTAGTCACCCTCTTTAAAGGCGCTGAACGGCGTCTGATAACCGACCAGCTGGCAGGAATACGTTTTACCGTCTGGCGTATCGGCACTCCATCCCCAGTCCTGCTCCCAGTAAATCTTCAGCGCACCGGAGCCGCCTTCATCGAACTGCTTCATGTTGGCACAGCCGAGCACTTCATTTGCCGGGACAGGCACTTTCAGGTACTTCGCAAACTCTTTGTAGTACTTGATACGGTTTTCAGACTGGGCAATCTCAGTCGGGCCGCCACACTCTACGCCACCGTTAATGATCTGGGTGGTCACGCCGAAGCCCGGAACCAGGCCGTTGGCTTTGTCATGATCGTTTGGCTGCCAGGTGCCGTCGATAACCTGCAGCATGCTCGGCTTCGGCGGCTGCGGATAGGCGAAGAAGAAGATGGCGCTTGCCAGGTTTAGCCAGGTGTCAGCCACCAGCTCCGGCTTGTCGAGCAGCGTGCGGACAGTGCCGAACATCGCTTCAGAGAACGGACCGTAGTTGTAGTTATAAGACAGCTGTTTTGCCCCACGGCCAAAGTAACTCACGAAATCGCCGTCTTTGTCTTTGCCGCACGGCCAGGTTTGTCCCTGCCAGATATCAGGATTACATTCGCCGTTGTAACCGCCTTTCTGCCCTTCGGTCCAGCCCATTTCGCGAACGTGAACCAGCGCCTGACGCCATTCGGCTTCCGGACGCCAGCTTTCGTGGCCGCCGGTTTCCTGTGCGAAGTGGGCAAACATGGTGGCCAGCTCTTTACGGCAGATGGCGTCGCTGTCACGGCCGTCGTTGTAGGTCTTACACAGCGCCGGGAATTTGCCTACCGCTTTCAGGAAGTTATTGTAGGTGTAGGACTGCGCTCGCATCGGGAAAAGGTATTCCCAGTCGCTGGCCTTCACAATGCCTTCAACGCGTTTAACGTTATCCGGGTTCGCTGCACGGCCTGGCTCAATCAGCTCAACCTGGGCATTATCCAGCGTACGAATGGTGTCTTTAACCGACGCCATCAGTGGAAAGTTAGTCAGTTCCTGTTCTTTCTTCGCCAGATCGCTGGCTTTCAGGGTGAACGGCTCGCTGGTGGTTGCCTGCAGCGTCGCAGCCTGTGCCATGAAAGGCGCAATGCATGCACCCGCAACGAGCACGCTCAGTAAGGTCCTTTTGGTCATTTCAACTCATCCTATATATAGCAACAAGGGTTAATGCAATCACGGTTTATGTATTATTCCCTTAATAAATAAACCAAAGAGTGCGGTAATTTTTCATTTTCTGAAGCGCACCGCCGGGTACGCTTCAAAAAACAAAAAGCAGAATTAATAAGAGGAACGAGGTTTTATTTCCTGATATTTCACCCAGACCTTGCGGGCATAATTCATACGCTTTGAATAATTCTCTTTTTTCACTCCCGCGTTATAAGCACCGACGGCTTCCCAGTTATAGCCATATACGTTGATCATCGTCGACAGTATTGATGCGCCCACCATAATGGAGGTGCAGGGCTCGGTCACAAGCCGGTTCTCGTCAATGCCCTGGCGCTGCAGTTCGCTGAAATGCGTGCTGTTAATCTGCATTAATCCCACATCCCGCGAGCCATCCTGATTCCACCCCACGGCATTCGGATTCATACCGGATTCCACCTGCGCAATGGCATATAATAAATACGGATCGACATGATAATAATGCGCCGCTTTATCCCAGCAATTTGCTGCCGCACTCTGACTTAAAATAAGCAATAACAATAAAAAGCGTTTCATCTCATTACCTGTTTATTTACTGACGATCCTTCTCCTTGCGCACGCTGTCTTATTCCGGAAGGGGTTGACCACACCCGAAACGGGGTGTGGTCAACGATTGCAGGCGATATCAAACCCGCAACCTCAGGCTAAAAAGGTTATTTGCAGTCTGCTGACGCGCCTTCTTTCACCCATACATCGCTGTTACCTGGTTTATCACCACGGGTCCACCATTTCGCACGGTAGACATACCCCTGGTAGGTGGTCGTATCGCCACCGTTGTAAACCACATCGGAACGCCAGTTCATTTTCACCTGGCTGACCAGCTCCCACGCATCCGCGTCAAAGCCAGGTTTATTGCCCTGTGTCCAGTACTTCGCTTTCCACACCAGGTTGTCGGCGCTCACGGTGTCACCACTGTTGTAGATTTTGCTCGCACTCCAGGCCGGGTACTGGCTGGCATTGGCATCAACAGGTGCATCACAACTGCCGGTGGCAGAGCCTTCATCAGAAGGTGGCGTGACCTCATCGGCAGGTGGTGTCACCTCGTCAGATGGCGGCGTGACCTCATCGGCTGGTGGTGTTACCTCGTCAGATGGCGGCGTGACCTCATCGGCTGCTTTTGGCGTGACAATAATCTGCACGTTCGATTGAACGCTGGTTTTACCGTCGCTGACCACCACGCTCAGGGTGTAGGTGGAATCGGAAGCAACAGCCGGTGCGGTGATATTCACGTTCGCGGTGTCAGTACCGGTTGCGTTCATGTCCGCCGGCACGCTCCAGGCATAGGTCAGCGCGTCACCATCCGGATCGGCTGCCTGTGCATGCAGGGCATAGGTTTCACCCGCCTGCAGCGTGATGCTTTCCATCGGGTTGACCACCGGTGCCTGGTTCGCTTTAGGTGCTTTGTTCACGACCTGAACATCAATGGCGTTCGTCAGGCCTTTCGCATCTTTCACCGTCAGGCGGAAGGAGAGCGTCTGGTTCTGAGTCACTGCCGCCGCGCCGAAGGAGGCTTTGGCTTTCGTGCTGTTGGTAAGGGTCACGGCTGGACCGGAAATCTGGGTCCACTTATAGGTAATGGCGTCGCCGTCCGGATCGCCAGACGCAGAGCCATCGAGGGTGACGGTAACAGGCCCGGTCACGGTCTGATCGGCAGCCGCAGCGATCGGCGCATGGTTGGTGACAACGGGATCAACCGGCGTTGAACCGCCGCCCAACAGGCTTTCGTTCATCGCATTAAGGATGTCGCCATTGTCCGAGTCGATGGACCAGGAGAACAGACCGCCCAGGTTTTTCGCCAGCACATACTTACCTTTTGCCGTGGTAGAACGCGCGTCTTCATAGGTAATCAGATCGCCGGTGGCTTTATTGAACAGATACGGCGCTTCTGCCGCGGCATCGTATTTGTATTCCCAGCCTGGCTTGCCTTTGTACTCGTTCGCAATCTGACGGTAGTCAACCACGCCCGGTTCCCAGGTGCCTTTGACCGCGCCCGTTGCCGTACCTGTGAACGGATTGTCGCCGGTGTAGCCATGAACGCCGGTCCAACCGCGACCGTACATGCCCGCCCCTACAACAATCTTGCCCGGCTGCACGCCCTGTTCCAGCAGCGCGTTCACGCCGTTTTCAGTGGTGTAGTTGGTGTCCGGTTTCCACTCCGCGCCGTGCAACGCCGCCTGGTGGCCGAGATCAGTGTTGCTCCAGCCGCCGTAGAAGTCGTAGCTCATCAGGAAGATGTGGTCGAGGTACTGCTGCGCCGTGGTGTAATCCACGTCTTCAATTTTGTCTTTACCGGAACCAATGGCGGTGGTCAGTTCGTACGTACGGCCCGTTTCTGCTGACAGCTCGTTCAGCATCGCGCGCAGATCGTGCATCACCGCGGTATAGGTGGCTTTGTCCTGAGCAGGGTTGCCAAGATTTTCCGACACGCCACCACCCCCCGGGAATTCCCAGTCAATATCGACCCCGTCGAAGAATTTCCAGGTTTTCAGGAACTCTTTCACGGAAGAGACGAAGCGCGCGCGGATCGCGGAATCATGCATCTGGAAGAATGGATCGGACATCGTCCAGCCGCCAATGGAAGGCAGCACTTTCAGATCCGGATGGGCTTTTTTCAGCGCCATCAACTGACCAAAGTTACCTTTGTAGGGGTCGTCCCAGTTGGTCACGCCGGCCTGCGGTTTTTGCAATGCCGCCCACGGATCGTGAATGGCCACGGTGTAATCCTGACGGCCCGCACAGGCGCGCTGCAGCGCGGCGAAGCTGTTGCCGTTCTCAACCGTTTTTAATCCGTCGTTGATGCCATCACCGCCACAGATCGGAATGAAACCGTACAAAATGTGGTTCAGGTTCGCCGCAGGGATTTTATCCACCGGGAACTCACGCCCATAGACGCCCCACTCAGGGAAATAGGCACCCACCACTTTGTCCGTATGTTGAGAGAAAGTTTTGTTATTTTCCTTCAGGGTGGTGTTCAGCGGCAGCAGATGGCTCCCGTCCGTGTCCGCCACGATGATCAGTTTGCTGGCACTTTTAGAACACCCGCTGGCGTTACAGAGTTCAACCTGCTCCTGATAGCGTCCGCCCTTTTTCACTTTGAAGGTGGCTGACCCGGAGGCGCTTGCGGCACCACTCCACACGGCCTGACCATCCAGAAGTACTTTCGCCGAGGTTGGCGCATCGCCGCTCCAGACGTTCCACTCAACTTTCACATCCGCGCCATCATGGACTTTCACAAGGCTGTTATAGTCTTGCGCTGCCTGGTCAACTTCAACAATCGCAAACTTATCATTGCCACTGCTGAGGGTTGGCGTACCTGGCGCCGCCGCGAAGGCAGAGCTGGACGCCGCTGCAACGAAAAGCGCCAGATATTTAGGCTTCATAAATTTCATTTTTATTTCCTGATAAATTTATTTGTAAACGTTAATGACCCATGTCTTCCTTTAAAACATGGAATAGTTTTTTACAGACTTTGAATTTCAACTTAAGCAATAATCGTTAACCGCTATTTCTGTGGCGCGCTGTATTCCTCCATTAAAAGATACAAGCTCGAATTCCGTGAAGCTTATGTCTTTAACGATACGCTGAATAAATATTGTATTCCTTTCTTTCCCCAATCGAAAAAATCACTAAAAAAACTTGACCGGTGTATTCAGAATGTGGAACAGGCAACCTGATAAACAAAAACCGTCATGCCGGCAAAAGCTAAATAAGGACCGAAAGAAATAATGCGGTTATTTTTATTCGCATGTGTTGTCGCGAAATATCCGACTATACCGCTTAACGCGGCAATCAATTCCAGGGTGGGCAGTGCCTGCCAGCCGCACCAGGCGCCTAACGCCGCCAGAAGTTTAAAATCGCCATAGCCTAATCCTTCTCGTCCGGTAAGCAGACGAAATGCCCAGTAGAGAGACCAGAGCGAAAGGTAGCCAGCCACCGCCCCCACCAGCGCATCCTTAAGCGGCAGCGTGTGGTCAACGAGGTGTAACAACAGTCCTGCCCACAGCAACGGCTGGGTCAGACAGTCAGGGAGCAACTGATGCTGCCAGTCAATCATCGCCAGCGGCAGCAGAAACGCGGCCAGCAACCACAGCGAGAACAGCGCCGGTTCGCCCGGAATGCATAAGGCGGTGAGGCCAAAAAAGAGCGCGGTGACGAGTTCGAGCATCAATAAGCGCAGCGGGATGGCCGTGCCGCACTGCCTGCAGCGCCCGCGCAATACTAGCCAGCTGACCAACGGGATATTCTCCCAGGCCGCGAGATCATGCTGGCACACCGGGCAGTGAGAGGCCGGAAACAGCAAGTTGCCCGCGCCTTCCTCCTCCATCACCATGCCCGGCACGCGCTCGGCGACAACCCCCAGAAAACTGCCCACCATGCTGCCCAGGATCGCACTCATCACCGGGAACCCCACCGGGTAGATTTCCCGCATCAGCGCAACGGTGTTCATGCGGTTTTGCGCCAGGTGAGCTGCACTTCGGCTTTCACGTCACTGAGGTGATCGACCGGCGTAAGGTCCATTTTTTGCAGCCTGACGCCGGAGGTCTGGTTGATTTCCCGCAGCCAGTTTTTTAATTCATACACGTTTACGCGGTTCACCACGAACGATAAGGTTTGCCCGTCCTGACGCACCTCCGTCAGGGAAAGGTTAATTTCATGAGCGCTGTTCTCCACCACCGTGCGCGGGTTATCCGTTTTAATGATCATCACCGGAAGGTGGTGTTTATCTATTTCTCTGCGCATCCAGTTCAGCGTCTCTTTTTGTCGGGTCAGCGTTGATTTGCTATTTTGAATCATATTATCCAGTGGCATCATGCCCGCGTAATAAACAGCCGCGGCCAGGAGGGCAACGGCACCGGTTTTGAAAATATATTTCTCCCGGATGCTGTATTGTTGATAACGCGACGTAAGCTTCGTGATTCGCTCTTTCATTTATATTTCCCTGCGATCATGGCGGTATAAGGTGCAGTGGTAGAAACAGGCTGTAGGGTGAAATCAAAATGCTCCCCTGTTTTCTCCACAAACGACTGCAGCGCGGTCTGGCTTTGCGCACTGACGCTCAGGGTCAGCGCATTTTGTTGCGCATCGTACTCAAGCAGGGAGATCTCAAGTGCGGGTACGGCCTGCCTGGCTTGCTCAAGATCATCCAGCTGCAGGAATACCCCTTTGTGCTGCTTTTTCATGTTTTGACCAAAGTGGTATTTGATATTGGTCTGCTGGCGCATGCTGGGAAAATGGTGCTGATAAACCTGAACGATCTCCTGCTGAACCCGATTTTCCTGTTGTACCAGCATCCAGGCCATCGCGATCCGCGGACCCAGCAACAGCCCGAGAGACAGCAGGCCCGCCGCCGCCATCGCGATTTTTATTCCTTTAGACGCGCTGCCTTTCCCTGCCTTCGGGCTGAATTCACCGTGCAGGAGGGTGATCCGACAGGATTGCCACTGGGGCTGGATCAACACCAGCGGATGCTGCCACGGGTGCAGAAGATCCACCCCAACACCGGCTGGCGGTTCGCCGTAACAGCACACGTCACCGTCTGGTTTTTTTTGCATCAGCAGCGGCAGCAGGCTGGCCTCCATTTCGCTGGCGACATGGGGCGACAGGCGCAGCCAGTAGCGGTCATCCAGGGCAACCAGCGTGCTTCCTCCTGCCGTCACCGGCAGCAGCCAGGCATCCGGCAGCACCTGAATCACCTTCAAACCGGCCTCCTGGCAACGGGCTAACCACCCGCGCAGAAGATCGGTATCAATCGCCACCGCGTCAACGTCGGCCCCCTTTTTGTGAAGCACCGTCCAGTGAAGGTTATCCACCTCGCCAATGAGCGTCTCTTCCGCCAGCCACGAGAACGCCGCCGTCTGAGAGGCAACTTTTTTCGGCAACGTAAAATGGCGGAAGATCATGTTGCCCGCGGGCAACAGTAAACAGACCCGGGCCGCGAGAGGATGGTCTGCCAGCGCGTCAAGGCGCTCCACAACGTCAACCTGCTGGCTGCCGGAAGCACACCACATTATTTTCCCGCCCTCACGGCTGTCGGGACGAACAAAAAGTACCTGTTTCATAGCCATCTGCTTTTCTTATTCAATCATTCGGTAACGACGTTGCCACGTCACGATCTCACCGGCTTCGTTATTGACCTGAAGCTGGCTTACCACGCGAAGCGTTAGCGCATCGGTGTTGCCGGTATAGTTAACGCGGAAGTACCGGCTTTGGGTGGAGAGTTGTCCGGCCACCTGCGGAAGGTCGTCTTTCACCTGCGGGAAGGCCTGCTCCAGCGCGTTGCTGAAGGTTTCCATATTTTCCCAGCCGGTTTCAGGTCGCGATTCAATCAGGCGAACGGCATCGTCTTGTGTTATTTTTCCGGAGAACATGGCGGCCAGTAAGGCGGCCTGTTCCGGTTTCAGGGTGTTCACATCCACCTTGCTGGCGGTATCCGGTAAGGCACACAGCAGCGTGCTCACCTTCCGGTATGCCGTTGCCGGAAATGCCGGCAGCAGCGTGATCTCAGCGATCGTGCGCATCATCTGGTTTGCGGGCTGCCGGGGGGGCACCACGCCCGCCCAGGCATCGCTCTCCGCCCCCTCGCTGGCCGTGGTGGTATCGCCATCCAGATAGTCCACCAGCTGCGAGTAAACCTCGTGCGCCATGGACTGGCTGAGGCCACTCCCGGTCAGGAGTTGCTCAACAATCTGCTCTTTCCGCGGTTTTTCCGGCACCGCGGGCGCATTTTGCCCCTGCGCGATGTCATCGGCCGCCAGCAGGTTATTCACGTTGAAGCAGTCCTGGGCGTCTTCCACCTGACTGACCACCGTGTAATCGTCACCCCGGGTCTCCAGCGGCTGGTGCCAGTCACCCTGCAGGCTAAGGGCTTTACTCTCACCGCTGGCGTCGCTCTGCAGACGATCTTTGACCACCTTCTCCTGAGCCTGCATGGCCCAGCGCAGCTGCTGCTGACTCACCTGGTAATGGGTTTTCTGCAGATTGCGGCAGAACTGCTGGCTGATTCTGGCAGCCAGCGCCGACATCATGACCAGCAGGATCAGTACCACCAGCAGCGCGACGCCTTTCTGTTTACGTAAAGCCTTCATGATGTCGCTTCCGCTGCAGGTGGCGCGGCAGGTGCGTCTGCGGGCGCTGGCGCGGCGGCCTCGGGGATATCGCCCGGCGTCGTAAACACCCAGCGCCAGGTTTCCCCGTTTTCCATCGTCAGCGTCAGCTCGACGCCATCCGGCAGATGTGCCGGGTCGTTCCAGCTTTTTTGCCAGCCCTGACGGTAAAAACGCCACTGCAGGGATTTCACCTCGCCGACAATCGGCACCGCATCGGGTCTGGCATCCGCCGGGCTGTCAATCACCGGCCAGACATCCCGGTACAGTCGCCCCTCTTCCAGCCGCCAGCGCACGCGCTCCAGCTGTACGGTTCCGCTCACGCCGTTCAGCGTGGTCAGCTCAAGGCCGTCATCCCCCTGACGAAATGTATCCGGCTCGTTGCGCGGCGCACGCGCCTGAAGCTGATAGAAATCGCGTTCCATCAGGCTCCAGGCACGCTGCAGCTGATTGAGCTTTGCCGCACTGGCCTCCGTCGCCGAACTGGTGCGCATCGCCCCGTCGAGGATTTGCCAGGCCAGGGTGCTGATCACCGCAAAAATGGTCAGCGCAATCATGATCTCCAGCAGGGTAAATCCCCGCTGGCGTCGGATTTTCTTCACGGTTCCTCTCCCGGCGCGATGACCTGCAGTGAAATAACCGGCTGGCTTTCATCGCCTTCGGCATAGACGCGGATGGCATTCGCCCAGCCGTTAGCCGCGGTTTTTATGCGCTGCTTTCGCCAGGCCCAGCTGCGCCCGCCCATGACCTCTGCCCCCTGCGCTTCAGCGTCAGGAAAATCACGTCTGTTGAGCTGCGCCTCCGCCAGTTGATTTTCGGCGACCCAGCTGGCCTGCAATGTATCGGCCAGCCCGTGGGTGAAACGCACGTTCAGGGAGACCGAGTTCATCAGCGCCAGTGCGGCGGTGGAGAAGATGACCAGCGCGACCATCACCTCCAGCAGCGTCATCCCCTTTTGCTTTCTCTTGCCGTTAGCCATCGTTTTCTACCGTTACAGGGGCCGCGCCTTGCGACACCACGCGGAAATGGTGCGCGTTGTCGCGGCTTTGCAGCGCCAGCGTAAAGCGGCTGATTTCACCGTCCGGCAGAAATAACACCTGCGGTTCGGATGTCACCGTGGCGGCGAGACGCTGCGGCGTGAGCGAGACGTGCATCTCCGGCGGGAAATCACCCCGGGTCGTTATCCGCCCCGCGGATAACGACACCCAGTGACGTTCACCGTTTTTATCCTCGAGCGTCACTAGCCGGTATTTATCCGCGGTCATAACCAACCCCACGATATTTCCGTCCATCACTGCCCGGTCTGAGCCATAATCAACGAGGGCTTTTAATTGCTGACCAAATATATCCGCACCGCTGCGTGAGGGTATTGTTGAAACCACCATCATGGCGCAGCTGGCAAATATCACCAGCGCCAGAATAATTTCCAGCAACGTAAAGCCGCGTTGACGTTTCATTATTTCTCTTTCTTATCCAGAGACCAGTTTGTAATATCATCGGCGGTATTGGCTTCGCCATCCGGACCTGCGGAGAAAACGTCTACGGCACCGTGTTCACCCGGGCTGACCAGAATATAATCCCCGCCCCACGGGTCCTGCGGCAGGCGGCGGATATAACCGTCCGCACGGTAGCCGTTGGGAATGGGCGCAATCTCTGGCTTCGTGACCAGCGCCTGCAAGCCCTGCTCGGTGGTGGGATAGCGGTGATTATCCAGCTTATACATATCCAGCGAGCCTTCGAGCGCGACGATATCGCTGGTCGCTTTTTGGGTATCCGCTTTTTCTTTATTACCCATTAAATTGGGTACCACCATACTCGCGAGTACGCCGAGAATAACAATAACCACCATTAATTCGAGCAAGGTGAAGCCCGCCTGGCGAGCCAGGTGTTTACGTTTTATAGCCATGATTTAACCTACCATATTATTAAGTTGCAGAAGCGGTTGTAATATTGACAGGACGATGAATAAAACAATCGTCGCCATAGATACCACCAGTGCCGGTTCAAATACCGACAACGTTAACGTAATACGATGCTGTAATGCCGATTCCTGGTTTTCCGCCGCGCGGTCCATTAAATGGCCTAATTCCCCACTCTCTTCCCCGGAGGCAATCATATACAGCATGGTCGGCGGGAATAATTTCGCCTGCTCCAGAGCCGCATAAAGCGATGCCCCCTGGCGCACGGTATCCGCCGCCTGCTCCAGCACCTGTCGGGCATACCGGTTTTCGATCCCGTCCATCGCGATATACATCCCCTCCAGCAACGGCACGCTGCTGGCCTGCAGAATGCTCAGGGTACGGATATAGCGAGCGCTGTTGATGGCGCAGACCAGCTTTTTGACGGGCGAACCGTTCACCAGCCAGCCGTGCCAGCGAAAACGATTTTTAGCGTTTCGAAGCCAGGCCTTAAAACCCATCATCCCGCCTGCCAGGCTGCCGACGATATAGAGGCCGTAAACCTGCAGGAAATCACTCACCGCGATCAGCGTGCGGGTGGTGATCGGCAGTTGCTGTTTCATATGGGTGAACTGCTCAATCACCTGGGGTACAACCGCCACCAGCAGAATGCCGATCACCGCGATGGCCACCACGGTCAGGGTGATCGGGTAGACCATCGCCTGCGTCAGTTTACTTTTCATCTTCTGACGCTGCTCGTTGTACTCGGCCAGCTTTTCCAGCACGTCGCCCAGATGGCCGGTCTTTTCACCGGCCATTACCAGCGTGCAGTAGAGCTTGTCGAAGCTGCGCGGAAACTGGCTGAAAGCGTCAAACAGCGTATGCCCTTCCACTACCTTCTCGCGGATGTCCACCACCATCGCCGCGAGCTTTTTATCCTCCGTCTGTTTCGCGATTGCCTTCAGCGCGCTCTCCAGCGGCAGCGCAGCGTTGACGAGCGTCGACAGCTGACGGGTAAACATCGACAGCACCGGCGTGGAGAGTTTTGCCCCGGCGTTCGCATTACCGGCAGCCGCAACCTCACGGGTTTCGTTGATGCTGACGGGCATCAGCTTTTGCTCGCGCAACATCTGGCGGACCTGCTTTTGCCCCTCAGCCTGCAACGTGCCACGCCGGGTTTTGCCCGCGGTATCCCTCGCCGTCCAGGCGTAGAAGGCCATTACGCATCTCCTCCGCGCTCGGCGGTGACGCGCATCACCTCTTCCAGCGAAGTGACGCCACCGATCACCTTCAGCAGCCCGTTCTCACGCAGGCTATAGGCCTGCTTAAAGAGTTCGGTTTCGATGGCCATTTCGTCTTTATCTTCATGAATGGCGCGGCGCAGGGTGCTGTCGACCACCAGAAACTCATGAATACCGGCGCGCCCCTGATAGCCGCTCTGGCGACAGTGTTCGCACCCCACCGCGCGATAAATCGCGTGTGGCGGCTGGTCCATAAAGCTGAACAGCGCCTTTTCATTGTCATCCAGCGGACTGGTGGTACGGCAGTGCGGACACAGCCGACGCACCAGACGCTGGGCAATGACCCCCAGTAACGATGAACCGATTAAAAACGACTCCAGCCCCATATCCCGCAGGCGGGTTATCGCCCCGGCGGCGCTGTTGGTGTGCAGCGTAGACATGACCAGGTGACCGGTGAGCGACGCCTGCACCGCAATTTGTGCCGTCTCGGCGTCACGGATTTCGCCGATCATCACCACGTCCGGGTCCTGGCGCAGAATCGCGCGCAGCCCGCGGGCAAAGGTCATGTCCACGCGCGGGTTAACCTGCGTCTGCCCCACCCCTTCCAGCTCGTATTCAATGGGATCTTCTACGGTCAGGATGTTGCGCTCATGGCCGTTCAGCGCCGAGAGAATCGCGTACAGGGTGGTACTTTTACCGGAACCCGTTGGCCCGGTGACCAGGATAATGCCGTGCGGACGGTCAATCAGCCCTTGTAACTTCTCCCGTTCTTCATCAATCAGCCCAAGCTTGTTGATATCAGGCTTGAGATTGCTTTTATCGAGCAGACGCATGACCACGCGTTCACCATACTGGGACGGAATGGTCGATACGCGCACGTCGACCGCCTTACGGCCAATGCGCAGGGAAATACGGCCATCCTGCGGCAGACGTTTCTCCGCGATATCCAGCCGGGACATCACCTTGATACGCGAAACCAGCAGCGGCGCGAGCTTACGCGCGGGCTGCAACACCGGTCGCAGCACGCCGTCGACGCGAAAGCGAATGCTCAGCGTACGCTCGAAGGTTTCAATATGAATATCCGACGCGCCCTCTTTTACCGCCTCGCCGAGAATGGCGTTGATCAGGCGGATCACCGGCGAGTTTTCATCGTTATCGAGCAGATCTTCGTTGTCCGGGATCTCCTCGGTTAACGCCATCAGATCGATATCGGCGTCCATATCGTCCACCAGTTGCTGGGACACCCCGCTGCTCTGCTGCCAGATCCTGGCCAGCATTTCATCGAAGGCTTCCGCCGTCAGGGTGACCGGGACAAACGCGCGTCCCAGCACCCGACGCACTTCCAGCAGCGCGAGTGCCGGGGTGTCATCACGGATATAGACCGCATCGTGAAAAAATAAAACGCCGTTATCTTTTGCGTAGCCGCTGCTACACAGGGTTTTGCTCAGTTCGTCCACGTGATACCTCCGCCTTACTCTTTAAACGGATTGCGGGACGCGCTGGTTTTCACCGATGCAGCACTCGCAGCAGGGAACGCGGGTAACACGGCGTTATCCGCCGGTTCAATGATCCCGAGCTTTTTCTCCTCAACGCGCTGCTGCTGGCGGGCGCGGATCTGGTCATATTTCTCTTTCGACGCCGCGCTGTAGTTGTCATCGTCACGCAGCACGGTGGTATGAATAAAGACCATCAGGTTGCGTTTGGACGCGTCCTGCGAGGTGTAGCGGAAAAGCTGCCCGACCAGCGGAATATCCCCCAGCAGCGGCACTTTGGAGACCGACTGCTTAGTGACATTCTCCATCAGGCCACCGAGCACCACCGTTTGCCCGCTGTGCACCATCACTTCGTTATTGATGGTTCGGGTATTAAAGGTTGGGCCAAGGCTGGCGTCTTCCGTTGCGCTGTTGTCGACGCTTGAGACTTCCTGCTCAATCTTCAGGTGGATCATGTCGCCGTCGTTGATTTGCGGCACAATTTTCAGTTTGGTCCCCACCGTCTTGCGCTCTACGGAGTTAAAGACATTATCACCACTGGTGGTCTGCGAACCGGAAAGCACCGGCACGTCCTGACCGACATTGAATGACGCCTCTTTGTTATCCAGCGTGACCACGCTTGGCGTGGAAAGAATGTCGTTTTTGCCGTCGGTTGAGAGCGCGGTCATCAGCGCACCGAAATCACCGTTAAAGAAGCCGGTCGCCAGGCCAGTAAAGCTGGCGCCCTTGATGGTGCCATTTTTTATCTGACTAATGGGCAGGCCGGTGGAGCCGAACTGGACGCCACCGTGCTTGCCAGTCCACTGCACGCCGAGATCCAGACCGTTGCCGTCCTGCACTTCAGCAATGATGGCTTCCACCAGCACCTGCGGACGGCGGATGTCGAGCTTGTCGATCACCTTCTCAAGGGAGTTCATCACGTTAGGCTGCGCGGTGATCACCAGCGAGTTGGTTGACTCGTCGGCGGTAATATTCAGATCGGTTGCCGCGGTGGCGGTTTTCGCCTTCGCGGTGCCGGCTTTGTCTTTCAGCTGTTCGCCAATACCGGTGAGCACCGGAACCACTTTAGTGGCGCTGGCGTACTTGAGATAGAAGACGCGGGTATTCCCCTCGTTGTTCTGCTCGCGATCTAACTCATGGATCAGGCTGCGGGTACGCGTGCGCGCATCTTCCGAACCGCTGATCACCAGGCTGTTGGTTTCGTCATCCGCCACCACTTTGGTGGCCAACTGCGGCGCGTTCTGCCCTTTCTGCTCTTCGTTGTTGAGATTATTCAACATGTCGGAGAGCGCTTTGGCGGAAGCAAAGCGCAGGGGGACGATTTCGCGACGCTGAACACCGTCTTTATCCACGCGCTGGACCAGATCCACAAGCCGGTTCACCACGGACGCTTTACCGGTTAACAGCAGCACGTTGGAAGGCTCGAAGTGCACCACGTTGCCGATGCCGGTGGCATCGTTCAGTTGACGCAACAGCGGCGCGAGCTCACGCACCGGCACGTTTTCCATGCGCACGACACGGGTAATAATCTCATCGCCTTTGCCCGGGTTTGTGCTATCTGCCAGCGGCGCACCGGCGGTGCGGGCCACGCTTGAGCGCACCACTTTAACCATGCCGTTATCCATCGGGATCACCGAGAGACCGTAGAGATCCAGCACGCTCAGGAAGAACTGGTAATACTCATCCTCCGTCAGCACGTTGTAGGTTCTGACAGATACGGAGCCCTGAACCGACGGGTCGACGAGAATGGTTTTGTTAAGGTTGCGGCCTACCGTATCGATAAACTCGCGGATATCGGTATTTTTAAAACTCGCGCTAAAGTTGGCTGCGAGCAGCGAACCCGAATATAACGACAATGCGGTCAGCGCCACGCACGCCCATGGAAATTTCTTCATGTCTGTACACTTATTAATTGTTAAGAACATTGACCCGAATATTTTCAAGGTGAGCGTGACGTCTGACGACAACCTCCGCTTCTTTCATTTTTGACCATTCAGCAATAATATTTTTTGCCTTTACTTCATCGGTCATATCGACAGCATTCACTTCGACTGCCACATCCCCTTTTTCCAGTCCTGAATGGCTATAAAAGGAAGAGGCATTCCGGGGATTAATGGCATAGCCTTCCAGTTGGCCTTTTTCGACAACCGGTTTTAATACCAGATAATCATTCAGATGCAGCGTGTCTGCGCCTGCATCTTTTGTCGATTTGGTTACCGGGCCGCTATCAACGCCGCCCTTGAAATAATCCGGTTTCTTTAAGGCCAGCGTCTGCGTGATGCCTCCATAATTCACGACGACACTGTCTTTGTTAATTTCCTGAATAAAGGCATCGTTAAAACCGGTCAGCGGCTCCCCTTCGCGGTAGCTCTTCTGGCCCGCGGGCGTTTTAATAACAGCGAAGGAAAGCCAGGGGTCATCACTGCGCACAATGCCTTCTATTTCCGCCGCCAGCGGGGCTTTTAGCGCAGCCGGCACAGTGTCCTGACGTGTTGCCGCCGTGAAAAGCGTGAATATTTTCTCTTCGCGGCGGTTTTTCAGCGGCTGCGCATCAGAGTTAGCCAACCTATTCGTAACCTTTTTATAATCTTTAAACGTGAAATACCCTTGCTGGCCGCTAAAAATTAACAGCGCCAACATCATGCAAGGGGTTATCCACCGTGACAGAAATGAGAACCTCATTTTTCATCTGGCCTTTAACAAAGCGAAAATAAGCAGCATCACGCTGCGACAAAACGTGTGAAGAGAGTAATGAGACGCGGTGAATACGACCATCGACTTCGCCACCAACTTTAATAAAGAAAATTATTGACCGTCTAAAACCGAGGTGTTAGGACATTTCTGCCGGATATTTTTACCCAGTTGAAAAATTGATCGCCCCGTCTCCTTACCGTAATTTCACGACCTGTTGCTATTCCTAATCAGAGACGGTAAGTCGTTATGTATCAGAGCCACTTTACTTTTAAAACCCCGCCCTTCAGGAAGGTCACCCGCTTATCCGGGGATTTTCTGGTGCCTTATCATCAGGACGTCTTTAACCTGCTGAAAGAGAAAACCCAACAGGCGGGAATATGCGGGCTCTTTAGCGACGATACCTCGCTGTTGGGCCAGTTCAGCGATGCGCTGAAAAACAGCGACAACCGCGTTCTTGCCATCAACGCGTTTCCAAAACTGAGCGCCAGTAGCCTGCTGTACAAGCTCAGCCCGGACACGAAAGCAATCGCCAGCCGTATTCAGGCGGTCGATACCGTGCTGCAGCAGTGGCAGGCCGGGAAAACGCAGGCCACCGTGCTGGTCATTTCCCATACTGAAGCCATGAAAGAGACCTGCCGGACGGTGCTGGGGATGTTGCTCACCCGTGCGCAGGAGCTGGGGTGTCATTTATCGGTGGTGCTGACGGGCGCGGAAAAACAGGCGGCGCTGCTACAGCAATCTGATCTGCGTGAATATGTGCATACCCACCACACCTTGCGCCCCCTGACCTGCCGTGAATATCTCAGCTACGTGCAGGCGCAGTGCGAAGAGCACGGAGGCGAAAGCTCACCGTTATCCCCGGCGCGCGTGCGTAAGATGCACGCAATGACAAAAGGGAAAATCAGTGAACTGAATGCGCTGGCGCACCTGTCGATGCTCGCGGCCTGGACCGAACGCGCAAGCCAGGTCAGTCCGCGACATTTACGCCTGGCAGCTGCAGAGGTGCTTCCCGCGAAAAAACAGGGTAAGCGTCTGGCAACGGTTTCACTGTTTGCTTCTGTGCTGTTCGCGGCTTGCGGCTGGTATTTTACCGCCTCAATGACAGCTCGCCTCCCGGTTACGCTGCCGGTCCCGACAAGCTGGAAACACCCGGCCGCCCCCCTTCAGGCCCCCGTCGTGCCGGTTATCGACAAGGAAATAGTCAATCAGCCGGACGCGATGCATCAGCTTTATCTGATGTGGGGGTATGACGCCTCGGCGGACGATGCGCTGTGTCAAAATGCGGTGAAGGTAAACCTGATGTGTAAGCAGGGAAATGCCTCTCCGGATGCGCTGGCAGGCGAAGGTTATCCGTGGGTGAGCGAGCTCAAAACCGGCAATCATCTTAACTATGCGGTGGTCGCCCGCGTCGGAGAAACCTCGATGGACTTACTGATGAATAACCGGACCTGGCAGGTCAGTCGTAACTGGTTTAACCAACATGCAACCGGAAACTATACGCAACTGCACCGCCTGACGCCGGAAGGTAAAGACGCCATCAGCGCAACCAGTGACGGCAAAGAGATGACCTGGCTTGATCAGCAGCTGAGCCAGGCCCTTTCTCAACCTGAAACCCACGCTCAGCGCTGGACTGCGGAGATGATGAAACGCACCCGCGCGTTCCAGCAAAAAATGCATCTGCATGTGGACGGTATTCCCGGCGAAGAGACATTGATGCAGTTAATGCGGGAAACCAACACCACGCCAAGCGTATTGATCCAGGCTTCGCATGCAATACCGGATGCGAAAATGCAGGAGAAGCATTCCTGATGTCTACTATCAGCCTTGCGGCTCAGCGCAGTTACACCACCGGGGAAGCGGTCTGGTTTTCATATCGTCTTCCCGGACTGAGAAACGTTTTTGCCCACACCGTTTTAGGACTCCTGGGTCTGTGCGCCATGCTGATGGCCGGGTTGTACGCGCATGTGTATTGGGATCTGCGCCACCCTGCCCCCGCCCCCATCAACGCGAGCAGCGCCAGACCGGAAACACAGCTTTCAGATATGCATTATGTGTATGTGAGCAAACCCTTCCCGCATCCGCACCCTAAACCTGCGCCGGTGCATGAGGATATGCCTGCCCTGCAGGATCTGCCGATTAACGGCGATGATACCGACTGGCAGCAGGCACCTGAAGGAGCGGCTCAGCACGATACCGCGCGGGATACGTTACCCGGAACCGGGGCGCACACCGACGCTTCTGCACGGGCTGGCAGCGACAGTTCCTCATTAACAGAATTGTTTAAGCAGGCGTTAAAAGAACAAGAGCAGGATTATTCGCAAGGCAAAATTCCCGCGCCGCCGGTTGACGAAACGCAGGATATTTCCCGGTCCCCTTTACGTCATAAAGGAGACCGGCTGGAGTAATTAATATTTTTCAGGCAAGGATGTCAGGTTAAGGAGCCGCCCCTTTTCCACCACAATATACTGGCCTTTTTTCAGGTCGGAGAGAATTTTAATAATGGTACTGCGTGCCAGGTTGGTGTATTCCTGAATATAGTCATATATATTGATATCACGCTGATGTTGAACAATCAGTTCATTAATCTCGTATAAAAATTCGCGCACCACCGAATAGGCGCTGCGGGCAACCAGCACATCGTCACGCTTGCTCAGCATACAAATATACCAGGAGAGCACTTTCGTCAGTTCCGGCCACAGATTTTTTTCAGTCATTAGCTGGGCGAAGGCCTCTTTTTTTATCGAGCGCACGACGGTATTTGACCGAATGAGGCCATACATGTGCGTGGCGCTGTAAAACATAGAACAAAGCCCAAATATACACGGCCCCTGAACGGTGAACATGCACAGTTCATCAGATTCGCGGCGGAACTCAACGTCGCCACTGACGATAATATGAATATACTGTGAATCACTGGTAGATATTTTCTGCCACTTTTTTAACGTCTTCTCTTCAAATCCTGACGTTGCAGAAATAATTGCGTTGACTTCGTTTTGCGGACGTAATTTTTTACCGTAAATGCTTAACATTATTATACCCAATTTAAGATGTGAAATATAAAACTCAGGATTGGGACGTAAGGCCTCAACCCAGGAATATTTTCCTGATGAAACACTCAAGGAGAAAATAAAAGTAGAAATTGTTTACGTTAATTTGCTGCTTTACTTAGCAAGCTATGTGTCCATCTTAAATCCGGATAATTTTAAGTCAATTAACTAAAAATGAATTGAGTTTGTACTTAAGATTAATCTTACTTAAATTACGCGAAAAATACTCACGAGGGGGTATCCCGCAGGATCACCCCTGTCCGTACTTTTCCAGAAGCGCTTCAGCGATGGCCAGCGTTTCACGGTCAGCCACACCATTCCACAGCTGTGGACGGAAGTGCATTTGAAACACGGTAATCACTCTTTTCTGCTGCTGGGCTGTGGCAGCCTCCGGCACTTCATAGCCATACCGCGCTAACAGATCGAGCAGCAGTGCGCTGTCCACTTCCTGATAGCGTGGCTGGCCATTGAGATAAAAGTTGACGCGGTCCGGATCGGGCCAGGCACCAATTCCCTGCTGCGCCAGTTCGCGCCAGGGGAACAGCGGGCCGGGATCGTCTTTACGCTGGGGGGCAATATCAGAGTGCGCGACGACGTTCTGCGGCTTAATGTCGTAGCGGGCGATAATGTCTTTGGCGAGCGGGATCAGAGCCGCAATTTGCGCCGGCTCGAACGGGGTGAAATGTTTTACTCCCGCCGTTTTTAGCCAGCCCCGGTTTTCCAGCTCAATCCCCACGGAGGTGTCATTAATACGGTTAGTGCCGCGCCAGAAGCTGATGCCGGCATGCCATGCCAGTTCGCTCTCCGGCACCAGCTGCCAGATACGCGGTTTGCCCTCAGGGGTAGGCGGTTTGGCGGGGATCAGGTAGTGAGAGCTGACATTCTTGTCGGTTAACGTCGCCAGCGAGCTGTCAAAGTCATCGGCGGTGTAGTGGATCACCAGCACCTTTATACGCGGGTAAGCCGCCTGGGCCTGATGGCGGGTATCCAGCTCATAGGCACCTTTATCAATAATGCCTTTTTCCGTGGCGCACCCTGCCAGCAACAGTGCCAGCAGGAGTGTGGCAAGCGAGCGCTTCATCGACGGGTTTTCACCGCCGTACCGCTTACGCTCACCATCAGCATGCTGGCATCTTTACCGACCGTTTCGTAGTCAATATCGATGCCTACCACGGCATCTGCACCCAGCGCCTTGGCCTGCTCGCCAAGCTCTTTAAACGCAATTTCGCGGGCTTTGCGCAGCTCTTTCTCATACGCGCCAGAACGTCCCCCCACGATATCGCGAATGCCGGCAAAGAAGTCCCGGAAAATGTTCGCGCCCAGTATGGCTTCGCCGGTGACCACGCCGCAGTACTCGGTAATAGGTTGCCCTTCCAGGGTAGGCGTTGTTGAAAACTGCATACTTTCTCTCCTTCTTTAGCGTTCAATGCCTTAGGTACAGCATTATCGGTTCGTTACGCTATGATTGAAAGGATAGTTAATAAATAAGGAAATCAACATGCGCTATTCAGCTTTAACACTTTTCGTGCCCTGCGCGCTGGTGCTCAGCGCCTGCACCACCACGGTCACGCCAGCCTTTAAGGATATTGGTACCCGCAGCGGCCCATGCATTGAGGGCGGCCCGGATACCGTGGCACAACAGTTCTATGATTACCGCATACAGCACCGCAGCAATGATATTACCGCCCTGCGTCCGTATCTGAGTGACGGCCTGGCGAAACTGCTGAGCGACGCCACCCGCGATCCGCAGCATAACGCGCTGCTTAAATCCGATCCGTTCTCCAGCCGCGCCACGCTGCCTGACAGCGCCGAGGTCACCAGTGCTTCAACGATCCCAAACACCGATGCGCGAAACATTCCCCTGCGCGTCAAACTGACCCAGGGAACCCAGACCTGGCAGGATGAAGTGCTGATGATCCGTGAAGGTCAGTGCTGGGCGGTGGACGACGTAAGGTACGTCGGTGGCAGCGTTCACGCCCCGGCAGGCACGCTCCGCCAGTCGATTGAAAACCGCTAAGCCTCCCGTTTAAAAAGCGTTAACCCCGTAAAATGTGCGGCATTTCATGCGGAATGCCGACATTTATACTCGCCGACATTGCCGTTCGCTATTTTGTGCTATGTTTAGAGGGTATTGCGGGTTATATTTAACTTTTAACGCAGAAATATTGCATAACTATTCTGTCAACGGTACTATCTGCGGCCTCAATTGCTATAGATTGCCTGGATGAGTAAAGACTGCCCCGATGAGTATTAAACTAAACGGCATTAACTGCTTCTACGGCGCACACCAGGCGCTGTTTGACATCACGCTGGACTGCCCGGAAGGCGAAACGCTGGTTTTGCTTGGCCCAAGCGGTGCAGGTAAAAGCTCCCTTCTGCGTGTCCTTAATCTGCTTGAAATGCCCCGTTCGGGTACGCTGGCTATCGCCGGTAACCATTTTGATTTCGCGAAAACACCGTCTGATAAAGCGATTCGTGAACTGCGTCAAAACGTTGGCATGGTCTTCCAGCAATACAATCTCTGGCCGCATCTGACCGTACTGCAAAACCTGATCGAAGCCCCGTGCCGCGTGCTGGGCTTAAGCAAAGATCAGGCGATCGCGCGTGCGGATAAGCTGCTGGAGCGTCTGCGCCTTAAGCCTTACAGCGACCGCTATCCGCTGCACCTGTCCGGTGGTCAGCAGCAACGTGTGGCGATTGCCCGTGCGCTGATGATGGAGCCTGCGGTACTGCTGTTTGATGAACCGACCGCGGCGCTGGATCCCGAAATTACCGCCCAGATCGTGAGCATCATTCGCGAGCTGGCGGAAACCCATATTACTCAGGTCATCGTAACCCATGAAGTGGAAGTGGCGCGCAAAACGGCCAGCCGCGTGGTCTACATGGAAAACGGGTATATCGTTGAGCAAGGTGATGCGAGCTGCTTCTCAAACCCGCAAACCGATGCGTTCAAAAACTATTTATCTCATTGATTGTGTCAGGGGAAATGATAATGAAAAAAGTATTACTTGCCGCGCTGCTCGCCAGCGTCACCCTTTCCGCTACCGCAGCCCAGACGATTCGTTTCGCGACTGAAGCGTCTTATCCTCCGTTTGAATCCATTGATGCGAACAATAAAATTGTCGGCTTTGACGTGGATCTGGCAAACGCCCTGTGTAAAGAGATCGACGCAACCTGTACCTTCAGCAACCAGGCGTTCGACAGCCTGATCCCAAGCCTGAAGTTCCGCCGTATCGACGCCGTTATGGCCGGAATGGATATCACCCCTGAGCGCGAAAAACAGGTTCTGTTCACTACCCCTTACTACGACAACTCCGCCCTGTTTATTGGTCAGAAAGGCAAATTCACGTCGGTTGATCAGCTGAAAGGCAAGAAAGTGGGCGTGCAGAACGGCACCACGCACCAGAAATTCATCATGGATAAACACCCGGAAATCACCACCGTTCCGTATGACAGCTACCAGAATGCGAAGCTGGATCTGCAGAACGGCCGTATTGATGGCGTGTTCGGCGACACCGCCGTGGTGACCGAGTGGCTGAAAGCCAACGATAAACTGGCGCCAGTGGGCGATAAAGTGACCGACAAGGATTACTTCGGCACGGGTCTGGGTATTGCCGTTCGTCAGGGCAACACTGAGCTGCAGCAGAAATTCAACGCTGCGCTGGGAAAAGTGAAGAAAGACGGCACCTACGAAACCATCTACAAAAAATGGTTCCAGAAGTAATTCCTGATGAATGAAATTTTTCCTTTAGCAAGCGCCGCCGGGATGACCGTCGGCCTTGCCGTTTGCGCACTGATTATCGGCCTTGTGCTGGCGATGATCTTTGCGGTATGGGAATCAGCAAAATGGTTCCCTGTCGCATGGGCCGGCTCAGCGCTGGTCACCGTGCTGCGCGGGCTGCCTGAAATTCTGGTGGTCCTGTTTATCTATTTTGGCTCCTCGCAGCTGCTGTTAACGCTGTCGGACGGCTTCACCCTCAATCTGGGTGTGGTGCAGATCCCGGTGCAGATGCAGATTGAGAACTTTGACGTCAGCCCGTTCCTGTGCGGCGTGATTGCCCTCTCTCTGCTTTATTCCGCGTATGCTTCGCAAACCCTGCGCGGTGCGCTGAAAGCGGTTCCGCAGGGACAGTGGGAGTCTGGCCAGGCGTTAGGCTTGTCGAAATCGGCGATCTTCTTTCGTCTGGTGATGCCGCAGATGTGGCGTCATGCGCTGCCCGGGCTGGGTAACCAGTGGCTGGTGCTGCTGAAAGATACCGCGCTGGTAAGCCTGATCAGCGTGAACGATTTAATGCTGCAAACCAAAAGTATCGCGACCCGTACCCAGGAGCCGTTTACCTGGTACATCGTGGCGGCGGCTATCTACCTGGTGATCACGCTGGTGAGTCAGTACATCCTCAAGCGCATTGATCTGCGTGCGACGCGCTTTGAACGGAGACCAGGCTGATGCTTGAATATTTTCCGGAGCTGATGAAAGGGCTGCACACCAGCCTGACGCTGACCGTCGCATCGATCATCGTGGCGCTGATCCTGGCGTTGATCTTTACCATCGTCCTGACGCTAAAAACGCCGGTGCTGGTATGGATTGTGCGAGCCTACATTACTTTGTTCACCGGTACACCGCTGCTGGTGCAGATCTTCCTGATTTACTACGGCCCGGGTCAGTTCCCGTCGCTGCAGGAGTATCCGGTTATCTGGCACCTGCTTTCTGAGCCATGGCTGTGCGCCCTGATTGCCCTTTCGCTGAACAGTGCGGCCTATACCACGCAGCTGTTCTACGGGGCTATCCGTGCCATCCCGGAAGGGCAATGGCAGTCCTGTGGTGCGCTGGGCATGAGCAAGAAAGACACGCTGGCTATTTTGCTGCCGTACGCGTTTAAACGTGCGCTCTCCTCCTACTCCAACGAAGTGGTGCTGGTTTTCAAGAGTACGTCTCTGGCCTACACCATCACGCTGATGGAAGTCATGGGCCACGGGCAGCTGCTCTACGGACGCACCTATGACGTCATGGTGTTCGGTGCCGCGGGCGTGGTCTATCTGGTGGTGAACGGTTTGTTGACGCTGATGATGCGCCTTATTGAGCGTAAAGCGCTGGCGTTTGAGCGCCGTAATTAATCACCGATTTGCATAAATTTTATTGACGAAGACGGGCAAGTCTAATGACTGCCCGTCTTTTTTTATGGATTAAATAATATTTAATCATTTTTATTGAATATAAATTCATTAAATGGCATTGTATTTCCATGCCGCAGACACGGCGCATAAGACAGACTGACAGACGGGAGCATTACAATGAAAAAGTTAGTTCTGGCCGCTTTACTGGCCACTTTCGCCGCTGGCGCATCAGCTGCAGATAAAATCAACTTCGGCGTTTCGGCCACCTATCCGCCGTTTGAGTCGCTGGATGCCAGCAACCAGATTGTCGGTTTTGATATCGACCTCGCCAAAGCCCTGTGCAAACAGATGCAGGCCGACTGCACGTTCACTAACCATGCGTTTGACAGCCTGATCCCGTCGCTGAAATTCAAAAAATACGACGCGGTGATCTCCGGGATGGACATCACCCCAGAGCGTAGCAAGCAGGTCACCTTCACCGACCCGTACTACGCCAACTCGGCGGTGGTCATTGCGAAGAAAGGGGCTTACACATCCTTTGACCAGCTGAAAGGCAAACGCATTGGGATGGAAAACGGCACCACGCACCAGAAATACCTGCAGGACAAACATCCTGAAGTGAAAACCGTGGCCTATGACAGCTACCAGAATGCCATTATCGACCTGAAAAATGGCCGTATTGATGGTGTCTTCGGTGACACTGCGGTGGTGAACGAGTGGCTGAAAACCAACCCACAGCTCGGCACCGCGACCGAAAAAGTGACCGATCCACAGTACTTCGGTACGGGCCTGGGCATTGCGGTGCGTCCGGATAACAAAGCCCTGCTGGAAAAACTGAATGGCGCGCTGAAAGCAATTAAAGCTGACGGCACGTACAAGAAAATCAGCGATCGGTGGTTCCCGCAATAACAGCTTTTGTCGGGTAGCCTGGCCTACGGGGGTGGTCTGTAGGCCGGGCAAACCCGGCAATTTCACAGTGGAACAAAGAAGCGAAAACGAGCCCCGTTCGTGGACTCCATCAGCCTGATCCCCCCGCCGTGCAGTTCCAGCATGCGTTTCACAATCAACAGCCCCAACCCGCCACGGTTTTCCCGTGATGCCTGCGGATTTAACGCCGAAGGACGCTCAAACAGATCGTTGCGAAGAGAAGCATCAACGCCGGTTCCATTATCAGCCACCTCAACCTGTAGCTGCGCGTTCTCCTGCCAGACCGCCAGACGGACCTCTCCACCGGTCGGCGTATGCCGCATCGCGTTATCCAGCAGGTTAGTCACCACCCGCTCAATCATCGAGACATCGGCATTCACCAGCGGCAACGGGCCCGGTACATCAATGCGCAGGTTCACCTCCCGCGTGCGGGCCGTGAGTTCAAATTTCTGCGCCACGTCTGAAATCAGCTCACCCATGGCAAAACGCTCGCGCTGCGGTTTGATGCCGCCGTGCTCAAGGCGCGCCAGTTCAAACAGCTGCTGCGAAAGATGACGCACTTTCTGCCCCTGGCGCAGCGCCGTGGCGAGATACTGCTGGTGCTCCTGCGGCGTCAGCGTCGCGGATTTCAGCGACAGCGTTTCGAGATAGCCCAGCAAGGAGGTGAGCGGCGTGCGTAAATCATGCGAAATATTGGCGATAAACTCCCGGCGCTGGCGATCGCTGTCGGCCAGCTGATCCCACTGCAGGGTGATTTTACGGGCCAGCTCGATAAACGTATTGCGCAGCGTGGCCACTTCATCCTTTACCGTGGTTTCAGTAGGCTGCGCCGCCAGCTGTTTAATGGCGCTAATGCTGTCCTGCTCCAGCCCGGCCACTTCCTGCGTGAGACGTTTGACCGGACGCGTTACCCAGTACCAGACCAGTAACCCCGCCAGCACACCAAACAGCGCGACCCACATCAATGACCACAGGACGGTGCTCCAGAGCGCCTGATGCCAGGCCATCTCCGCCAGCGCGTTTGACTCTTCGCCCTGCAGAATAATGTACAGATAGCCTTTCAGTTCTCCGTCCTGACGCAACGGCGTTGCGCTGAAAACCTTTTTGTTCTGGCTTCGCGGGTCATCACCCAGTACCGGCCGCGCGGCATCACTGAGGAAAGTCTGCACCGGCCCGAGGTCGATTTTTTGCCGCTGGATATGCCCCGGCGGCGCGGCGTCAGCCAGCAGTTCGCCATCAGGCGAGACAACGTACAGTTCGACGCTTGGATTGAAGGTCATCAGCCGGTCAAAGAGCGGTTTCAGCGCGTGGCGGTCAACCCTGCCCTGCGCATCCAGAATCGGTTCCCGCTGGACAATCTGCTGCGCCAGGCCACCGGACAGCCGCTGCACCATCGCATTACCGTACTGCGTGGTGCTGTAAAGTTGCACCGCGCAGGCGATGGTCGCACAGAGCGTCAGCAGCAGAATAAACAGCAGCGTCAGGCGCTGGCTCAGGCTAAAGCGGCGCATCGTTTGGCTCCGCAAATTTGTAGCCTTTGCCCCAGACGGTGCGAATGATCTCCGGCTCGGCGGCGTCCTTCTCAATCTTGATGCGCAGGCGGTTAATGTGGGTGTTGACGGTGTGTTCGTAACCTTCGTGCTGATAGCCCCAGACCTGTTCCAGCAGCGCCAGACGCGAGAAAACTTCACCGGGATGACGGGCAAAGAAGTACAGCAGTTCAAACTCGCGCGGGGTGAGATCCACCACCTGGCCGTGCAAAAGCACGCTGCGCGCCAGCGGGTCGAGCGTCAGGCCGTGAGCCTGAATATTCCCGGCACTTTGCGTCTGCCCCATCGCCTGCTGGCGTCGGAACAGCGCCTTGATGCGCGCGATCAGCTCCTGTACCGAAAACGGCTTGGCCAGATAATCGTCCGCCCCGGTTTCCAGCCCGGTAATGCGGTCGGTTTCGCTGCTGCGGGCGCTGATGATGATCACCGGCAGGTAGCGGGTCATCTGGCGGATGCGACGGCAAATCTCAAGACCGTCGACGTTGGGGAGCATTAAATCGAGGATCACCGCGTCCCACGGCTGCTTTTCGAGGCGCTGTAAGGCATTGCCCCCGTCGGGCTCGTGGGTGATGGCGTAGCCTTCATCTTCTAAGTTGAGGCGCAGAAGCGCCGCGATATCGTGGTCATCTTCCACCAGCAGGATCTGCTTCATGGGTAAGCCTTCTTCAATTCTGATGAGATAAGCTTACCTGATTTCGCAGGCGGACAGAGTTCACATTTTGTTTAAGATTTAACGAGTAGCGTCAGGACTTCATAATGCGCGGTATGCGGGAACATATCGAACAACTGGACGCGTTCAATGCGGTAGCCCGCCAGCGTCGCGATATCTTTTGCCATCGTCTGCGCGTTGCAGCTGGAGTAGACGATGTAGTCCGGTGCCATCTGGCTCAGATAGTCGCACAGCACTTTCCCGATGCCCCGGCGCGGCGGGTTCACCAGCACCAGTTCAGGCACATTATCCTGCCCTGTCGCGAACTGCGTGGAGTCCAGCGCCTGGAAGTGCAGCCGGGTCAACCCAAGCTCTGCGGCAGACTGTCTGGCACAGGCAATCGCTTCGGCGGAGATCTCAATCCCGGTAAGCTGCATGTCTGGCGTGGCGCAGTGCAGACCGAAGCCGCCCACCCCGCAGAACAGATCCCACATATGATGGATATTTAACGCCCGCACCCAGTCACGGGCGGTGGCATAAAGCGCACTCGCGACGGTCGGGTTGGTCTGGAAGAAGCTTTGCGGACGGATCCACAGCGGTACATCGTTGAACGTTTCTGCCAGCGCATGCTGTTCGGTGAAGAAGATCTCCCGCTCCCCTTCCATGATAGCCATATGCACCGGCTGAATATTCGCGGTGATAACGGTTAACTGCGGAAGCTGTTGCTGAAGCCATGGCAACGCCGCGCGAAGCTGCTCCACCTTGGCTTCTGAGCGCAGAACAAAGCGCAGCATCATGCTGCCGTTTACCTGGCTTTCGGTAAGAAGAAGGTATTTGAGCTCGCCGCGCTTGCGGGCAACGTTATAGGGCGTTAATCCGGCACGGGCAATAAACGGTTTGAGCGCAGCAAAGACCGGGGCGAACGAGGCGGGATAAAGCGGACAGTCGGTTAAATCTTCAGGCGTACCCTCGCGATGCAACATGCCCAGCAGCGGTTTTTCAACGCTGCCGCTCACCACCATTTTGGCTTTATTACGAAAGCCCTGCTCCGGCCCGCTGACGGGTGCGCACCATTCCCCCACGGCATGGTCTGCCAGCAGGTGTTGCAGGTCGGCCATTTTGGCGGTGAGTTGCTGAGAAACCGGCTGTTCTATCCACTGACAGGAGCGGCAGCGACCGGCGTCATAGAGTGCGCACTGCATATCAAAACCTTAAGAATCACGAGGGCTGCGATTATACACATTATTGCAGCTGGAAGAACCGCCGACTGGAAGCAGGCACGAACAGGAAGAACAGCACCAGCATATCCGGGAGTTTTTGCAAAAACAGCGCGTGCAAAATCTCGCGTTTTGATCCACCCGCAATGCTGAACAGTTCTGGATAGCCATACCCCAGCGAGGCGGCCCACAGATAGCTCGCCGCCGTAATTTGCGTCAGCAAATAGACCCAGCGCGCCCAGTTGCGTCCTCTGACCAGCGAAAAAGCGCAGTAAATCTCGATAAACACCAGTACCAGGCTGCTCAAAAAGACCAGCGTCAGGTTCCACGTCTGTACGCTGCGGTGAATGAATTCAGCCATACCGCGCACACCCAGGGTGTTAAGGATCATCAGCACATCAAGACAGCGGATCATAATAATAGCGAGCGCCGCCACCTGCACCAGTGCAGGAACGTTTGGACGAGCGTGCGTAAGACGTGATTTTTTTAATAATCCCAATGTTTTACTTCCCTGAAAAACAGTGCCGCGTCATGCGCGGCACATCACTGGAAATTTTAAATCCTTCAGCCGCGTCTTGCACGCTGGATATCACGCACACGTTGTTTTTCCGCGCGCGCCATCAAATACCAGGCGATAAATCCGACAATTCCGACCACCCCGAGGATGATCGAGGCCAGGGCGTTAATCTCCGGATTGACCCCCATGCGTACGCTGGAGAAGACCAGCATAGGCAGCGTCGTCGCGCCCGGTCCTGAGACAAAGCTGGCGATAACCAGATCGTCGAGCGACAGCGTAAACGCCAGCAGCCAGCCGGAGATCACCGCCGGCATAATCATCGGCAACGTGATGATGAAGAAGACCTTCAGCGGCGTCGCACCGAGATCCATCGCCGCCTCTTCAATGGAGCGGTCCAGCTCGCGCAAACGCGAAGAGATAACCACCGCCACGTACGCGGTACAGAAGGTGACGTGCGCCAGCCAGATGGTGAGCATGCCGCGATCTGCCGGCCAGCCAATGGCATGCGCCAGGGCGACGAACAGCAGCAGCAGCGCCAGACCGGTGATAACATCTGGCATAACCAGCGGCGCGGTGATCATAAAGGCAAAGCCGTTCGACCCCCGAAAACGCCCGAAGCGCACCATGACCAGCGCGGCAATGGTCCCCAGCACGGAGGCCATCGTGGCCGCCAGCGCGGCGATGGTCAGGCTCAGCCCCACCGCGCTCATCATCGCGTCATCATGGAACAATTCGCCGTACCAGCGCGTCGACCAGCCGGCCCATACCGTTACCAGTTTGGAGCTGTTGAACGAGTAGATCACCAGCATCAACATGGGTGCATACAAGAAGGTAAAGCCAATCACCAGGATGGCAATTCGCCACGGGGAGCGCACTACCGGTAAGTTGTTCATCCGTGGTCTCCCATCTGTTTCTGCTGATGTTTGTGGAACCACATGATCGGTACGATCAGCAGGAGCAACATCACGATCGCCACCGCAGACGCCACAGGCCAGTCGCGGTTATTAAAGAATTCCTGCCACAGCACACGCCCAATCATGATGCTGTCCGGGCCACCGAGCAGTTCCGGGATCACAAACTCCCCTACCGCCGGGATAAAGACCAGCATCGACCCGGCAATAATGCCGCCCCGGGTCAACGGAACGATAACGCTGAAGAAGGTTTTAAGCGGACGGGCACCAAGGTCAAGCGATGCTTCCACCAGCGAATAATCGATACGCGTCAGCGCCGTATAAATTGGCAGCACCATAAACGGCAGATAGGCGTAAACAATCCCGATATAGACCGCGAGATTGGTATGCAGGATCGTCAGGGGCTGATCGATAACCCCAAGCCACATCAGGAAGTTATTCAGCACGCCGTTGTTTTTCAGGATCCCCATCCACGCGTAGACGCGGATCAGGAACGAGGTCCATGACGGCAGGATCACCAGCAACAGCAGAATGTTGCGCGTCGACGATTTACTGTGCGCCACTGCCCATGCCAGCGGGTAACCCAGCAGCAGACAGCAGATCGTCGAGATCGCCGCCACCTGCAACGACTGCAGATATGCTTCGAAATAGAGCGGATCTTCCGTCAACTGCAGGAAATTGCCGAGGTTAAGGGTCAGCGTCAGCTGTCCGTCAGCCCAGTCCAGCAGGTTGGTATAGGGCGGGATCGCCCGCGCCATTTCCGCCAGGCTTATCTTAAAAACGATCAGGAACGGCAGCAGGAACAGCAGGATCAGCCACACGTAAGGCATGGCAATCACCAGCTTGCGTCCGTGGTTCATCTGCATGCGCGCCAGCCAGTGCGCAAAGCCACCCGGTTTTTCAACGCGGGCTGGAGGTTCTAAGGTACTCATTGTCCGCTCCTTATACCGTCAGCACTACACAACTGTCTGCATCCCAGCACAGGCGCACTTCATCGCCCCAGGTCGGCTGTCCCTTGCGATAACGGTGTTCATTCTGCAGCTGGGCGCTGAGCATCTGCCCGCTTTTCAGACGCACATGGTAGATGGAGAGGTCACCCAGGTAAGCAATGTGCACCACTTCCCCGACGGCGAAGTTAAAGCCATCGGCCGGTGGATCTTCGCACAGCATGATCTTCTCCGGGCGGAGCGCGACATACACCGGCACGTTATCCACCACCGAGCTATCCGGATCGACCTTAAGCGGATGCTGCAGCCCCGGCGACTCGATTACCAGACCGTCATCCTCGCGCGATTTCAGCAGCCCTTCGAAGACGTTGACCGACCCGATGAACTCCGCGCTGTAGCGGGTGGTCGGGTGCTCATAAATCTCTTCCGGCTCGCCAATCTGTACGAACTTACCGCGGTTCATGATCGCAATACGCCCGGCCATGGTCATCGCCTCTTCCTGGTCGTGGGTAACCATCACGCAGGTCACCCCCACGCGCTCAAGGATATCCACCACTTCCAGCTGCATACGGTCACGCAGTTTTTTATCCAGGGCACCCATCGGTTCATCGAGCAGCAGCAGCTTTGGCCGTTTCGCCAGGCTTCTGGCCAGCGCCACGCGCTGACGCTGGCCACCAGAGAGCTGATGCGGTTTACGCTTCGCGAACTCCTGCATGTGCACCAGACTGAGCATCTCTGCCACGCGGGCGGTGATTTCGGCTTTCGGCAGTTTGTCCTGCTTAAGACCAAAGGCGATATTCTGCTCCACCGTCATATGGGGGAAGAGCGCGTAAGACTGGAACATCATGTTTATCGGGCGCTGATACGGCGGCACGCGGGAGAGATCGACACCATCCAGCATGATTTGCCCGGCGGTAGGCTGTTCAAAACCGGCCAGCATACGCAGCAGGGTCGATTTACCGCAGCCAGATGCGCCCAGAAGGGCAAAAATTTCACCTTTGTAGATAGTCAGGCTGACGTCGTCCACGGCATGCTGACCATCGAAAGATTTGGTGAGGTTACGAATTTCAAGAAGCGGGGTCAGCGCTTTACGGACTTTCGCCTGCGGGCGGGGGATCGCGTCATTCACGGGGTGCTCTCCGGCAGAAATCAAAACTGGTGCAAACGCACCATCAGGGTGCGCATCGTCGGGCGGCGCTCACGCCAGCCCGACCGACGGGTTTAGCAGGCCCGGTGAGCGTTTTCGCCACCGGGCAACCGTACCGGACGCCGTTATTTACCGCTTTTCACTTTGGTCCACGCACGGGTACGTACGCGGTCAATTTTTGGATCCTGAACTTTCAGGGTGAACAGCTTGGCAAACACATCCGCCGGCGGATAGATAGCCGGGTTATTGCGGATCTCTTCGCTGACCAGCGGCACAGAGGCCTTGTTGCCGTTAGCGTAGTAGACGTGATCGCTGATATGCGCGATGACTTCCGGACGCATCAGGTAGTTAAGGAACTGGTAAGCTTCGTCTTTGTTTTTCGCGTCAGCCGGCATGGCGAAGACGTCGAAGAACGCCAGCGCGCCCTCTTTCGGAATGAAGTAGGAAACATTCACGCCGTTTTTGGCTTCTTTGGCGCGGTTAGCCGCCTGCCATACGTCCCCTGCCCAGCCAATCGCCACGCAGATGTCGCCGTTTGCCAGGTCGTTGATGTACTGCGAGGAGTGGAAGTAACGAATGTTCGGACGCAGCTTCAGCAGCAGTTCGGTTGCCGGGCCGGTGTAATCATCGGCCTTGCTGCTGTTAGGATCTTTGCCCAGGTAGTTCAGCACGGTGGCGAAAATCTCTTCTGGCGCATCCAGGAAAGAGACGCCGCAGCTTTTCAGCTTCTCAAGGTTTTCCGGCTTCAGCACCACGTCCCAGCTGTCGAGTTTGACATCTTTACCCAGCACCGCTTTGACTTTATCGACGTTATAGCCAATACCGGTGGTCGCCCACAGATACGGCATCGCGTATTTGTTGTCCGGGTCATGCTTGGCGACCAGTTTAAGCACTTCCGGATCGAGGTTTTTCCAGTTCGGTAATTTGCTCTTATCGAGCGGCTGGAAGACACCTGCCGTCAGCTGACGCTCAAGGAAACTTGCGGAGGGTACCACCAGGTCAAAACCGGTACTGCCCGCCATCAGTTTCCCTTCCAGCACTTCGTTGGAATCGAAAACGTCATAGACCACTTTAATGCCGGTCTCTTTTTCGAAATTAGCGACGGTATCCGGCGCGATATAGTCAGACCAGTTATAAACGTGCAGCGTTTTTTGTTCCGCAGCGAGCGTGCCGGCAGAGACGGCCATCAGAGCACCCGCAACCAGACCCGATAACCATTTTTTATTCAAGGCGATCATATCGTTATTCCTTCTGAAAGCTCGTTAACAAACGAACTAAAACTGTGCAATCTGAAGATATGCAATAATCATGCATAGTTTGTCGCTCTGCACGAAATAAAAAGAAACCTCTTTACCCGGCAGGATCCGCTCGCTTTTTTAAGCATCGCAAGAATAACTGTAGCCCGTGTCTCCGGCTATAGCCCAGACGAAAAAACGCCTTTTATCAATTTTTTATGCAGGTTATGTCTACGTGATAAGCCGAAATGGCGTTTGGGGAGGTGAAAAATTCTTTAAAGAAAGGTTGAAAGCAGCAGAAAAAATGGCGTTATGCAGCCGCTATGGCAGCGACTGCGCAAAAGTCAGACAGGCTTAGTGAAGAAAATTGGGAGATGCATCATTATTCTCTGCATCATCTTCCGCGCTATACAGCAAATGGTGCGCATTGGCTTCCATCATTACCATCGAAATTTGCTCTTCACTCAAGCGCATAAACCAGGAGAACTGCTTGAATGAGAGGCCGGCACCGGAGAATAAAGACTGGCAAACGACCAGTTTTGGCAGATTATCATCCTGTATATCGAGAAATGCTTTCACCGTCAAAGAACTGGCGTTGATGGCCGACAGGTCAGAGGCCAGGGCCAGCAGCGCAGACGGTTTCACTTCGGCCAGCGCAGAGAAGAGGATCACGTCGTTAATGAGATCGATTTTGGCATCGAAAATACCATCGAAATTTTGCATATGAGGCAAATGCAGCGCCTGGCAGGAATCACATTCAAAGAAAGTGATACCGGCATCATCGAGCCATTGACGTAACGTATCCAGTGTTGGAACGACCTGTAAATCCATCGCGGTGCAGCCTCTTTAATAAAAACTTCGCATAGAGTACGCAAAAAGTGCGCTGTAATCCATTTAACCGCCCGTTTTCAGACAGTAGCCCGGCGTTGCGTGGCGCTCGACCCATGAGATCATTTTACCCGCAATATCGACCCCGGTGGTTTTTTCCACCCCTTCCAGTCCCGGTGAGGCATTCACCTCCATCACCAGCGGCCCGCGCGTCGCCCGCAGTAAATCAACACCCGCCACATCCAGCCCCAGCGTTTGCGCCGCCTTCACGGCAATCTCACGCTCGCGATCGCTGATATACGCGACTCTCGCCACGCCGCCACGGTGCAGATTAGAGCGGAAGTCGCCCTCTTTTGCCTGACGTTCGATGGCCGCAACCACCTCGTTACCGACAACAAAACAGCGAATGTCGCGCCCTTTGGCTTCTTCAATGTACTCCTGCACCAGAATATGGGCATTCAGCCCACGAAAGGCGTCAATCACGCTTTCCGCCGCCTGCCGCGTTTCGGCCAGCACCACACCGATGCCCTGAGTGCCTTCCACCAGCTTGATCACTAACGGCGCGCCACCCACCATATCGATTAAATCGCTGGTGTCGTCCGGTGAATGCGCAATGCCGGTAACCGGAAGATCGATTCCCTGCCGGGCAAGCAGTTGCAGCGAACGGAGCTTATCGCGGGCGCGAGATATCGCAACGGATTCATTGAGCGGATAGCTGCCCAGCATCTCAAACTGGCGCAACGCGGCCGTGCCGTAATAGGTTATCTGGGAGCCGATGCGGGGGATAACCGCATCAAAATGCGGGAGCTTGCGGCCTTTGTAATGAATCGATGAGGCAGCAGGATCAATGTTCATATAGCAGGACATCGGATCGAGGATCTCAACCTGATGCCCCCGTTTTGCCGCCGCTTCTCGCAGGCGTTTACATGAATAGAGCGTTCCATCCCGGGACAAAATGGCAATTTTCACCCTGCACCTCTCTAAAGACATGGAAAAAGCCTGCGTATCATACACGCAGGCAGGCGCAGGATGAATGGGCTATCGTGTCGCCCAGCCCTGTTTGTGCAGATAGTCGAGAATAAACGGGCGATTCTCTTTAATGATGGTGCGACGAATGTGGTCACTCCAGGTATCGCGACGGTTATTGCTGTCGCGCGTCATGTAGTAGTGCGCCAGCTCTTCATCGTATTGCGCCAGCACATCCTGATCGACAGGCTGGTAGTGGTTTTCATGCACCAGCATCGCCGCAGGCAGGCGCGGCTTGAGGTCCGGGTTATCCGCAGGCCAGCCAAGGCACAGGCCAAACAGGGGCAGAACATGTTTTGGCAGCTTCAGCAGTTCGGTAACGCTTTCGATATTGTTACGCAGCCCGCCGATGTACACGCCGCCCAGCCCCAGCGATTCCGCCGCCGTGAACGCGTTTTGCGCCATCAGCGCGGTGTCCACGACGCCCAGCAGCAGTTGCTCGGCAAGGCCAAGCTCGGCTTGCGGGCAGATCTGCAGGTGGCGGTTAAAATCAGCGCAGAACACCCAGAACTCGGCTGCCTGTGCCACATGCTTTTGTCCACCGGTGAGGGTCACCAGTTGTTCACGCATTGCCGGGTCGGTAATGCGAATAATGGAGCTGCACTGCAGGAAGCTGGAGCTGGATGTCGCCCTTGCACTGTCAATAATGGCTTCACGCTGCGCCGGCGTTATCGGCTCGTCGGTGAAGTGGCGAATTGAACGATGGGAACGTAGCAGGTCTATGGTTGGCGTCATCTTGTCTCTCTTTGTCTTGCGTGAATCATATCGCAGCCAGTATAGGCAATGATGCGCGCGATGTAATTGGCGAAACATAGCTGAGAGGTATTATAACGACAGGCGAAACCTTCTTTAATGACGGCAGGTTATCGGGCACTATAGACCCATTCGCCGTCAGGCTTGTTTTCGAGGAGAGAGAAATGTTTGCAGTAATTTTTGGTCGTCCAGGGTGCCCTTACTGTGTGCGCGCGAAAGAGCTGGCTGAGAAACTGACCGAAGAGCGTGATGATTTTAACTTCCGTTATGTTGATATCCACGCGGAAGGGATCAGCAAAGCCGATCTGGAAAAAACCGTGGGTAAACCGGTTGAAACCGTACCGCAGATTTTCCTCGATCAGAAACACATCGGCGGTTGCACAGACTTTGAAGCATACGCTAAAGAGCATCTGGGCCTGTTTGCCGCTCAGTAATGCTAAGACGCCCTCACCCTGAGGGCGTTTTTATTTGTGCTGTCTGCGCCGGGCCAACATGCTATGAACAAACAAAAAGCATAGCGCTCCCAGTGCGCACCAGAAGACGCCACTCAGCAACCACGCCAGCTCCTGCCAGAAACTTCGCGTTGAAATATACAGTGACCGCATCAGCAGCAGACACAGCGGCGCTGCAAGTATTGCGCCCAGTAACGGTTTCACCACTTCCCCCCGGCGGGAGAGAAAACTGGCAGCAGCCCCTGGCAGGGTGAAAAAGAGCAGCCCCAGCTCCGGATGACCCGACGCCCTGAACGCTCCCTTCACATTAAAAGCGAGGGACATGCAAACGACAATGAACAGCAAAAAGCAGCTGATCACCCCCGCCCAGTTTCGTTTAATGTTCAAACTATCCTCCTGACTTATCTCTATCAAATACACTTTCGTCGGGTAGACGCCCAGTCAGATAAAGCAATGCGGCAATCCTTGCCAAAGTACACACAGGGTGAAGCGATAATAGGTGGCTGTCAGTAGCTAATACGATTAAACTAACCGCCAGCTAATGTTTTAGGGAATAAAGCTGGAAACAGGGAGCGTTAAAGCCTTTCCCTGACCCAGAAAACAGTAGCCCAAAAAGTCCTTTCATTCAACAACTTACTGGTAAACAAGAAGTTAGCCTCCGTGAATATAAACGTCGCAGACTTGTTAAATGGGAATTACATCCTGTTATTATTTGTGGTACTGGCGCTGGGCCTTTGCCTGGGTAAATTGCGCCTTGGTTCGGTTCAACTTGGTAATTCCATTGGCGTTTTAGTCGTCTCACTATTATTAGGCCAGCAGCATTTCAGCATTAACACGGACGCGCTCAACTTAGGCTTTATGCTGTTTATTTTTTGTGTTGGTGTGGAAGCCGGGCCCAACTTTTTTTCAATTTTCTTCCGCGACGGCAAAAATTATCTGATGCTGGCGCTGGTCATGGTCGGCAGCGCGCTGCTGATCGCCTTAGGGCTGGGTAAACTGTTTGGCTGGGATATCGGGCTGACGGCCGGTATGCTCGCCGGCTCGATGACCTCCACGCCGGTATTGGTGGGTGCAGGCGATACCCTGCGCCACTCCGGCATGGCCGGTGCGCAACTCTCTACCGCGCTCGACCACCTGAGCCTGGGCTATGCCCTGACCTATCTGATTGGTCTGGTGAGCCTGATTGTGGGCGCCCGCTACCTGCCAAAACTGCAGCACCAGGATTTGCAAACCAGCGCTCAGCAAATTGCCCGCGAACGCGGTCTGGACACCGACAGCAAGCGTAAAGTCTATCTGCCCGTGATTCGCGCCTACCGCGTTGGGCCAGAGCTGGTTGCATGGGCGGACGGGAAAAACCTCCGCGAGCTGGGGATTTACCGCCAGACAGGCTGCTATATCGAGCGTATTCGCCGTAACGGCATTCTGGCAAACCCGGACGGCGACGCCGTGCTGCAGATGGGCGATGACATTGCCCTGGTCGGTTACCCGGATGCCCACGCCCGCCTCGACCCGAGCTTCCGCAACGGTAAAGAGGTGTTTGACCGCGATCTGCTCGATATGCGTATCGTCACCGAAGAGATTGTGGTGAAAAACCATAACGCCGTCGGCCGTCGTCTGGCGCAGCTGAAGCTGACCGATCATGGTTGCTTCCTCAACCGCGTGATCCGCAGCCAGATTGAGATGCCAATTGACGACAACGTCGTGCTGAATAAAGGCGACGTTCTGCAGGTCAGCGGCGATGCGCGACGCGTGAAAACCGTTGCGGACCGCATCGGCTTTATCTCTATTCACAGCCAGGTCACCGACCTGCTGGCCTTCTGCGCCTTCTTTATCGTTGGCCTGATGATCGGGATGATCACCTTCCAGTTCAGTAACTTTAGCTTTGGCATCGGTAACGCTGCCGGGCTGCTGTTCGCCGGCATCATGCTGGGCTTCCTGCGAGCGAACCACCCGACCTTCGGCTACATTCCGCAGGGGGCGCTCAATATGGTGAAAGAGTTTGGTCTGATGGTCTTTATGGCGGGTGTCGGCTTAAGCGCCGGTAGCGGCATTGGCCACAGCCTGGGGGCTGTTGGCTGGCAGATGTTGGTTTCCGGACTTATCGTCAGCCTGGTACCGGTAGTGATTTGCTTCCTGTTCGGTGCCTACGTGCTGCGCATGAACCGCGCCCTGCTCTTCGGGGCAATGATGGGGGCCCGTACCTGCGCCCCGGCAATGGAAATTATCAGTGATACCGCACGCAGCAATATTCCTGCGCTGGGCTATGCGGGCACCTACGCTATCGCTAACGTACTGCTTACGCTGGCGGGTACGCTGATCATCATCATCTGGCCTGGACTCGGATAACTCTTAAGTTCTGCGCGTAACGAAAAAATTTTCGTTACGCGCAGAACTTTTTTATCAGGGGGCAGTCATAACTATTGCCACTGCTTTTCTTTGATGTCCCCAATTTGTGGAGCCCATCAACCCCGCCGTTTTGGTTCAAGGTTGATGGGTTTTTTGTTGCCTGCTACTATAACCCCTTCTAATCAATCAGTTAGGAACTAAGAATTGCGACTGTGGCGGCAAAGTGGCGACAGCGCTCTACTTCCCGTTCCTTAGGCCTGTATCATGTCATCAAAAAATCAATCCCAGTATTTTTCAATTGCTGTGTACATTCCTGAGGAGTTGAAGCAGACTTTTGTAGAAGAATGCACTAGTGTCGGTATTGACGCCAAAAGAGTACAATGTTTCTCCTCCAATCCAAGCATACGTGAATATCTGAGCATTTTAGTTGAACGTGGGCAGAAGTTTGCGCCATACCTTCTTAAGGTACTGAACTTGTTGCAGTCAAAATCCAAAATAAGAATTGAAGTCGCAGCCGATAGAAAAATCATAGACTTACAAGGTGTAAGTGTTGATGATGCTTTAAAGTTGATTCAAGCCGCTGATGCCATTCGGGTAATTGACCAGCAAGAACTGGAAGATACGAACAGTGATTCCGCAAAACACACAATCTGACAAATTGAGAATTCCAGTGAATTATATAGATCAATTTATCAATTTTGTTTCTACCTTGTACACTCCTAGAAGAGCCTGCACAACATTATTTATGATATGTGGAGGCGTCCTATCCTTATGTATAATATTACCGCTTCTAAATTTATGGCTAACACCTGCAATAAAACCGATAGCACAAAACTATGAAACTTATATTTTATTAATTTCAATTGTATTAGGTGTTTCATTAGGAATTGTAGTTTTCAGCATAGTTGATTTGATTGTTTTAACAATCTATGAGCACCTCATTTCTAAAAAGAAAAAATCCCAAAGTCAGTTAAAAGCGATTAAGGAAAAGAATATACGTGACGAGGTAATATTTTCAAATTTTAAAACTGCTTACTTCCATCTCAGCATTGATAAGATTAAGATTATTAGAAGCTTAATCACATTCCCTTCCCTTAGCTTTCATAGCGAACATGAAGATGTAAAATTCCTTGAAAAATCAGGATGGATTGAAGCGTTAACTTACATCAGTGATGAGGAGAAGGTATATCAACTTAATCAAACAATAAGGTTATATGCTGATGATAGATGGAACGAGGAAGTAAATCTCAACACGGAACACTTTCATAGCTTTGACGCTGAAACAGCTATAGTCATTATTAATGCCATGTCCGATGTAAAAATCAAGGCAGAATTAGATGAGTTCAACTTTTCTTTTTATAAGAGCGACATTGAAAAATGTTTTGAAGTAAGTGAGTTTACCGAGACTCTTTACTCTTTAAGATTCAAAGAAAGATATGAAAAAAATTTTTCCGAGCTACATCTCAAACCTTTCAGAAGTGAGCGATTATTTTCTATTAAGGTTCGTGAAAACATTCCAGATTTAGACATTCCTTTTTAGGGTAACAGTGATTTTTTGAAAGTTCCTAATTGTCACTTTTTTCAGCACAGAAATCTTCTCAATATGCTGTCTGCGCTTGTCCTAGCTGACATACAAACATATCCATCTAAGATGGCAGACAAATACGGCTCTTACATCAAACACACTCAAATCCACCCTTAACCTTAATTATCAATAAATTACCACTAAAACAAGAAATTTTCTGTATCTTCAAAAATGAAAAACACTGAAATTCTTTTCAACCTTTTCAGTTTTGGATTTCTGCTCAACCGCCAGCACTGGCGCGGCCAGGCAGTCTGGTTTGAAGAAAAATAAAACTGAAAAATTTTTATGATCCAAAAACCGCAGGCGGGTGCGGTGTAGTGCGATTTTGGTCTGCGAAAGAATTTTTTGGCCGTGCTGTGACGCGCCAGCGCCCCGCTGTGCGCACGATCTTTTTTAATGGTGGCTCTGAGTGTCTGGAAAGGCCGAACGCGCCAGAGCGCCGCTGGCAGCGCGTAGCGATAGCCGCTTGTGAGGAAAGAAAAGAGATATCCCCGCCAGGGGATGAAGGGCATAAAAAAACCCGCTTTCGCGGTTTATGTTCAGGGCTGGTTTACTTGCCAATCACCGGGGGAGTATTTGCCGTTCAGCGTATCCGCTTTCGTTCCGGTGTTCCGAATGGCTCCCGCGTTGGTCGGTGCGCCCGTATTACTGTGCGTGTGGCTTGCCGTTTGCTCTGCCAGCTCTTTTACCACGTCGAGTGTGTCGAGCATCAGCTGTGCCACGTTGATAGTGCCAGAGCCAATCCACACCACCGGGGCAATAATCTGCTGTTGGACGGACGCCACGCTTTTGCGTATCTGGCCAATCTTTTCAATCAGGTCTTTACCCGTTGTGACTGTCTGGCTCCCGGCTATGTCCGTTTCATCATCGCCGCCGATACTCGCACGCGGTTATTTACTGTCTGGCTGTAGACCCTCGTGCATACCTGCTGGATGCTCCGGCCAGCAATGTGGATGTGCCCAGTATGGTAATTTTATTCCTGGACTTAACAGTCGTTTCGCGGCTGACCAGCTCCCGCAGCTCCTTATCGGACTTAACCATCCGCACCAGAAAGGCTTCACTATTCCCCTCTTCAACATTCCGCCTTCCCTCTTTCCATCCAAACATATATGCTTAACCATATATAACCAACCGCAGGAAAGCCGATGCTACATCCGGTCCAACTTTTCAAAGCCCTCTCCGACGAGACCCGCCTGTCCATCGTCATGCTTCTGCGCGAAGCCGGGGAACTGTGCGTCTGCGATCTCTGTTCCGCCACGGCTGAATCACAGCCCAAGGTATCGCGCCATATGGCACTGCTGCGTGAATCCGGGCTGGTGAGCGATCGCCGGGAGGGGAAATGGGTTTATTACCGTTTGTCCCCCACTATGCCGGCATGGGCTGCCACTGTGATTGACAACAGCTGGAATTGCTTGCGGGAAGAGACCCGCACAAAGCTGAAAAACCGTCTTCCGGGCGCGTGTTAAAACACATTCATAAAAACAGATATAACGGAGTTCACGATGTTTCTGGCTGGGGCAATTTTTCTGTTTACACTGGTGCTGGTCATCTGGCAGCCCAGAGGGTTAAGTATCGGCTGGAGCGCCACAATGGGTGCTGTACTGGCGCTGGTCAGCGGCGTGATCCACATTAACGATATACCGGTGGTGTGGAATATTGTCTGGAACGCGACGGCCACGTTTATCGCCGTCATCATCATCAGCCTGCTGCTTGATGAGTCCGGATTTTTCGAGTGGGCGGCGCTGCACGTGGCCCGCTGGGGTAATGGCAAGGGCCGGTTGCTGTTTACGTATATCGTTCTGCTGGGTGCGGCCGTTGCGGCGCTTTTTGCCAACGACGGCGCGGCGCTTATCCTCACGCCCATCGTTATCGCCATGCTGCTGGCCCTCGGGTTCAGCAAGCAGGCCACGCTGGCGTTTGTCATGGCGGCTGGATTTATCGCCGACACTGCCAGCCTGCCGTTGATCGTTTCGAACCTGGTCAATATCGTATCGGCAGACTTCTTCTCGCTGGGGTTCAGCGAATACGCCTCGGTGATGATCCCCGTGGATCTCGCCGCGATTGCGGCCACGCTGGTGATGCTGCACCTGTTCTTTCGAAAGGACATTCCGCCGGTATACGACCTGTCAAAACTCCGCGAGCCTTCCCGCGCGATTAACGATCTTCCAACCTTCAGAACGGGCTGGATTGTTCTGTTACTGCTCCTTGTCGGGTTCTTTGTACTTGAACCGCTCGGCATTCCGGTCAGTGCTATCGCGACAGCAGGCGCGTTGATTTTGTTTGCCGTTGCAAAGCGCGGGCATGCCATTAATACGGGAAAAGTGCTTCGTGGCGCACCGTGGCAAATCGTTATCTTCTCGCTGGGGATGTATCTGGTGGTGTATGGCCTGCGCAATGCCGGGCTGACGGAGTATCTGTCAGGGGTTCTCAATCTCCTCGCCGGGCATGGCCTGTGGGCCACCACGCTCGGTACCGGGTTCATCACGGCGTTCCTGTCATCCATAATGAACAATATGCCGACCGTCCTGATTGGGGCACTGTCTGTCGATGGCAGCACGGCATCGGGTGTGATTAAAGACGCGATGATTTATGCCAACGTCATTGGCTGCGACCTGGGTCCGAAGATCACGCCTATCGGCAGCCTGGCCACCCTGCTCTGGCTCCATGTCCTGGCGCAGAAAAACATGACGATCACCTGGGGCTATTATTTCCGGACAGGCATCATCATGACGTTGCCGGTTCTGTTTGTGACGCTCGCCGCGCTGGCGTTACGTCTCTCCTTCACACTGTAATGAGTAACGGATATGAGCCATATCACCATTTACCACAATCCAGCCTGCGGCACCTCGCGCAACACGCTGGAGATGATCCGCAACAGCGGCACTGAACCCGAAATTATTCTGTACCTTGAGAACCCACCGTCACGTGATGAACTGACCAGACTGATTGCTGAGATGGGGATTTCCGTGCGGGATTTGCTGCGCAAAAATGTCGAACCTTATGAACAGCTGGGCCTCGCCGGGGACCGGTTTACCGACGACCAGCTTATCGATTCTATGCTGCAGCATCCGATCCTGATTAACCGTCCGATCGTGGTGACGCCGCTGGGCACTCGCCTGTGCCGCCCTTCCGAAGTCGTACTCGATATCCTGCCTGATGCACAGAAAGGGGCGTTTACGAAAGAAGATGGCGAAGCGGTGGTGGACGCCAGCGGAAAAAAAATCTCCGGCAGCTAATCTGCTGATAGTGATGCCGTAAGTCTTGTCAGCCACATACCCTGCCCCGTGGCGGAGTTGCATCCGCCGTCACCCGACCCATAATTTGATGGACCGGTCTGGTGAGGGGATGCAGGTATGAGTCTCAAAAATAAAACCGCCGTTATCTTTGGTGGCAGCGGCGCTATTGGCAGCGCCGCTGCGTACGCGCTCGCCCGTGAAGGAGCAACGGTCTACCTCGCGGCACGCGATCAGGCCAGGCTGGAGCACGTCGCTAACCGCATTCACGCCGCTGGCGGGTCAGCCCGGCTGTTTGTTTTCAATGCCCTCAATGCCGACGCGACGCTCCCGGACGTTACCGGCATTGATATCGTCGTGAATGCCACGGGCTTTATGCATGACCAGGGTAAACGCCTCGACGCATTAACGCTCAGCGAATTCAGACAGGGGTTCGACCCTTTTCTGACCGCCTATTTCAACATCGCCAAAGCTGTCGCACCCCGTATGGGCGGTGAGCGTGCCGGAACGCTTATCACCGTCGTTGCTCCGGCTGCAAATATGGCGATGCCGGGACATCTCGGGCATATCGTTGGCTGTGCGGGAACGGAAGCGTTAACCCGTGCGCTCGCGGCGGAGCTGGGGGCAAAGAATATTCGTGTCCTGTGCGTACGTTCGCATGCGATAGCCGACGCGGTTCAGGCCGGTTCCTGTGTGGGTGACCTGTTCGCCATCAAGGCACAGGCGATGGGCATTACCGTGGAGCAGTTTCTGGAGGGCGCGGCACAGAGCACGATGCTGAATCGCCTGCCGACGCTGGAGCAGGTGGCAGACACCATCGCGTTTCTGGCGTCAGATGCAGCCGGTGCCATCACGGGAACAACGGTAAACATGACGGCCGGCGCGACCACAATCTAACGTCCGCTCTCGCCCGCAATCCTGCCGACCATCGCCCGGATCTCCTCCCGGGTGAGCGGGGCTCTGTCGGTCACAAAGTGCAGCGTCATCCCTTCGATAAAGGCATCCAGCGCGCGGGTAGTCACCGGGTCGAACCACTGCTCAAGCGTGGTCTGGCTCATCTTCATCCAGTCCTGCATTACCGTTTTGAGCGCCGCACTGCGGTGCATAAAGGCATAGAGCTGGTACATCAGCGCCATATTCTGCGGCGTCGTGACCTGGGAACTGTGGATCAGCGTGGTGATGGATTCGCACGCCATTTCTGGCCCGGTCACGCCGGCGAAGAAATCCCGATACTGCTGCGACATCTGCCGGGTAAACCACGTAAAGGCCTCTTCCAGCAGCGACTCCATACCGTCAAAATAGTAGGTCATCGACCCCAGCGGCACGCCCGCGCAGGTGGCAATTTTCCGGTGCGTCACGGCATGAATACCGTGCTCTGCAATGGTGTCCAGGGTCGCCTGCAGGATCTTCTCCCGGCGTTGAGGATCGTTCGGTGCTCTGCTCATAAATTCCCCACGTGGTTTGTGTACAAATGTACACAAACTTGCTAGTGTTGTCGCTATTGTTGTACTTCCGGTGCTGACTTCAATGACTCTGACCTCCCCCCGTAGAACCCTGCAGCTGCGCATGTGGGCGCTGTTTATGTTCTTCTTTATTCCCGGTCTGCTGATGGCCTCATGGGCCACGCGTACCCCGGCCATTCGCGATATTTTATCCGTCTCAACGGCCGAGATGGGCATCGTGCTGTTTGGCCTGTCGATAGGCTCTATGAGCGGTATTCTGTGCTCCGCGTGGCTTGTCAAACGCTTCGGTACACGGGCGGTCATCCGCACCACCATGTGCTGTGCCGTGTTCGGGATGCTGGTGCTGAGCGTGGCGCTGTGGCTTGCCTCGCCGGTGCTGTTTGCCCTTGGGCTGACGGTGTTTGGCGGCAGCTTCGGTGCCGCTGAAGTGGCCATTAACGTTGAAGGGGCATCGGTTGAACGTGAGATGAATAAAACCGTACTGCCGATGATGCATGGCTTTTACAGCCTTGGCACGCTGGCCGGTGCGGGTGTGGGAATGGCGCTGACGGCCTCGGGCGTCGCCGCGAACCTGCATATTCTGCTGGCCGCACTGGTATGTATTATCCCCATTCTGACCGGTATCCGGGCGATCCCTGACGGCACCGGCAAGAACATCTCTGACGAACACGCCACCGCGGAAAAAGGGCTGCCGTTTTACCGCGACATTCAGCTGATGCTGATCGGCGTGGTGGTGCTGGCGATGGCCTTTGCGGAAGGGTCCGCTAACGACTGGCTGCCGCTGCTGATGGTTGACGGCCACGGTTTTAGCCCAACTTCCGGCTCCCTGATCTACGCCGGTTTCACCCTCGGGATGACCGTCGGGCGCTTTACCGGCGGCTGGTTTATTGACCGCTACAGCCGCGTGGCGGTGGTGCGTGCCAGCGCCCTGCTGGGCGGGCTGGGGATTGCGATGATCATCTTTGTGGACGTGGACTGGATTGCCGGCGTGTCGGTGATCCTCTGGGGTCTGGGGGCTTCGCTTGGCTTCCCGCTCACCATTTCAGCCGCCAGCGACACTGGCCCGGATGCACCGACCCGCGTCAGCGTGGTGGCCACCACGGGCTACCTCGCCTTCCTGGTGGGGCCACCGTTGCTCGGCTTCCTCGGCGAGCACTACGGGCTGCGCAGCGCCATGCTGGTGGTGTTAGGGTTAGTGATCATCGCAGCGCTGGTAGCGCGCGCGGTCGCGAAGCCGGAAACGGAACAAACGACACTGGAGAAGGGATATGAGCGTTAAACTGATCGCCGTCGACATGGACGGCACGTTTCTGAGCGATGCCAAAACCTATAACCGCCCGCGTTTTCTGGCGCAATATGCACGAATGAAAGCGCAAGGCATTCGCTTTGCGGTTGCCAGCGGCAACCAGTACTACCAGCTGATTTCCTTTTTCCCGGAGATTGCCCATGAAATTGCGTTTGTCGCGGAAAATGGCGGCTGGGTGGTCAGCGCCGGGGAAGATGTCTTTAACGGTGAACTGTCGAAGACGCACTTCGACACCGTTGCCGCCGTGTTAAACGATGTGCCGGGCATTGAGATTATCGCCTGCGGAAAAAGCAGCGCCTATACGCTGAAGCACTATGACGACGGCTTTAAGGATATCGCGGCAAAGTACTACCACCGTCTCGAAATGGTGAGTGATTTCGGCAACCTGAACGATATTTTCTTCAAATTCGGGCTTAACGTCTCTGACGACGACATCCCGCGTATTCAGGCGATGCTGCACGAAAAGCTGAACGACATTATGGTGCCCGTCACGACCGGCCACGGCAGTATCGACCTCATCATCCCCGGGGTGCATAAAGCCAACGGTCTGCGAATACTGCAAAAGCGCTGGGGCATTGATGACAGCGAAGTGGTGGCTTTTGGCGATAGCGGGAACGACGTAGAAATGTTGCGCCAGTCAGGGTTCAGCTTTGCGATGGCAAACGCCAGGCCGCATATTAAGGCGGTGGCGCGCTTTGAAGCCCCGCACAATAACGACGAAGGCGTGCTGGATGTAATTGATAAGGTGTTGAACGGCGAAGCGCCGTTTCATTGACGCCACCATGGCCCTCTCCCGCCGGGAGAGGGAAAACAGCTTACGGCTGTAAAGCATTCCCGACGCGTTTATCCTTCAGGAACACCACGATAAGCCCAACCCACAGCACGCCGTTAGCCAGATTAAACAGGCTGAACAGACCGTTGCCGCCAAATGCGTAGGCGTGTTTGCTCACCTCGATTCCAACGGTGAAAATCAGCATTTGCAACATGCCCATCGCCGCTGACACCGTGCCTTTGCTCATCTCGCTGGCGAACAGGGTCAGGCGCACCAGCCCGGCATTCGCCACACCGATACCGAACGCGTAAACGCTTAATCCTGCGGTCATCCACAGATACGCATGGGACGACACCACTGTCGCGACCGCCGCCAGAACCAGCCCGGCAGCGATGGGCCAGCCGCCCATAATGATCAAGGCACGCACCGTACGGCGGGATGTGAGACGCGCCAGCACCAGGTTACCGATAATCAGCGCGCCAAAAATCGGCACCTGCAGCAGGCCATACTCATAGCTGCTGAGCTGCTCACCGCTAATGATAATGACCGGCGACTGGGCAATCCACGCCAGCAGAGGCAGGCTAACAAACCCCGTCGCCAGCGCGCCCGCCACAAAGCGGCCGTTCTTCAGCACTTCTTTGTAATCCCGGCCCAGCTCTTTTAGCGACAGTTTCTCACCCAGACGGGTAGCGGTTTCCGGCATCGCGCGGTGCAGGCCAAAGAAAGCGACGGCGGCCAGCACGGCAAACAGCACGAACATCCCTTCCCACGGCGCAACGTGTACCCAGGCAGCGCCCACCAGCGGCCCCAGCAGGGGCGCGATCAGCGCCACGTTCGCCATCAGCGCGGTAATCTTGATACACACCGCTTCCTCAAACGACTCCTGGATGGCGGCATACCCGACGGCACCGATAAAGCAGAGGCTCACCCCCTGCAGGAAGCGCAGCAGGGTAAATTGCTCAATATTTTGCGCCAGCAGCGTGGCGAGGCAGGTCACGATAAACCACACCACGCCCGTCAGCATCACCGGACGACGGCCAATACGATCCGACAGCGGCCCTAACAGCCACTGCAAAAACATGCCGCCAGCCAGATAGGCAGTCATGGAGGTCGGTACCCATTCGATCCCTGCGTTGTACTGTTCGACAACGGCCAGCATGCCGGGCTGGATCATATCGTTGCCGATGTAAGTAGAGAATTCGTAGAGCACCAGACACAAGGGGAAAAGCAACGCCTGACGACCCAGACGTGAACCAGAAGAAGAACGGTTTAACATGCAATCTCTTTATCGTGACAAAATCGCGACGAGTGTAATGAAATGCCCTGGCCCGAGATAGTGATTTATCCAGAAGAAACAGAAATAAAGCACATATCGTCTTTGTTTAAGGTTTCCTTAAGTTGACAGATTTATGATAGCCCCATTTCTCGTCAACGACTCCGGATTATGGCACCCACTTCCAGCCGTTCAGAATTGTCTAACTTACAGACAAATAAGACAAAACGACTTTACCGTCTACCACCCCGCTTTTATGGTTATCAGCTTTTAATACTGATAGCCCTTGCCGTGCTGTTTACCTGGCTATCCCGCGATGAAACGCTCGACAGATGGATCACCGGTTTATGGTATGACGCGGCTGCTCACCGTTTTCCACTGCAGCAAGACCACCTGCTGGACCTGCTGAACCATCGACTGGCGAAGTACATCGCCATCGCCGCAGGTGCTGTTGCGCTCATTTATGGCGCGTTCAGGCGCAATGCGAGACTGGTCACGGCCGCGCTGCTGATGGGGCTTGGCGCGCTGGTGGTTGGCGTACTGAAAAGCATAAGCCATCACAGCTGCCCGTGGGATCTGGTGGAGTATGGCGGTAAGGCCGTTTCTTATCCGCTGTTCAGTGCCGCTCCCGCTGACAGCGGTCCGGGGCGCTGTTTCCCCGGCGGTCATGCCTCCAGCGGCTTTATGGTGATGGGACTGTTCTTTGCCTTCTGGCGCGAGCGTCCGCGTCTTGCCTGGTGCTTCGTCGTGCTGGGCGTCGTTTTAGGTCTGGCGATGGGTTACGGCCAGGTCATGCGCGGGGCGCATTTTTTCTCTCACAACCTGTGGGCTGGGTGGTGGGTCTGGTTTTCCCAGTTGGTGGTCTACGGTCTGGTCTCCACCTGGTTTGCTAAAGAGTGACAACGCTATGTTAGAGAATTTGAATTACCAGCTGTTTTATCTCATCAACGCCACTCCGGCCTCGCCAGAGTGGATGATTGATTTCGCCACCTTCCTGGCAAAAGATCTGATCAGTATCGTGCCGGTGCTGGCGGCGATCCTCTGGCTGTGGGGGCCGAGAAGACAGGTGAAGGCGCAGCGCCAGCTGGTAATCAAGATGGCGATGGCCCTCGGGATCAGCGTGCTGGTCAGTTACATTCTGGGCCTGACGTTCCCGCACGACCGTCCCTTCGTCGACCACGCGGGGTATACCTTCCTGCACCATGCTCCGGATGACTCGTTCCCAAGCGATCACGGGACGGTTATCTTTACCTTCGCGTTGGCCTTCCTGTTCTGGCATCGTCTGTGGTCGGGTGCGGTGCTGATGGTGGTGGCCGGGGCTATCGCCTGGTCTCGCGTTTATCTCGGCGTCCACTGGCCGATGGATATGGTGGGGGGGTTGCTGGTCGGTCTCATCGGCTGCGTCAGCGCAGCGCTCCTGTGGAATCTCTTCGGTGAAGCGCTCTACCGCGGCCTGTCTTATCTTTATCGCACCCTTTTTGCTATCCCGATCCGCAAAGGCTGGGTACGTGACTAACCCCAGTCTGACAGGTTACACTTGAACCCCCGCCCTGCGGGGGTTCACTTTTTTATCCCGAGGAACTATGGAAACACGTCGCGATGACCGCATTGCTCAGCTGATACAGGCGCTGAAGCGCAGTGATAAGCTTCATCTTAAGGAAGCCGCCAGTCTCCTCGGGGTCTCTGAGATGACCATTCGCCGGGATCTGAACAGCGACAGCGCGCCTGTCGTGCTGCTGGGCGGGTACATTGTGCTTGAGCCGCGTAGCGCCAGCCATTATCTGATCAGCGACCAAAAGACGCGCCTGGTGGAAGAGAAACGCAAAGCCGCCCGGCTTGCGGCCTCGCTGGTGCAACCGCATCAGACGCTGTTTTTTGACTGCGGCACCACCACGCCGTGGATAATCGAAGCGATCGACAGCAGCATCCCGTTTACGGCGGTGTGTTACTCGCTGAATACCTTTCTGGCACTGCAGGAGAAACCCGAGTGCCGGGTGATCCTCTGTGGCGGTGAGTTTCACGCCAGCAATGCCATCTTTAAGCCGCTGAATCTGCAGGATACGCTCAGCAACGTATGTCCGGATATCGCGTTTTATTCCGCAGCGGGGGTCACTGTCCGTCAGGGAGCAACCTGCTTTAACCTGGAAGAGTTGCCGGTCAAGCACTGGGCATTAAGCGCCGCGCAGTACCATGTGCTGGTGGTCGATCACAGCAAGTTTGGCAAGGTTCGTCCGGCAAGAATGGGGGAGTTATCGCGCTTTGACGCCATCGTCAGCGATTGCCGTCCGGATGAAGAGACCGTGGCCTACGCGAAAGCGCAGCAGGTGAAGTTGATGTACTGAGTCAGGTGCAGAGGTCATGCCGGGTGGCGCGATGCCACCCGGCAATGGAGGCTTAACTGAACCAGCTGCCAAACCATCCGTGGAATTTCATCATGACGAAGTCCCACATCCGGCTAAAGAAACCGCCCTCTTCTACCGCTTCCATCACAATCAGCGGACGCTGTTCAATCGATTTGCCATTAAGCTGGAAATCAATCGTCCCGACCACCTGGCCTTTTTTCAGCGGCGCGGTGAGCTGGCTGTCGGTCAGGGTGTAGCTGGCTTTCAGGTTTTTCAGCTGGCCACGGGGAATGGTCACCGACCCGCCTTCACCCGCCCCCAGGTTCACTTCACTCTTGTCACCAAACCAGACGCGCTGGCTGATGAACGTAGCATCCGGTTTAATGGGCGTGACGGTTTCATAGAAGCGGAAACCCCAGGTCAGCAATTTTTCTGATTCATTAAAACGAATACGGTCGGTTTTGGTGCCCAGCACGACCGAGATCAGGCGCATATCGCCCTGAGTTGCGGAAGCGACCAGGTTATAACCCGCGCCAGCCGTGGTGCCGGTCTTCATACCGTCGACGTTGACGTTACTGCTCCACAGCAGACGGTTACGGTTCGGCTGGCGGATTTTGTTGAAGGTAAACTCTTTCTCTTTGTGGATGGCATATTCATCCGGCACGTCGTGGATCAACGCTTTGCCTAACAGCGCCATGTCGCGCGCGGTACTGAACTGACCCGGCGCATCAAGACCGTGCACGGTTTTAAAGGTGGTATTGGTCAGGCCCAGTTTTTGCGCGTAGCCGTTCATCAGGCCAATAAAGGAGTCCTGACTGCCCGCAACGTAATCGGCCAGCGCAATACAGGCATCGTTACCGGACTGGATAATGACCCCTTTATTCAAATCAGACACTGACACCTGATCGCCGGGTTTGAGGAACATCACCGATGACCCACGCAGCGCCGGGTTGCCGGTCGCCCAGGCGTCCTTCCCGATGGTGACCATATCGTCAAGCTTGATTTTGCCCGCTTTCAACGCCTGACCCACCACATAGCTGGTCATGATTTTCGTCAGGCTTGCCGGGTCAAGTTTCTCATCCGCATTGCCTTCCGCCAGCACTTTACCACTGGAATAATCCATCAGGATCCAGGCGCGCGCATCCACAGGCGGCGCTTCGGGCGCAGCCTGTTCCGCTGCGTAGAGAGTTGGTACAAACAGGAAAAGGAGCGCAGAGCCTGCCGCCAGGCTGCGCAGAGAAGTCGTTTTTCGCGTCATAAATGCCACCCGAGTGTCCATTCAAAAATTACGTCACATCACCGTGTCGCAAGAAGCGATGAGTAATAGCGCACTAAAACGGTTAAAGAAACCTAACCAAGGTAAAGTTATTAAAGTTTATGCAATAACATTCAGATACGCTTTGATTCAGGCGATTTTTTTGTCTTCTGTTGCGTAATTGTTAGGTTTATCTCACCATGGCAAATCGCTGGCGTTGATTCACATCTCAGGTTGTTTGACTATTTCGGGAGTTTCTATGATTACGCTGTGGGGCAGGAACAATTCAACCAACGTTAAGAAAGTCCTCTGGACGCTGGAGGAGCTGGATTTACCGTTTAAGCAGGTGATGGCAGGTTTGCAGTTTGGGGTAAATAAAGATGCCGACTATCTGGCCATGAACCCAAACGGTCTGGTGCCCTTGCTGCGCGACGAAGAGACCGACGTGACGCTGTGGGAGTCCAACACCATCGTGCGTTACCTCGCGGCACAGTATGGTCAGAGCCGCCTGTGGGTGGACAGTCCGGCCCAACGCGCTCAGGGTGAAAAGTGGATGGACTGGGCAAACCAGACGCTCTCCCCCGCACACCGAGTGATCCTGATGGGGCTTGTGAGAACCCCCGAAGCTGACCGCGACTATCCTGCCATTCATGCAGCCCAGGACACCTGTGAAAACCTGTTTGCGATGATGGACGACGAACTGGCGAAGCATCCGTGGTTCTCAGGCGAACGCTTCGGCGTAGGCGATATTGCCGTTGCGCCCTTCATCTGGAACCTGACCAACATTGACGTTACCTGGACGCCGCGCCCGCACCTTGCGCGCTGGCTGAAGCAACTGACCGAGCGCCCGGCATACCGTCACGTGGTGATGATCCCGGTGACCTGATTACGATCCGGACGGGCTGACTTTCAACAGTTGCCCGTCCGTCTCATCGGTCAGGACATACAGATACCCATCCGGCCCCACCCGCACATCGCGAATGCGCTGGTCTCTGTCACCTAAAATTCGCCCCTTCTCGGTGACCGTGTTGCCCTCCACGCTCAGCACGATAACGTCTTTCTCCTTCAGCGCCCCGACGAACAGCGTGTTTTTCCACTGCGGGAATACGTCACTGTTGTAAAACGCCATCCCGCTCACGGCGGGGGACACTTTCCAGACAAACAGCGGCTTTTCCGTTCCCTCGACGTGCTCGCCCTGGGCTTCCGGGATCTTCAGGCCGCTGTAGTTGATACCATGCGTCGCCAGCGGCCAGCCGTAGTTTTTGCCTTTCTCCGGGATATTGATTTCATCCCCGCCGCGCGGACCGTGCTCGTTAAGCCATAGCGTGTCGCTCCAGGGGTTCATCGCCATCCCCTGCGGATTACGAATGCCGTAAGACCAGATTTCGGGCCGTGCGCCGGGAATGTTCACAAACGGATTATCGGCAGGTACTTTGCCGTCCTCCGTCAGGCGCACAACTTTGCCCTGCAGTTTATCCAGATCCTGCGCCGTCGGACGCTGGTTGTTCTCGCCCAGACCAATAAACAGATGGCCTTTACCGTCGAAGACCAGTCGACCACCGAAATGGTTACCGGTGGACAGTTTCGGCATCTGACGGAAGACCACCTGGAAACCTTCAATTCGGGAGAGATCATCGCTTAAGCGGGCATAGCCAACCGCCGTTCCCGCTTTGCCGTCATTCCCCGCCTCGGCATAGCTCAGCCAGACGCGGCGCGATTTTTCAAAATCCGGGGCGAGTGCCACGTCCAGCAACCCGCCCTGGCCGTTTGCCCAGACCTTGGGTACGCCGACGATCGGGTCGGAAAGCCCTTTTCCGGCCTGCCAGTGCTTTAACTGGCCTCCCTTAAGGGTCACCAGCAGCCCTTTATTGTCCGGCAGGAACGCCATCGACCAGGGATGATCGAGCCGGTTTTGCACAACGTCGACTTTTACCGCGTCGGGGGCGGCGAGGAGAGAAAACGGGAATAACAACGCAGGCAGGAAAATCAGCGAGGATCGATGCATAACGCGCTCCTTTATCGGTTTATGGCATAAAGGTTAGCCACTGGGTCCGGGCACGTTATCACTTTTACAAAAGCTTAATCAGAAGGGGGAGTTGCCTCCCCCGGTGTCAGTGTTGTTCAAGCGTCTCGTGCTTGTTCAGACACATGATGCATAGAGAGAGCGTGGTCAGGCAGTTTTCAAGCTTCTCCGCGTTAACAGCGATAAAATTCGGGCAGTCGTGGCGTCCGTTCATCAAACATACCCCTGCAATGGAGAGCACCTCGGCGGCGCGGCGCAGCGCAACGAGTTCGCTTTCGGCGTATTCCGCTTTCAGGACGGGTGCTTTTTCACGCATGAAGTTGCAAAGTTCAAAGAGATTATCACGCAGATGTTCGCTTTCGCTGACTGACATATACCCTTTTGCCTTCCTCAATTGCAGGTACGCGGCAAGGTCGATTCGGGCATTGATCAGCTTGTTAAGCAGATCGCGTTTCAGTCTGTCAACGGACATGCTCTTTCCTCCTCTGTCAGCCATTGTGCACATTCAGAATAAGGTTATTTTTTGTACAGTTTAATGCCTGAGATCAATAATTCTTAACTGATTAACATTATTTACAATGTTACAACCTTCTCGCCGGTCATCCGCCTCGCAAAGAGTGTATAAATCCCCCGCGGAACGCTGTAAAATCCCGCCCTGATAACTCCATAATTGATGGATTTTTAACCTATGAGCAATGTTACGCACCAGCCTAAAATCGGCTTCGTCTCCCTGGGCTGCCCAAAAAACCTGGTGGATTCTGAACGCATCCTGACCGAACTGCGCACCGAGGGCTATGACGTGGTGCCAAGCTACGACAACGCCGACATGGTGATCGTTAACACCTGCGGGTTTATCGACAGCGCGGTTCAGGAGTCACTGGAAGCCATCGGTGAAGCCCTGACGGAAAACGGCAAAGTGATTGTGACCGGCTGTCTGGGCGCGAAAGTGGACCAGATCCGCGAAGTGCACCCGAAAGTGCTGGAGATCACCGGCCCGCACAGCTACGAGCAGGTACTGGAGCATGTTCATCACTATGTCCCTAAACCTAAGCACAATCCGTTCCTGAGCCTGGTGCCAGAACAGGGCGTGAAGCTGACCCCGCGTCACTATGCGTACCTGAAAATTTCCGAAGGCTGCAACCATCGCTGCACCTTCTGCATTATCCCGTCCATGCGTGGCGATTTGGTCAGCCGTCCGATTGGTGAAGTGCTGGCAGAAGCCAAACGTCTGGCAGACGCAGGCGTTAAAGAGCTGCTGGTCATTTCTCAGGATACCTCGGCCTATGGCGTCGACGTGAAGCATCGCTCTGGTTTCCACAACGGCGAGCCGGTGAAAACCAGCATGGTTGGCCTGTGCGAACAGCTTGCCAAACTGGGTATCTGGACACGTCTGCATTACGTCTACCCGTATCCGCACGTTGACGATGTCATCCCGCTGATGGCAGAAGGGAAAATTCTTCCGTATCTGGATATCCCGCTGCAACACGCCAGCCCGCGTATTCTGAAGCTGATGAAGCGTCCTGGCTCCGTCGATCGCCAGCTGGCACGCATCAAACAGTGGCGTGAAATCTGCCCGGACCTGACCCTGCGTTCCACCTTCATTGTGGGCTTCCCGGGCGAAACCGAAGAAGATTTCCAGATGCTGCTCGACTTCCTGAAAGAAGCACGTCTGGACCGCGTAGGCTGCTTCAAATACAGCCCGGTCGAAGGCGCGACCGCTAACGAACTGGCGGATCAGGTTCCGGAAGAGGTGAAAGAAGAGCGCTGGAACCGCTTCATGCAGCTGCAACAGCAGATCTCTGCTGAACGTCTGCAGGAAAAAGTGGGCCGCGAAATTCTGGTCATCATCGATGAAGTGGACGAAGAAGGCGCAATTGGCCGCAGCATGGCGGACGCCCCTGAAATCGACGGCGCGGTCTACCTGAACGGCGAAACCAGCGTTAAGCCGGGCGATATTGTCCGCGTGAAAGTTGAAAACGCCGACGAGTATGATTTGTGGGGAAGCCGGGTTTAACGGCGTTTACCCTTCCCTTCACCCTCTCCCGCCGGGAGAGGGTTTCCATCCTACCCTTTAATCCTCGGATCCAGCGCGTCGCGTAACCCGTCACCCAGCAGGTTAAACGCCAGCACGGTCAGGAAAATGGCCAGGCTCGGGAAGATGGCCACGTGCGGTGCAATGACCATGTCCGCTCTTGCTTCATTCAGCATCGCGCCCCACTCCGGTGTAGGCGGTTGCGCACCCAGCCCCAGAAACGACAGGCTGGCCGCCGAGATAATCGACACGCCGATACGCATAGTAAAATAGACCACAATAGACGACACCGTCCCCGGCAGAATATGGCTGAACAGGATAGTGGCATCGCTGGCCCCCATGCTGCGCGCAGACTCAATAAAGGTTTGCTGTTTGAGCACCAGCGTGTTGCCTCGCACCAGACGCGCAAACGCCGGTATTGAGAAGACCGCAACCGCAATAATGACGTTAGCCATACCGCTGCCCATTATCGCCACTACCGCAATCGCCAGCAGAATGCCCGGGAAGGCAAACAACACGTCGCAGATACGCATGATGATGCGGTCCCACCAGCCTTCGTAATATCCGGCGACCAGACCCAGCACGGTGCCGATTGCCGCGCCAATCAGTACCGCAAAAACCCCGGCGGCGAGAGAGATCTGCGCCCCCACCAGCACGCGGCTGAAGATGTCGCGCCCAAGCGAGTCCACGCCGAACCAGTGCAGCATCGACGGTCCATCATTGAGACGGTCGTAATCAAAATAGTTTTCCGCATCAAACGGTGCGACCCACGGCGCAATGACCGCCACCACAATCAGCAGCAGGACAAACAGCCCCGCCGTCATGGCGACCGGCTGACGGCGAAAACGCCGCCAGAATTCAGACCAGGGCGTGCGGATATGGTCCGGCTTTAGCCCCGGCATAGCGTTTAACATGGCCTGACGACGCCAGTTCAACAATCGCATTTTACTTATACCTGATGGCCGGGTTAATGGCGGCGTAGAGCACATCCACCACTAAGTTGATAAGAATAAATTCCAGTGAGAAAAGCAGGACTTCGGCCTGAATAACCGGGTAATCACGCATTTCGACTGAATCCACCAAAAGACGTCCCAGCCCCGGCCAGTTAAAAACTTTCTCTACCACAATCGAGCCGCCCAGCAGAAAACCAAACTGGAGCCCCATCATCGTCACCACCGGGATCATCGCGTTACGAAAGCCGTGTTTGAGGATGACCCATTTCTCGCTGACCCCTTTCGCCCGGGCGGTGCGAATATAATCTTCGCTCAGCACGTCAACGAACGAGGCGCGGGTAAAGCGGGCCATCACGGCCGCAACGGCCGCGCCCAGCGTCATAGAGGGCAGAATGTAGTGTTTCCAGGTGTCGGCCCCGACCGTCGGCAGCCAGCCCAGTTCCACGGAGAATATCTGCATCAGCAGCATCCCCAGTGCAAATGCCGGGAAGGAAATGCCCGTGACGGCCAGAGCCATACCGAGCTTATCCGGCCAGCGGTTGCGCCAGACGGCAGCGACAATTCCTGCGCCAAGACCAAACAGCACCGCCCAGCTCATGCTGGCAATGGTTAACCAGAACGTGGGCATAAAGCGGCTGGCAATCTCTTCCGACACCGGACGACGTGACACCATAGAGGTGCCAAAGTCACCCTGCAGAACGTTGCCAATATAATGGAGAAACTGCATATACAAAGGCTGGTCGAGGCCCAGTTGTTTTCGCACCAGCGCGATAACCGTTGCATCCGCATCTGACCCTGCAACCAGACGTGCCGGATCGCCCGGCAGCATATGAACAAACAAAAACACCAGCACCGCCACAATCAGCAGCGTCGGGATAAGCCCCAACAGGCGTTTACAAACATAATTCAGCATGCCTTTCCCTCTCATCCCACAGGCGGTGGCCTGCGGGCATGAGTATTATTTTAAATCTGCTTCATCAAAGCTAAAGCCCGTATCCGGCATGATGTAGAACCCGGTCAGCGCTTTGTTATGCGCGGAAACCAGTTTTTCCACCACCAGCGGTACCCACGGCGACTCTTTCCAGATGATATCCTGCGCCTCTTTATACAGGCGCGCTTTCTCTTCCGGTTTGGTCGTTTTCAGGGCATCCGCCAGGTCTTTATCCACCTTCGGGTTGCTGTAGAAGGCCGTATTGAACAGGGTCGGCGGCCAGTTCTGTGAGGCGAACAGCGGCGACAGCGCCCAGTCCGCTTCACCGGTAGAGGCCGACCAGCCGGTGTAGAACATCCGTACGCCGCTCTCTTTCTGCCCTTTCCCTTCCACTTCAGCCGCACGCTGACCGGCATCCATCGCGGTGACCTGCGCCTTGATACCTACCTGCGCCAGCTGCTGCTGGGTAAATTGCAGCACCTTCTGAGCGGTACTGTGATTATGCGACGACCAGAGCGTGGTGCTAAAGCCGTTCGGGAAACCCGCCTCTTTTAACAGCTCACGCGCTTTGGCCGGATCGTAAGGCCACGGTTGATAGTTTTGCGAATAGGCGATCGCCGGAGGCAGCACGCCGGTAGCCGGCGTGGCATAGCCAGCAAAGGCGACTTTTACCAGCGCCTGGCGGTTAATGGCGTAGTTGATGGCCTCACGCACTTTTGGATTATCAAACGGCTTTTGCGTCACGTTCATGCTGATATAGCGCTGCATAATGGACGGGCTGGCGACCAGCTCCAGCTTGCTGTTTTTCTGCAGAATGGCGGCTTGCTCATAGGGGATCGGGAACGCGAACTGCGCCTCGCCGGTCTGCAGCATCGCCGCGCGGGTGTTGTTGTCCACCACCGGACGCCAGGTAATGGTGTCCAGCTTCGGCAGGCCCGGCTGCCAGTAACCCGCAAACTTCTTAACCTTCACAAAGTCGGTCTGGTTCCAGGTGAGCAGCTCGTAGGGGCCGGTCCCCACCGGATGGAACCCGATCTCTTTGCCGTATTTTTTCAGCGCGGCAGGCGAAATCATCGCCGTGGCCGGATGCGCCAGAATATTGATAAACGCCGAGAACGGCTCTTTCAGGGTGATCTTCACCGTCGTCGGGTCGACCACCTCGGTGCTGGCGATGTTTTTATACAGGTTGTAGCGCTTGAGGCTATTTTCCGGGTTGCTGGCGCGATCGAGGTTTATCTTCACCGCCTCCGCGTTGAAATCTGTACCGTCCTGGAACTTCACACCGGTTCTGAGCTTAAGGGTATACACCAGCCCGTCGCTGGAAACGGTATACCCTTCCGCCAGCACATTTTTAAGTTTCATCTCGCTATCCAGGCCAAACAGCCCTTGATAGAACGATTTCGCCACCGCCTGGGAGAGCGTATCGTTGGCATCATACGGATCCAGCGTGGTGAAATTGGAACCGACGGCGACCACCACATCTTTGGCAGCGAACGCCGGCGCGGCGGCCAGGGCTGCCGTCACGCTCGCGGCGAGTAACCATCTGCGCGCTACAAATTTAACCATTGTGTTCTCCTGCCTGTTTTAAGTTATAACCGCGAGAATGCATTGTCCTGACGCGGGGGGGCCACAAAATGCCCCGGGCCAACCTCGCGCAGCGCCACGCGCTCCACCGCCTCGCCCCGTTTACGAATATTGCTCGGCATTTCGTCCTGCAGCAGCACACGCTGGCCGTGGCGATGCTCAGGGTCGGCAACCGGCACCGCGGCGATAAGCTTGCGTGTGTAAGGGTGTTGTGGATTTTCAAATACCGCCCTGCGCGGTCCTATCTCCACAATTTGCCCCATAAACATCACCGCGACACGGTGGCTGATACGCTCAACCACCGCCATGTCGTGGGAGATAAAGAGGAAGGCAATCCCCATATCCCGCTGCAGGTCGAGCAGTAAATTAATGATTTGCGCCCGGATAGAGACATCCAGCGCCGAGACGGATTCATCTGCAATCACCACTTTCGGGTTAAGTGCCAGCGCGCGGGCAATGCAAATACGCTGCCGCTGACCGCCCGAAAACTCGTGCGGATAACGCCAGGCATGTTCCGGCTTCAGCCCCACGCGCTCAAGCAGCCAGGCCACCCGACGCTGCGCGGCTTCACCGTCGAGCAGGTTATGCACCCGCAGCGGCTCCATAAGCGAATACCCCACCGTGTGGCGCGGGTCGAGGGAGGCATACGGATCCTGGAAAATAAACTGGATATCTCGCCTCACCGCCTGCAGTTTGCTGTCCGGAAGGGTATCAATGCGTTCCCCGTTAAAGGTTATGCTGCCCTCTTGGGATTCTACCAGCCTGAGCAGCGCCCGCCCGGTGGTGGATTTTCCGCAGCCTGACTCTCCCACCAGCGCCAGCGTTTCGCCTGGCCATAAATCAAAACTGACGTTTTCAACCGCATGCACCTCGCGCTTCACGCGGTTAAACATTCCGCTGCGCAGGGGAAAACGGGTCACCAGATCGCGCACTTCCAGAATCGGCTTTCCGGGTACCACGGTATCCTGCTCGATTTCATCTTCCTGCTGGCCTGCCGCTTCGAGAGAAATCAACGGGAACCGGCGCGGTAAATCGCTGCCGTTCATCGCCCCCAACCGCGGAACCGCCGCCAGCAGCGCTTTGGTGTAAGGATGAACCGGCGCATGGAAAATCTGCTCAACCGTGCCGGTTTCCACGGCGTTGCCCTTGTGCATGACCAGCACGCGATCGGCAATATCGGCGACCACGCCCATATCGTGGGTGATGAAAATCACCCCCATCTCCATCTCCTGCTGCAGCACTTTGATAAGCTGCAGAATTTGCGCCTGAATAGTCACATCCAGTGCCGTCGTGGGTTCGTCGGCAATCAGCACCGCAGGACGGCAGGAGAGCGCCATCGCAATCATGACGCGCTGACGCATACCGCCAGAAAGCTGATGCGGGTAGCGCCCCAGAATGGCCTGCGCTTCCGGTATGCGTACCAGGTCAAGCATGCGTTTCGCTTCACGAAGCGCCTCATCACCACTCAACCCCTGATGCAGGCGGATGGACTCGGCAATCTGTTCCCCGACCGGAAAGACCGGGTTCAGCGAGGTCATCGGCTCCTGGAAGATCATCGCAATATCGGCCCCGCGCACGCTCTGCATCTGCGAGGCGCTCAGCTCATTTAAATCAATGACCTGGTGGTTACGCCGGCGCAGCAGCATTTTTTCGCAGCTGACCTGTCCGCCGGTCTGTTCCAGCAGACGCATCAGCGCCAGTGCGGTGACCGATTTCCCTGAACCGGACTCGCCCACAATCGCCAGCGTTTCGCCGCGGTTGAGCGAGAACGATAAATTCTGTACTGCGGGGATGAACTGCCGCTCTTCCTGAAACGCAATATTCAGTTGATGGACAGCCAGCACTTCACGGTTGTCCAGCTCTTCACTGTGCGGCACGCTTTGCCCCCTTATTCACGATAGATCCCCGTACTGGGTTCATCACCGGCATAACCCCACGCGCGGTACATACCTTCGCTGTTAAACGGCAATGCCACGTTGCCCTCACGATCCACCGCAATTAACCCACCGATACCCCCCAGTGCGGGCAGTTTCTCCATCACCACGCGCTCACAGGCTTCGGCCAGGCTTAACCCGCCGTAATCCATCAGCGCGGTGATGTCATACGCCGCGAGGGCGCGAATAAACACTTCACCGGTTCCGGTGCATGACACTGCCGCCGTGGCGTTATTGGCATAGCACCCTGCCCCCGGCAATGGACTGTCACCTACCCGGCCCGGCAGTTTGTTGGTCATACCGCCGGTCGACGTGGCCGCAGCCAGATTCCCGGCTTTATCAAGAGCCACCGCCCCTACCGTGCCCATTTTGCTGCGCTCATCGAGCGGCGCGGTATGGTCAAGCTGCGCCACGTTTGCAGAGCGCGCCTCAAGCAGCTGTTGATAACGCTCCGGCGTTGAAAACAGATCGGGAGAAACTGGCGTCATGCCATGTTCCGCGGCAAACGTCTCCGCCCCGGCCCCGGTCAGAAGAACATGCGGGCTCGCCTCCATCACCAGACGCGCGGCCAGCACCGGATTACGCAGATGGCTCACCCCCGCGACGGCGCCCGCTTTAAGGGTGACACCGTCCATGACGCAGGCATCCAGCTCGTGCGTTTCATCGCGGGTAAAGACCGAACCAATGCCCGCGTTAAACAACGGGCACTCTTCCAGCAGACGTACCGCCTCGGTAACCACATCCAGCGCGCTCTCGCCCGCCTCCAGCATCCGCTGGCCCGTTTCCACAATGGCATACAGCGCATCAATATAACGTTTTTCCTGCTCGGGACTGAGCAGGGCACGGGTGATTGCCCCGGCGCCACCATGAATTGCGATTACCGCATTAACCATTCCCATCACCGTTAGCCTGATTTGCGGCTTTTTCTATAAATATCATTATCGTCGCTGAAACTTCAGATGATTTTTGAATATAGAAAGACGCAACTGTGATGTAAAGCGTACACCCATCGGGTCATACAGTTAGTGGCACTTTTCTGCCATAATGGACGCTTTCGTCGTTACTCCGCAGGAGCCCACCATGGATTTTACCGCCGGACTGATGCCGCTTGAGGCGGCACTCACGCAGATGCTTGACCGAATTTCCCCCCTGCACGACCACGAGACGCTGCCATTGGTGCGCTGTTTTGGTCGTATTGCCGCGCGCGATATCGTCTCTCCGCTTAACGTTCCCGGGTTCGATAACTCCGCAATGGACGGCTACGCGGTACGCCTGGCGGATATCCGGACGGATACGGCGCTGCCCGTGGCGGGTAAAGCATTTGCCGGTCAGCCGTTTAACGGTGAGTGGCCTGCGGGTAGCTGCATACGCATCATGACCGGTGCCCCCGTACCGCCAGGCTGCGAAGCGGTGGTGATGCAGGAAGAGACCGAACAAACGGAAGCGGGCGTCCGCTTCACCGCGAGTGTTAAAGCGGGACAGAATATCCGTCGTACCGGTGAAGACATCACGCGTGGCGCAACGGTATTTGCCGCCGGGCAGAAACTGACGGTGGGCGAACTGCCGGTGCTGGCCTCGCTCGGCATCGCAGAAATTGACGTTATCCGCAAGGTACGCGTGGCGGTCTTTTCCACCGGCGATGAACTCCAGCTTCCGGGCCAGCCACTGCAGGACGGCCAGATTTATGACACTAACCGCCTCGCGGTACACCTGATGCTTGAACAGCTGGGGTGTGAGGTCATTAACCTTGGCATCATTCCAGATGATCCGGAAAAACTGCGCGCCGCGTTTATTGAAGCGGACCGGTCGGCGGACGTGGTAATTAGCTCCGGCGGCGTTTCCGTAGGTGAAGCGGATTACACCAAAACCATTCTTGAAGAGCTGGGGGAGATCGGCTTCTGGAAACTGGCCATCAAGCCGGGCAAACCGTTCGCGTTTGGTCAGCTGAAACACAGCTGGTTCTGCGGCCTGCCGGGTAACCCGGTTTCCGCCGCCCTGACCTTCTACCAGCTGGTCATTCCGCTGCTGGCAAAACTGTCTGGTAACCAGGCCCACCCGCTGCCGGTTCGCCAGCGCGTACGTGCGGCGACGCGCCTGAAGAAATCACCGGGCCGTCTTGATTTCCAGCGCGGTATTCTGACGCGCAACGCTGAAGGCGAGCTGGAAGTGAGCACCACCGGACACCAGGGCTCACACATCTTCAGCTCGTTCAGCCAGGGCAACTGTTTTATCGTTCTCGAGCGTGAACGCGGCAGCGTGGAGCCGGGTGAATGGGTTGAGGTGGAAAGCTTTAACCACCTCTTCGGAGGCTAACATGACGGCTGAACTCAGCGACCAGGAGATGATGCGCTATAACCGCCAGATTGTTCTGCGCGGTTTTGATTTCGACGGCCAGGAAGCGCTTAAGGCAGCACGGGTGCTGGTCGTGGGGCTGGGGGGGAT
>NZ_MWPY01000016.1:0-2948 GCF_002148625.1 Enterobacter sp. J49
CTTCGGCGTTGTAAGGTTAAGCCTCACGGTTCATTAGTATCGGTTAGCTCAACGCATCGCTGCGCTTACACACCCGACCTATCAACGTCGTAGTCTTCAACGTTCCTTCAGGAGACTTAAAGTCTCAGGGAGAACTCATCTCGGGGCAAGTTTCGTGCTTAGATGCTTTCAGCACTTATCTCTTCCGCATTTAGCTACCGGGCAGTGCCATTGGCATGACAACCCGAACACCAGTGATGCGTCCACTCCGGTCCTCTCGTACTAGGAGCAGCCCCCCTCAATTCTCCAGCGCCCACGGCAGATAGGGACCGAACTGTCTCACGACGTTCTAAACCCAGCTCGCGTACCACTTTAAATGGCGAACAGCCATACCCTTGGGACCTACTTCAGCCCCAGGATGTGATGAGCCGACATCGAGGTGCCAAACACCGCCGTCGATATGAACTCTTGGGCGGTATCAGCCTGTTATCCCCGGAGTACCTTTTATCCGTTGAGCGATGGCCCTTCCATTCAGAACCACCGGATCACTATGACCTGCTTTCGCACCTGCTCGAGCCGTCACTCTCGCAGTCAAGCTAGCTTATGCCATTGCACTAACCTCCTGATGTCCGACCAGGATTAGCTAACCTTCGTGCTCCTCCGTTACTCTTTGGGAGGAGACCGCCCCAGTCAAACTACCCACCAGACACTGTCCGCAACCCGGATCACGGGTCTACGTTAGAACACCAGCCATTAAAGGGTGGTATTTCAAGGTTGGCTCCACGCAGACTGGCGTCCACGCTTCAAAGCCTCCCACCTATCCTACACATCAAGGACCAGTGTTCAGTGTCAAGCTATAGTAAAGGTTCACGGGGTCTTTCCGTCTTGCCGCGGGTACACTGCATCTTCACAGCGAGTTCAATTTCACTGAGTCTCGGGTGGAGACAGCCTGGCCATCATTACGCCATTCGTGCAGGTCGGAACTTACCCGACAAGGAATTTCGCTACCTTAGGACCGTTATAGTTACGGCCGCCGTTTACCGGGGCTTCGATCAAGAGCTTCGCGTTGCCGCTAACCCCATCAATTAACCTTCCGGCACCGGGCAGGCGTCACACCGTATACGTCCACTTTCGTGTTTGCACAGTGCTGTGTTTTTAATAAACAGTTGCAGCCAGCTGGTATCTTCGACTGATTTCAGCTCCACCCGCAGGGGCTTCACCTACATATCAGCGTGCCTTCTCCCGAAGTTACGGCACCATTTTGCCTAGTTCCTTCACCCGAGTTCTCTCAAGCGCCTTGGTATTCTCTACCTGACCACCTGTGTCGGTTTGGGGTACGATTTGATGTTACCTGATGCTTAGAGGCTTTTCCTGGAAGCAGGGCATTTGTTACTTCAGCACCGTAGTGCCTCGTCATCACACCTCAGCGTTAATAAGGAACCGGATTTACCTGGAACCTCCGCCTACATGCTTAAACCGGGACAACCGTCGCCCGGCTAACATAGCCTTCTCCGTCCCCCCTTCGCAGTAACACCAAGTACAGGAATATTAACCTGTTTCCCATCGACTACGCCTTTCGGCCTCGCCTTAGGGGTCGACTCACCCTGCCCCGATTAACGTTGGACAGGAACCCTTGGTCTTCCGGCGAGCGGGCTTTTCACCCGCTTTATCGTTACTTATGTCAGCATTCGCACTTCTGATACCTCCAGCACCCCTCACAGGACACCTTCAACGGCTTACAGAACGCTCCCCTACCCAACAACACATAGTGTCGCTGCCGCAGCTTCGGTGCATGGTTTAGCCCCGTTACATCTTCCGCGCAGGCCGACTCGACCAGTGAGCTATTACGCTTTCTTTAAATGATGGCTGCTTCTAAGCCAACATCCTGGCTGTCTGTGCCTTCCCACATCGTTTCCCACTTAACCATGACTTTGGGACCTTAGCTGGCGGTCTGGGTTGTTTCCCTCTTCACGACGGACGTTAGCACCCGCCGTGTGTCTCCCGTGATAACATTCTTCGGTATTCGTAGTTTGCATCGGGTTGGTAAGCCGGGATGGCCCCCTAGCCGAAACAGTGCTCTACCCCCGAAGATGAGTTCACGAGGCGCTACCTAAATAGCTTTCGGGGAGAACCAGCTATCTCCCGGTTTGATTGGCCTTTCACCCCCAGCCACAAGTCATCCGCTAATTTTTCAACATTAGTCGGTTCGGTCCTCCAGTTAGTGTTACCCAACCTTCAACCTGCCCATGGCTAGATCACCGGGTTTCGGGTCTATACCCTGCAACTTAACGCCCAGTTAAGACTCGGTTTCCCTTCGGCTCCCCTATACGGTTAACCTTGCTACAGAATATAAGTCGCTGACCCATTATACAAAAGGTACGCAGTCACCCCATAAAAGAGGCTCCCACTGCTTGTACGTACACGGTTTCAGGTTCTTTTTCACTCCCCTCGCCGGGGTTCTTTTCGCCTTTCCCTCACGGTACTGGTTCACTATCGGTCAGTCAGGAGTATTTAGCCTTGGAGGATGGTCCCCCCATATTCAGACAGGATACCACGTGTCCCGCCCTACTCTTCGAGTTCACAACCTGTGTGCTTTCGTGTACGGGACTGTCACCCTGTACCGTGCGACTTTCCAGACGCTTCCACTAACACACAAGCTGATTCAGACTCTGGGCTGCTCCCCGTTCGCTCGCCGCTACTGGGGGAATCTCGGTTGATTTCTTTTCCTCGGGGTACTTAGATGTTTCAGTTCCCCCGGTTCGCCTCGTTAACCTATGTATTCAGTTAACGATAGTGTGACGAATCACACTGGGTTTCCCCATTCGGACATCGCCGGGTCAAAGGTTCATATCACCTCGCCGGCGCTTTTCGCAGATTAGCACGTCCTTCATCGCCTCTGACTGCCAGGGCATCCACCGTGTACGCTTAGTCGCTTAACCTCACAACCCGAAGATGTTTCTTTCGATTCA
>NZ_MWPY01000002.1:0-296 GCF_002148625.1 Enterobacter sp. J49
CACCGGTTTGCGAAAATTTGAGAGACTCGAACACACATTAACATGTGTGTCGTTTCAATTTTCAGCTTGATCCAGATTTTTAAAGAGCAAATATCTCAAACGTCACCCGAAGATGAGTTTTGAGATATGTCGGCAGGTGACTTTCACTCACGAACCAGCAAGTGGCGTCCCCTAGGGGATTCGAACCCCTGTTACCGCCGTGAAAGGGCGGTGTCCTGGGCCTCTAGACGAAGGGGACACTGAAGTCTCAATCGCAAGACGCCTTGCTATTTACTTTTCATCAGACAGTCTGTGTC
>NZ_MWPY01000017.1:0-419 GCF_002148625.1 Enterobacter sp. J49
TCGGCGCGGGCATCTATGCCTTCTTCAACCGCCTGCTGATCCCGGTCGGCTTGCACCACGCGCTGAACTCGGTGTTCTGGTTCGACGTGGCCGGCATCAACGATATCCCTAACTTCCTCGGCGGCCAGCAGTCGATCGACGCCGGTAAAGCGGTCGTCGGCATCACCGGCCGTTATCAGGCGGGCTTCTTCCCAATCATGATGTTCGGTCTGCCGGGTGCGGCGCTGGCCATCTATCACTGCGCGCGTCCTGAGAATAAGGCCAAAGTGCTGGGGATCATGATGGCGGGGGCCTTCGCCGCTTTCTTTACCGGCATCACCGATCCGCTGGAATTCTCCTTCATGTTCGTGGCGCCGGTGCTGTATGTGATCCACGCCGTGTTGACCGGTATCTCGGTGTTCATCGCTGCTAACATGCAT
>NZ_MWPY01000018.1:0-414 GCF_002148625.1 Enterobacter sp. J49
TTATTCGTGGAGGTTGAAGTCAGGCATTTCCGGACGGTGGAATTCAGGCATCAGCGCGAGCTGGCGCTGAAGGTGGCCGGAGACCGGGATATAGCCATTTTAAGAGCGCTGCATACCGATGGTACCGCCAGTGTAGGCTACATAAATCGATTTCTTCTGCATGGTAGTGAGTTCTTGTTCTTCAAAAGAAAAAAATCCCCTCTTCACGTGAAGAGGGGATTTTTTTCTTTTGAAGAACAAGAACTCACTACCATGCAGAAGAAATCGATTTATGTAGCCTACACTGGCGGTACCATCGGTATGCAGCGCTCTTAAAATGGCTATATCCCGGTCTCCGGCCACCTTCAGCGCCAGCTCGCGCTGATGCCTGAATTCCACCGTCCGGAAATGCCTGACTTCAACCTCCACGAATAA
>NZ_MWPY01000019.1:0-178398 GCF_002148625.1 Enterobacter sp. J49
AATTTGCCTGGCGGCTTTAGCGCGGTGGTCCCACCTGACCCCATGCCGAACTCAGAAGTGAAACGCCGTAGCGCCGATGGTAGTGTGGGGTCTCCCCATGTGAGAGTAGGGAACTGCCAGGCATCAATTAAAAGAACCCCGTACCGTATGGTGCGGGGTTTTTTGCTTTGGGACGCGAAATACACATCTGAATTCCCCAAAGAGTGCCGCCAGACAAGGCGAAGCCACGATACGGTAACCCCAACCCCCATCATCTCTCTTCAGGATCCCCCAAACACTTCAGATCAGTACGGAATTTAGCGTGCACAGGACCACTTTAAGCGACATGAAATACTGCAGGAACAGGTTTACGAGGATGTGACCAGAGAGTGGTTACAGGAGAGTTTATCAGACGCAGAAAAGCAAAAACCCAGCCATAGGCTGGGTTCTTTAAATAGTGGTGCCCGGACTCGGAATCGAACCAAGGACACGGGGATTTTCAATCCCCTGCTCTACCGACTGAGCTATCCGGGCAACGGAGCGCATTAAACCGCAATCGCGCCTGATCGTCAACACTATTTCGGGAAAAGCCGTTCAACTGCTTAACTTTGCGGCAATCTGACGGTTTACGCGCCGAACAGGTCAAATTCTTCAGACAGATTACGTCAGCGCACCACCCATACGACACTGTGCAAAACGCAGGATATCTTCGGCCAGACGGTGTGCTGTATCCACATCGGCCTGGCTACGGTTTACCAGCATGCGGCTCAGGCAACCTTCCAGTACCAGCTCCATCTGCTTAGCGACCATCGCCGGGTCATCCACTTCGAGCGTGGTCAGGAGTTCGTGCGTGAAATCATGCGCCGCCCGCTTTTGCTGATCCGCCAGTTGATGGATAGGATGGCCGGGGTCAGGGTAGAAGGTGCAGGCGGCAATAAACAGGCAACCCGGATAACGGTTGTTGCTTACGCATTCGCTCAGGGCGGTATAACGCGCCAGCAGCTTTTGCTCCGCAGTCAGTTCTTCATTTAACATCAGCTGCCTGCGCCAGACATCAACCTGCTGGCTGAGATAACGCAGGGCATCGTAAAGCAGCGCCTCTTTATCCGGCCAGAAGCGCATGAGTTCATCCAGAGGATAATCAATACGGTCGGCTACCATCTCAAGCGTGGTGCTGGCGATCCCTTGAATCTCAAGTAATTGCAGGGCTTGTCCCAGTACGTCTTCGCGTTGCACGGTTATCTCCTCCGTTATTCCCAACGGTTTGTCCCGTTTCAAGTGTTGTTTACGGTTGGCGATTGCGCAAATGCGCGCTGAATGCCGTCGCGTCCATAAACCCGGTTACACGCTGTGCAGGCTGCTCCTGGCCCTGTTCGTTGAAGAACAGAATGGTTGGCAGACCCAGCACGTTAAGTTGCTTCAGCAGTGCCTTATCCGCTGTACTGTTGGCGGTGACGTTTGCCTGGAGCAGAACCGTCTCTTTCAGCGCACCTTGCACCTGCGGATCGCTAAACGTGTACTTTTCGAATTCTTTACAGGCGACACACCAGTCCGCATACAGATCCAGCATGACCGGTTTGCCTTTCGCCTGCGCCAGTGCGCTGTTGAGTTCATCCACGTTCTTTATCTGGATGAAGTTCAAATGCGCCTGCGTTTGTCCCGCGGGTGTGCCAAATGCCCAGTCCTGCAGTGGCCGTACGCTCACCAGCGCGGCGGCGAGCAGGAGGATTTGCACAAGACGCATCCACGGCTTTTTCGCTGCCAGGCTTGTGATAAACGCCCAACAGAAGAAAGCAACACCGAGCATTGCCCACAGGCGCATCCCCCAGACGTCGCCGATAATACGCTCGAGCAAGAACACCGGCAGCGCCAGAATGACAAAACCAAACGCGGTTTTCACCGTCTCCATCCACGGGCCGCTCTTGGGCAGCAGACGGTTGCCAAATACCGTTACCAGAATCAATGGCAGACCCATTCCCAGCGCGTAGAGATACAACGTCCCACCGCCGAGCCACAGGTTACCGCTCTGGGCAATATACAGCAGGATCGCGCTCAGTGGCGCGGTAGTGCACGGTGAGCAAATCAACCCGGCGATGGCACCCATCACGAACACGCCGCCCGGGGAGCCACCCTGCTGACGGTTACTCATCAGCGTTAAGCGAGTCTGCAACGCGGACGGCAGCTGTAAGCTGAACAAACCAAACATCGACAGCGCCAGCACAATAAATACGATCGACAGGCCAGTCAGCACATAAGGGTGCTGAAGTGCAGCCTGGAACTGCAGTCCGGCAGCAGCAACCACGAGGCCCAGTGCGGTGTAGGTCAACGCCATACCCTGCACGTAGATAAAGGCCAGCAGCAGGGCGCGTGCGGTTGAAAGGCGTTGCTTACCGCCTAGGACAATCCCGGAGATAAGCGGATACATGGGCAGCACGCACGGCGTGAAGGCGATACCGATACCAATCAGTAAAGCCCACAAGGCGGAGAAGGGCAGCGCTGTGTGACTGTCGTCCTTCATTCCGGCGCTCTCATCTGCGGGAGGCGCAGGCATACTGTCGGCCGCTTTAACTTCGCTCAGCGGAATGACTTTGGTTTCCGGCGGATAGCAGAAGCCCGCGTCGGCACAGCCCTGATACGTGACGGTCACGGTGGCGCCTTTATCGGCCTGATTGACCGCCACGGGCACGCTTAACCGCTGGCGATAGATTTCACTTTTACCGAAAAACTCGTCTTCATGCCACTCGCCCGCAGGCATCTGAAGTGGGCCTACCTTTGCCTGAGCAGGCGTGATGCTGACCTGCTTGCGATAGAGGTAATACCCCTCTTTTATCTGCCAGGTAAGATTCAGGTCATGCTGATCTTGTTGAAAATCGAAAACAAAGGCCTGGTCGGCAGAAATAGCGTTCGAACGGCCGGGAGCGTCAAATAACCCGGCAAAAACTGATGTGCTGCACAGCAGCAGGATCAGCGTAAGGAAGCGTTGAGCCATGAGAGATAATCGTTGTCGCCGTGGACCACTGGCAATACCAGCAGTTCGGGGGTTTGATAAGGATGATGAGATTTGAGGCAGTCCAGGAGTGCCTGCTGGTTCGCCAGATTGGTTTTGAGCAACATCTGGACTTCGTACTCCTGCTCCAGTTTACCTTCCCAGTAGTAAAGGGAGGTGGCGCCAGGAAGGAGCGTCACGCAGGCTGCCAGTTTTTCGGCCAGCACTTTGGCGGCGAGATCCTGGGCAGAGGCTTCATCAGGGGCGGTACAAAGGACAACAACAGCATCAGGCGTGTTCACAAGTCGACCTCCTCATCACGAAAGTCTTCACTATATCACGCAAGGCTATTGGTCATTAATGAAACGGGCCGCAGAGCGGCCCGTTTTTAACTATTTTTACAACCCATCATTGTTTACAGCACGATGCCGCCAATGATAAAGCCGAGGATCACGCACAGCGAGATAGCCACCACGCCCGGGATCAGGAACGCATGGTTAAACACGTACTTACCGATGCGAGTCGAGCCAGTGTCATCCATCTCAACCGCCGCCAGCAGGGTTGGGTAGGTGGGTAAAACGAACAGTGCAGAAACGGCAGCAAACGAGGCAATAGCCGTCAGCGGGGTAACACCCAGCATCAGCGCCGCAGGCATCAGGGCTTTGGTGGTGGCCGCCTGAGAGTAAAGCAGGGTTGCGGCAAAGAACAGCACCACAGCCAGGAGCCACGGATAGTTGTGCAGCAGGTCGCCCGCAACGGTCTGGATATCGCTGATGTGAGCTTTCACGAAGGTATCACCAAGCCAGGCCACACCCAGTACACACACGCAGGCGCTCATACCGGATTTAAAGGTGCTGGCGTTGAGCACTTCGCTGGTGTCGATTTTACAGGTGATGCTGATCAGCGTAGCGATAGTCAGCATGAATACCACAATCGCTTCGTTACGCGGCAGGACCGGGTTTTGGATCAGACCCACGGTGTCACTGATGGCGGTTGCGTAGAACATGACCGCAACGATACCGATCAGGAACAGCAAGACAGAGCGTTTTGCATGCGGCTTCAGTTCGAAGACCTGGCTACCACGCAGTTTCACTTCACCTTTTGCCAGACGCTCCTGATAAACCGGATCGTCTTTCAGTTCGGCGCCGAGGAAGTTACACAGCACGGCGGTGATCATCACTGCAATCAGCGTCACCGGAATACAGATGGCCAGCAGCGTCAGGTAACTCACGCCCATAGGCTCAAGGATACCGGCGAAGAAGACCACCGCAGCGGAGATAGGTGATGCGGTAATCGCAATCTGGGACGCGACCACGGCAATCGAGAGTGGACGAGACGGACGGATGCCCTGCTCTTTCGCCACTTCGGTAATGACCGGCAGCGTGGAGAAGGCGGTGTGGCCAGTACCGGCGAGAATGGTCATAAACCACGTCACCAGCGGGGCAAGGAAGGTAATGTATTTTGGATGGCGGCGTAACATACGCTCCGCCAGGCTCACCAGGTAGTCCATACCGCCTGCCACTTGCATGGCTGCGATAGCGGCAATAACCGCCATGATGATTTCGATAACGTCAAAAGGGATTGCGCCGGGTTTAATCTGAAAGATAAGGGTAAGTACGAGCACCCCGAGACCGCCGGCAAAACCAATGCCGATACCCCCGAGTCTTGCTCCCAAATAAATCGCCAACAGGACGATGACGAGTTCTGCTCCAAACATAAGGACCTGCCTTGCTTATTAACAAGTTGATATTGAATTGTTGTATTTTGGTAACGCCTATAAAGAAAAAAGGCACGTCACAAGTGACGTGCCTTAAGGAAGCCTAGCCTGAACTGCTACTGTTCGCTTTCATCGGTATATCGTTTCGCTTTGTATGCCGGGTGCATCAGGTTCTGGGCCGAGAAGATATCGTCCAGCTCGGCTTCGGTCAACAGTCCACGCTCCAGAACGACTTCACGCACGCTCTTACCTGTTTCGGCGCAAATCTTACCGACGATGTCGCCGTTATGGTGGCCGATGAACGGGTTGAGGTAGGTGACGATGCCGATAGAGTTGTAGACATACCCTTCACAAACTTCTTTGTTCGCGGTGATGCCGTTAACGCATTTCTCCAGCAGGTTGTAGCAGGCGTTGGTCAGAATGTGGATGGATTCAAACATTGCCTGGCCGATGACCGGCTCCATGACGTTCAGCTGCAGCTGGCCGGCTTCAGAGGCCATGGTCACGGTTGTATCGTTACCGATGACTTTAAAGCAGACCTGGTTCACCACTTCTGGCACTACCGGGTTCACTTTCGCCGGCATGATGGACGAACCGGCCTGCAGCTCTGGCAGGTTGATTTCATTCAGACCAGCGCGTGGACCGGAAGAGAGCAGGCGCAGGTCATTACAGATTTTGGAGAGTTTCACCGCCAGACGTTTCAGGGCGCTGTGAACCATAACGTACGCGCCGCAGTCGGAGGTGGCTTCAATCAGATCTTCTGCAGGCACAACCGGCAGGTTAGAGACTTCAGCCAGCTTCTGTACCGCCAGCTGCTGGTAACCGTCCGGCGTATTCAGACGCGTGCCGATGGCGGTTGCGCCCAGGTTCACTTCCAGCAGCAGCTCGGAGGTGCGCAGCAGGTTTTTAGTTTCTTCGTTAAGCAGCACGTTAAACGCGTGGAATTCCTGACCGAGGGTCATCGGAACCGCGTCCTGCAGCTGGGTACGACCCATTTTCAGGATGTCCTGGAACTCAACGGCTTTGCGCTGGAAGCCATCACCCAGCTGATTAATGGCGTCCACCAGTTTCACCACGGAGGCATACACCGCGATACGGAAGCCGGTTGGGTAGGCGTCGTTAGTGGATTGACATTTATTAACGTGGTCGTTCGGATTCAGATACTGGTATTCACCTTTCTGATGACCCATCAGCTCCAGGCCGATGTTTGCCAGTACTTCATTGGTGTTCATGTTGACGGAGGTACCCGCGCCGCCCTGATAGACATCGACCGGGAACTGATCCATGCATTTGCCGTTGTTCAGCACTTCATCGCAGGCAGCGATAATCGCATTTGCCGCGCTTTTCGGAATGGTTTGCAGCTCTTTATTGGCCAGTGCTGCGGCTTTTTTCACCATCACCATGCCACGTACAAATTCAGGGATGTCGCTGATTTTGTTGTTGCTGATGTAGAAGTTTTCAATCGCTCTCAGAGTGTGAACACCATAGTAGGCATCCGCTGGAACTTCCCTGGTACCCAACAAGTCTTCTTCGATACGAATGTTGTTTAACATGTGAACCTTCTTTTCAAGCTGCCGATGGATTGTACTAAACACACAGTATTTATGTGGTTTTGAATATTTTCTGACCGACGATTATTCCCTCAATCAGCCAGATGTTCGAGATCATATGCTGATGATAGCGAATTGCCGTAATCTGGATCACTTATTATCGACCCGATTCCATGATAATTATTAATCTGTGAAATGAGTCACCGCTTTAAAATTTCCAGAAAAAATATCCGTGCAAACCGATTGAATTTTGGCTAACCGTCACCATTTCTTACAGACGCGTTTCGCGAACACATTCAGACAGGGGCCTGAGGGCACCTGCCACACAGGAGATGCCAGTGCGCTGGATACCATTTATTGCTTTCTTTCTCTATGTTTACATCGAGATTTCAATTTTTATCCAGGTCGCCCATGTATTGGGTGTCCTGTTAACGCTGATTCTGGTGATTTTCACTTCGGTGATCGGCATGTCGCTGGTGCGTAATCAGGGTTTCAAAAATTTCCTGATAATGCAGCAGAAGATGGCCGCAGGCGAAAGCCCGGCCGCAGAGATGATCAAAAGCGTCTCGCTGATTATTGCTGGCCTGCTGCTGATCCTGCCGGGATTCTTCACTGACTTCCTCGGCCTGCTGCTGCTTCTGCCGCCGGTGCAAAAACACCTGACCATGAAGCTACTGCCGCATCTGCGTTTTAGCCGTATGCCGGGCGGTGGATTCAGCACAGGGCCGGGTGATACTTTCGAAGGGGAGTATCAGCGTAAAGATGAACAGCGCGACCGTTTAGACCATAAAGACGATCGGTAAAAGAGGCCAGGCCCGGTAAGCGAATCGCGACCGGGCTTTGTTTTACAGGGTGCCGCGTTTCGGTAAAAACAGCCACAGCCCCGCCAGCATGCTAATCGCATACAGGCTTTTCCACCCCACCATCGCCAGCAACAGCAGGCAAAGCACGCCACCAACCACTGCCAGCGCTTTATAGCGACCTTTCAGCAGACGACAACCCGCCAGCATGCACAGCAGGTAGATCATGATGAAAATCCCGTTGGCGTACACGATCAGGGCATCAAGATTGATATTCAGCGCGTAAATACATAGCGAACTCAAGACGCAGCAGCCCAGCACGGTATTAAGCGCATTCAACGGCAGCTGACGTTTAGACAGGCGCGCAAGGCGGCTCTCTGGTTTATCAAGCGCCTGCGACCACACCAGACGCGCAAAGCTCTGGATGTAGATATTGAGGCTGGCGAAACAGGCCAGATAGCCAATAACACAGGCGACCCACAGCGCTTTCAGACCAAACAGTTGCACCACAATGCCCGGCAGCGAGGCAGCGGCCGCTTTATCCGCGGCGAACGCGTTGAAATGCAGTACCAGCACGGTACAGGCCCAGTAAACGGTACCTGCTAACAGCAGGCCAATCATCAGGGCGCGCGGGAAATCCCGTTCCGGTTGTTTAAACTCAGAGGCCAGATGGGCGAACGCCTCCAGCCCGACAAAACACCAGAACATTACCGACAGCGCAGCGAACAGCTGCGAATGGTTGACGTCACTTACCGCGGGGAAGGGGATCTCCTTCAGCGTAATATCCCCTTTCCACCAGATGGCGACAATGAGGGCCACAATCAGTATTGCAACGACGGTTTGCAGGTTGGCACTCGAGCTGGCACCCCGTGAGCCGACCCACCAGACGATGGCCAGCGTACCCAGCTCGGCCAGCAGCAGTTGCTCGTTATGCCAGCCAAACAGCGCCTGGCCAAAACCGGTCGCGATATGCAACGCTGCCGGTAGACCGACGGGAATAACAGAAAGAAATAGCCAGCCGGTGACCCGCTCCAGTCGCGGACCAAACGCCATACCGACAAAGTGCGCTACGCCGCCCGCGCTGGGGAAATGCCGTCCGAGGATGGCAAACACGACCGCGACCGGAAACACCAGCACAATCAGCACTGGCCACGCCCACAGGCTATTATTGCCGGCCACCAGAGCTGCCAGCGCGGGTACCGCAAACACACCCGTACCTAACAAGGAGGTCGACAGCAGACCCACGCCCTGCGCCAGTCCCAACTCCTGTTTTAGTCCACTCATTGACATCGCCCTGCCACGATCAAAAGAGAGGCGATGGTAACACTTTCGCAAATTTTTTTTCGTCTGCCCCTTGAAGGGGGAAAAAGCTATCCCCATCTCTCAGGGCACTAGTCGGAAAACCGCGTGCGGACCGGCGTCATCCATAACTGATAATGACTTTCTCAAAGGAGAGCTATCAATGAGTATTCGTCCGTTACATGATCGTGTGATCGTCAAACGTAAAGAAGTTGAAACCAAGTCTGCTGGCGGCATCGTTCTGACTGGTTCTGCAGCAGCAAAATCAACGCGTGGCGAAATCATCGCTGTCGGTAAGGGCCGCATTCTGGAAAACGGAACTGTGCAGCCACTGGACGTTAAAGTTGGTGACATCGTAATTTTCAACGATGGCTACGGCGTGAAATCCGAGAAGATCGACAATGAAGAAGTGTTGATCATGTCCGAAAGCGACATTCTGGCAATTGTTGAAGCGTAATTTTACGCACGAGAATTTGAGGAAATAAGAACATGGCAGCTAAAGACGTAAAATTCGGTAACGACGCTCGTGTAAAAATGCTCCGCGGCGTAAACGTACTGGCAGATGCAGTTAAAGTGACCCTGGGCCCGAAAGGCCGTAACGTAGTGCTGGATAAATCCTTCGGCGCGCCAACCATCACTAAAGACGGTGTTTCTGTAGCACGTGAAATCGAGCTGGAAGACAAGTTCGAAAACATGGGCGCGCAGATGGTGAAAGAAGTTGCCTCTAAAGCGAACGACGCTGCAGGCGACGGCACCACCACCGCAACCGTACTGGCACAGGCTATCATCACCGAAGGTCTGAAAGCCGTTGCTGCGGGTATGAACCCAATGGATCTGAAGCGCGGTATCGACAAAGCGGTTACTGCGGCGGTTGAAGAGCTGAAAGCGCTGTCCGTTCCATGCTCCGACTCTAAAGCGATTGCTCAGGTTGGTACTATCTCCGCTAACTCCGACGAAACCGTAGGTAAACTGATCGCGGAAGCGATGGACAAAGTCGGTAAAGAAGGCGTGATCACCGTTGAAGACGGTACCGGTCTGGAAGACGAACTGGACGTGGTTGAAGGTATGCAGTTCGACCGCGGTTACCTGTCCCCATACTTCATCAACAAGCCAGAAACGGGCGCTGTTGAGCTGGAAAGCCCATTCATCCTGCTGGCTGACAAGAAAATCTCCAACATCCGTGAAATGCTGCCAGTGCTGGAAGCCGTTGCGAAAGCAGGCAAGCCGCTGGTTATCATTGCTGAAGACGTTGAAGGTGAAGCACTGGCGACCCTGGTGGTTAACACCATGCGTGGCATCGTGAAAGTGGCTGCGGTTAAAGCACCTGGCTTCGGCGACCGCCGTAAAGCGATGCTGCAGGATATCGCTACCCTGACTGGCGGTACCGTAATCTCTGAAGAGATCGGTATGGAGCTGGAAAAAGCTACCCTGGAAGACCTGGGCCAGGCTAAACGCGTTGTGATCAACAAAGACACCACCACCATCATCGATGGCGTGGGTGAAGAAGCGGCTATTCAGGGCCGTGTTGCTCAGATCCGTAAGCAGATTGAAGAAGCAACCTCTGATTATGACCGTGAAAAACTGCAGGAGCGCGTAGCGAAACTGGCAGGCGGCGTGGCAGTAATCAAAGTGGGCGCGGCAACTGAAGTTGAAATGAAAGAGAAGAAAGCACGCGTTGACGATGCTCTGCACGCGACCCGTGCAGCAGTAGAAGAAGGCGTGGTAGCTGGTGGTGGTGTCGCGCTGGTGCGTGTTGCCGCTAAACTGGCTGGCCTGACTGCTCAGAACGAAGATCAGAACGTGGGTATCAAAGTTGCGCTGCGCGCAATGGAAGCACCACTGCGTCAGATCGTTTCCAACGCCGGTGAAGAGCCATCCGTGGTTGCGAACATGGTGAAAGCGGGCGAAGGTAACTACGGTTACAACGCTGCAACTGAAGAATACGGCAACATGATCGACTTCGGTATCCTGGATCCAACCAAAGTGACCCGTTCTGCACTGCAGTACGCGGCCTCTGTAGCGGGTCTGATGATCACTACCGAGTGCATGGTGACCGACATGCCTAAAGGCGACGCACCTGACTTAGGTGCTGCGGGTATGGGCGGCATGGGTGGTATGGGCGGCATGATGTAATCGTGCGCTTTACCGCTTAGAATGAGAAAAACCCCCGGGCAGAAATGCTCGGGGGTTTTTCTTTTGGTCATCTTTTTAGTATAAGGTTTACACACGGACAACATCTGCTGTCCAGCTTATTGAAAACGAGGAATAACATGCGCGTAAAAGTCTGTGCAGGGATCGTAGGAGCAGCATTGCTGCTGGCGGGTTGTAGCTCCAGCAATGAGCTGTCTGCTGCAGGTCAGGGCGTTCGCTTTGTTGAAGATAAGCCGGGTAACGAGTGCCAGTTTTTAGGCACGGCAACCGGTGAGCAAAGCAACTGGATGTCGGGTCAGCACGGTGAAGAAGGTGGATCTATGCGCGGTGCCGCTAACGCGCTGCGTAACCAGGCTGCAGAGATGGGTGGCAACGTGATTTACGGTGTGAGCAGCCCGTCGCAAGGGATGTTGTCCAGCTTCGTGCCAACGGCCAGCCAGATGAATGGCCAGGTCTATAAGTGCCCTAACTGATCTACATTGCTGATGGCGCTGCGCCCAACCCCACCGGGCGGATAAGCGTAGCGCCACCTGCCGTTATTGTTGCCGCAGTTGCAAATCCAGCGGCGTCTTACTCGGCTCACCGCCAATCTCTCGCGCCAGCTTCGGCACCATATAGCCTGAAATCAGCGTTAACAGTTCGCGCATAATCTGCCGGGCCTCTTCATCCGTGACCATGAAATGCGCCGCGCCTTGCACACGATCCAGTACGTGCAGGTAGTAGGGCATCACGCCCGCATCGAATAACGCATTACTGAGCTCCGCCAGAACCCGGGCATTATCATTCACACCGCGCAGCAACACGCTCTGGTTCAACAGCGTCACACCCGCTTTGCGCAGACGCGCCATCGCCGCACGGAATGCCTCATCGATTTCATTCGCATGGTTGATATGGTTCACCAGCAGAACCTGTAAACGAGACTGCTCAAGGCGAGATACCAGACCGTCCGTGATGCGTGCCGGAATAACAATCGGTAAACGGCTGTGGATGCGCAAACGCTTGATGTGTGGAATGGCTTCAAGCTGGGTCAACAGCCAGTCCAGTTCATGATCTTTTGCCATCAGCGGATCGCCACCTGAAAAAATGATCTCATCCAATTCCGGATGGGCGGCGATATAGTCCAGGGCGACCTGCCAGTTGCGTTTATTACCCTGATTTTCGGCATACGGGAAGTGGCGACGGAAACAATAACGGCAGTTTACCGCGCAACCGCCTTTCACCAGCAGAAGAGCACGGTTGAGATATTTGTGCAGTAAACCCGGTACCACACTGTTCTGCTCTTCCAGAGGATCGGTGCTGTATCCTGGCGCCGATATAAACTCTTCCTGCGCAGTAAGCGTTTGTTTTAATAATGGATCGTCAGGGTTTCCTTTCTCCATACGGGCAACAAACGCGCGGGGAACACGCAGGGCAAAAAGTCGCTTAGCCTCGCGGCCTGCAAGCAACTCTGGGTGCTGATCGAGGTCTAACAGACGCAGCAATTCATCAGGACTGGTGATTACATCGGCAAGTTGCGATAACCAATCTTCTCTGGACGGGGTGTTTAGGGTTACAATATGCGCCATTTTGTGGCTTAGCTACCAGTTAACAAATTTAGAGGGCCTTATGGCAACGTACTATAGCAACGATTTTCGTGCTGGTCTTAAAATCATGATGGACGGCGAACCGTACGCGGTTGAAGCCAGCGAATTCGTTAAACCAGGTAAAGGCCAGGCATTCGCGCGCGTTAAGCTGCGTCGCCTGCTGACCGGTACCCGTGTTGAGAAAACCTTCAAGTCTACTGACTCCGCTGAAGGCGCTGATGTTGTCGATATGAACCTGACTTACCTGTACAACGACGGTGAGTTCTGGCACTTCATGAACAACGAAACGTTCGAGCAGCTGTCTGCGGATGCTAAAGCGATTGGCGATAGCGAAAAATGGCTGCTGGACCAGGCTGAGTGCATCGTGACCCTGTGGAACGGCCAGCCTATCGCTGTTACCCCACCAAACTTCGTAGAGCTGGAAATCGTTGAAACCGACCCAGGTCTGAAAGGTGATACCGCAGGTACTGGCGGCAAGCCAGCTACGCTGTCCACCGGTGCAGTGGTTAAAGTTCCACTGTTCGTACAGACTGGTGAAGTGATCAAAGTAGATACCCGCTCCGGCGAATACGTATCTCGCGTGAAGTAATTTACGTCAAGACTGAAGGCGCAGCGCCCGCTGCGCCTGTTTTTTGCAGGCAGGGATGATGAACCGTACCGTTAAAATTCTGCTTCTGTTAGCGCTGTCCAGCGCGTTGCTTTCCGGCTGTAACACCACGCGTGGAATGGGGGAAGATATCCAGGATCTCGGCCATATCATTTCTCACGCGGCCAGCTAACCCCGTCTAATTTTCCTAAAAATGCGTCCTTTTCCGTCAAACGACGGGATATTGTCTATTCTTAAGTTGCTATACACAAAACAACTTTGGCTATAAAAGGAAGATATTATGGTTAAGAAGACAATTGCAGCGATCTTTTCAGTCCTGGTACTTTCTTCAGTATTAACAGCCTGTAATACCACGCGTGGCGTTGGTCAGGATATTTCTGAAGGTGGTAGCGCAATCTCTGGTGCGGCAAGTAAAGCACAGCAGTAATTGAATAAACGGTACGGAACCAGACGGGTTTCGTACCGTCAGCTTTCTGATTCCTGCAGGGATAAAAACGGTGAATAACGCGTATCCATATGCAACTTCATGCGGATATTTCGTTTATAGGTATAGACCGTTTTACCGTTAATACTCAGGTGAGCCGCAATTTTTTGATTGCTGGCACCCTCCATCCACAACGTCAGCACTTTCTCTTCCTGGCGCGTCAGCAAAGGCGCGGTTACCTTTGGCTTTTCACTGTTCGCGTGCGAAATGAGTGCGTCGTGGATAACTGTCCCCAGTTGTTCAAGACGGGCATTTTTCAACAGCGATGACCAGACCGGGAATTGCTTCAGCCAGGCGGTCATTTCACTATCCTCACCCGATTGCAGCAAAATAAAGGGCACTCTTTCGCTGGCGTTCAGTAAAGATGAGAGTGACTGAAAGGGATGTACATCCTGTCTGAACCCATGCAGGTCAGCAATAACCAGCGTCGGTTTCCATTGCAGAATGTGCTCTCTGGCGAGGAAAAGATTATTCAGGCCGGTCACAACGACGTTTTCCGGAAATAAACCGGAATGATTGAGCCATGCTTCAAACCCGGTGCGGGTGAAGTGACAACGGTCAATCAAAAGAATTTTGAACATATTATATTCGCAGTCGGCTAGTGGTTTGGCTTCCTGCCATCAGAAAGCACATCATCATAGAGAAGTCGGATGAGTGATAAATGCCTGAACTGCGCGGCATACTGCGGCTATTTCTTGCCTTAACATGTTCAGCACAAAAGGATTGAAAAAAAATCGCACGCTAACCAAAATATGAGGCGTAATCTTTGCCTTGCGGGACGACCCGTAAGCGCTTCCTTCATCGGGGACGGCCCCAACTTGCATTTAAGTTAAGGAGCCTGAAATGTCCTGGATCATTCTTGTTATTGCTGGCCTGCTCGAAGTGGTATGGGCGATAGGTCTGAAGTACACCCACGGTTTTACCCGCCTGACACCCAGCGTCATTACCCTTACCGCGATGATTGTGAGTATCGTTTTGCTCTCGTGGGCGATGCGTTCTTTACCGGTGGGGACAGCGTATGCCGTCTGGACGGGAATTGGCGCCGTGGGGGCAGCCATCACGGGGATCCTGCTGTTGGGGGAGTCAGCGAGTCTGGCGCGTATCGCCAGTCTCGCCCTGATTGTGGCCGGTATTATTGGGTTGAAGCTCAGCACCCATTAATGGGGTTGTTCTACCCAGATGAGTTTCGACACATCAAACCCTTGCCGGGTCGCGACGTCCAGCATCTGCTGTTTCATCTCAGGTGAAAGGGTTGGGGTGCGAGAGAGGATCCACAGATAGTTACGATCCGGCCCGCAGACCAGCGCGTGACGGTACTCTCTGTCGAGCGCGATCACGTTATATCCGCCATAGAACGGGCCGAAGAAGGAGACTTTGAGCGCGGCCCGTCGCGGGTCGCCGGTAAAGTACGCTTGTCCAATCGACTGCTGCCACATCTCCCGAGCCGGATTATAGCCCCGGTTGATAACCTGAATACCGCCGTCATCCATCGGGCTGTAATTTGCCGTGACCTTCTCTAAACCCCGTTCAAAACGGTGGTCAAGGCGCGCGATTTCATACCATGTTCCAAGAAAACGTTGTGCGTCGAAATTGCTGACAACGGTGACGCCGGGAGGGGGAGTAGGGGAGCTGCAGGCAACCACTAAAAACGCGGCTGTCACTGCGGCGATAACAGGCAAAATGCGCATAGGAGTTTCCTTACTGTTTTTTGTTAAGTGTAGATGACAGCAAGGAAAATGCGGGAATTTTGCAGGCCGGGTGGGCATCAGCATCACCCGGCAAGATGTTACTGCAGAGCGCTCAGAATACGGTATGCCGCTTCCACGCGTGCCGGGTTCGGGTAGCTCTTGTTCGCCAGCATAACGATGCCGAGTTCCTTCTCAGGAATAAATGCCACGTAGCTGCCAAATCCGCCCGTCGAGCCTGTTTTATGTACCCATGACGCTTTTACCGGTGGTGCAGGAGGGTTCACTTCTGCCACGGGCAACGGTGCAAGCGCTACTTTGTTGTCGCTGCCCTCCACCACGGTTTTGGCTTCTACCGGCCAGTTGAGCATCTCCCAGCCCAGGCCCTGGTACATCGAGCCTGTGCGCCAGTAGCGAGACTGTGCAAGCACCATGCCCTGCTTCAGTGAGGCATCCTGTATGCCATCGGGGGCCATGTTAGCCACCACCCAGCTCGCCATATCCTTCACGTTGGTTTTCACGCCATACGCTTCGGCGTCGAGCATGCCCGGCGAAACGTGAACCGCTTTACCGTCACGATAACCCCAGGCGTAATGCGGTTCTTCTGACTTCGGAACGTTAATCCACGTATGGTTCAGGTTAAGCGGCTTCAGGACCCGCTCTGTCATCGCCTGCTCAAAGCGCATGCCAGAAGGTTTCACCGCCAGAGCCCCAAACAGACCGATGCTGGCATTTGCATAAAGACGCGTGGTGCCTGGCGCCCACTGTGGTTGCCAGGACTGGTAAAAACGCAGCAGCGAGGCATTATCGGTAACCTCATCGGGCACCTGTAACGGCAGGCCACCGGCAGTATAGGTTGCCAGGTCCAGCATGCGAACGCCCTGCCACTGTTTGCCGGTCAGCTCAGGCCAGTATTTGGTCACCGGATCGCCCAGCGAAATTTCACCGCGAGCAATAGCATCGCCACCCAGAACGCCGGTGAAAGTTTTGCTGATTGAGCCCAGCTCAAACAGCGTTTGTGCAGTGACGGGTATGTTCGCGGCGACATCGGCCTTGCCGAAGGTGAAGTAGTGCGGCTGGCCCTGATAGATCACGGCGACCGCCATACCCGGAATAGACTGCGCTTTCATCAGGGGCGTAACGGTACGTGCCACGACCTTCGCCAGCTGTGTTTCTGACAGAGGTGCGGCTAATGCAGCGCAGGAGGTGCTGAGCAGCAGGGCGCAGCACAGGGATTTTTTCATCATCAGTTATCTTCCGTAATAGCGAGTCAAGGGAGTGTCCGGGCCCGTCAGACATACCCAGTCTGTTGGATTTGACTGTGGCTGACAAACGGTTAAATTTAGCATTAGCTGTTAATTTTTCTAACGGATGGGTCGATGACACGCAGCTATTTACCGCTTAATTCGCTTCGTGCCTTCGAAGCCGCCGCAAGGCACCTCAGTTTTACTAATGCTGCCATTGAGCTGAATGTCACCCATTCAGCCATCAGTCAGCACGTTAAGACGCTGGAACAACATCTGAACTGTCAGCTGTTTGTCCGGGTTTCGCGCGGTTTGATGCTGACGACAGAGGGCGAGAATCTGCTGCCGGTGCTGAACGATTCGTTTGATCGTATCGCCGGCATGCTGGATCGCTTTGCCAGTCATCGCGCGCTGGAGAAGCTTAAAATTGGCGTGGTGGGGACTTTTGCGACCGGGGTGTTATTCGCGCAGCTGGATGATTTCCGTCGCCGCTATCCGCATATCGATCTGCATCTTTCGACCCATAATAATCGCGTCGATCCGGCCACCGAAGGGCTTGATTACACGATCCGCTACGGTGGAGGGGCGTGGCATGGCACTGAAGCGACGTTTCTGTGTTCTGCGCCGCTGGCTCCGCTGTGCACGCCTGAAATTGCCGTCGGGCTACAAGCACCGGCGGACATGCTGAAGTTTACGCTGCTGCGCTCCTACCGACGCGACGAATGGTCGGCGTGGATGCAGGCCGCGGGCGAACTCTCGCCGTCACCAACGCATCGGGTGATGGTGTTTGATTCATCCGTTACCATGCTGGAAGCCGCGCAGGCCGGCGTGGGAATTGCTATCGCACCTGTGGGTATGTTCACTCATCTGCTGAACAGCGAACGTATCATTCAGCCGTTTGCGACACAGATTGAGCTGGGCAGTTACTGGTTAACCCGATTGCAGTCACGGACAGAAACCCCTGCAATGCGTGAGTTTGCGCAGTGGCTGGTGGGGAAAATGCAGAAATGAAAGGCCCGCCGGGAGGCGGGCCTGATGTATCAGATAGTAACCACGGCAATCAGCGTAACCACCGTCAGGATGGTTGCCAGGCCGTAGAACACCCATTTCCCGCTCGGGACATGGATTTTCAGGTCATGCATCGCGTGGTGAATACGGTGCAGGCCACACCACAGCGGCAGGACGATCATCAGGAAGATGAACACACGGCCAATAAAGCTGCTGGCAAAGGCCAGTACTCGCTCGTAACCCAGCGCATCGCCCGGAAACAGCCCCAGTGGCAGCATAATACCGACCAGCAGGATGATGACCGGCGCGATGATGGCGCTCCACATCCCCCCTGCGCCAAACAGTCCCCAGAAGACCGGCTCGTCAGAACGTTTTGGATTTGGATTAATCACAGTAGTCTCCTTACCAGAACAGTGCGACAAACAGAATGACCACAGTGACGAGGATCGTCACTCCCCATAGCCCTTTAATGACAGGCTCTGGCCCCATTTTCTCGTCTTTAATGATGATGTTCGCCGCTTTTGGCGCCAGTTCAAACCAGGTTTTGGTATGAAGCAGCGCTGCCGCGAGCACAATCAGGTTCAGGATCACGATGATGGGGTTTTGCAGGAAGCCGACAAAGCTGGCCCAGGTTTCAGGGCCATGTTTGAGGGCATAAACGCCGTACATCAGCTCCAGGCTGAACCAGACCGCCGGCACCGCGGTGCCTTCACGCAGCATATAGAAGCGATAAAACGGCAGTTTCTTCCACCAGGTGGACGGCATTGGCCGCACGTAGGCTTTGCGTTTAGTCGTCATTATGCACTCCTTAGCGTGGTTTCAGGGTGGCGATAAGAAAGTCTTTCGAGCTTTCCACTTTACCCTGCTGAATAGCGGCGGCCGGGTCGACGTGCTTTGGACAGACTTCGGAGCAGTAGCCCACAAAAGTACAGCTCCAGACGCCGTTCTGGCTGTTAAGCTGCGCCATACGTTCTTTTTTACCGTGGTCGCGGCTGTCCTCGTTATAGCGGTGCGCCAGGGTAATGGCCGCCGGGCCAATAAACTCTGGATTCAGGCCAAACTGTGGACACGCGGCGTAGCACAGACCACAGTTGATGCAGCCGGAGAACTGATGGTATTTCGCCATCTGAGCTGGCGTCTGGGTGTTCGTCCCCTGATCCGGCGTACGTGGATTGCCGATGATGTACGGCTTAATCGCTTCCAGACTTTCGATAAAGTGGGTCATATCGACCACCAGATCGCGTTCAATCGGGAAGTTACCCAGCGCTTCTACTTTGATGCCTTTGGTGTATTCACGCAGGAAAGTTTTACAGGCCAGTTTCGGCACTTTGTTGACCATCATGCCGCAGGAGCCGCAGATTGCCATACGGCACGACCAGCGGTAGCTCAGGTCCGGCGCAAGGTTATCTTTGATATAGCCGAGCGCATCCAGCAGAGAGGTTTGCTCGTCATAAGGGACTTCATAGAATGCGCTGTGCGGTGCGGTGTCCACTTCCGGATTGTAGCGCACCACTTCGATTTTCAGTTTCTGCATCTCAGCCATTCGCCTTCTCCTTCTTCTCGGCGGCTTCTGCTTCTGCGCCATACACGCGTTTAGCCGGTGGCAACGTCGTGATTTTCACGTCGCTGTAGTCCAGACGGGTGGTGCCATCCGCATCGCGCCAGGCGAGAGTGTGTTTCAGGAAATTGACGTCATCACGTTCGGTGCAGCCTTCATCAAGACGCTGATGCGCGCCGCGTGACTCTTTACGTGCCAGCGCAGAGTGCGCCATACATTCCGCCACGTTCAGGCCGTGACCCAGCTCGATGGTATAGAGCAGGTCTGTGTTGAACACGCTGGAGGTATCGGTAATGCGCACGCGCTTGAAGCGCTCCTGCAGCTCTGCCAGCTTATCCACGGTTTTTTGCATCAGCTCAGGGGTACGGTAGATACCGCAGCCTTCTTCCATCGACAGGCCCATCTCGTCGCGGATTTTCGACCAGTTTTCATTTCCTTCCTGGTTCACCAGGTTTTTCAGCCGTTTTTCGACGTCAACGACCTGGGCATCCAGCGCCGCGCTGTTCGCCTCGCCCGCGGTGGCAGCACGCTCCATCGCGCGTTCGCCCGCCATGCGGCCAAAGACCACCAGCTCCGCCAGTGAGTTTGACCCCAGACGGTTAGCACCGTGCAGGCCGACAGAGGAGCACTCGCCCACGGCAAACAGTCCTTTAATGCGGGTTTCGCACTGCTGATCGGTTTCGATACCGCCCATGGTGTAGTGGGCCGTTGGACGTACCGGAATCGGCTCTTTCACCGGATCGACGCCAACATAGGCTTTTGCCAGTTCGCAAATGAACGGCAGACGTTCCAGCAGTTTCTTCTCGCCAAGATGACGCAGGTCGAGGTAGACCACATCGCCGCGTGGCGTGGAGATGGTGTTGCCTTTGCGCCATTCGTGCCAGAAGGCCTGAGACACTTTGTCGCGCGGGCCCAGTTCCATGTATTTGTTTTTCGGCTCGCCGAGCGGGGTTTCCGGGCCCATGCCGTAATCCTGCAGATAGCGGTAGCCATTTTTATTGACCAGGATACCGCCTTCACCACGGCAGCCTTCCGTCATCAGAATGCCGGAGCCCGGCAGGCCAGTAGGGTGATACTGCACGAACTCCATATCCCGCAGCGGCACGCCGTGGCTGAGCGCCATGCCCATGCCGTCACCGGTGACGATACCGCCGTTGGTGTTGTAGCGGTAAACACGCCCCGCACCGCCGGTAGCCATGACCACTGCGTTGGCGCGGATCTGGACGAGGGTGCCTTCCATCATGTTCATCGCCACCAGACCGCGCGCCTGACCGTCATCAACCAGAATGTCGAGGACGAAATGTTCGTCAAAGCGCTGAATCTGTGGGAACTGAAGGGAGGTCTGGAACAGGGTGTGCAACATGTGGAAGCCGGTTTTATCGGCAGCGAACCAGGTGCGTTCGATCTTCATCCCGCCGAAGCGGCGAACGTTGACGCTGCCGTCCGGACGACGGCTCCACGGACATCCCCACTGTTCAAGCTGGGTCATCTCCGTAGGACAATGGTGTACAAAGTAGTCAACGACATCCTGCTCGCAAAGCCAGTCGCCCCCTGCAACCGTGTCGTGGAAATGGTATTCGAAGCTGTCATGATCCTGCGCAACGGCGGCGGATCCTCCTTCTGCGGCAACCGTATGGCTGCGCATCGGATAGACTTTTGAAATCAATGCGATTTTAGCGTTGGGATTAGCTTGTGCTGCAGCAATCGCAGCACGTAATCCAGCCCCGCCAGCGCCTATAACGGCAAGATCGGCTTGAAAAGTTTGCACGACATTCCTCCAGATTTTTGTTATTTCGCAACGCGATAAACTAAAGGTAGTTCACCCGTCCAAAAGGACGATTGCGAAAGCGTTTCCACTGCTCCTTTATGGGTAAAGCAGTATAACCGCGTGGATGTCAGGGAAATTTGACGTGTTCGATTTTTTTGCTGTTCTGTGCGGCGATTTATCGCGGTGAGTAATGAATTTCGTCGCGCAATTGTTCACCTAAATGAAATGCGCTTTTTTACTGCGCAAAATTTGTCTCCGTCCCTGGTAACGAGTAGACTTCGTGCCCTTGTCTGAAATCGGAGAAAAACTCATGAGCGAAACGGCCACCTGGCAGCCGAGCGCATCCATCCCCAACCTGCTAAAACGCGCTGCAATTATGGCGGAGATCCGCCGCTTCTTTGCCGACCGCGGCGTCCTTGAGGTGGAAACCCCGTGCATGAGTCAGGCAACGGTAACGGATATTCATCTGGTCCCGTTTGAAACCCGTTTTGTTGGTCCTGGCCACTCACAGGGCATGAATTTGTATCTGATGACCAGTCCGGAATACCACATGAAACGCCTGCTGGCGGCAGGGTGTGGCCCGGTCTATCAGCTGTGCCGCAGTTTCCGTAATGAAGAGATGGGGCGTCACCACAATCCGGAATTCACCATGCTGGAGTGGTACCGTCCGCATTATGATATGTACCGCCTGATGAACGAGGTGGACGATCTGCTGCAGCAGGTGCTGGAGTGCTCAGAAGCGGAAACGCTCTCTTATCAGCAGGTTTTCCAGCGTTACCTGGAAATTGATCCGCTCTCTGCGGATAAAGCGCAGCTGCGCGAAGTGGCGGCAAAACTGGATCTGAGCAACGTGGCAGATACCGAAGAAGACCGCGACACGCTGCTGCAACTGCTCTTCACCTTTGGCGTTGAGCCGCAAATTGGCAAAGACCGGCCGACGTTTGTATATCACTTCCCGGCAAGCCAGGCTTCGCTGGCGCAGATCAGCACCGAAGATCACCGCGTGGCGGAGCGTTTTGAGGTCTATTACAAAGGTATCGAGCTGGCGAACGGCTTCCACGAACTGACCGACGCACGCGAACAGCAGCAGCGTTTTGAGCAGGATAACCGCAAGCGCGCGGCACGTGGTCTGCCGCAGCAGCCTATTGATACCCATCTGCTGGAAGCATTGAAAGCGGGCCTGCCGGACTGCTCCGGCGTGGCGCTGGGCGTTGATCGTCTGGTGATGCTGGCGCTGGGTGCAGAACAGCTGGGCGAAGTGATCGCGTTTACGGTCGATCGCGCATAACGCATCGCATTGCCGGGTAGCGCTGTCGCTTACCCGGCTCACCTCTGATGTCAATTAACCTTTCCATTTCCGCACGACAACATTAAAAACTGCCACATTCTCTGTACGCAGGTCTTTTTCTTAATTTGCCCCTAATAGCCACAATATTAGTCTGGTCTTCTGCTACCATCCGCGCAGTTTAACTTCCTTTGGATGGCGCTATGTCCCAGTCACTTAAAAAGATGACCCTCACCGGGCTCATCCTGATGATTTTCACCTCCGTCTTTGGCTTTGCCAACAGCCCGTCGGCTTTCTATCTGATGGGCTACAGCGCAACGCCGTTCTACATCGTCTCGGCCCTGTTTTTCTTCATACCGTTTGCGCTGATGATGGCGGAAATGGGAGCGGCCTACCGCAAAGAAGAGGGCGGGATCTATTCCTGGATGAACAACAGCATCGGCCCGCGCTACGCATTTATCGGCACGTTTATGTGGTTCTCCTCGTATGTGGTCTGGATGGTCAGTACGGCGGCCAAGGTCTGGGTACCGTTTTCGACGTTTGTTTTCGGCAGCGATCATACTCAGGTCTGGTCTTTGGCCGGTCTGAGCTCCACGCAGGTGGTCGGGATTCTGGCCGTCTGCTGGATGGTGGTTGTAACGCTGGTGGCGTCTAAGGGCATCAACAAAATTGCCCGCATTACCGCCGTGGGCGGGATTTCGGTGATGTGTCTGAACCTGGTGCTGCTGCTGGTCAGCATTGCCATTCTGTGCCTGAACGGCGGACACTTCGCTCAGGAGGTGAATTTCGTTTCCTCACCCAACCCGAGCTATCAGTCCGGGCTCGCTATGCTCTCCTTTGTGGTGTTTGCCATTTTTGCGTACGGCGGTATTGAGGCAGTGGGCGGCCTGGTCGACAAGACCGAGAACCCGGAAAAGAACTTTGCGAAAGGCATTATTTTTGCCGCGATAGTTATCTCCATTGGCTATTCGCTGGCAATTTTCCTCTGGGGCGTCAGCACCAACTGGCAGCAGGTACTCAGCAACAACACCACTAACCTGGGCAACATTACCTATGTGCTGATGAAAAGCCTGGGGATGACGCTGGGACAAGCGATGAATCTGACACCGGAAGCGGCGGCAACGATGGGCGTCTGGTTTGCACGCATCACCGGCTTGTCCATGTTCCTTGCCTATACCGGCGCGTTTTTCACGCTGATTTACTCTCCGTTGAAAGCGATAATTCAGGGCACGCCAAAAGCGCTGTGGCCTGCACGCATGACGCAACTGAATACCGCAGGTATGCCCGCCAACGCCATGTGGATGCAGTGCCTGCTGGTCAGCGTGTTCATTTTGCTGGTGTCGTTTGGTGGGGATACCGCGTCAGCGTTTTATAACAAGCTGACCCTGATGGCGAACGTGTCGATGACGCTGCCTTATCTCTTTCTGAGCCTGGCCTTCCCGTTCTTTAAGGCGAAGCAGGATCTTGAGCGTCCGTTTGTGATTTTCAAAACGCGCGCCGCCACGCTGCTGGCAACCACGGTGGTGGTGCTGGTAGTGGCATTCGCCAACATCTTTACCGTTATTCAGCCGGTGATTGAGGCGAATGACTGGAGTAGCGCACTGTGGATGGTGGGCGGTCCAGTCTTCTTCTCACTGCTGGCGATGGGGATTTATGAGAATTACCGCCGACGTTCTGTGGCGTTGCTGACGGAAGTGGCGTAGCGGTCAAACATTCCCCTCCCGGAAGGGAGGGGAGAAGGGTTACAGACTTCCTGCCGGGCGTGTGCGCGCCGCTGACGTTAACGTTCTTCCCGTTTTGCGCCCGTCCAGGCTTTCCAGACGCATCTGGAACGGTGGGAACGGCATATCAATGCCGTGCTCACGGAACCCTGCCAGAATCAGCTGGTGGATCTCATGACGCAGTGGCATACGGTGTCCCATTTCGGCAGCGTAAATACGCAGTTCGAAAATCTGGATCCCCTGTTGTAGATCCACGAGGAACACTTCCGGCGCCGGGTTGTCGATCACAAAGGAACAGCGCTCCGCGGCGGTGTAGAGGATCTGAGTGACCTCTTCGCTGTTGGCATCCGACGGCGCAGGTACCGTCAGCACCACACGCGTGACGGAGTCTGACAGCGACCAGTTGATAAACTGCTCGGTAATAAACGCCTTGTTCGGCACGATGATTTCTTTACGGTCCCAGTCGCTGATGGTGGTGGCGCGCGTGTTGATCCTGGTGATGCTGCCGGTCAAATCGCGGATCGTTACCGTATCGCCAATACGAATCGGTTTTTCGAACAGAATAATCAGGCCAGAGATAAAGTTGGCGAAGATCTCCTGTAAGCCAAACCCTAACCCCACACCAAGTGCCGCCACCAGCCACTGCAGTTTCGACCATTCAATACCAATCATTGAGAAGCCGACCAGCCCGCCAAATAGCATGATCAGATATTTGGTGATGGTGGTAATTGCATATCCCGTCCCCGGGGTTAAATCGAGATGCTGCAGCAGGGCCAGCTCCAGCAGCGCCGGGAAGTTACGCACCAGCTGGGTGGTGATGATCAACACCAGAATGGCAATCAACACCGCGCCTAAGGTAATCGGCTCCAGGCTCTCCACACCTTGTACCGTGGACGTTACGTCCCACAGGGAGATGTTTTCCAGGAAGCCAAACGCGGAGTGAATTTCCGACCACAGGAAGATCACCGACAGCAGGGCAATCAGCATCAGGATGGAGCGTACCAGTCGCAGGGATTGGGTACTGATGGCATCCAGATCCAGCTCGACTTCGTCAGCTTCCGTCGTGCCTTCTGTGCTGTTGACATGGTTTGGCTCTTCCTCGCCACGCGCACGCTGGGCGAGGATCTCTGCCCGTCGGTGCTTGGCACGGTCGAACGCCAGACGGCGGCGCTGGATCAGCATCCAGCGGCGTATCACGTGATACACCACCAGAAGCAGGAACCAGATCGCCACCGAGGTTTCAAGCCTCGCCAGCAGCGCCTTGGCGGTCGCCAGGTAACCCACCGTCGCTGCCAGCATGGCAATCAGCGGTGCGCTCAGCAGCAGGTTCCAGAGCAGCCGGTTGAACATGTTGTCGCCGTTACCGGATTTATCCAGATAGAGCGGGATACCGGCGCGTTTCAGGCTGAGCGTGACAATTGCCAACGCCCCGCATATCAGCATAAAGCAGAGGCGGCCCAGCGACCCTGAGAATTCCCGGTCGTTAAGTTTATCGAACATGATCAGCGCCATAATCAGCGGCACAATCAGTCCGATGCTCATCAGGTAGTAACGCATGGCGCGTGCAACGCGATTACGCGGCCAGCCGAAGTGAGCGATGAACAAACCGTTGGGCCGCGCGAACGTGGCGCAAATCATTACCACCCACAGCAGTGGCACCGTGGCAGTGACGCCATCGCCAATGGCCACCGCGAGCGGGTAGGGCCAGGCTTCCCGCAGGCCATATCCAAGCGTCATCCACAGGACCGGTAGCGGTGAGGCGACGAGAATCGACCAGAAGACGGTGCGTAACGTCAGCCAGAAGTGATCCTGCGTAACTTTCCCCACCCGGGCGCTGGAGCGTTCCAGGAATCGGGTGAAATACCGGCGCGAGTAAATGCTGAAGCCCACCAGAATCAGTGCGGCCAGCAGCGGGAAAATGGTCTCTTTACTGGTGAGCATCATCACGCTGGCCTGGCCCAGCTGGCTGAAGGTATCCAGCGAAATAAGGCGGCGCAGATCCTGAACAATCTCAATCGGCCACGAGAAGGTCATCGGCCGCACGTCGGAGGTCCAGAAGAGATAACGGTGCGTTGCCTCATTCACCTCTTTCAGCGCATCTTCCAGTTGGCTATTAGAGACCTTGAGCTTGGTCAGTTCCAGAATCAGCGTATCCCCGCCCTGGAGCAGGGAGTTCAGTAGTTCACGCTGGGTACGCAACTGGGCTTCCAGAATGCGGTTCTGCTCGCTGGTCAGCGGCTGTCCGTCAGCCTGACGGATCTGGCGGATTTGCGGCTGTTTGTTGAGCAGATCCTCAAAGTGCAGTCGCTGCACGCGCAGCTGAGCCATTTCGGTATCCAGCTGCTGCGGTTTGGGCATTTCCGGCAGGCGTGAGACCTGCGCGCGTAACGCTTCACCCAGCAGGTTTGATGACCCCAGCCATTGGGACTGCTCACGCAGTGTGTTAAGCGCCTGGCGGACCTGCAGGGTTTGATTGGTAGCCTGGCGCTGTTGCGAGGCTACCAGATCCATACGCTGCGCCTGTTGGTTCAGCGCCGCAGAGAGCTCGCGGTTGACCTTAAACTGCTCAACGATGCCGCTGGGCAGGTTCGCGCTGTTTTCCGCCAGCAGTTCGGTGCTTTCAAGCGCACGCTCGGCTTCGCGCTGCCTCTGGCTGTTAAGCTGATTACGCAGGGCCTGCAGATATGCATCCAGCTGTTCGCTCTGCTTCTGCGCCAGCTCAGAGCGCATCCGCGACAGCTCCTGGCGGTTATTGGCGGACAGCTGCGCCAGCTCCAGTTCATCGACAAGGGCTTTGAGGCGAGCAGATTCGGCCTGCAGCCCCAGATTCTGCGCCTGCGCTTGCGGCGTGTTGCCGCTTTGCGTGCCAACGCGACGCTCAACTTCATTAAGCTGGCGGCGGGCATCGGTTTGCTGCTGGGGAAGCTGGCTGAGCGAGTCGGCAATTTCACGCGCCCGCTCCTGCTCCTGCTGAGCCAGACGGCTCTTTTCCAGAAGCTGGCTGCTGACCTGGAGGATCTCCTGATTCAGCGCATCAGAAGACATGTCCGCCGGTATATCGCGCGGTTCATCGCGCAGATTACTGAGCTGCGAGCGCAGCGTTTGCGAGAGTTTCGGGAAGTTGTCGATAACCTGCTGATATTGCTGCGCACGCTCAAGGGAGCCTTTTCGCTCCGCAAGCGCGTTCAGGGCGGACTGGAGCGACTCAACGGTCTCTGGCTGAGCGGGTTTTGCCGCTTTTGCCTGCTCCAGTTCCTGGGTTATCTGTTTTGCGTCGGGGGCTGTCGCTGCGTACGCCCCCATGCTGAGGCACCAGGCCATCAGTAGAACGATAATCGGGCGCACGTCAGCGATCCTTCTGTTATTAGCCTTCGTCTTTTTTGTCGTCAACCAGCGGGCTGGCGTCGTGCTCGGCGTCGATCTCTTCTTGGGACAACGGTGCAGGTTCTGCCACCGGCGTTACGAAGGTTTCGGTAGAGACGGCCAGCGGCTGACCCAGTTTGGTAACCGACAGGCTTTCAAGCTGTTCGGCCAGCTTAACTTTACCCGGTGCAAACAGGTTGATAACGGTTGAGCCCAGCTTGAAGCGACCCATCTCCTGACCTTTCAGCAGGGCGACAGAGCCTTCTTCTTCACCGGCAGGCCACGTCCAGCGCTTGATCACGCCTTCACGCGGTGGGGTGATGGTGCCAGCCCAGACGGTTTCAATGCTGCCGACAATGGTCGCGCCCACCAGAATCTGCGCCATAGGGCCGAATTCAGTATCAAACAGGCAGATGACGCGTTCGTTACGGGCGAACAAGTTAGGTACGTTCTGCGCCGTGAGGTGGTTCACGGAGAACAGATCGCCCGGAACGTAGATCATTTCACGCAGGATGCCGTTGCACGGCATGTGCACGCGGTGATAGTCGCGCGGTGAGAGATAGGTGGTCGCGAAGGTCCCGTTACGGAACAGATCCGCCATCAGGTAGTTACCTGCCAGCAACGCTTCCAGGCTGTAGTTATGGCCTTTCGCCTGCAGGATTTTGTCGTCTTCGATGTTACCCAGTTGGCTAATCACGCCATCTGCAGGCATCACCAGCACGTTAGGGTCCGTATTCAGCGGGCGCACGTCGTCGCGCAGTGGGCGGACGAAAAACTCGTTGAAGGTGCGGTAGCTGGCGGTATCCGGCTTCTGCGCCTCTTTCATGTCGACCTTGTAATATTTTACGAAAAGGTCGATGACCAGTTTGGTCAGCCAGCCCGCTCGTTTGCTCGCGCCCCAGCCCGCCAGGCGAGTGAGCCACAGTTTCGGCAGAATGTATTGAAGCGAAAGTTTAAATGAGTTTAACAAGGTAGCCTCCAGGCCATTGTTTTGTCGTTCCTGATCCGGCCGCAAAGCGCCGGAACCTGAAAAAAGGGGACGATTTTAGCGATGCTTAGCTTAGTTGTCAGTTATCAGAATCAGAAAAGTTTTTACGCGTTTTTACCTGATCCATGCTCTCGAGAATGCGGTGGTAGTTTTCAAAGCGGGTCTCCGCTATTTCGCCTTTCTCGACCGCTTCACGGATAGCGCAGCCCGGGTCATTGTCATGTTTACAGTCGCGGTATTTGCAAGCACCTAAATAATCATGGAATTCGACAAATCCGTTGAAGATTTGTTCCGGCTCAAGGTGCCACAAACCGAATTCACGCACGCCCGGGGAGTCAATGACATCGCCGCCGTGCGGGAAGTGATACAGGCGTGACGCGGTGGTAGTGTGCTGGCCCAGGCCAGAAACATCAGATACATCGTTGGTCACGATCTCTTGCTGGAGGCCGAGAAGGTTGTTCAGCAGGCTTGATTTGCCCACACCGGACTGTCCCGCAAAGATGCTGATGCGATCGGTAAGCGCCTCTTCAAGCGGTTTCAGACCATCTTTGGTATAGCTGGAAACCATCAGAACGCGATACCCGATGTTGCGGTAGATATCCATCTGCTCGTTGACGAAGTTCATACCGTCTTCATCGAGCAGATCGATTTTGTTGAGTACGATGATCGGTTCAACCTGCAGCGTTTCACAGGCGACAAGGTATCGGTCGATAATATTGAGCGAAAGTTCGGGCAAAATCGCCGAGACGATAACGATCTGGTTAATGTTGGCTGCGATAGGTTTAACCCCGTCGTAGAAATCGGGACGGGTCAGTACCGACGTACGCGCGTGGACCGCCTCAACGATGCCTTTTACCGTGACGCCTTCCGCCGCTTCTTTACCCGGGCGCCAGACCACGCGATCGCCGGTTACCAGAGAACGAATCGTCCGGCGGATGTTGCAGCGGTGAATCTCACCGTTGGCGGATTCCACGTCGGCGTGCATACCGAAACGGCTGATGACGATGCCTTCCATCGGTTCGCCAAACAGGTTGTCGTCGTAATCGACCTTCTCCGAAGTGGTTTTAAGACGGCGCTGGTGATTGGCATTCACACGGCGCTGCTGCCCTTTGGAGAGTTTATTTTTACTCAATCGCGCTGGCTCCTGGTCGCCCGTAAGGGGCAAAACCTCTATGATACACTCTAATTAATACTAGTTAACCTGCTACAGCCGGTTATGCGAGAAGGGTGGAAAATAACATGAGCGCGGATGAAAACAACCTGATTTGGATCGATCTTGAAATGACCGGGCTGGATCCCGAGCGCGATCGCATTATTGAGATTGCAACCCTGGTGACCGATGCCAACCTGAATATTCTGGCGGAAGGGCCGACTATCGCGGTTCATCAGTCCGACGACCAGCTTGCGTTAATGGATGAGTGGAACGTGCGCACCCACACGGGGAGCGGGCTGGTGGAACGCGTAAAGGCCAGCACCATGGGCGATCGCGAGGCGGAGCTGGCAACGCTTGCGTTTCTGAAACAGTGGGTTCCGGCGGGCAAATCACCTATCTGCGGTAACAGCATCGGTCAGGATCGCCGTTTTCTGTTTAAGTACATGCCGGAGCTGGAGTCTTACTTCCATTACCGCTATCTGGATGTGAGCACCCTGAAAGAGCTGGCGCGTCGCTGGAAACCGGAAATCCTGGATGGCTTTAAAAAGCAGGGAACGCATCAGGCCATGGACGATATCCGTGAGTCCGTGGCCGAACTGGCGTATTATCGCGAGAACTTTATTAAGCTGTAATTCAGGCGGTTGCCGGGGGCGTTGCGCGTTACCCGGCCTACAGAACGCATGAATGGTGTAAAAACGTGCAAAGCGATGAATATTCCATCACTTGAACTGAATTTCACAAAAAACGCTTTTAGGGGGGTTGCAGCTAAACGGATTTCTCGTATAATGCGCCTCCCGTAACGACAGAGAAATACACGTTACGACAGCAACAAAAGCAGTGCAAATTTGCGGGAATAGCTCAGTTGGTAGAGCACGACCTTGCCAAGGTCGGGGTCGCGAGTTCGAGTCTCGTTTCCCGCTCCAAAATTTGAAGGTGCTTCTAAAGCACAGACCACCCAAGCGGGAATAGCTCAGTTGGTAGAGCACGACCTTGCCAAGGTCGGGGTCGCGAGTTCGAGTCTCGTTTCCCGCTCCAAAATTTGAAAGTGCTTCCACAGCACGGACCACCCAAGCGGGAATAGCTCAGTTGGTAGAGCACGACCTTGCCAAGGTCGGGGTCGCGAGTTCGAGTCTCGTTTCCCGCTCCAAATTCTTATCATCTCCAGATTATCCACAGCGGAATGCTTCGTTGGGGACATTTTCTATTGCATCTGAAATACTCTTGTGAACAGAGTTATCCACAGAAGCCCTACTCAGTTACAGACCAGAAGAAAATTAGCAGGGTGAATAATATCTTCGTAACATACTGAATTTAATTAAGTAAATTTCATTTCAAAATGTTATTTAGATCACTTGACCTCATTGCCAGCCCCGATGGCGCTTGAGTTTTTATTTTTATTCACAGGCTGTGAATATATCAAGCATCCCGTACAAGCCCTTTTTCAATCACTCTCACCAGCCGTTGTTTCTTCGGCAGCTGCACCTCGACAACGCAGGCATTACGCTTCTCGATTTGCTGCGCAATCGCCCATTCTATGTGTTCATCAAGAAGTGGGTGCTCACCTCTGCGACTTTCGAGCGCCTGAATATTGGCTTCATCCCAGGGCGCATTGCCCAGCGCAACGGCGACATTTCGTAGCCAGCGCAGATGCCCAATACGCCGAATGGCGGATCCTTCGGTGACTTTCAGGAACCAGGCCTCACTCCAGGCGAAGAGCTCGATAAGCTGAGGCGCATGAAGCGCTTTACGAGGAGTGAAATCGTCTTCATCCGTAAGCTGCGAGTAACGATTCCAGGGGCAGATCAGCTGGCAGTCATCGCAGCCGTAGATACGGTTCCCGATAAGCGGACGGAATTCTTCCGGTATCGCCCCTTCGAGTTCAATGGTGAGATAGGAGATGCAGCGGCGCGCATCCACCGTATAAGGCTCAACGATGGCACCCGTCGGGCAGATGGTCATGCAGGCCACGCAGCGCCCGCAACCTTCCTCTACCGGACCATCTACCGGCAGCGGCAAATCTATGAGCAGTTCACCGAGGAAAAAGAACGATCCGGCGTCGCGGCTAAGGATAAGTGAGTGCTTACCTGTCCAGCCAAGCCCGGCTTTTTCTGCTATCGGGCGCTCAAGAACAGGCGCAGAGTCTACAAACGGTCTAAAATTCAGCGACACACAGTGCTGCTGAATAGTTTCCCCAAGTTTTTTTAAACGGTTACGCAGAAGCTTATGGTAATCACGGCCCAGGGCGTACCGGCTGACGTAACCGAGAGCGGGATTTTTTAACGTGCGAGCAAACGCCGCGTTGGCGGGCAGGTAGTTCATGCGTACGCTGATGACGCGTAATGTACCGGGCAACAGCTCGTGTGGGCGGGCACGCATCATGCCATGACGCGCCATCCACTCCATTTCGCCATGGTATTGTTTATCCAGCCATGCCTGCAGTTTCGGCTCGCTGGCGGAGAGGTCGGTATCGGTGATACCCACCTTCTGGAAGCCAAGCTCAGCACCCCACTGTTTAATTTTTTGCGCTAATTCATTGAGATCGAGGGGCTGTGACATGACGGACCATACTGTGAAGAAAAACCCCGAAAGTATACCACATTCCATCTGGCATGCGGATGACCTCCGGCACGCCGAAAAAGAGGCCGCAGACAGCCTCGGCATTACCCTGTATGAACTGATGCAACGCGCGGGCGAAGCGGCGTTTAACGTTACCCGCACGGCTTACCCTGAATCGTCGCACTGGCTGATTTTATGCGGACACGGCAATAACGGCGGTGACGGTTATGTCGTTGCCCGCCTGGCGGTTGCCGCCGGGATCCACGTGACGTTGCTGGCGCTGGAGAGCGATAAACCGCTGCCAGAAGAGGCCAGTGCGGCGCGGGAAGCCTGGCTGAACGCGGGCGGTGTTATTCATGCCACCGATATCGTCTGGCCGGAAGAGATTGATGTGATTATTGATGGCCTGCTGGGCACCGGGCTTCGCAGTGCGCCGCGCGACCCGGTTGCCACCCTGATTGCACGTGCCAATGCCCACAGCGCGCCGGTGGTGGCCCTGGATATACCTTCTGGACTGATGGCGCAAACCGGCACGACGCCTGGCGCGGTGATTCAGGCCGCGCACACCGTTGCCTTTATCGCCCTGAAACCGGGGCTGCTTACCGGTAAAGCACGGGATGTCACGGGAACGATGCACCATAACGCACTGGGGCTGGAGAGCTGGCTTGCCGGGCAGGAAACTCACGTTTCGCGCGTTGATGCTTCGCTGCTGGCACAGTGGCTACCGCCGCGCCGCCCGACGTCCCATAAAGGCGATCACGGCAGGCTGGTGATCATTGGAGGTGACCACGGCACGGCGGGGGCTATCCGCATGACGGGGGAAGCGGCATTGCGTTGCGGTGCTGGCTTAGTGCGGGTGCTGACGCGCATCGAAAATAGTGCGCCAATTATTACGGCCCGTCCGGAGCTGATGGTGCATGAATTGACGCCGCAGTCGCTTGAAGAGAGTCTCGAATGGGCGGATGTCGTGGTCATTGGCCCGGGGCTTGGGCAGCAGGCCTGGGGGAAACAGGCCCTGCAGAAGGTCGAGAATTTTCGTAAACCGATGCTGTGGGATGCCGACGCGCTGAACCTTCTGGCAATCAATCCTGATAAGCGTCACAATCGCATTCTGACACCGCACCCCGGCGAAGCCGCGCGCCTGCTTAACTGCAGCGTGGCAGAAATTGAAAGCGATCGCTTACTTTCTGCCCGGCGTCTGGTAAAACGTTACGGAGGTGTTGCCGTTCTGAAAGGGGCAGGAACCGTTGTCGCCAGCGACGAGGCACTGGGCATTGTCGATGCCGGAAATGCGGGCATGGCGAGCGGCGGAATGGGCGATGTGCTTTCCGGCATCATTGGCGCATTGCTTGGACAGAAACTTCCCCTTTATGATGCAGCCTGCGCTGGCTGCGTGGCCCATGGTGTCGCGGCGGATAAGCTGGCGGCACGTTACGGTACACGCGGAATGCTGGCCACCGATCTTTTTTGTACGCTACGGCGTGTTGTTAACCCGGATGTGATTGACGTAGAAAATGACTAATCGAGCGATTTCTTTACCTGATGAACAAGCCACGTTAGATCTTGGCAAACGCGTGGCACAGGCCTGTCAGGGGGCAACCGTCATTTATCTGTATGGTGATTTAGGTGCGGGTAAAACCACCTTCAGCCGGGGTTTTCTGCAGGCGTTAGGCCATAAAGGCAATGTGAAAAGCCCAACCTACACGCTGGTAGAACCGTACACCCTTGAAAATCTCATGGTGTACCACTTTGATTTATACCGCCTTGCGGATCCCGAGGAGCTGGAATTTATGGGGATCCGTGATTATTTTGCCAATGATGCCATCTGCCTGGTGGAGTGGCCGCAACAAGGTGCGGGTGTGTTGCCTGACCCGGATGTCGAAATTCACTTAGATTACCAGGCACAAGGGCGTGAGGCACGCATCAGTGCTGTTTCCTCATCAGGTAGTTCCTTACTGGCGCGTCTGGCCGGTTAAGCGTAGGGATGACGGGATGATTAGTCGCGTTAAAGGTTGGTTATTGGCTGCCACGGTGCTGCTGTGCGCGCAGGCCGGGGCGGCAAGCCTGTCGGATATTCAGGTGTCGAACGGCGAAAGCCAGGCCAGGATCACGTTCAGCTTTATGGGCGATCCGGAATATGCTTTTTCACAGCCAGACAGCCACAGCGTGGCGCTGGATATCAAACAAACCGGGGTTATCCAGGGGTTACCGCTCCAGTTCAGCGGCAATAATCTGGTTAAAAGCATTCGTTCCGGCTCGCCAAAAGATAGCCAGTCATTGCGTCTGGTGGTCGACCTAACCGAAAAGGGTAAAACCAGAGCGGTTAAGCAGCAAAACGGTGCGAATTATACGGTGGTCTTTACCATCAACGCTGACGCCCCTCCGCCGCCTCCGCCTCCACCTGTGGTGGCGAAACGCGTGGAAGAGCCGGTATATACCCCGCGCCCATCTGAACCGGCACGTAATCCGTTTAAAACGGACAGCGACCGCATTACCAGCGTTACCAGCAGCAATACCGTGACGCGGCCGGCGGCCAGCGCACGTCGCGCGGTCAGCGGTGATAAAGTGATTATCGCCATTGATGCGGGGCACGGCGGTCAGGATCCCGGCGCAATTGGCCCGGGCGGTACGCGGGAGAAAAATGTCACCATCGCGGTTGCCCGTAAGCTGCGGACGCTGTTAAACGACGATCCTATGTTTAAAGGCGTGCTGACGCGCGACGGCGATTACTTTATCTCGGTGATGGGCCGTTCGGATGTAGCACGTAAGCAAAATGCCAATTTCCTGGTGTCCATTCATGCGGATGCCGCGCCAAACCGTAACGCCACGGGAGCCTCAGTGTGGGTGCTGTCAAACCGTCGGGCGAACAGTGAAATGGCAAACTGGCTTGAAGAGCACGAGAAACAGTCCGAACTGTTAGGTGGCGCGGGTGATGTGCTGGCAAACAGCCAGGCCGATCCCTATCTCAGCCAGGCGGTGCTGGATTTACAATTCGGTCATTCCCAGCGCGTCGGGTATGATGTCGCCACAAATGTATTGAACCAGCTGCAGGGCATCGGGTCATTGCACAAGCGCCGTCCGGAGCATGCGAGCCTTGGCGTTCTGCGATCGCCGGATATTCCATCGATTCTGGTGGAAACGGGCTTTATCAGTAATAACGCTGAAGAACGCCTGCTGGGCAGCGACAGCTATCAGCAGCAAATTGCCGAAGCGATCTATAACGGTCTGCGTAAATACTTTGATGCGCATCCGCTGCAGTCCGCGCCACAGGGCGGTGCCGCCCAGACGGCCAGCGCAGCGCAGCCAGGTGAGATGACCGCGACCAACTAAGGAGAATTCATGCCGATTCAGGTTCTACCGCCGCAGCTCGCGAACCAAATCGCCGCCGGTGAGGTGGTGGAGCGCCCTGCATCGGTGGTGAAGGAGCTGGTAGAAAACAGCCTTGATGCGGGGGCCACCCGCATTGATATTGATATCGAACGCGGCGGCGCAAAGCTGATTCGCATTCGTGACAACGGCTGTGGAATTAAAAAAGACGAGCTGGCGTTAGCGCTGGCGCGTCATGCCACCAGTAAAATTGCCTCTCTTGATGACCTGGAAGCGATCATCAGCCTCGGTTTTCGCGGGGAAGCGCTGGCCAGTATCAGCTCCGTTTCCCGTCTCACGCTCACCTCCCGTACCGCTGAACAGCAGGAAGCCTGGCAGGCGTACGCCGAAGGGCGTGATATGGACGTGACGATTAAACCAGCGGCGCACCCGGTCGGTACGACGCTGGAAGTGCTGGATCTGTTTTATAACACCCCCGCCCGACGCAAGTTTATGCGTACCGAAAAAACCGAGTTTGGGCATATCGATGAGATCATTCGTCGCATTGCCCTGGCGCGGTTTGACGTGACCATTAACCTTAGCCATAACGGCAAAGTCATGCGCCAGTACCGCGCCGTGGCGGAAGGTGGGCAAAAAGAGCGCCGCTTGGGCGCTATCTGCGGCGTACCGTTCCTCGAGCACGCGCTGGCCATTGAGTGGCAGCATGGCGATTTGGCCATGCGCGGCTGGGTGGCTGACCCCAACGCGAGCAGCGCCGCCTTCGCTGAGATCCAGTATTGCTACGTGAACGGTCGTATGATGCGTGACCGCCTCATCAATCACGCCATTCGTCAGGCCTGTGAAGATAAACTGGGTGCAGATCAGCAACCGGCGTTTGTGCTCTATCTAGAAATCGATCCACACCAGGTGGACGTTAACGTCCATCCTGCCAAGCATGAAGTGCGGTTCCACCAGTCACGTCTGGTGCATGATTTTATCTATCAGGGCGTGCTGAGCGTATTGCAACAGCAGGCTGAACCGACGCTGCCGCTGGAAAAAGAAGAACCCGCCCCGCGCGCGTTTCCGGAAAACCGTGTTGCAGCGGGCCGGAACCATTTTGCTGAACCTGCCGTGGCGCGTGAGCCGGATGCCCCGCGTTTCTCTGCTGCGGGTAGCACACCGCGCCCAACGGGAGCGAACTATCCAAACGCCCAACCTGGCTATCAAAAACAGCAGGGAGCGTTGTACCGGAAATTGCTGGAAACTCCCGCGGTGGAGCGCAAAGCGCCTGTCGCGGTGCCAGCGCCTTCGCTGGATGGCCACAGCCAGAGTTTTGGCCGGGTTCTGACGATTATCGCACCGGATATGGCGCTGCTGGAGCGCGAAGGCCACGTGATGCTTCTGGCATTGCCGGTGGCGGAACGCTGGCTTAAACAAGTGCAGCTTACGCCGGGTGAAAACGCGGCCTGTGCACAACCGCTGCTGATCCCCGTTCGGCTAAAAATATCCCCTGAAGAAACAGGGGTACTGCGTCGCGCAGAGGCCCTGTTGGCGCAGATGGGCATTGAAATGGTGCTCGAACCACAACATGTGACCATTCGCGCAGTGCCTTTACCCTTACGCCAACAAAATTTACAAAACTTGATTCCTGAACTGATAGGCTACCTGGCGCAGCAAACGTCGTTTGATGCCGCCAACACCGCGCAGTGGATCGCCCGCCATCTGGCAAGCGAACATACGCCGTGGAGTATGGCGCAGGCCATTAGCGTGCTGGCGGAGGTTGAACGCCTTTGTCCGCATCTGGTGAAGACACCGCCAGGTGGGTTATTACAACCTGTTGATTTACAAACGGCGATGAATGCCCTGAAACATGATTGACGTAAGCAAGGCGAGCCTGCCAAAGGCGATTTTTTTAATGGGCCCCACGGCCTCCGGCAAAACGGCACTGGCCATTGAGTTGCGTAAAGTTTTGCCTGTAGAGTTGATTAGTGTCGATTCTGCCCTTATCTACCGAGGGATGGACATCGGCACGGCGAAGCCTGACGCAGACGAACTGCGTGCGGCACCGCATCGTTTGCTGGATATTCTCGACCCGGCTCAGGCATACTCCGCAGCGGATTTCCGCCGCGATGCGTTAGCCGAGATGGCCGAGATAACGGCGGCGGGACGTATACCGCTGTTGGTTGGCGGAACCATGCTTTATTTCAAGGCGTTACTGGAGGGGCTTTCACCTCTGCCATCAGCGGATCCGGAAGTAAGAGCAAAAATTGAGCAGCAGGCGGCAGAGCAGGGATGGGACGTTTTGCATAAGCAACTGGCCGAGATTGACCCGGTTGCCGCAGCACGGATCCATCCAAATGATCCGCAAAGGCTTTCCCGGGCACTGGAAGTTTTTTTCATTTCGGGTAAAACTTTAACGGAACTGACGCAAACGTCAGGAGACGCTCTGCCGTATCAGGTGCATCAGTTCGCCATCGCCCCGGCGAGCCGTGAACTGCTCCATCAACGAATTGAGCAGCGTTTTCATCAGATGTTAGCTTCAGATTTTGAAGCAGAAGTGCGGGCGCTATTTGCCCGTGGAGATTTGCATACGGATATGCCTTCCGTTCGTTGTGTGGGATACCGCCAGATGTGGTCATATCTTGAAGGCGAGATTTCATATGATGAAATGGTTTATCGAGGTGTTTGCGCCACGAGACAGTTAGCGAAGCGCCAGATCACCTGGTTGCGCGGTTGGGACGGTGTTCACTGGTTAGACAGTGAAAAACCGCAACAGGCGTTAAACGAAGTGATTGAGGTTGTTGGTGATATCGCTCACTGAATGTGTACAATTGAGTCGTATCGTGCGCAATTTTTCAGAATCGCAAGGTTCTAAGTACAAAACAAGCATATAAGGAAAAGATAGAATGGCTAAGGGGCAATCTTTACAAGATCCGTTCCTGAACGCATTGCGTCGGGAACGTGTTCCAGTTTCTATTTATTTGGTGAATGGTATTAAGCTGCAAGGTCAGATTGAATCTTTCGATCAGTTCGTGATCCTGTTGAAAAACACGGTCAGTCAGATGGTCTATAAGCACGCTATTTCTACAGTTGTTCCGTCTCGTCCGGTATCCCATCACAGCAATAACACTGGCGGCGGCACGGGTAGTAACTACCATCATGGCAGCAGCGCGCAGGGTTCTTCTTCTCCTGCGCAGGACAGCGAAGATACCGAATAAGGTTTCGGGCTGTTATCCACACGGGGAGCCAGGGATCCTGCGTTCCCCGCTGATCTTTTTTGAGGAATTTACGCTTGTTTGACCGTTATGATGCCGGTGAGCAGGCGGTGCTGGTACACATCTATTTTACGCAAGACAAAGATATGGAAGACCTCCAGGAGTTTGAATCTCTGGTCTCTTCCGCCGGTGTCGAAGCAATGCAGGTGATTACCGGTAGCCGTAAAGCGCCGCACCCAAAGTATTTTGTTGGTGAAGGTAAAGCAGTTGAAATTGCGGATGCCGTAAAAGCAACCGGCGCGTCAGTCGTGTTGTTTGATCATGCGCTGTCTCCGGCTCAGGAACGTAACCTGGAACGTCTTTGCGAATGCCGTGTTATCGATCGCACGGGTTTGATTTTAGATATTTTCGCTCAACGTGCGCGTACTCACGAAGGTAAGCTGCAGGTTGAGCTGGCGCAGTTGCGCCATCTGGCAACGCGGCTTGTGCGTGGCTGGACCCACCTTGAAAGACAAAAGGGCGGGATTGGTTTGCGCGGTCCGGGTGAGACCCAGCTTGAAACCGACCGCCGTCTGTTGCGTGGCCGTATTACCCAGATCCTTTCACGTCTGGAACGCGTTGAAAAACAGCGTGAGCAAGGACGTCGGGCGCGATCAAAAGCTGACATCCCGACGGTGTCGCTGGTGGGGTATACCAACGCCGGTAAATCCACCCTGTTTAACCAGATTACTGAGGCCCAGGTCTATGCCGCAGACCAGCTGTTTGCGACCCTGGACCCCACATTGCGTCGTATTGACGTCGCCGACGTCGGTGAAACGGTGCTGGCGGATACCGTAGGGTTTATCCGCCACCTGCCGCATGACCTGGTGGCTGCGTTTAAAGCCACCCTGCAGGAGACGCGTCAGGCGACCCTGCTACTGCACGTCATTGATGCTGCAGACGTTCGCTTGCAGGAGAACATCGACGCGGTAAACGTGGTGCTCGACGAGATCGACGCCGACGACATCCCAACGCTGTTGGTGATGAACAAGATCGATATGCTGGAGGATTTTGAGCCGCGTATCGACCGAGATGAAGAGAACAAACCGATTCGGGTCTGGCTTTCCGCTCAGACCGGTATTGGTGTGCCACTGCTTTTCCAGGCTTTGACAGAACGTCTTTCCGGTGAGGTAGCCCAGCACACGCTGCGATTGCCGCCACAGGAAGGCAGGCTGCGCAGCCGGTTTTATCAGCTTCAGGCGATAGAAAAAGAGTGGATGGAGGATGACGGCAGCGTGGGGATGCAGGTGCGTTTGCCGATCGTTGACTGGCGTCGCCTCTGTAAACAAGAACCTGCGCTGGTCGACTATATCGTCTGATCAGAAAGGGGATGCCTGAATAATTCGCCCTTGCATAACAAATATGGAGCATATACATGGCGTGGAATCAGCCCGGTAATAACGGACAAGACCGCGACCCGTGGGGAAGCAGCAATAATCAAGGCGGCAACTCTGGGGGAAATGGCAACAAAGGTGGTCGCGAGCAGGGGCCGCCGGATCTGGATGATATCTTCCGCAAGCTAAGCAAGAAGCTTGGTGGCCTTGGCGGAGGTAAAGGTTCTGGCTCTGGTGGAGGTTCCACTCAGGGGCCGCGCCCGCAGTTAGGGGGCCGCGTGGTGGGCATTGTTGCCGCTGCCGTGGTGATCATCTGGGCTGCCAGCGGGTTCTACACCATTAAAGAAGCGGAACGCGGTGTGGTCACCCGTTTCGGGAAGTTCAGCCATCTGGTTGAGCCAGGTCTGAACTGGAAACCGACTTTCATTGACGACGTGACCGCGGTGAACGTGGAGTCTGTGCGTGAACTGGCGGCCTCCGGCGTGATGCTGACCTCCGACGAGAACGTTGTGCGCGTTGAGATGAACGTCCAGTACCGCGTCACCGATCCGCAGCACTACCTGTTTAGCGTGACCAGTGCAGATGACAGTCTGCGTCAGGCCACAGACAGTGCGCTGCGCGGTGTGATCGGTAAGTACACCATGGACCGCATTCTGACCGAAGGTCGTACCGTTATTCGTAGCGATACCCAGCGTGAGCTGGAAGAGACCATTCGCCCGTACAACATGGGTATCACCCTGCTGGACGTCAACTTCCAGGCTGCTCGTCCGCCGGAAGAGGTGAAGGCCGCGTTTGATGACGCGATTGCCGCCCGTGAAAACGAACAACAGTACATCCGTGAAGCGGAAGCGTACACCAACGAAGTTCAGCCACGTGCTAACGGTCAGGCGCAGCGTATTCTTGAAGAAGCGCGTGCGTATAAAACCCAGACCGTCCTGGAAGCTCAGGGTGAAGTGGCGCGTTTCGCGAAGATTTTGCCAGAATATAAAGCGGCTCCGGAGATTACCCGTGAACGTCTTTATATTGAGACCATGGAAAAAGTGCTGAGCCATACGCGTAAGGTACTGGTTAACGACAGCAAAGGTGGAAATCTGATGGTACTGCCGTTGGATCAGATGCTGAAAGGCGGTTCGGCGCCGGCGGCAAAGGCGGATACCAGCGGTGCCAACAACCTGCTGCGTCTGCCACCTGCGGCATCCGGTAGCTCAAGCGCCACAACCACGCCTTCTTCGAACGATGGTGACATTATGGACCAACGCCGTGCTAACGCGCAGCGTAACGACTACCAGCGTCAGGGGGAATAAGGATGCGTAAGTCAGTTATTGCGATCATCATCATCGTATTGGTCGTGCTTTATACCTCTATCTTTGTGGTGAAAGAGGGCGAGCGTGGAATTACCCTGCGTTTTGGTAAAGTTCTGCGCGACAGCGAGAACAAGCCGCTGGTGTTTGAGCCGGGCCTGCACTTTAAAATGCCACTGATTGAATCGGTGAAAACGCTCGACGCCCGTATCCAGACCATGGATAACCAGGCCGACCGTTTCGTGACCAAAGAGAAGAAAGACCTGATCGTTGATTCCTACATCAAATGGCGTATCAGTGATTTCAGCCGCTACTACCTGGCAACGGGCGGTGGCGACGTTTCTCAGGCGGAAGTGCTGTTGAAACGTAAGTTCTCTGACCGTCTGCGCTCTGAGATTGGTCGTCTGGATGTGAAAGACATCGTCACCGACTCCCGTGGTCGTCTGACGCTGGAAGTGCGTGATGCGCTGAACTCCGGCTCTGCAGGAACCGAAGACGAAGTCACCACCCCGGCAGCGGATGATGCCATTGCCAAAGCGGCAGAACGCGTTCAGGCTGAAACCAACGGCAAAGTGCCGGTGATCAACCCGAACAGTATGGCTGCTCTGGGTATCGAAGTGGTCGATGTCCGTATCAAGCAGATCAACCTGCCAGCGGAAGTGTCCGAGGCGATTTACAACCGTATGCGCGCCGAGCGTGAAGCGGTAGCCCGTCGTCATCGTTCACAAGGTCAGGAAGAGGCGGAGAAACTGCGTGCGGCAGCGGATTACGAAGTGACCAAGACGCTGGCAGAATCTGAGCGTCAGGGCCGTATTCTGCGCGGTGAAGGGGATGCCGAAGCAGCAAAACTGTTTGCCGATGCCTTCAGCCAGGATCCCGACTTCTACGCCTTTATCCGTAGCCTGCGAGCTTACGAGAACAGCTTCCAGAGCAACCAGGATGTGATGGTGCTCAGCCCGGACAGCGATTTCTTCCGTTACATGAAGACGCCGGCTAACGCAACGCGATAAACTCAGGCCAGTTTGAGTATTCAAACCACCGCTCTCAACGGAGCGGTGGTTTTCTTTTATAAGGATGAAAAATGAATTCAACGATTTGGCTTGCGCTGGCCCTGGTTCTGGTGCTGGAAGGCCTTGGACCGATGCTTTATCCGCGTGCATGGCGTCGGATGATAGCCTCTCTGAGCCAGTTGCCGGATAATATTTTGCGTCGATTTGGGGGCGGACTTGTGGTTGCCGGCATCGTTATCTACTACATGTTGAGGAAAACGATTGGCTGATCAAAAAGTAATCTGGTTTGGCGTATTTTGAGGTCAAAAAGTGCTGTATATCTGAAAAAGCGATGGTAGAATCCATTTTTAAGCAAACGGTGATTTTGAAAAAAATGGGTAACAACGTCGTCGTACTGGGCACCCAATGGGGTGACGAAGGTAAAGGGAAGATTGTTGATCTTCTGACTGAACGGGCTAAATATGTTGTACGCTACCAGGGCGGTCACAACGCAGGCCATACTCTCGTAATCAACGGTGAAAAAACCGTCCTCCATCTTATTCCATCAGGCATTCTTCGCGAAAACGTCACCAGCATCATCGGTAACGGCGTTGTGCTGTCTCCGGCTGCTCTGATGAAAGAGATGAAAGGTCTGGAAGACCGTGGTATCCCCGTTCGCGAGCGTCTGCTGCTCTCCGAAGCCTGCCCGCTGATCCTTGATTATCACGTGGCGCTGGACGTAGCGCGTGAAAAAGCGCGTGGCGCGAAAGCGATCGGCACGACCGGTCGTGGTATCGGCCCGGCTTATGAAGACAAAGTTGCTCGTCGCGGTCTGCGCGTGGGCGATCTGTTTGATAAAGAGACGTTCGCTGAAAAACTGAAAGAAGTGATGGAATATCACAACTTCCAGCTGGTAAACTTCTATAAAGCTGACGCTGTTGACTACCAGAAAGTGCTGGATGACGTCATGGCGATTGCTGACATTCTGACCGGTATGGTTGTTGATGTGTCCGATCTGCTGGACCAGGCGCGCAAGCGTGGCGATTTCGTCATGTTCGAAGGTGCGCAGGGTACGCTGCTGGACATCGACCACGGTACCTATCCGTACGTCACCTCCTCTAACACCACCGCGGGTGGCGTTGCGACCGGTTCTGGTCTGGGTCCACGTTATGTGGATTACGTTCTGGGCATCATCAAAGCTTACTCCACTCGCGTGGGTGCGGGTCCATTCCCGACTGAACTGTTTGATGAAACCGGCGAGTTCCTGTGCAAGCAGGGTAACGAGTTTGGCGCGACCACCGGTCGTCGTCGTCGTACCGGCTGGCTGGACGTGGTAGCCGTGCGTCGCGCAGTACAGATTAACTCCCTGTCTGGTTTCTGCCTGACCAAACTGGACGTGCTGGACGGTCTGAAAGAGGTGAAACTCTGCGTAGGCTACCGTATGCCTGATGGTCGCGAAGTGACCACCACTCCGCTGGCTGCGGATGACTGGAAAGGCATCGAGCCAATCTACGAAACCATGCCAGGCTGGTCTGAAACGACGTTCGGTGTGAAAGAGCGTAGCGGTCTGCCACAGGCAGCACTGAATTACATCAAGCGTATTGAAGAACTGACCGAAGTGCCGATCGACATTATCTCTACCGGCCCTGATCGTACTGAAACGATGATCCTGCGCGACCCGTTCGACGCATAATCTTCGTGACTGCTGGCCTGCGGGACAACCCGCAGGCTGGATACGCGTCGCGCCATCCGGCGAACGCTCCTCGATCTCCGCTTTTTCTCCCCGTCTGTCAAATAAATTAGCCGCTTACTATCTGGCTGGTTTATCATCATTAATGAATATCTGTGCGGTTTATCCGCGTTTTCCCTTTTTCCTGAGGTTGATGTGCAGTTAACAAGTTTCACCGATTACGGCTTACGCGCGCTGATTTACATGGCGTCGTTACCCGATGGGAAAATGACCAGTATCTCTGAGGTTACAGAGGTATACGGTGTGTCCCGTAATCATATGGTCAAAATAATCAATCAACTTAGTCGTGCCGGATACGTTGCTGCCGTCCGCGGGAAGAATGGTGGGATCCGTCTCGGTAAACCGGCGCAGAGTATTCGTGTTGGGGATGTGGTACGTGAACTAGAGCCATTGTCTCTGGTGAACTGCAGCAGCGCATTCTGCCACATTACGCCCGCTTGTCGCCTTAAACAGGCACTTTCTCTGGCCGTGCAAAGTTTTCTCAAGGAACTGGATAACTACACGCTGGCCGATTTGGTTGAAGAGAATCAACCACTTTATAAATTATTGCTGGTGGAATGAAGAAAATTTCCACCGGAGCTGACAACGGAGGAACCGATATGTCACATGATCCTTTCCAGGAACGCGAAGCCGAAAAATACGCGAATCCTATCCCCAGCCGCGAGTTCATCATTGAACACTTAACAAAACGCGAAAAACCCGCCAATCGTGAAGAACTTGCCGTTGAATTAAACATTGAAGGTGAAGAGCAAATTGAAGCCCTTCGCCGCCGCCTGCGCGCGATGGAGCGCGACGGGCAACTGGTCTTTACCCGCCGTCAGTGCTATGCGCTTCCCGAACGTCTTGACCTGCTGAAAGGCACCGTCATCGGCCACCGTGATGGCTATGGCTTCCTGCGCGTAGAAGGCCGTAAAGACGATCTTTATCTTTCCTCTGAGCAGATGAAGATGTGCATTCACGGTGACCAGATCCTGGCGCAGCCGCTGGGCGCGGACCGTAAAGGTCGCCGCGAAGCGCGCGTGGTGCGTGTCCTGGTCCCTAAAACCAGCCAGATTGTTGGCCGCTACTTTACCGATGCAGGCGTGGGCTTTGTGGTGCCGGACGACAGCCGCCTGAGCTTCGATATCCTGATCCCGCCTGAAGAGGTGATGGGCGCCCGTATGGGCTTTGTCGTGGTGGTTGAACTCACCCAGCGTCCTACCCGCCGCACCAAGGCGGTCGGGAAAATCGTCGAAGTGTTGGGCGATAACATGGGCACCGGCATGGCCGTTGATATGGCGCTGCGTACTCATGAAATTCCTTACATCTGGCCGAAAGCGGTTGAAGAGCAGGTTGTCGGTCTGAAAGAAGACGTGCCGGAAGAGTCCAAAGTGGGCCGCGTGGATTTGCGCGATCTGCCGCTGGTGACTATTGATGGTGAAGATGCCCGCGACTTCGATGATGCCGTTTATTGCGAGAAAAAACGCGGCGGCGGCTGGCGTCTGTGGGTTGCCATCGCTGACGTAAGCTATTACGTGCGCCCGCATACTCCGCTGGATAACGAAGCGCGCAGCCGTGGAACGTCGGTCTACTTCCCGTCGCAGGTAATCCCGATGCTGCCGGAAGTCTTGTCTAACGGCCTGTGCTCCCTGAACCCGCAGGTTGACCGCCTGTGCATGGTCTGCGAGATGACCATCTCCACCAAAGGGCGCTTAACGGGTTATAAATTCTACGAAGCGGTAATGAGCTCCCATGCGCGCCTGACCTACACCAAGGTCTGGCATATGCTGCAGGGCGATCAGGATCTACGTGAGCAGTATGCGCCGCTGGTGAAACACATCGAAGAGCTGCATAACCTCTACAAAACGCTGGATCAGGCGCGTGAAGAGCGCGGCGGGATCTCGTTTGAGAGCGAAGAGGCGAAGTTCATCTTTAACGCTGAACGCCGCATTGAACGTATTGAGCAGACCCAGCGTAACGATGCCCATAAGCTGATTGAAGAGTGTATGATTCTGGCAAACATCTCGGCGGCACGTTTCGTTGAGAAAGCCAAAGAACCTGCGCTTTTCCGTATTCACGATAAACCGTCGACCGAAGCCATCACTGCGTTCCGCTCCGTGCTGGCTGAACTGGGTCTGGAACTGCCTGGCGGTAACAAGCCAGAGCCGCGTGATTACGCTGAATTGCTGGAGTCGATTGGCGATCGCCCGGATGCGGAAATGCTGCAGACCATGCTGCTGCGTTCCATGAAGCAGGCGATTTACGATCCGGAAAACCGCGGTCACTTCGGCCTGGCGCTGCAGTCTTATGCCCACTTTACCTCGCCGATCCGTCGTTATCCGGACCTTTCCCTGCACCGCGCGATCAAGTATCTGCTGGCGCAGGAGCAGGGTCATAAAGGTAATACGACCGAAACCGGTGGCTACCATTATTCAATGGAAGAGATGCTGCAACTCGGTCAGCACTGTTCCATGGCCGAACGTCGTGCAGATGAAGCGACGCGCGACGTGGCAGACTGGCTGAAGTGTGACTTTATGCTGGACCAGGTGGGTAACGTCTTTAAAGGCGTGATTGCCAGCGTCACCGGCTTTGGTTTCTTCGTCCGTCTGGATGAACTGTTTATCGACGGTCTGGTGCATGTCTCCAGCCTGGATAACGACTATTACCGTTTCGACCAGGTCGGGCAGCGCCTGATTGGTGAATCTGGCGGCCAGACCTATCGTCTTGGCGATCGCGTGGAAGTGAAGGTCGAAGCCGTTAATATGGACGACCGTAAAATCGACTTTAGCCTGATCTCCAGCGAGCGTGCCCCGCGTAATGTGGGTAAAACGGCGCGTGAAAAGACGAAAAAAGGGGGCAACGGCAACAGCGGTGGCAAACGTCGTCAGGCGGGTAAGAAGGTAAACTTCGAGCCAGACAGCGCGTTCCGCGGTGAGAAGAAACAGAAGCCGAAGGCCGCGAAGAAAGAGGCCCGGAAGGCGAAAAAGCCGTCCACCAAAACGCAGAAAATCGCGGCTGCCACCAGGGCAAAGCGCGCAGCGAAGAAACAGCAGGCGGAGTAATTCTCCCCCTCAACCTGACCCTCTCTCCTGCGGAGAGAGGGAAAAGAAAAGACAGAACGAGAACCATCAATGAGTGAAATGATTTACGGCATCCACGCGGTGCAGGCCCTGCTGGAGCGCGCACCGGAGCGTTTTCAGGAAGTGTTTATTCTGAAAGGGCGTGAAGACAAACGTCTGATGCCGCTGATCCACGCCCTGGAAGCACAAGGTGTCGTGATCCAGCTGGCGAACCGCCAGTTCCTGGATGAGAAAAGTGAAGGTGCCGTTCACCAGGGCATTATTGCCCGCGTTAAGCCAGGCCGTCAGTATCAGGAAAACGATCTGCCGGATCTTATCGCCGGGCTGGAAAATCCATTCTTCTTGATCCTTGACGGCGTGACCGACCCGCACAACCTTGGCGCATGTCTGCGAAGCGCAGATGCGGCAGGTGTTCATGCCGTTATCGTGCCGAGGGATCGCTCTGCACAGCTTAACGCGACGGCGAAGAAAGTGGCCTGTGGCGCAGCGGAAAACGTACCGTTGATCCGCGTCACCAACCTGGCGCGCACCATGCGTATGCTGCAGGAAGAGAATATCTGGATCGTCGGTACCGCGGGTGAAGCGGATCATACTCTTTATCAGAGCAAGATGACCGGCCGTCTGGCACTGGTAATGGGTGCCGAGGGCGAAGGTATGCGCCGTCTGACCCGTGAGCATTGCGATGAGCTGATCAGCATTCCAATGGCGGGCAGCGTGTCGTCTCTGAACGTCTCCGTGGCAACAGGTATCTGCCTGTTTGAAGCGGTACGTCAGCGCGGGGAATAAACAGCAAGGCCGTCCTGAGGACGGCCTTTCATATTTTCTGTGGGAGGGTCACCAGACGGTGAAAAACTCACTCCTCCAGTGACCGCAAATGGTCATCCTTCCTGAGCGTCATTAGCGCGAAGATACTCACTACCGCCGTCGCCATGACGTAATAAGCCGGAATATCCAGGTTGCCCGTCTCTTTAATCAGCCCGGTAATAATCAACCCCGCGCAGCCCGAGAAAAGGGCGTTCGACAGGGAATAAGCCAGCCCAAGCCCGGTATACCGTACGCGCGTCGGGAACATCTCTGAGAGCATCGCCGGCCCGGGGCCTGCCAGCATCCCCACCAGACCACCCGCAATCAGCACCACCAGCGCTTTGATGGCCAGCGTGCTGGACTCCGCCTGTAAAACCTTCAGCAGCGGCAGGGCAAGGAGCAGCAGCAACGTGGTGGCGACGATCATCACCGTGCGGCGTCCGATTTTGTCGCTCAGGATCCCGGACGGAATAATCGTCAGCGCAAAACCGATATTCGAAATCACCGCAATCAACAGCGCCTGATTAAACCCGGTATGCAGCGCCGACTGCAGATAGGTGGGCATAATCACCAGATAGGTATAACCCGCCGCTGACCAGACCATCACCCGGCCAATGCCCATCGCAATGGCGTTGAGCGTGGCGACGGTATCAGCCTGAGCGGCAACCGGCTTTTCCTGCTGCTGCACAAAGCTTGGCGTCTCTTCCATACTCACCCGCAGCCACAGCGCCACCACGCCCATCGGTAATGCCAAAAAGAACGGGATGCGCCAGCCCCAGTCATGCAGGGCTTCCGGTGTCAAAAGGGCGGAGAGCAGTGCGACAATGCCAGCGCCTGCTAACAGGCCCAGCGCGACGGTAAATGACTGCCATGCACCGTAGAGGCCCCGCTTGCCGCGTGGGGCAAACTCGGTCATCAGCGAGACGGCGCCACCATACTCACCACCGGCGAACAATCCCTGCAGGATGCGCAGCAGCGTGATAATCAGCGGGGCGGCAATACCTATGCTGGCATAGACCGGCACAATACCGATTGCGGCTGTAGCCAGCGTCATCAGCACCAGTACAATAATCAGCGTCGGTTTTCGGCCTATCCGGTCACCTATTCTGCCAAACACCACCGCGCCCAGCGGGCGGAAGAAGAAGGCGATGGCAAAAGAAGCGTAGGTGAGGATCAGGCTGGTCAGCCCCGCGTCCCCCTCAAGCTGGAAGAAGTTCTTCGCAATTACGGTCGCCAGAAAACCATAGACCGCAAACTCATACCACTCGATAAAGTTACCAATGGAGCCTGCAATTAATGCACGCTTGTGCGCGTCCGGTTGCATAACGTTCCTCACTGAAAGGGGGTAAGAATAAATTATTCAACAAAAGTGAATGCGCGAAATAGTTTATTCTTATGTTCTGTGAGCTATTTCACGAATGATATCAGCGGGATCGTCATCGTGTGACCTCACTCCCATGCAGCGTGCACGTGGCCTGTCCATACTTATCTTCATTGCCACTGAAGGAGGGAGACAGCATGCACTGGCAGACCCATACCGTTTTTAATCAACCTGCACCGCTCTCAAACAGCAACCTTTTCCTCTCTGATTGCGCTCTGCGTGACGCGGTTGTTCGCGAAGGCGCCGAGTGGGATATCGAGCTTCTTGCCAGCATCGGCCAGCAGTTAGGAACCGCGGAATCGCTGGAGCTGGGCAGGCTGGCGAACGTTAATCCGCCGGAGTTATTACGCTATGACGCCACCGGGGAGCGACTGGATGACGTTCGCTTTCATCCCGCATGGCACCTCTTAATGCAGGGACTTTGCGCCAACCGTGTCCATAACCTGGCGTGGGAAGAGGAGGCGCGCAAAGGCGCGTTTGTCGCCAGAGCTGCACGTTTTGTCCTGCACGCTCAGGTAGAAGCGGGCACGCTTTGCCCTGTCACCATGACCTTTGCTGCTACACCGCTGCTGCAACAGGCGCTGCCCGAGCCGTTCCGTGACTGGATCACGCCGTTAATGAGCGATCGTTACGATCCTCATCTTGCCCCAGGGGCGCAAAAGCGCGGCCTGCTGATTGGCATGGGGATGACAGAAAAACAGGGCGGCTCGGACGTACTCAGCAATACCACCAAAGCGGAAAAGTGCAGTGACGGCAGCTACCGGCTTATCGGGCATAAATGGTTTTTCTCTGTGCCGCAAAGCGATGCGCATCTGGTGCTGGCCCAGGCGAAAGGGGGGCTGTCCTGCTTTTTTGTTCCACGCTTTTTGCCTGACGGGCAACGCAATGCCGTACGTCTGGAGCGGCTGAAAGAGAAGCTCGGCAACCGCTCTAACGCCAGCAGCGAAGCGGAATTCCTGGATGCGTCCGGCTGGCTGCTGGGGGAAGAAGGAGAAGGGGTACGCCAGATCCTCCGAATGGGTGGGCTGACGCGGTTTGACTGCGCGCTGGGCAGCCATGGGCTGATGCGTCGGGCTTTATCCGTGGCACTTTACCATGCGCATCAACGACAGACGTTTGGTAAAAACCTTATCGACCAGCCGCTCATGCGCGATGTGCTGAGCCGCATGGCGCTGATGCTGGAGGGCCAGACGGCACTGTTGTTCCGTCTGGCCCGGGCGTGGGACAAGCGTGCCGATCCTCAGGAGGCAGCCTGGGCGCGGCTTTTCACCCCCGCGGCGAAATACAGCGTCTGCAAAGCGAGTATCCCGTTTGTGGCGGAAGCCATGGAAGTGCTCGGCGGCACAGGCTACTGCGAGGAGAGTGAGCTCCCCCGTTTGTACCGTGAGATGCCCGTGAACAGCATCTGGGAAGGGTCCGGCAATATTATGTGCCTGGACGTTCTGCGTGTACTGACGAAGCAATCCGGCATTCTCGACCTGCTTGTGGATGATTTTGCCCAGGTAAAAGGGCAGGACAGGCACTTCGATCGCAGCTGGCGTCAGCTTCAGCAAAAACTGCGAAAACCGCAGGAGGCGCAGGGACGGGAGATCACGCAACAGCTTTTCCTGCTGGGGGCCGGAAGTCAGATGCTGCGGCACGCATCGCCACCCGTGGCGCAGGCGTGGTGCCGCATGATGCTTGATACCCGTGGCGGTACGCTGATGAGCGAGCAGGTGCAAAATGACCTGCTGTTGCGTGCCACGGGCAGGGTTGGCTAACTCTTTAGCTGGAACAGGCTCACCAGTTGGGTGAGGTGTGAGCCTTTCTCACGCAGCGTGTGTGCGGTTTGTTCGCTGCGTAGGACGCGGTCGGCGTTGATGTGCGACGCTTCGCCAATGTGGGTCATGGCCAGATTAACCTGGCCTATTCCCGCGGATTGCTCGCGGGACGCATGGTTAATCTCCGTGACCAGCTTGTTGATGTTATCGATGTGCACGATGATGGAATCCATCGCCAAACGCGTTTGTTCAGACAGCGCATGGCCTTCGCTGACTTTTCTAAGCGTATCGCCGATGAGCTGTTCAATCTCCTTCACCGCGTTGGCGCTGCGTCCTGCCAGCGCGCGTACTTCCTGCGCCACCACCGCAAAACCTTTTCCGTGCTCGCCTGCGCGGGCTGCTTCAACCGCTGCGTTAAGCGCCAGAATGTTGGTCTGAAAAGCGATGGATTCAATCACGCGCGTGATGTCTTCGATTCGCTTTGATGCTTCGCGAATATCATCCATGGTAGCGACAGCGTGGGTGACCGTCTCACCACCCTGGTGTACCGCGCGCGACGTTTCGCCTACCAGCTGCTGCGTTTGCTCCATGTTGGCGGCATTTTGCTGCACGGTCGCGGCCAGTTGCTCCATGCTGGCAGACGTCTCTTCTACACTGCTAGCCTGCTTGTTAATCTGCCCGGAGATTTCTTCGCTATCGGATGCCAGCGCGTTGGTGCCCATATGGATCTCCGCTGCGGCCTCGCGCACCTGAAGAACAATTTTCTGCAGTCCCCCTCCAATACCGTTAATGGCATCGATGAGCTGACCGACCTCATCCTGGCGGGTCACGCGCAGGCTGGAGCGCAGATCGCCTGCGGCATACTGTCGGGCCAGGTGGATCACATTGCGCAATGGGCGTGTCAGTATGCGTCGTATAATGACCACAAACAGACCTGCGAAGAGCACTGACAGCACCACCCCTGCCAGCAGGAAGCGGTCGCGCATGGCGGTCACGCTTGAGAGCAGTACCGATTTATCCACTTCGCCGACAATGGCCCAGTTCCAGCCTGGCAGCGGCGTATACGCCATGGTCAGCGTGCGACCATCGGCACTGACGCGCTCCAGCGTGCCGGATTTATCACTCAACAGCTGTTGCTGGATAGCGCTATCCCACTCCGGTACTTTTCCCTCCGCGCTGGTGTGGAACAGATACTGCCCGCGCGTTTTGCCGTGGCTGCGATCCAGAACAAAGAAGTGACCGCTCTCGCCCAGTCGACGGTTGAGGATTTTCTCGCGCATGACGTTCCAGGAGTGAGTGATGTCCACACCAACAAAGATGATTGCAATGACCTGGCCGTCCGCGTTTTTAACCGGCTGGTATTGGGTGATATAGCGCTTGCCGAACAGCAGCGCCAGACCGCGATAAACCTCGCCCCGGGTGACGGCGGCAAAGGCCGGGCTAGTGGTATCCAGAACGGTGCCCATTGCCCGCTCGCCGTTCTCTTTGCGCAGCGATGTGGCGACGCGCACAAAGTCGTTACCGCTACGCACAAACAGGGTCGAGATTGCCCCTGTCCGGCTCAGAAAATCGTCTGAAAGGGTATTGTTTTCATGTAGCCCGGTTTCCCCTCCTTTCAGGAGCGGAACGTTAATCCCGTTAATCGTCTGGGTTTGAGTGTTATCAACGCTCAGTGGCTGGGGCAAAAAGGTAGTAAACAGCCGGGTATACCTCTCGACCTCTTCACTCAGGCTGGTGTTAAACATCTGCACCATATCGACCATGCCGGTGGACTGATTATGCAGGTCTTCTATCGCGAGGGCTTCAAGCTGCTGGCTGGCTTTTTGGCTGAGCAGAAAAGTGAAAAACAGAAACAGGATGGCGACACTGGCACCGGTAAGCAGCGACAGCTTTGCACCCAGACCTGCACGACGGAAAAAGTTGATCATAAATTGCTCATCATTGAAAAGGTATGGCTTTTCAACGGCAGAGCAGAGATAACGTTTACTGGTTTAGTGTAACAAAATGTTATTTAATTGTTTTTAATTGGTTTACTAAAAGATAAAAAATTTGCAAAAACGAAAAGCCACTAGAAGTAAGTGGCTTTTATCGGAGGGGGATTACGCGTAGAGAATGGCCTGTACCCGCCAGTGATCGATGTACTGATCTTCCTGCATCTGGATAATGCGATACCATGAAGCACCCTGCTCATCGGCCTTTAATGCAACGACACGTTCAACGTCCTGCGGGCTCCCCGAGATATTATTCACGGAGATCTGGCCAATTTCATTCAGGCCAGTCACACAATCAGCACTGGCAAATTCAGCTGACTGCGCGGTTGTGCTCACAAGACCTGCTGAGAGCAACAGTGTGGTCAAAGCAAGAGTTCGTTTCATCGTCAGCTCCATTTCACATGTCTCCGGTATCCGCCGGGCAATCCTTCGCGAATAAACTCACTTCCATTGTTGCGGGCATGGAGTTTATTGTGGACAGGAAAGTGTCTATGGACGCAAAGCAGTGTAAATGTCGTTCAAATGAAGACGATCATTGACGATACAGAATGGCCTGTGAGTACCACTGTCCCGTAATGATGGTTTCGTCGATCATAATGATGACGTAATAATCTGCTTTGGCGGCGACGGCTTGTGCCTTTATTGCTTCTTCCGCGTCATCCGGGGAGCCGCGAACCAGCGCAGAAACGGTACCCATACGCTGTAATCCTTCCGTCTGATTACGACGGATTTCCTGCGGGTGATCGGCCACCGGGGGAGCGGGTTGTGGCGTTCCCTGCAGCGCGCTACAGCCACTGAGCAGTAACATCAGCAATAAAGCAGCAAACCTGCGCATAACCATATCTCGTTTCCTGATAGCCATAGTGTAGTTGTCTGTGAATTTAGTTTTGGGGGAATGTTCCCGAAGTGTTAGCTGGGGCGTAATTTTCGAATGAAAATAGCGTGAAATCGTAACCCAGTTCTCAACATTATGAATCATTCATCATTACAGGGTCGACAATGATTGAAATTGAAATACGCCATCTGGGTGATCGTGAAATATTACACGCAACACCCGCCGGAAAACGTGAGGAACCACTGCCTGTTATAGTGTTTTATCATGGATTTACCTCATCGAAGCTGGTCTACAGCTATTTTGCGGTGGCACTCGCGCAGGCCGGTTTTCGTGTGGTCATGCCGGATGCACCTGACCACGGCGCACGTTTTACCGGCAACGAACAGGCGCGACTTGGGCAGTTCTGGCACATTTTGCATGGTAGCCTGACCGAGTTTGCCGGGCTGCGCGATGCGCTTTACCAGGCAGGGCTGGTGGCTGATAATCGGCTGGCCGTGGCTGGGGCATCGATGGGCGGGATGGCGGCGCTGGGGATCATGACGCACCATCCAGAAGTGAAGTCAGTGGCTTGTCTGATGGGCTCGGGCTACTTTACCTCACTGGCGAAGACGCTTTTTCCACCTCAGGCACTCACAGAGGTTGAGGCGGCGCTTGCAGAGTGGGAGGTTACCCGGGCGTTACCGCGTCTGGCCGATCGTCCTTTGCTGTTATGGCATGGTGATGCGGACGATGTGGTTCCACCCGGAGAAACGTTCCGGCTTCAGCAGGCGCTACAGCACGAGGGGCTGGATGGCAACCTGACCTGCCTGTGGGAAGCGGGCGTTCGCCACCGCATTACGCCAACGGCGCTGGACGCCACGGTGGACTTCTTCCGCCAGCACCTTTAAACGCACAGGACGTTGACACCCTGATCTTTCAGTTTCTGGAGGATCTCAGGGTTGGCACCTTTGCCGGTGATCACCATGTCTATCTGTTCAGCACGGCTGAACAGCATTCCTGCGCGTTCGCCCACTTTACTGCTGTCGACCAGCACAACGAGCTTGCCCACCACGTTAAGCATGTTTTGTTCTGCCATGGCGGTCAACATATCGGTTTTGTAGAGGCCATCCGCGGTCAGGCCTTTGCCACTGGTAAACATCCAGTGTCCGGCATAAAGACTGTTTTCGCTGTCCTGCGGGCTGAGTGTGATGGACTGGCTCTTGTTATACTGGCCGCCCATGATCACCACGCTCTCATGCTCCTGATCGATAAGATAGTTGGCGAGCGGCAAATAGTTCGTGATGATTTGTACCGGCTTTCCGCACATCTCCCGACCTAACAGAAACGCCGTGGAGCCGCAGTTGATCACCACGCTCTCGCCGGGGTTCACCAGCTGCGATGCCGCTCTGGCAATACGGACTTTTTCATCATGATTTTGCGCCTGATGAATGTTCATCGGCGTCCAGCGTGGACGCTGCTGGCTAATCGCTTCCGCACCGTTGCGGACTTTTTTCAGCTTACCGCTTTCATCCAGCTTATTAATATCCCGCCGCGCTGTTGCCGGGGAAATCCCTAAACGTTCGATCACTTTCTCAACGGTGACAAACCCTGTTTGCGCCAGGAGTTCCAGTAATATTTGATGCCGTTGCGCTTCCGTCATGAGCTATTCCGATAAGAATTGATTTTAAAAGATGATATTTGAAATAGCGTGAAATTACTAAAAGAAATATGAAACCGCCAGACACACGGGTCTGGCGATGGGCCTTAATAATCAGAGGAATGACTTGAACGGCAGGTCTGGCTCAAGAGTAAAGCAATCATCAAAGCCGCGTGGGTAGTGATACTCGAGATTGTCTTTGTCCAGCGGCCAGGTGAACTTGCCTCCTACCTGCCAGATGAACGGCTTAAAGCCATACTTCAGGCGGTCTTTTTTCATTTCCCACAGTACGCGTATCTCCTGCGGGTTGGCCTGGAAGTTTGACCAGATATCGTGGTGGAAAGGGATCACTACTTTGGTGTTCAGCGCTTCCGCCATGCGCAGCATATCGGCGCTGGTCATTTTGTCTGTAATGCCGCGTGGGTTCTCCCCGTATGAGCCGAGCGCCACATCAATCTGATGCTCATTGCCGTGCTTTGCATAGTAGTTTGAGTAGTGAGAGTCACCGCTGTGGTACAGGGAACCGCCGGGCGTTTTAAACAGGTAGTTCACCGCACGTTCGTCCATACCGTCTGGCAGTACGCCTGCGGCTTTCTGATCGGCCGGAAGGGTAATCAGTGCAGTGCGGTCAAAGGCATCCAGCGCGTGGATCTCAACGTCTTTAATTTTGACCACATCGCCCGGTTTCATGACGATGCAGCGCTCTTTCGGTACGCCCCAGCCGATCCATAAATCCACGCAGGTTTGCGGCCCGATGAACGGTACGTCATCGGCACAGTTTTGCATGACCGCTGCCGCTACGTTGACATCAATATGATCGTTATGATCGTGCGTAGAGAGAACGGCATCGATCTGGCGAATGGCGAACGGATCAAGAACAAACGGTGTGGTACGCAGGTTTGGCTGAAGTTTTTCCACGCCCGCCATGCGTTGCATCTGATGGCCTTTTTTCATCAGCGGGTTACCGTGACTCTGTTTGCCGGTGCCGCACCAGAAATCGACGCAAATATTCGCGCCACCTTCTGATTTCAGCCAGATCCCCGTGCACCCCAGCCACCACATTGCAAAGGTACCAGGAGCAACCTGTTCCTGCTCAATCTCTTCATTCAGCCAGCTACCCCATTCCGGGAAAGTGCTCAGAATCCATGATTCACGGGTAATGGTGTTCACTTTACTCATCGTTTTGACTCCTGGTTTAATCAAAAGTAATCAACTGGTGATTTGTTGTGATTAATGCTGGCACCATTTCACGCGCATTGCAACGATCAAAATGTGTAATTTTAGCTGCCTGGCATCACGGATGCTCTTCTCGCTTCTTGTTATCTTTTACCGTATTAATCATTAATTGAATGAATTATATGGAAATAATTTTATATAGCATGCCGAAGTGAAAATCATTACTAACACCAGGGAAATAATTTGCGTGATGCGTCACAAATAATCAGATTTAATCTTGTGGTGATTATTTGTGATTAATAGAGTGTTGTCACCAACCGCACAGGGATTGCCCCTCGTGTTCTCATTTCTGGAGAGAGTTATGGAGATCCTCTACAACGTCTTTACCGTGTTCTTTAATCAGGTAATGACTAATGCCCCGCTGTTGTTGGGCATCGTGACGTGCCTTGGCTATATCCTGCTGCGTAAAAGCGTCAGCGTTATTATTAAAGGCACCATTAAAACCATCATCGGTTTCATGCTGTTGCAGGCGGGTTCAGGCATTTTGACCGGCACCTTCAAACCGGTAGTGGCCAAAATGTCGGAAGTCTATGGCATCAACGGCGCCATCTCTGACACCTACGCCTCGATGATGGCCACCATCGATCGCATGGGCGATGCCTACAGTTGGGTAGGGTATGCGGTTCTGCTCGCGCTGGCGCTGAACATCATTTACGTTCTGTTGCGCCGCATTACCGGTATTCGCACCATCATGCTGACTGGCCATATCATGTTCCAGCAGGCGGGGCTGATTGCGGTTTCCTTCTTTATCTTCGGCTACCCAATGTGGACGACCATTATCTGCACCGCGGTGCTGGTCTCGCTCTACTGGGGTATCACCTCCAACATGATGTACAAGCCCACGCAGGACGTCACCGACGGTTGCGGCTTCTCCATCGGCCACCAGCAGCAGTTTGCCTCCTGGATTGCCTATAAAGTCGCGCCGTATCTGGGTAAAAAAGAAGAAAGCGTCGAAGATCTTAAACTGCCGGGCTGGCTGAATATTTTCCACGACAATATCGTCTCTACGGCGATTGTGATGACCCTCTTCTTCGGTGCCATTCTGCTCTCCTTTGGCATTGACGTCGTGCAGGCGATGGCGGGTAAAACCCACTGGACTGTCTATATCCTGCAGACCGGTTTCTCCTTCGCGGTGGCGATTTTCATTATCACCCAAGGCGTGCGTATGTTCGTTGCCGAGCTGTCCGAAGCCTTCAACGGTATCTCTCAGCGTCTGATTCCAGGTGCGGTACTGGCGATTGACTGCGCGGCTATCTACAGCTTCGCGCCAAACGCGGTGGTCTGGGGCTTCATGTGGGGCACCATCGGCCAACTGATTGCGGTGGGTATCCTGGTGGGCTGCGGCTCTTCCATTCTGATCATTCCTGGCTTTATCCCGATGTTCTTCTCCAACGCCACCATCGGCGTCTTTGCGAACCACTTTGGTGGCTGGCGCGCGGCGCTCAAGATCTGCCTGGTGATGGGGATGGTGGAAATCTTCGGGTGTGTGTGGGCAGTCAAGCTCACCGGTATGAGCGCCTGGATGGGCATGGCCGACTGGTCAATTCTGGCACCACCGATGATGCAGGGCTTCGCCTCCGTTGGCCTGATCTTTATGGCTGTCATCATCCTCATTGCCCTGGCTTATATGTTCTTCGCTGGTCGCTCTCTGCGGGCTGAAGAAGATGCAGAAAAACAAACAGCAGAAGTTTCTGCTCATTAAGGAGTTTCGATTATGACCGTACGTATCCTGGCTGTGTGTGGCAATGGGCAAGGGAGTTCCATGATCATGAAGATGAAAGTGGACCAGTTTTTAACCCAGTCAAACATCGACCACACGGTGAACAGCTGCGCAGTGGGCGAATACAAAAGTGAACTGAACGGCGCGGACATCATCATCGCCTCTACCCACATCGCCGGTGAGATCACCGTGACAGGCAACAAATATGTGGTAGGCGTGCGCAACATGCTGTCGCCAGCCGATTTTGGGCCAAAGCTGCTGGAAGTGATCAACGCGCATTTCCCACAAGATGTGAAGTAAGGACGCAACATGAAACTACGTGATTCGCTGGCAGAGAATAGCTCCATCCTTTTACAGGCCGACGCCAGCACCTGGCAGGAAGCGGTGAAACTTAGCGTAGATCTGCTGGTAAAAGCCGATGTTGTCGAGCCGCGTTATTACCAGGCCATTCTGGATGGTGTTGCAGAGCACGGCCCTTACTTCGTGATTGCACCAGGGCTGGCGATGCCGCATGGCCGCCCGGAAGAGGGCGTTAAAAAAACCGGCTTTGCGCTGGTTACGCTGAAAACACCACTGGCTTTCAACCACGACGATAACGACCCGGTCGACATCCTCATCACCATGGCGGCTGTTGATGCCAACACCCACCAGGAGGTGGGCATTATGCAGATCGTGAATCTGTTTGATGATGAGGCCAACTTCGACCGTTTACGCGCCTGCCGCACCGAGCAGGATGTGCTGGATTTAATTGATAACGCCACTGCGGCGGCAGTTTAAGAGGGAATTGAAAATGTCATTACCAATGTTGCAGGTCGCGCTGGATAACCAGACTCTGTCTCACGCTTACGAAACCACCCGCCTGATTGCGGAAGAAGTGGACATCATCGAAGTCGGTACCATTCTGTGCGTGGGTGAAGGCGTTCGCGCCGTCCGCGACCTGAAGGCACTGTATCCGCATAAAATCGTGCTGGCGGATGCCAAGATTGCCGATGCGGGCAAAATTCTTTCCCGTATGTGTTTTGAAGCCAATGCCGACTGGGTCACCGTTATTTGCTGTGCGGATATCAACACGGCTAAAGGTGCGCTGGATGTGGCAAAAGAGTTCAACGGTGATGTGCAGATTGAGCTGACCGGGTTCTGGACCTGGGAGCAGGCGCAGGAGTGGCGTGACGCGGGCATTCAACAGGTGGTTTATCACCGCAGCCGTGATGCGCAGGCCGCTGGGGTAGCGTGGGGGGAAGCGGATATCAGCGCGATTAAGCGTCTGGCCGATATGGGCTTCAAAGTGACCGTGACCGGAGGCCTGGCGCTGGAAGATCTGCCGCTCTTCAAAGGTATCCCAATTCATGTCTTTATCGCAGGCCGTAGCATCCGTGATGCCGCCTCTCCGGTAGAAGCCGCGCGTCAGTTCAAACGCTCAATCGCTCAGCTTTGGGGCTAAGGAGCGGGTATGTTGTCTAAACAAGTCCCGCTCGGCATCTATGAAAAGGCACTCCCTGCGGGGGAGTGTTGGCTGGAGCGGCTGCAACTGGCGAAACAACTCGGCTTCGATTTTGTCGAAATGTCAGTGGATGAGACAGACGAACGCCTGTCTCGCCTTGACTGGAGCCGCGAACAGCGTCTGGCACTGGTTAGCGCCATCGCTGAAACGGGGGTACGTGTGCCTTCCCTGTGCCTCAGCGCCCACCGTCGTTTTCCGCTTGGCAGTGAAGATGATGCTGTGCGTGCTCAGGGGCTGGAGATCATGCGTAAAGCCATTCGCTTTGCCCAGGATGTCGGCATCCGTGTGATCCAGCTGGCGGGGTATGACGTTTACTATCAGGACGCCAACAATGAAACGCGCCGTCGTTTTCGTGACGGCCTGAAAGAGAGCGTCGACATGGCAAGCCGTGCTCAGGTGACGCTGGCGATGGAGATCATGGATTATCCGTTAATGAACTCCATCAGCAAGGCGCTGGGTTACGCGCACTACCTGAATAATCCGTGGTTCCAGCTCTACCCTGATATCGGCAATCTGTCAGCCTGGGATAACGACGTGCAGATGGAACTGCAGGCGGGTATTGGTCATATCGTGGCGGTTCATGTCAAAGATACCCGGCCTGGTGTATTCAAAAATGTTCCGTTCGGCACCGGGGTGGTGGATTTCGAACGGTGCTTCCAGACGCTCAAACAGACAGGGTATTGCGGGCCTTACCTGATTGAGATGTGGAGTGAAACGTCGGACGACCCGGCAGCCGAAGTGGCGAAGGCGCGGGCCTGGGTCCGTGAACGTATGGCGCGGGCTGGGTTGCTGGAGGCTGAGTATGCATAAGCTTAAGCAGCAGGTCTTTGAGGCCAATATGGATCTACCTCGCTACGGTCTGGTGACGTTTACCTGGGGTAACGTCAGCGCCATCGACCGTGTGCAGGGGCGGGTCGTGATTAAGCCCAGCGGTGTGCCCTATGAGTCCATGACCGCCGACGACATGGTGGTTGTGGATCTCCATGGCAACGTGGTTGACGGAAAGTGGCGTCCTTCTTCTGATACCGCCACCCATCTGGCACTGTATCAGCGTTATCCCTCCCTGGGCGGCGTTGTGCATACACACTCGACTCATGCCACGGCCTGGGCGCAGGCAGGGCTGCCCATTCCGGCTCTTGGCACCACGCATGCAGACTACTTCTTTGGCGATATTCCCTGCACGCGGGCATTAACGCAGGCCGAAGTGGAAGGGGAGTATGAACTCAACACCGGTCGCGTCATTATCGACACGCTGGCTGAGCGTGAGCCGCTGCATACGCCGGGTATTGTGGTGTATCAGCACGGTCCATTCTCGTGGGGAAAAGACGCTCACGATGCCGTGCATAACGCGGTGGTGATGGAGGAAGTGGCGCGAATGGCGTGGATCGCCCGCGGCATCAATCCGCAGCTTCAGGGCATTGATGATTACCTTATGAATAAACATTTCATGCGTAAACATGGGCCCAACGCCTATTACGGGCAGAAGTGAATAAGTGCTCTGGAATACCGAAAAACAGTTGTAACCGGTGGTATTTCAGAGCCATTAGCAAAAAAAAGCCCCCGGGCAGGGGGCAAGTTAAACTATGGCTATGTTCTCTTTGTTGGCTTTCCTGGTGCTAGCGTTAAAGCGTTATCGGTAGATATCTGCACTGGCGTGCATATTGCCGTTGCTGCCGGGCTCACGCATCAGTATGACGTGATAATATTGTGCACCCTGAGCATCGGTCTCTTGATTGAGTGCCTGATCTGCTTCACTTTCAGTGGCGAAATTATGATTGATGTAGATTACGCCTAAGCTCTGCACATCATCCATGTTTTGGGCCTGCCGGCCGTCTATCTTGATGGCTGCCATCGCGTTTGCACTGAGCAAAAGTGCAGCCATTACGGCAAATGCGATTTTTTTCATGATATGCGCTCCACGACTGCGTGCTGTGAAAGGGGGTGTTGCTCTCCTTTTATAAATAAGGTCTCTGATTAAAGTGTAATCACTTATCCGGCGGGGATGCGTGACCATTTCTGATGCTGTTGTTCAAAAAAACAACGCTTCCTGATGTGATTAATTTTAAATCACCCACTTAGACCAGCTTTACGCTTTGTGCGAATTATTTGTGCAATCAGCTTGAGTTTCCAGGGGCGCGCAAGTATTATGACGCGTCAATTTTTCAGCCGACCTTTAACACGTTCCTTGCCTCCCCGGGCCTCGGCTGACCCAGACAGGAGGCTGAATAATCCGTAAGGAGCAATTCGATGCGTCATTACGAAATCGTTTTTATGGTCCATCCTGACCAGAGCGAACAGGTTCCGGGCATGATCGAGCGCTACTCTGCTGCCATCACTGGTGCAGAAGGTACGATCCACCGTCTGGAAGACTGGGGCCGCCGTCAGCTGGCTTACCCGATCAACAAACTGCACAAAGCACACTACGTTCTGATGAACGTTGAAGCGCCGCAGGAAGTGATCGATGAGCTGGAAACTACCTTCCGCTTCAACGATGCCGTTATCCGCAGCATGGTTATGCGTACCAAAAACGCAGTGACCGAAGCATCTCCGATGGTTAAAGCGAAAGACGAGCGCCGTGAGCGTCGCGATGATTTCGCAAACGAAACCGCAGATGATTCTGATGCTGGGGATTCTGAAGAGTAATTTCTGATGACCAACCGTCTGGTGTTGTCCGGTACCGTGTGCAGGACCCCCCTTCGTAAGGTCAGTCCATCAGGAATTCCGCATTGCCAGTTCGTGCTTGAGCATCGTTCTGTGCAAGAGGAAGCCGGCTTTCACCGGCAGGCGTGGTGCCAAATGCCCGTTATTATTAGCGGACACGAAAACCAGGCCATTACTCACAGTATAACGGTCGGTAGCGCAGTAATCGTTCAGGGGTTCATTTCTTGCCACAAGGCAAAGAACGGCCTGAGCAAAATGGTTCTGCATGCCGAGCAGATTGATTTGATAGATTCTGGAGACTAGCCATATGGCACGTTATTTCCGTCGTCGCAAGTTCTGCCGTTTCACCGCGGAAGGCGTTCAAGAGATCGACTATAAAGATATCGCAACGCTGAAAAACTACATCACCGAAAGCGGTAAGATTGTCCCAAGCCGTATCACCGGTACTCGTGCAAAATACCAGCGTCAGCTGGCTCGCGCTATCAAACGCGCTCGCTACCTGTCCCTGCTGCCGTACACTGATCGTCATCAGTAATCGGGCACGGTCCATTAATACGACTTTAAGAGGATAAGGTAATGCAAGTTATTCTGCTTGATAAAGTAGCAAACCTGGGCAGCCTGGGTGATCAGGTAAACGTTAAAGCGGGCTACGCTCGTAACTTCCTGGTTCCACAGGGTAAAGCTGTTCCAGCTACCAAGAAAAACGTAGAGTTTTTCGAAGCACGTCGCGCTGAACTGGAAGCCAAACTGGCTGACGTTCTGGCGGCTGCTAATGCTCGCGCTGAGTCAATCAACGCACTGGGCACTGTTACCATCGTTTCCAAAGCTGGCGACGAAGGTAAACTGTTCGGTTCCATCGGTACCCGCGATATCGCTGATGCAGTAACTGCAGCTGGCGTTAAAGTGGCTAAGAGCGAAGTTCGTCTGCCGAACGGTGTTCTGCGTACCACTGGTGAGCACGAAGTGGACTTCCAGGTTCACAGCGAAGTGTTCGCTAAACTGGTTGTTAACGTTGTAGCTGAGTAATTTTACTCTGCTCACGTCGAAGCGCCGGCCTTGTGCCGGCGTTTTGCTTTTTAAGGGACCAGACTCGCGCTTTTAATGCTTGTAGGGTCGCTATTCCTGGCGCATTCTCTGATAATAAAATGAAACGCAATTTTATTTATGAGATTCGACATGGAAACCGCTCTGCCCACGCCCGTATTTGCCCGTCGAAAGGTGGCCTATGCCTGCGCCACGCTCTGCTGTCTGCTTTGGGGTAGCTCTTACCCGGCCATAAAAAGCGGCTATGAACTCTTCCAGATTGCCACTGATGATATTCCCTCAAAGGTCGTGTTCGCCGGTTACCGTTTTCTGTTTGCGGGTGTGCTGCTGCTTCTCTTTGCGTTAGCACAGCGTAAGCCCATCGGCAGGTTCACGCCCGGGCAGTTTGGCCAATTGACCGTCCTGGGACTGACGCAGACGAGCATTCAGTACACCTTCTTTTATATCGGACTGGCCTACACGACAGGCGTGAACGGCTCAATCATGAACGCCACCGGCACTTTCTTCAGCGTGCTGCTGGCGCACTTCATCTACCACAACGACAAGCTCAGCTATAACAAAACGCTTGGCTGTATTCTGGGCTTTGCCGGAGTGATGCTGGTTAACTTCCACGGCGGGTTAAGCGAATTCAGCTTCGTCTGGAAGGGAGACGGGTTTGTGGTGCTGGCAGCCTTTATCCTTTCTGCCGCCACGCTTTACGGAAAACGCATCTCCCAGACCGTCGACCCGACGGTGATGACCGGCTGGCAGCTCGCTATCGGCGGCGCGGCGCTGGTGGCGGGTGGCTATCTCACGGGAGGGACGCTGGAAGTGCATAGCATGACGGCCGTCGCGGTGCTGGGGTATCTGACGTTACTCTCTTCGGTAGCGTTCGCCCTCTGGAGCGCGCTGCTGAAAGTGAACCGCGTAAGTATGATTGCCCCGTTCAACTTTGTGATCCCCGTTGCCGGGACGGTGCTGTCCGCCATTTTCCTCGGTGAAAACATTCTGGACATCAAATATGCGATTGCGCTGGTGCTGGTCTGCTCGGGAATCTGGTGGGTCAATAAGCGGAGTCACTAAGAAGGGCATTGCCGGGAGGCTGACTCGCCTTACCCGGCCGGAACATTAACGTGCTCTGATAAAACTGCCGTCAGGCTGGCGGGTAAACAGCACCTGCTGGCCATTTCCCGTATCAATCGTGAGCCCGGTGACGACGCCGCTGGCATTCTGACGTATCTGCACCAGCTGGCCGTTCTGCAAATTACTGAGCGGCTTGCCCGCGCCTTCCACCTGCGCCATGGCATACACATCGGTTGGCGGCAGATTATGGTCGCGGAACAGCTGCGCAAGGGTTTTACCCGGCTCTACGCGATAGGAACGCCACTGCTGCTCAATGCCGGTTGGCTGCTGAGCCTGTGGCTCTGCCGGGGCCGCGGCCTGTTCCTGTGGCTGTTCATCCTGAATGGGTTCCGGTTCAACAGGCGCAACCTGTCCCGGATCGTTCGTCGGGGTGACCAGTTGCGTCTGCACAGGCTGTGTGTCCGGCTGCGGTCGCGTTTGCGACTGAATATCCAGCTGGGCATTGCGGGTCACCGTCGCGGTGTCGGCGTCATCGCCACCGGAAGGAAGCAGGAAGCCCACGATCACCATCAGCGCGCCAATGATGATCCCTCTGCGATGCAGAGGCGGCAGCGGGTCCATGATGCGAAAATTGTCCGGCGCCTGCCAGATTTTCGCCAGGGTAGGTTTCAGTTCAAATCGCCCGGGCATGGCTCTCCTCCTGCTCCGCGTCTTTTTTATCCTGTGCTCCGAAGTATAGTTTGCTAACTGCCTGAACGGCGTAGCAAACCCGACATCCGTGACATTCGTTCGGGATTAATCCTGGTTCTCTCTATTGTTTCTGTTTCGTCGCGGTTTGTCACCTTAACTTCAGACAAAGTTTTACCCATAAGGGCATGGCTGATATGCTGCCCGCTACTTTAAATGTGATGGAAGGAAAACCCATGACCACCCCGACTTTTGACACTATCGAAGCGCAGGCAAGTTACGGTATCGGCTTGCAGGTAGGACAGCAGCTGAGCGAATCCGGCCTGGAAGGTCTGTTACCCGAAGCGCTGGTGGCGGGTATCGCTGATGCGCTGGAAGGCAACAACCCGGCAGTTCCGGTTGATGTTGTGCACCGTGCGCTGCGTGAAATCCACGAACGTGCTGACGCCGTGCGTCGCGCGCGTTTCGAAGAGATGGCTGCAGAAGGCGTGAAATATCTGGAAGAGAACCGTGAGCGTGAAGGCGTGAACAGCACTGAGTCTGGCCTGCAGTTCCGCGTGATCAACCAGGGCGACGGCGCAATCCCGGCGCGTACTGACCACGTTCGCGTGCACTACACCGGTAAACTGATCGACGGTACGGTGTTCGACAGCTCTGTAGCACGTGGCGAACCGGCTGAATTCCCGGTTAACGGCGTTATCGCGGGCTGGATCGAAGCGCTGACCCTGATGCCAGTGGGTTCCAAATGGGAACTGACTATCCCGCACAACCTGGCGTACGGCGAGCGTGGCGCTGGTGCGTCCATCCCGCCATTCAGCACCCTGGTGTTTGAAGTCGAGCTGCTGGAAATTCTGTAATCAGCTTTTCTTATTTCCTCTCTCCTTCGGGGGAGAGGAATATAGTGATAAAACCTATAGTTACGACGGAATCAACATTTTATCTTGCAAACGAAACTGTTGCGTGTATTTTTGTGAGCTGTTTCGCGTTGTATGAGTGATATGACACTCACTTTAAACATATTATTAACATAATATCCAAATCATAGTATTCATCCCGCCGATTCTTACCTAATATCGATGAGTCCTTTCATGGGGACCGTTATTTTTTTGACGTATTTAAAGGCCAGAAGAGCCTTAACAACACAGACAGGCATAAACAGGAAAATATCACATGGTAGATCAGGTTAAAGTCGTCGCCGACGAAGAGGCGTCGTCTGAACAGTCGCTACGGCGCAATCTCACAAACCGTCATATTCAGCTCATTGCCATCGGGGGTGCCATCGGTACCGGGCTGTTTATGGGGTCAGGTAAAACCATCAGTCTTGCCGGGCCGTCGATCATTTTCGTTTATATGATCATCGGTTTTATGCTCTTCTTCGTGATGCGTGCAATGGGTGAATTGCTGCTCTCGAACCTCGAATACAAGTCCTTTAGCGATTTCGCTTCCGACCTGCTTGGCCCCTGGGCGGGCTACTTCACCGGCTGGACCTACTGGTTCTGCTGGGTGGTGACCGGCATGGCGGATGTGGTCGCCATCACGGCCTACGCGCAGTTCTGGTTCCCTGGGTTATCGGACTGGGTGGCCTCGCTGGCGGTGATTGTTCTGCTGCTGAGCCTTAACCTCGCCACCGTTAAAATGTTCGGTGAGATGGAGTTCTGGTTTGCGATGATCAAAATCGTGGCGATTATCGCCCTGATTGTTGTCGGCCTGGTGATGGTACTGACGCACTTCCAGTCTCCAACCGGCGTTCAGGCTTCGTTCGCGCATCTGTGGAATGACGGCGGCTGGTTCCCGAAAGGCATCAGCGGCTTCTTTGCCGGTTTCCAGATTGCGGTGTTTGCCTTTGTGGGGATTGAGCTGGTCGGTACCACGGCGGCGGAAACTAAAGATCCGGAGAAATCCCTGCCGCGCGCGATTAACTCCATCCCGATTCGTATCATTATGTTCTACGTGTTCGCGCTGATTATCATCATGTCCGTGACGCCGTGGAGCTCTGTTGTACCGACCAAGAGCCCGTTCGTTGAGCTGTTTGTACTGGTTGGATTGCCTGCGGCCGCAAGCCTGATTAACTTCGTGGTGCTGACCTCCGCGGCCTCTTCAGCCAACAGTGGGGTGTTCTCTACCAGCCGTATGCTGTTTGGTCTGGCACAGGAAGGGGTTGCGCCACGCGCGTTTGCCAAACTGTCTAAGCGTGCGGTGCCGGCGAAAGGGCTGACCTTCTCCTGTATCTGCCTGCTGGGCGGTGTGGTGATGCTCTACGTGAACCCGAGTGTGATCGGTGCGTTTACCATGATCACCACGGTCTCTGCGATCCTGTTCATGTTCGTCTGGACCATCATCCTGTGTTCTTACCTGGTGTACCGCAAACAGCGTCCGCACCTGCATGAAAAATCGATCTACAAAATGCCGCTGGGCAAGCTGATGTGCTGGGTGTGCATGGCGTTCTTCGTCTTCGTGCTGGTTCTGCTGACGCTGGAAGACGATACCCGTCAGGCGTTAATCGTCACGCCGCTGTGGTTCATCGCGCTGGGGCTGGGATGGTTATTTATCGGTAAGAAACGTATGGCAGGCATGCGTTAATAAAAAAGGCCACAGATGCTGTGGCCGAATGATAACCTCAGGAAGGCGCTCTCGGGCGCCTTTTTTATTCACCTGCGAGGGCACGCGGGAACAGGACGTTGTTCTCAAGACTGATGTGTTCCATCAGGTCGTCGATCATCTCGTTAATGCCGTTGTACATCGCTTTCCACGTGGTGCACGCCTCTGGTGGCGGTGTAACGTTATGGGTAGTGTGTTTAATCACTTCCAGCAGCTCGCCTGCATCATCATGTTCGCTTTCCATGACGCTGATGGGCCCCATCGCCTGGCTGCCCATACCCTGTTTGATCATCGGGAAGAGGATTTGCTCCTCTTTCATCATGTGGCTGGAAAGCTCTTCGTGAAGCAGGGTCAGGTATTTCGCCAGACCGCGCGGTACGGAAGGTTTGTCGGCGTGAACGCGCTCCACTTTTGTCGCCTGCAGGATCAGTTCAGGCAGCTGTTCGCGGTGACGGTCATGAAAACGCACGATGATATGGTCGATGATGTCGGCAAGGGCTGCAGTGCGCCAGTCTTTCTCAATAGGCTGCTCAGCCAGTTGCGCCAGCTCCGCTTCAATGAGCCCCACATCCAGCTCTTTACGCGAGGCGGCACGTGCCAGGGTTTGCTTACCGCCACAGCAGTAATCCATATCGTATTTACGAAACAGCGCGGACGCGCGCGGGATGGAGAGCGCCAGCTCGCCAAGGGGTTGGTCGCGGAAGGCCATAGCAGTTACCTCGTCATCAATAATATAAAGTGCATTTTAAATGCATCTTTAAGGCGGCGCTATAACCCTTTAGAGGGAAGGGGAAAAGTGAGAACCAGATCACAAAAAATAATGACTTTTAACTTGCTGAATGAATGCAGGAAATTACTTTAGAAAGTTTTTTAACGTGGGGAAACAGTAAACAACTCGCCGTGCCTGCCGATATATCCACGTCAGACAAACCTGCATATAAAAAAGGCAACGCATGTTTAAACGTATAAAAGTCATTACCCTTCTTATTTCGGTGCTGCTTGTGCTCGGCATCATGCAAGTCATTTCCGCCGGCATTTTTATCAACGCGCTGAATAACGACAAAGATAACTTCACCGTCTCGCAGCTCTCAAGCCAGAATGTCGCCGAGTTTACCGATGCATGGATCAGCCTCAACCAGGCCCGCGTGACCCTGAACCGCGGCATGCTGCGTCTGCAAAGCAGCATGGCGTCTCAGATTAACGGCGGCCAGTTGAATGAACTGGTGAACACGGCGAAGAACCTGCTGGCGGATGCGCAGTCCCATTACGATAAATACTACGCTTTGCCTAATACTCCGGGTCTGGACGAGAATCTGGCTAACCGTCTGGAAGAGCAGTACCGCATTTACTCCGCCACGCTAACGCAAATGAACGTCCTGCTGGGCCAGGGCAATCTGGAAGATATGTTCAAGCAGAATGCGGAGCAGAAACAGACCGCGATGCAGAACGTGTACCGTGAATGGCGTGAAGCGCAGGCCGTCCTCACGGACAGAGGGATTAAAGACAACGAAAACGATTATAAACGTATCCTGTGGATCCTCTCTGCGGTCATGCTGCTGGTGATTGCTGTGATCGTCTCCAGCTGGATTGCGATGCGCCGCGTTCTGCTGCTGCCGCTGCAGGATGTGATTGGCCATATCCGCGCCATTGCCGCAGGGGATTTGACCCAGCCGATTCAGGCAGAGGGTAAGAATGAAATGGCAATCCTGGCGCGCAACGTTCAGGAGATGCAAACCTCGCTGGCAAACACGGTGGGCGTGGTGCGTGAAGGTGCAGACACCATTTACACCGGTGCAGGGGAAATCTCTGCGGGCAGCAACGACCTCTCTTCCCGTACCGAGCAGCAGGCTGCCTCTCTGGAAGAGACGGCTGCCAGCATGGAACAACTGACCGCCACGGTAAAACAAAACGCCGATAACGCACGTCAGGCTTCCCGTCTGGCGCTCGATGCCTCCTCAACCGCGAAGAAGGGCGGTAACGTGGTGGAGGGTGTGGTGCGCACCATGGACGACATTGCGACCAGTTCCAGCAAAATTGCGCAAATTACCAACGTAATCGACGGCATTGCCTTCCAGACCAACATCCTGGCGCTGAACGCGGCGGTGGAAGCCGCGCGTGCAGGCGAGCAGGGCCGTGGCTTTGCGGTGGTCGCAGGTGAGGTGCGTACCCTTGCCCAGCGTAGCGCTCAGGCGGCAAAAGAGATTAAAGCGCTGATCGATGATTCCGGCGAGCGCGTGAATGCCGGCTCACAGCTGGTAAACGAAGCCGGGGCGACGATGGCGGAGATCGTGAATGCGGTCACCCGCGTGACCGACATCATGGGCGAGATTGCCTCTGCCTCTGACGAGCAGAGCCGCGGTATCGATCAGGTAGGTCAGGCGGTGGCCGAGATGGATCGCGTGACCCAGCAGAACGCCTCGCTGGTAGAGGAGTCTGCGGCAGCGGCGGCCGCGCTGGAAGATCAGGCGGCACGCCTGAACGAAGCGGTGGCGGTGTTTAAAATTACCCGCAACCCGGTGGTCAACGCCGCGCCGGTGAAAAGCTACACTCCAGCGGCTAAACCTGTTGCGGCGACGTCTGAAGCGAACTGGGAAACGTTTTAACTCTCTGAAGCCGGAACGACCATCGGTTTTTCCGGCTTTGCTCTCACCGCCATCACGACCCCAACGACCAGCAATATAATCCCGCAGGCGGTTAACAGCGGCGGTACGCTCTGGCGCATCAGGAAGGTGTAAAGCAGCCCGGCCAGCGTTTCGAATACAATCAACGGCCCTAAAATCACCGTTGGCAGCTTCTGGCTGGCGATATTCCAGCACAGCGCGCCCACCCACGAGCAGAGCACCGCAATCGCCAGCATCAGCCCGACAAAGACCCACGGTCTCGGCCCGAACGGTTGAGCGAAATCCGGTTGCTGATGACCTAACCAGAGACAGGCCCCCACATAGCCTATAAGCGAAACCGGGAGCGTGACCAACGCCTGAGCCGTCGCCCACATCATCGGGTGTTTATCCGGGTTTTCCCGCAGCCAGCGCGCATTGCGCAGGGCATACCACGCCCAGCACACCACGGAAACGAATGCCAGCAGGATGCCAGAACCGTAACGCAACAGCGAGAAGTTCTCCAGCCCATGCTGCAGCTCGGCAATGTTGACGCAGACCAGCCCCACGGCGGTACACACCAACGCTGGTACCATTTTTGACCACGCCAGTTTCCCGTCGCGGTGGCTGTAAAGCAGGTTAGCGAAGACCGGGATCACCACGGGCAGCGTGCCGATAATCATGGTAGATACCGGTGCCCCGGTTCGCTGAATGGCGCTCGCCAGGCAAACATAATAGATAAGGTTGCCCATCATGGTCAGCGCCAGCGCGGTGAACCAGTCCTGTCGGCCGAGCTGACGCAAACGTGCACGACCGAGCCACGCCAGCGGGAGAGCAATCAGTCCCAGTGCCAGATAACGTCCGGTCGACTGCAGCATTGCCGGGTACTCCGGCACGATCAGCGGGCCGACAAAAATCAGTCCCCACATCAGACCCGCAAGCAGGGCATACAACACACCACTAATCATTTTTCCATCCACATCGGTTTATTCTGCGTTCAGTGTAGGAGGGGGAAGGGCGCGCGTATTGTATGAGGTTGCGCATCAGCGCTTAACGACCTGTTTCTGGTAGCGCACGGGGGTAATGCCATAGCGGCGGGTAAAGGCGCGAGTCAAATGGGACTGATCGGTCAGCCCGGTCGCGGCGGCGACTTCGGCGGCGGGCATGCCGTGTGTGAGAAACGCTTTGGCGCGCCACAGGCGGATAGCCATCAGCATCTGATGCGGAGTGACATGGAAATGCGCCTTGAACTGGCGCTGAAAATGGTAGGGGCTGAGTGAGACTACGTTGGCCAATTCGTCCAGCGTCAGGGCGTGCATGTAGTTGTCGTGCATATACTCACGAACCCGTTCGAACCGGTGTGCACCTTCCCGGGTAACCGGCGCGTGGCGGGCTAACGGCTGGAAGGTCTCGATCAGATCCAGCAGCAAGCCTTTTTGCGCCAGCGGGTCGTCCGTATGCCACAGGCCATAGATAAGCCTGCCGATTTGCTGTGAGCGCAGCGGGTCATGGCGGGTTACGTCGCTAAACCACCAGTGGCGAAGGCCGGTCACCTCTTCCAGCAGATCGGGTTCAATGTAAACCATCCGGTAGCGCCAGCCGCCATCCGTCGCCGACTCCCCGGTGTGGAGCTCGTCCGGGTTCATGGTCACGACGGATTTTTCCGCCGCGAGATGCTGGGTACCGCGATAGCGAAAGCGTTCGGCACCGGTTTCAATGGTGCCGATGCCGAAGGCTTCATGCGTATGAGGCTCAAAGGCGTAGTCAGAAATATGCGCGTGATAAAGCTCCAGGCCCGGCAAATGCGCCAGATGGCGAAAGCGCGCGCTGTCTCTCTCATCAATGAACTGTTCCGGTACGCCCTGCACGGTGAACCTCCTCATGAGTCATCTCTCCATTATCAGAGATGACCCGAGGGGATGCTACAAAAAATAACCATTTTGCAACATTTACAGGATGGCTTTAATGCTCTCTGAAAGCGGTGTGGTTGGACGCCCGATCAGTTTGCTCAGCGTATGGCTGTCGTCAAACAGACCGCCTTTAGACGCGCCCACATCGGAGTCCGCCAGCATATCCGCCAGCCCGGCAGGCAGGCCAACGCCCTTCAGCGCCGCGGCAAAATCCTTTTCGCTCATGTTCTGATACGTCACGTTTTTGCCGCTCTGTTTGCTGAGTTCGGCTGCCAGTTCACTCAGCGTCCAGGCGTGGTCGCCGGCCAGCTCGTATACGTTGCCTGCATGGCCGTCCCCGGAGATGACTTTTGCCGCGGCAGCCGCGTAATCCGCACGGGTGGCGGAGGCGATTTTGCCTTCACCGGCCGCGCCAATAAATACGCCATGCTCCAGCGCGGGCGGTGCGCTCGCCAGATAGTTTTCGGTGTACCAGCCGTTACGCAGCAGGGCGTAAGGGATGCCGGACTCCGCCAGCGCCTTCTCCGTCGCGACGTGTTCAACGTGCAGGCCCAGCGGCGATTTATCCGCATGCAGAAGGCTGGTATAGGCGATGAATTTCACGCCAGCGGCTTTGGCAGCATTAATGACGTTCTGATGTTGGGTGGCGCGCTGACCCACTTCGCTGGAGGAGATCAGCAGCAGCTTTTCTACGCCCTTAAGCGCGGAGGTCATTGTGCTTTCGTCAGCGTAATCCCCCTGACGAACGGTAATTCCCTGCTGGCGCAGGGCTTCAGCTTTTGCCGGATTGCGGACAATCGCCACAATCTGGTTTGCCGGTACGGTGTTTAACAGCTGTTTGATAACGAGCTGGCCAAGCTGGCCGGTTGCGCCGGTAATTGCGATCATGATGAATCCTCTTCGTGTTTGTCTGGTGTTGTGGCACACTAGCACCATAGCTAACTTTTAGTAAGTACGTACATAAAGGTAAGTATGAAAACAACGATACCGACACTTAGCGAACAAATGCGCGATGGCAACCTCTTCGCGGAACAGTGCCCTTCCAGAGAGGTTCTCAAACATGTCACCAGCCGCTGGGGCGTGCTGATTCTGGTGGCCCTGCGACAGGGAACCCACCGTTTCAGCGACCTGCGCCGAAAAATGGGGGGTGTCAGCGAAAAGATGCTGGCCCAGTCGCTACAGGCGCTGGAACAGGACGGGTTTGTGAATCGCGTCTCGTATCCGGTTGTACCACCGCACGTTGAGTATAGCCTGACGCCGTTAGGGACAGAGGTGAGTGAGAAAGTGGCCGCGCTGGCGGACTGGATAGAAGTGCATACGCCGCAGGTGATGGCGAACCGGGAAGAACGCGCGGCGTAAAGGCAGGCCGGGTAAGGCGAAGCCGCTACCCGGCACACACCGCGTTACTTGCTTAAATCCACCTGATAAATGGCGAAGCCAATATCATCTGTTGCAACTTTCTTCATCGGATAGTGGGCTTTATCGTTAATAAACGCCGCCGCTTTATCGGACGGTGAAGTTTCAAAACGGATGTCCAGCGGCGTGTCGCTGTGAATGGGGGCCAGGCGCCAGTTGTTGTCCACTGCCGGATGAATGCCCCCCGCTTTTTTGGACTCCGCGCTGATCCACGCCGCCAGTACCGAGCGGTTCTCGTCCGGTGAGGCAAAGGCAATATGGCTATCTCCCGTGCCGGCAAACTTGCCGCCGTAGGCGCGGTAGTTATTGGTTACCACCAGGAAGATGGCATTCGGGTCGATGGCTTTGCCCTTAAAGGTCAGGTTTTTGATGCGCTCGGCCTGCGGGTTAATGACCTGGCATTCGCCGTCATATTTTGCAGGCTGGGTAACATCAATCTGATACTCCACGCCGTCAATCACGTCAAAGTTATAGGTCCGGAACCCGTCCCAGTTAATCAGCGACTGCGGCTTGCTGCTGTGCGGATCAATCTGGTTAAACTGCCCGGCGGAGCACTCCAGCCATTCCTTCACCTCTTTACCCGTCGCTTTCACTACCACCAGGGTGTTCGGATAGAGATAGAGATCGGCGGCGTTACGGAAGGTCAGCTGGCCCTTTTCGACTTCAACGTAGCTTGCCGGGTCATTCTTACGCCCGCCCACTTTGAACGGTGCCGCGGCCGACAGCACCGGCAGTTTTGCCAGGTCCGGGTCGCCCTGAATAACGTGTTCGACATAGGCTTTTTGCGCCATGTTAACCACCTGGACAGTCGGGTCATCCTGCACCAGCGCCAGGTAGCTGTACATGTTATCCGCCGATTTACCGATCGGCTTGCTGACGAAGTCGCGGGTGGCGTCGTGGTCATGCTTCAGCACGTCGACCAGTTTTTTATCTTCGGCGGCGAGTGATTTTTTAGCCGCAGCGTCGTAAATCGGGCGCGCCTCTGCTTTTGACTGAGTGACCTTCCAGTCGCCGCCGTCGTTATTGAGGACCAGATCCACCACACCAAGGTGATCGCCCCACATGCCCGGCATCACCGACGGCACGCCATTGAGCGTCCCTTTCTCGATGTCTGCACCCTTAATGTTGGCAAAGTCCTTACCCGGGAAGACCGCGTGGGCGTGGCCGAACAGAATCGCATCGACGCCCGGGACTTCACTCAGATAATAAACGGAGTTTTCCGCCATGGCCTGATACGGATCGGCGGAGAGTCCCGAGTGCGCAACCACCACCACCAGATCTGCGCCTTTTTCGCGCATTTCCGGCACGTATTTGCGCGCAGTTTCGGTAATATCGTTAACGGTCACTTTACCGTCGAGGTTGGCTTTATCCCAGGTCATGATTTGCGGCGGCACAAAGCCGATATAGCCGATTTTAAGCGTCTGTTTTTTACCGTCCTGATCGACAACCTCGGTCTCTTTAATCAGATAGGGGGTAAAGAGCGGCTTCTGCGTCTTAACGTCGATGATATTGGCGTTAACGTACGGGAATTTCGCGCCAGCCAGCGCATCGTGCAGGTACTTCAGGCCGTAGTTAAATTCGTGGTTGCCCAGGTTGCCGACGGTATAGTCCAGGGTGTTCATCGCTTTATACACCGGGTGGATCTCGCCTTTCTTCAGCCCCTTCGCGGCAATGTAGTCCCCGAGCGGGCTACCCTGAATGAGATCGCCGTTGTCGACCAGCACGCTGTTTTTAACTTCATTGCGGGCGGCAGCGATCAAACTTGCCGTGCGTACCAGTCCGAATTTTTCCGTAGGGGTATCTTTGTAGTAATCGAAGTCCATCATGTTGCTGTGCAGGTCGGTAGTTTCCAGAATTCGCAGGTCTACCGTCGCCGCCTGTACGCTCACTGCAATCAGCGTCGCCAGGAGCGTTGCGCTAAACTTAATCATCAGAGGAGTCCTTTTTTCGATCCAGGCCACAAAAGAGTATGTATCTATAGCGTGTTGCTTACAGAAATGTGAATCCTGACAGAAAAAAGCGCCATGAAACCAGAATTGCTTCACAGATAGCGGAATTGTTCCCATTACGATATAACTAAAACAAAGAGTTAACCCCACTGCGTTAACAAAGAGGTGGAGAATGTTAGATAAGATTTGTCAGCTCGCACGGGATGCGGGAGATGCCATCATGCAGGTGTATGACGGTGCAAAACCGATGGAGGTCGTCAGCAAGGCAGATGACTCTCCGGTCACCGCGGCAGATATCGCGGCTCACAAGGTGATCCTGCAAGGGCTGCAGGCCTTAACGCCGGATATCCCGGTCCTGTCAGAAGAAGCGCCGCAGAGCTGGGACGAGCGTCAGCACTGGCAGCGTTACTGGCTGGTGGACCCCCTCGACGGCACCAAAGAGTTTATCAAGCGTAACGGTGAGTTCACCGTCAACATCGCGCTGATTGAAAAAGGCAAAGCGGTGCTTGGGGTGGTATACGCGCCGGTGATGAAAGTCATGTACAGCGCTGCAGACGGTAAGGCGTGGAAGGAAGAGTGCGGCGTGCGTAAGCAGATTCAGGTGCGCGATGCGCGTCCACCGCTGGTGGTGATCAGCCGGTCGCACAGCGACAGCGAACTGCAGGAATATCTGCAACAGCTGGGTGAACACCAGACGACCTCGATTGGTTCATCACTGAAATTCTGTCTGGTGGCGGAAGGCCATGCCCAGCTCTATCCTCGCTTTGGGCCAACGAACGTCTGGGATACCGCGGCAGGGCATGCGGTCGCCACGGCAGCCGGGGCACATGTTCATGACTGGCAGGGTAAGCCGCTGGACTACACCCCGCGCGAATCCTTCCTTAACCCCGGCTTCCGCGTCTCTATTTATTGAGCCAGCAGTTTGTGCAGCAGGGCGACAACCTGCTGCACCTCTTCCTGGGTTAATGCCCCGTCTTTCACCCACTGCACGCGGCCGTCTTTATCCAGCACGATGATTGCAGAGCTCTCTTCCTCCAGCTGCCACGCCTTACGCGTCACGCCGTTGCTGTCGACAATAAACTGCGACCACGGATAGAGTTTTTTATTGCTCTCAAGGCTTGAACGCACAAACATTCCGGAGCCAGGAATGGCATCGTCAGTGTTAACGATCGTGGTGGTCTGGTAGCGGTCGTGTGGGAATTTTGCGGCCTTGATCGCTTCCACCAGGTTGGCATTTTTCTCTTTTGCGGATGTACGACCGGCAATATGTTGTACAACTCTCACTTTGCCTGCGAGCTGCGCGCTATTCCACGCTTTGTAGCTAAACTTATCATTGTCGAGAATCAATTCTCCCCGGTCAGCAATGCCGACTGGTGGTACTCGTTGTCCTTTTTCAATCGCGTGAGCGCTAGCCCACAGGGGCAGAAGCAGGCAGGCTGCTGCAAGGATAGTACGTAGGGTCATGGTGTTTCCTTATTGTTTGCAGGTGATCCGACCACTTGGTCATACGCTTTTAATCATAAGTGCGATCAATGTGGTTTTCCCGCAATCCCGATGCCAGTTTGCGGGTGAACGCACATATCCATGAAAAAACGACGGCTTATACTGCCCTGAGTGAAGCTTTGCAAAGATTATTCTGAATAATTGTAATCAAACGGTAAATAAACTTATGCATACTGGGTAACACCGTAGTTCTGGTCTATAGTCTTTGGGCAACAAAATTTGCGCTCAGGACAGTCGGGCCGATTGTGGCACCGCAAGAGCGTATGATTCGCAGGAGATACAAGAATGAAAATTTTCCAACGCTACAACCCGCTTCAGGTGGCGAAGTACGTGAAGATCCTGTTCCGTGGACGGTTGTATATCAAGGATGTTGGCGCTTTTGAGTTTGATAAGGGCAAGATCCTTATCCCAAAAGTGAAGGACAAGCAGCACCTGTCTGTGATGTCTGAAGTCAACCGTCAGGTTATGCGTCTGCAAACTGAGATGGCTTAACCAACGTGCTATGCAGTAGTTAAAAACGCAGTTGATAAAAAAACGGCTCCCGATGGGAGCCGTTGATGTTTATGGACCTTACGCCGACACTTTATCTTCTGCGTCAGGCATCCGCGGTACCAGCACGGTCGGTTTATTATCGATACGCGTCACCAGCAACTGGTCGATGCGGTAGTTATCAATATCCACCACTTCAAACTTGTAGCCAGAGAACTTCACCGAGTCGGTACGTTTCGGGATTTTTCGCAGCATAAACATCATAAAGCCGCCAATGGTCTCGTAATTACCTGACTGCGGGAACTCGTCGATATCCAGCACGCGCATGACATCGTCAATCGGCGTACCGCCGTCGATAAGCCATGAGTTCTCGTCACGCTGCACAATCTGCTCTTCCAGACCCTGGCCAACCAGGTCGCCCATCAGCGTGGTCATCACATCGTTAAGGGTGATGATGCCCACCACCAGCGCGTATTCGTTCATGATAACGGCAAAATCTTCACCGGCCGTTTTGAAACTTTCCAGCGCTTCAGAGAGGGTGAGGGTATCCGGAACAATCAGGGTATTGCGGATCTGAACGCCGCTGTTGAGCGCCAGGCTCTGGTTGGCCAGCACGCGGTTCAGCAGGTCTTTCGAGTCCACATAACCGATGATGTGGTCGATATCTTCATTACAGACCAGGAACTTGGAGTGCGGGTGCTCGGCCACCTTTTGCTTCAGGCTCTGCTCGTCTTCGTGCAGGTCGAACCAAATCACGTTTTCGCGTCCGGTCATGGATGACGGTACGGTACGGGATTCCAGCTCAAACACGTTCTCAATCAACTCGTGCTCCTGCTTGCGCAGCACGCCCGCCAGGGCACCCGCTTCGAAGACCGCATAGATATCATCAGAGGTGATATCGTCTTTTCGCACCATCGGAATTTTAAACAGGCGGAAAATGCTGTTGGCCAGGCCGTTGAAGAACCACACCAGCGGACGGAACAGGAACAGGCAGAAGCGCATCGGGTTGATGATGCGCAAAGCCACAGCTTCTGGCGCAATCATACCGATGCGTTTCGGGGTCAGATCAGCGAAGAGTATGAACAGGCCAGTCACCAGCGAGAAGGAGAGAATAAAACTCAGTTGCTCGGAGAGTTCAGGTGAAAAGTAGCGTGCGAAGAGGCCATGAAACACCGGTGAAAATGCTGCATCCCCCACGATACCGCCCAGGATGGCGACCGCGTTAAGGCCAATCTGCACCACGGTGAAAAACATTCCCGGGTTTTCCTGCATTTTGAGTATGCGTGATGCGTTAACGTTGCCTTCGTCAGCAAGCAGTTTCAGTTTGATTTTACGGGAGGCGGCCAGCGAGATCTCGGATATCGAGAAAAATGCACTGACGGCAATGAGACAAAGTATCACTAAAATACTGTTTAACATAGTTTATCCGGCTTCAGCCAGATCCTCGGAAGGGAAGTTAATTACATTTGTGTGAAGACACATAGAACGTCAGCTCGTAGCGTTGAGCTGATTATTTCAGCGGGTAGTATAGCGTAAAGGCGTGTAAATCTGCCAGAGGTCACATTTTGGCATAAAACCGGCCGGACAGCGAAGCGCTGTCCGGTACGTACGGCTATTTTACTGCGGATAAACTGGCGTTTCCTGCCGCCCGGCGCGTGGCATCCCCTCCCCACACCCGGTCATACTCATAGCCGGTGAGCTGTTTGATCACCACGCGGGTGTTGGCGTCGCAATCGCGATAATCTCCGCCCAGCTTGCGGCGCGCAATCTCCTTCAGCAGCAGCTTGTGCGTCTCGCGGGTCAGTTTAAATTTGTAGGTCGTGAAGAAGCTCACGGCCAGAAGGGCCGCCGTCGCGAAAATCAGCAGGCCGATAATGGCTCCCAGCGCGCTTTCAGGCTGTGCGCCGCTGCCCTTCACAAACCCTGACTCCTGCAGCACCAGGCCGATGATCATGATGGCAATCGCCACGGTGCTTTTGCGGGTCAATACCATCACCCCGGCAAAAATCCCTTCGCGGCGCTGCTGCGTCACAATCTCATCGATATCAGGGATGAAACTGTAGATATTCCACGGGATGTAATAAAGACCAGAGCGGGCGGCACCGAGCAGGATAAAGACCCCCGAGAACAGCAGCGTTGGCACCTGCGTTTTGGTGAGGTAGACCGTAAACAGGAATACCAGCACGGCGAAGATACAGCCATAAGAGAGGCGCAGCGCCGCGGACGGCGTGATATTCAGCCGGTTCAAAAGTAGCATAAATCCGTACGTGCCTGGTACCGAGGCAAAGGCGGCAATGCTCAGCCAGCCCGACACTGCCGCCGCATCCTGGCTCAGACAATAAACGACATAATAGGTAAAGACCGAGCCGAAGACGTCCATCGCAGTAAACGAGAAGATATAAATAATGATATGCAGGCGGAATGCGCGGATGCGAAAGGACGAAAAGAGGTCCAGTACCAGATATTTCAGATGATTGGCTACCCCGCTGCTGCGCTGGTTATCTATCTTAAAATCGGACTCCTGATGCACATCTTTCGCTTCCCATGTGGTGTACCACGTAATAAACACCGCAAGGCAAAAAACGCAGGAAAATATCAGTCCGGTGAGCGTATAGGTAAACGGATTGTCTTTCCCGGTGAACTGCATAATGACGCCGGGGACGGAAACGGCAAGAAACCCCCCAAGCTGAGAGCAGATCATGCGCACCCCTGAAAGTCGGCTGCGCTCTTCGTAGCGGTTCGTCATTTCTGCGGCCAGCGTCTCCCAAGGCACCAGCACCATCGCCGACAGCAGTTCAATAGAGAGATAGGTTCCCAGGTAATACCAGTATCCCATATCCGTCAGCCACAGCAGGGCATACAAAAACATTAACGGGGAACTCAGTAATAAAAAGAAACGGCGACGGCCAAATTTACGGCCGAGCCAGGTACCCGCAAAATTATCAGTGATATAACCCATGATCGGGCTTAACAGCGCATCAATGACGCGGGCGATAGCAAATATAGAGCCCGCTTCAATAACAGACAGCCCGCAATAGGTCGTGTAAAAAAATAACAGCCAGGTGCCGATAATGGCGAAAGCGCCTCCGCCAAACAGATCGGTTATGCCGTAGCCAAGCGCCACGCCATAACCAACTCTACGTTCAGTTGGTTTGACCATAATAATATCCAGTGTAGGGTAATGATTAACCCGTTTTACGGGGCGTATTTTTATTAACGTCTGGAATTCAAATTACGTTCTGGTTGTTGATATTTATCCATTGTCTTGTTTGAGATGACCGATAAATAGCCTCCACAAGGGTGAGTGATTTGCCGGCGGTACGGATATCGATATAGTCTCTGTTTTCCGGATGATGAACGGCAGTATAAAACCGGTGGATCGCCTGCTGATGACCCAGCCCCCAGTAGCTTTTTACCGTGCCGTCGGGGGAATCATCGCTTGCCAGTTTTAACCGCTCACCCGGTGTGACGCGCCAGAGAGTGTTGTCATTCAGCAGCAGCGAGCCGTGTTCACAGTGGATCTCCAGCAGGAGAGGGGCGTCCGTGGTGTGGCAATTGCTGGCATAAAACAGGCCGCGGGCGCCGTTGGCGAAGTGTAGCGTGGCCATTGCGCTGTCTTCGCCTTCGGTCACGTCTGCCAGCTCACCGCTATCCACCACGCCTTTCACTCGCGTCACGCCTTCACCGAACCACTGCATCAGGTCGAGGGTATGGATTGCCTGGTTGATCAGCAGACTCCCGCCTTCTGTTGCCAGCCGACCGCGCCAGGGGCTTTGCGTGTAGTAAGCGCCCGCGCGTGACCATGTGAGTACTGCCCTGATGCTGAGCATTTTCCCCAGCTGTCCATGGCCTAACTCCTGCCGAATACGCTGGCTGGTGGGGTTGAGCCGGTTCTGATAGCACACGCCGAGCAGGCTCTGAGCCCGATCGGCGGCACGGGTGATATCAATGAGTTCACGGGTGTTCATGCCCACCGGTTTTTCGCAAAAAACATGCTTCCCGGCGGCCAGTGCCGCCAGAATCATCTCTTTATGCTCGAAGTGGGGCGTACAGATGTGTACCACGTCGATGGCATCATCCAGCAGCATTTCCCGGTAATCCTGATAAAAACGGCATTGATAGTCTTTCGCCAGCGCCAATCCTTTAACGCTGTCGATGTCGACCAGCGCACGCAGCGCGACGTTGGGCATCTGGCGCAGGGCATTGACATGGCAGCCATGAATCGCCCCAGCGCCGATGATAGCGGTATTCAGGATAGTCATCTCCGGCTCCCCTTAACCCGCCGCGTTGGCGAGCATTTGAGCCTTCACGCAGAGCTCTGCAGCCTTGAAGGCGTGCGCCTGCGTCATGGCATTTTCAGTCCGATGGAGACAGTCGAGGATCAGTTCGCCAAAGAACGGGAATCCGACCTGGCCTGCTACCGGATAACGGAACTCCCCCTCTTTATTGACGAGATAAACCACATCCTGCTCGCCGCGGGTTAAATCGACGTATTTGCGGATTTCGATGTAACCCTCGGTGCCGAGCAGCGTCAGTCGCCCGTCACCCCATGTGGACAGCCCATCCGGGGTAAACCAGTCGCAGCGGAAGTAGCCGCTGGCGCCGTTTTCGCCTTTGAGCATTGCGTCGCCAAAATCCTCAAAGGCGGGGTACTGCGGGTGTTTAACGTTCCGGACCTGGCTTGCCATCACGGTGGCATCGCGGTTGCCGGTGTAAAAAAGGAACTGCTCAATCTGATGGCTGCCGATGTCACACAGGATGCCGCCGAAGTATCGCCGATCGTAAAACCAGTCCGGCCTTCCTTCGCCTTCACGGTGCGGGCCTGTTCCCAGCGTTTGTACCACGTCGCCGATGGCACCTTGCTTTACCAGTTGACCGGCAAAGACAGCACTCTCAACATGCAGACGTTCGCTGTAGTAAACCGCGTATTTCTTACCGGTTTTTTCAACCATCGCTTTGGCATCTGCCAGCTGTTCAAGGGTGGTGAGCGGCGCTTTGTCGGTAAAGTAATCCTTCCCCGCCGCCATCGATTTCAGCCCCAGCGCACAGCGCTCAGAGGGGATGGCGGCGCCTGCCACCAGACGCACCTCGTTATCGGCGAGGATCGCCTCCAGCGAATCCGCCACTCTGGCCTGCGGATACTGCTGGATAAATTTATCCACTCTGGACGGATCGGGATCGTAAACCCATTTCAGCGTGGCGCCGGCTTCAATCAGCCCGTTACATATTCCATAAATATGCCCGTGGTCGAGCGCGGCAGCGGCAAAGACAAATTCACCTTCCCGGACAACGGGCTGAGGTTTGCCGACTGGCGCGTAGTTCATTCCGTCATGTTTATTCATCTTCAGATTCCTCGATCCAGATCTTTACCCAGGGGGATAGCGCCCACTTCGCTGAAGTTGGCCACGCTTGCGGATTTCTCATGAAAACGGGGGGCGAGGGTGTTAATCCCGCCGGTACGGTAAAACGGATCGTCACGTGGAATGGGGAGCGAGACCACGGTGCGGGTGATGGCAGATTTATAAATTGCGGTAATCAACTCCAGCGAGCGTTTTCCCTGTAATCCATCCACCAGCGGAGCCGTGCCGCGTTCAATACTCAGTAGCAGGTCGTTAATCTGCCCGGTATGCAGCGTCCACGCGAGTGTCGGCGTCTGCGCAAAAACAGCGTTGAGCTGTTCCTCCCGCTGCTGGTCGTGAGTTTCCTGAGGAAAACCGTTATCGGCACTCACGCTGGCACAGGCTTGCCAGGGGGCAGAGATGCGCGCGCGATCGCCCTGGATGACGATCTTCTGATCTTCGCCGTGATGCACCACCGAGGCGGTAAGCTGCGTGAGTGCGCCGCTGGGATATTTGAATATTGCGGCGCTGAGGTCTTCCACTTCGGCATTGTCATGCGCCACGTTGGTCATCATCGCCACCACCTCAGATGGAAACCCGAGCATCCACTGAATAGCGTCGATATGGTGAACCGCGTGATTGAGCGTGCAGCCGCCCCCCTCTTTTTCCCAGGTGCCACGCCACCATAGATCGTAATAGCAGTGGCCGCGCCACCAGAACGAATCCACCTGCGCATGGCAGATTTTGCCCGCGAGGCCGGAATCCAGCGCTGCTTTTAAGCGCCAGAAGGCATCGGTAAAGCGATTTTGCGCAATGATGGAGAGCGTTTTGCCGCTGGCCTGCTGAGCCGCAATCATCGCGTCACACTCCTCAAGCGAGGCGGCCATCGGCTTTTCACACAGCACATGGCACCCGGCCTCCAGTGCATCAATGCTGATCTGTGCGTGGACATACGGTGGGGTGCAGACATCGACGATATCGACATCTGGCTCGGATGCCAGCATCTGCTGATGGCTCTCATACACGCGGGCCTGCGTCAGGCCGTAGCGCGTTTTTTTCTCGTGCGCTTTATCCGGGTAGATATCCACCAGCGCGACAATCCGGCAGCGCTGACCAAACTGCAAATAACCCTGAATATGGTTATGTGAGATATTGCCTGTACCTACAATGGCGATATTTAGCATCGTGTCGTCTCCGGAGTTACCAGGTGCCTGAGGCATCAAGCGTCACGTTTATGGCCTCTTTAGCAACAGAGGTGCTGATGCGTTGCTGGAGCAGGCGCAAGTAGTGTTTCTCGTTGATCGGCAGTTCGACCCAGTCGTCAGTCCAGGTGGAAAGATGCATGGCATTGGAGAGCGTCAGGCCGAGGATCCCGTCCAGGCCCGGCGCAATCAGCGGTTCACCGCGCAGGATGGCGGCGCAGAAGTTTGCGGTAATGACATGATGTTCGCTGCATTCGGCGGCGACAGGAATGTCGACCTCCCAGCATTCAGGCTCCCCAAAACCGTTTTGCCAGCGGGCGTTAAACGCGGTTTCGGACTCACGTAGCCGCCAGTAGCGAAGCCGCCCCTCTTCGACGACCACTTTGCCGCGATCCCCGACGATCTCCAGGCGATTTGTCCCCGGCGTTTCTGCCACGGTAGTGATAAATACACCGGTAGCCCCATTGGCATACTCGGCATAGGCGGTGACCTCGTCTTCCACTTCAATGTCACGATGTTTGCCGAACTGGCAAAACGCGCGCAGGCGGACCGGCATGCCCACCAGCCACTGCCAGAGATCGAGCTGATGCGGATCCTGGTTGAGCAAGACGCCGCCGCCTTCTCCTTTCCAGGTCGCGCGCCAGCCGCCGGAGTTGTAGTAGCTCTGCGAGCGGTACCAGTTGGTGATTATCCAGTTAGAACGGCGGATCTCGCCCAGCTCACCGCTGTCGATAAGATCCTTAACCTTCCGGTACAGCGGGTTTGGTCGCTGGTTGTACATGATGCCAAACACCACGTCGCACTCGCGCGCGCAGGCGTTCATCTCCTGCACCTGCGCCGTATAAACGCCTGCCGGTTTTTCACACAGGGTATGAATGCCGTTACGCATCGCCAGCATCGACAGGCGCGGATGTTCGTAATGGGGCGTGGCGACAATCACCGCGTCGATAAGCCCGCTCTGGATCATCTCCTGGGCATCACTGAACAGGGGAATGGACCCCACCAGCTGGCGAATGGCCGGGTGTTTTTCCGGTGCATTGTCACAAACCGCCGTCAGGCAGGCGTCATTGACCGTACCCGCGAGTAAATAACGTGCGTGGACCGTACCGATATTACCTATACCAATAATGCCAAAACGTACCTTCTCCATGTCACACCTTAATTTCAGTTGAAAAGAAGTGATGACCGGAAAATAGGAAAGGCGAGGCGTAGCGACAATGTGTTTTTGTGAGAATACTCGCAAGGTGAATAAGTAATCTCCAGGCTTTCTGAAATTTGGTTTTAAAATCAAAAGGCTGTTTCTGCAAATATTTGCAAAAACTGATTGAGAGCGAGGTCACACTATGCCGGGCAGGTTAAAAATGGAGGAGATCGCGGCCCTCACGGGATATTCCGTTAGCACGGTGTCGAGGGTATTAAGCGGCAAGTCATATACCAGCGATAAAGCCCGGGATGCGATCGTTCGCACCGCACGAGAGCTGGGCGTGCTGGAGTCCATGGCCAGTGGACGGCTGTTGATTAACGGTATTGCCGTTTTTGCTCCGGAAAGAACCTTTCAGGGGCGCGGCGATATTTTTTATCTGGAGGTGACCAAAGGGATTGCTGAGGCCTGCTCGCCACACAATGTGTGGGTCAGCTGTTGCGGATTAGAAGAACAACACGCCGATGTAAAATTATTTATGGAAAAGGCCAGCCAGAAGAACATCAACGCGATAATTATTATTGGTACTGATGATGCCACCATATTTAAACTGGCCAGCACGCTCAATAAACCCTGCGTCTTAATTAATTCCGTGGACCGGGAGCGGGTACTGGATTCGGTATCACCCGATCACCGGGCGATTGGCTTCACCGCCATGCAGTATCTCTTTGAACAGGGGCATCGGCGGGTCCTGACGCTGACCTGCCTTCGGCGAGATACGCTTTACGCTCGTCTGGATGGCATTAAAGAGGCGTATCGCCATTTTCACGTCGGCTTTGAGCCGCAGCGTGATTTACTCGTGACGGAGTGGTTTACCGCAGACGAAGCCGAGCGGGCGCTGGATGAGTGGCTGCTGAGTCATGACAGAGCGCAGTGGCCAGAGGTGATTTTCCCGAACAGCACCAGCATGACCGAAGGTGTGGTGAGGGCATTAACCCGCCACGGGCTGCGCGTCCCGGAAGACATCTCTCTGATTACCACCGATTTTGCCTGGAATTTAGCGCACCGGCTGGAAAAACCGGTCACGGGGGTCACGGTGCCCTGCCGCGAACTGGGGATTGAGGCCGTGCACCTGCTGCAGACCCGCCTTAACAGGCCGCAGGCACCGGTTTTTAACCTGCTGTTGCAGGGAAAAGTCATGAATTATGGGTCGGTCAGTAATGCCACGCGCCACGCGGCTCGCGTGGCGCTAGACCAGTAATCAGGCCAGCTGTGGTGGCAGGCAGACGCCGATACCCCCGATACCGCAGTAGCCGTACGGGTTTTTATGCAGGTACTGCTGGTGGTCGTCTTCCGCATAGTAGAACGGTTTGGCAGAGGCGATTTCCGTAGTGACCTCGCGGTTGTCACCGGCATCGTGCATCGCTTTCTGGAAGCGCTCAAGGCTTGCGCGGGCGGCCGTCTCCTGCTCAGGAGTGAGAGGGTAGATAGCCGAGCGGTACTGGGTGCCGTGGTCGTTACCCTGACGCATGCCCTGGGCCGGGTCGTGGTTTTCCCAGAACACCTGCAGAAGTTGCTCATAGCTAATGACGGCAGGGTCATACACTACGCGTACGGCTTCGGCATGACCGGTCTCGCCAGAGCACACTTCGCGGTAGGTTGGGTTTGGCGTATACCCCCCCGTGTAACCCGCCGCGGTGCTGTAAACGCCGGGGAGTTGCCAGAAGAGACGTTCTACGCCCCAGAAGCAGCCCATGGCGAACAGGGCGATTTCCATTCCATCAGGAACGTTTGTCATTGAATGGCCATTCACGGCGTGTAAGGTCGCCACAGGCATAGGGGTGTTGCGTCCCGGTAATGCATCAGCTTGTGAAACAAGATGCTTTTTGTCGAATAAACTCACGATGGGGGCCTCCCGGGCTGCGATGTTTCGGTTAAGGTTGTCACGAAGCGTTTAATTGAACACAATAAATGCGCTGAATGAGTCTAGATTTAATCATAAGAAATATTTGGGTGTTACACCCGTTTTCAACCCGCGATGTGGGTTTTTGGCTAACAGGCCGTATTTTGCCGCGGAGCGGCACTTCATTTGCTTCCAGGGTGGAAAAAGGGATATTCAGGAGAAAACGTGACAAAAATCCGCCAGTTATGTTTGGTCAGTTTATTGCTGACAAGCGGGGTTGCCAGCGCGGCGAATGTCCGTTTGCAGGTTGAGGGGTTATCCGGGGCGCTGGAAAAAAACGTGCGTGCGCAGCTGTCGACCATCGAGAGCGACGAAGTGACGCCGGACCGGCGTTTTCGCGCGCGCGTGGATGATGCGATCCGCGAAGGGCTGAAAGCGCTGGGTTATTACGAACCCACCATTGATTTCGATCTCCGTCCGCCGCCAAAGAAGGGGCGACAGGTGCTTATTGCCCGCGTTTCACCGGGTGAGCCGGTGTTGATCGGCGGCACTAACGTCATTCTGCGCGGCGGCGCGCGTACGGACCGGGATTACCTGGATCTGCTCAGCACGCGGCCGAAAAACGGTACCGTGCTGAACCACGGTGACTACGACCATTTCAAAAAAGAGCTGACGAGCGTTTCCCTGCGTAAGGGGTACTTTGACAGCCAGTTCGACAAAAGCCAGCTGGGCATTGCGCTCGACAGGCACCAGGCCTTCTGGGATATCGATTATGACAGCGGCGAACGTTATCGTTTCGGCGATGTGACCTTCGAAGGCTCACAAATTCGTGAAGAGTATCTGCAAAACCTCGTGCCTTTCAAAAAGGGCGATTACTACCAGTCGCGTGATCTGGCGGAGTTGAACCGCCGACTCTCCGCCACCGGGTGGTTTAACTCGGTGGTTGTCGCGCCGGAGTTTGATAAATCGCGCAAAACCAAGGTGTTGCCGCTGCATGGCGTTGTTTCGCCGCGCACCGAGAACACCATTGAGACCGGTGTTGGTTATTCGACCGACGTCGGTCCGCGCGTGAAAGCCACGTGGAAAAAGCCGTGGATGAACTCATACGGCCACAGCCTGACCACCAGCGCCAGTATCTCGGCGCCGGAACAGCAGCTCGATTTCAGCTACAAAATGCCGCTGCTGAAAAACCCGCTTGAACAGTATTACCTTGTTCAGGGCGGTTTTAAGCGTACCGACCTGAACGATACCGAGGCAGATTCCACCACGCTTGCGGTATCGCGATACTGGGACCTCTCCAGCGGCTGGCAGCGCGCCATTAACCTGCGCTGGAGTCTGGACCACTTTACCCAGGCCAACGTCACCAACACCACCATGCTGCTCTACCCGGGGGTGATGATCAGCCGTACCCGCTCGCGCGGCGGCCTGATGCCAACCTGGGGCGATTCCCAGCGTTACTCCATCGATTACTCCAACACCATGTGGGGTTCCGATGTGGATTTCTCGGTGATTCAGGCGCAAAACGTCTGGATCCGCACGCTGTATGACAAACACCGTTTCGTGATGCGCGGCAACCTCGGCTGGATTGAAACCGGCGACTTCGACAAAGTTCCGCCGGATCTGCGCTTCTTCGCCGGTGGCGACCGCAGTATTCGCGGTTACAAATACAAATCCATCGCGCCGAAAGATGATGACGGCAAGCTGATTGGTGCCTCCAAGCTGGCTACCGGCTCGCTGGAGTACCAGTACAACGTCAGCGGAAAATGGTGGGGCGCGATGTTTGTCGACGGCGGCGAAGCGGTAAGCGATATCCGCCGCAGCGACTTTAAAACCGGCGCGGGCGTGGGCGTACGCTGGCAGTCTCCCGTCGGGCCAATCAAGCTCGATTTCGCCGTGCCGGTGGGTGATAAAGAAGAACACGGTTTACAGTTTTACATCGGTCTGGGGCCTGAATTATGAGTTTATGGAAGAAGATAAGCCTCGGGGTGCTGATTTTTATCGTACTGCTGCTGGGTACGGTGGCGTTTCTGGTCGGAACGACGTCTGGCCTGCATCTGCTGTTTAACGCGGCTAACCGCTGGGTTCCTGGGCTGGAAATTGGCCAGGTGACAGGCGGCTGGCGCGATCTGCGTCTGAAAAACATCCGCTACGAGCAGCCTGGCGTGGCGGTAAACGCGGGGGAATTTCACCTCGCGGTGAAGCTGGGCTGCCTGCGGGACAGCAAGCTGTGCGTTAACGATCTGTCGCTGAAAGACGTGAACGTGGCGATAGATTCGAAGAAAATGCCGAAATCGGCACCCGTTGAGGAAGAGGATAGCGGCCCGCTGAATCTCTCCACACCGTATCCGATTGCCCTCTATCGGGTGGCGCTGGATAACGTCAATGTCAAAATCGACGACACCACCGTCTCCGTCATGGATTTCACCTCCGGCCTGCGCTGGCAGGAGAAAAACCTCACTCTGACGCCAACCTCCCTTCAGGGGCTGCTGATTGCGCTGCCGAAAGTGGCGGACGTGGCGCAGGAAGAAATTGTCGAGCCGAAGATCCAGAACCCGCAGCCGGAAGAGAAACCGCTGGGCGAAACGCTGAAAGATCTCTTCTCTAAACCTGTGCTGCCGGAGATGACGGACGTTCATCTGCCGCTGAACCTGAATATCGAAGAGTTTAAAGGCGAGCAGCTGCGTCTCACCGGCGATACCGATCTGACGGTCTTCAACATGCTGCTTAAAGTCAGCAGCATCGACGGCAACATGAAACTCGACGCGCTGGATATCGACACCAACCAGGGCTCGGTTAACGCGTCAGGGAATGCCCTGCTGCGCGACAACTGGCCGGTGGATATCACCCTGAACAGTTCGCTCAACATCGACCCGCTGAAAGGCGAAAAAGTGAAGGTCAAAGTGGGCGGGGCGCTGCGCGATAAACTGGATGTCGGCGTTAACCTCTCCGGCCCGGTGGATATGGATCTGCGCGCGCAAACGCAGCTGGCGGAAGCGGGGCTGCCGCTCAACCTTGAGGTTGTCAGTAAGCAGCTCTACTGGCCGTTCACCGGCGAAAAACAGTTCCAGGCCGATGACCTGAAGCTCAAGCTGAGCGGCAAAATGACGGATTACACCCTGTCGTTCCGCACGGCGGTGAAGGGGCAAGGTGTTCCGCCAGCGACGATTACGCTGGATGCTAAAGGCAACGAGCAGCAGGTGAATCTCGACAAACTGACCGTCGCGGCGCTGGAAGGCAAAACTGAACTCACCGCGCTGCTCGACTGGCAGCAGGCGATCAGCTGGCGCGGCGAGCTGAAGCTGACGGGGATCAACACGGCCAAAGAGGTGCCAGACTGGCCATCAAAACTGGACGGCCTGATCAAAACCCGCGGCAGCCTGTATGGCGGTACGTGGCAGATGGACGTGCCGGAAATCAAGCTTACCGGTAACGTGAAGCAGAATAAGGTCAACGTTGAAGGCTCGCTGAAGGGCAACAGCTATCTGCAGTGGGTGATCCCGGGTCTGCACGTGGCGCTGGGCCGTAACACGGCGGATATCAAAGGCGAGCTGGGGGTGAAAGATCTTAATCTCGATGCCACCATTGATGCGCCAAATCTGGATAACGCCCTGCCAGGGTTGGGCGGTACGGCGAAAGGGTTAGTGAAGGTGCGCGGCACGGTAGAGGCTCCGCAGCTGCTGGCCGATATCACCGCCAGCAACCTGCGCTGGCAGGCGCTGACCGTTGCGCGGGTTCGCGTCGAAGGGGATGTGAAATCCACCGATCAGATTGGCGGTAACCTGAACCTGCGCGTGGAGCGCATTTCTCAGCCCGACGTGAACATTAATCTGGTCACTCTGGATGCCAAAGGTAACGAAAAACAGCACGATCTCCAGCTTAAGGTGCAGGGCGAGCCGGTATCCGGTCAGCTTCATCTGACCGGAAGCTTTGATCGCAAACAGGCGCGCTGGAAAGGGACGCTGGACAATACCCGCTTCAACACCCCGGTAGGGCCGCTGGCGCTGTCCCGCTCTATCGCGCTGGACTACCGCAACGCCGAACAAAAGATCAGTATCGGACCGCACTGCTGGACCAACCCGAATGCGGAACTGTGCGTGCCGCAGACCATTGATGCGGGGGCGGAAGGGCGTGCGCAGATCAACCTTAATCGCTTCGACCTGGCGATGCTAAAACCGTTTATGCCGGAGACGACTCAGGCCAGCGGCGTCTTTAGCGGGAAAGCCGATGTCGCGTGGGACACGACCAAAGAGGGGCTGCCGCAGGGTAGCGTGACGCTCTCTGGTCGTAACGTGAAGGTGATACAGGAAGTGAACGACGCACCGCTGCCGGTGGCGTTTGATACCCTCAACCTGAGTGCCGATCTGCATAACAACCGCGCGGAGCTGGGGTGGCTTATCCGTCTGACCAACAACGGTCAGTTTGACGGGCAGGTGCAGATTACCGATCCGCAAGGACGCCGTAATCTCGCCGGTAACGTTAATATCCGCAACTTCAACCTGGCGATGGCCAACCCGATTTTCTCACGTGGAGAAAAAGCGGAGGGGATGCTCAGCGCGAACCTGCGCCTGGCGGGCAATGCGCAAAGCCCGCAGCTGTTTGGCCAGATGCAGCTTAACGGCGTGGATATCGACGGCAACTTTATGCCGTTTGATATGCAGCCAAGCCAGATTGCGATGAACTTCAACGGCATGAGCTCGACCCTCGCCGGGGTGGTGCGTACCCAGCAGGGGCAAATCAACCTCAGCGGCGACGCCGACTGGAGCCAGCTTGATAACTGGCGGGCCCGTGTCGCGGCCAAAGGCAGTAAGGTGCGGATCACCGTACCGCCGATGGTACGTCTGGACGTATCCCCGGATATTGTCTTTGAAGCCACCCCAAGCCTCTTCACGCTGGACGGCAACGTGGACGTACCGTGGGCACGCATCGTGGTGCACGAGGTGCCTGAGAGCGCGGTGGGCGTCTCCAGTGACGAAGTCATGCTCAATGAAAATCTCAAACCCGTTGAGCAGAAGAGCGCCGGTATTCCGATCAACAGTAACCTCACCGTTCACGTCGGCAATAACGTGCGTCTGGATGCGTTTGGGCTGAAGGCGAGACTGACGGGGGATCTGAAAGTCGCGCAGGACAAACAGGGACTGGGTCTGAACGGTCAGATCAATATTCCTGAAGGGCGCTTCCATGCCTATGGTCAGGATCTGATTGTGCGTAAAGGTGAGCTTCTGTTCTCCGGCCCACCGGATCAGCCACTGCTCAATATCGAAGCGATTCGTAACCCGGAAGCCACCGAAAACGACGTTATTGCGGGTGTTCGCGTTACCGGCTCTGCTGATGAGCCGAAGGCGGAGATCTTCTCCGACCCGGCAATGTCGCAACAGGAAGCCTTGTCTTACCTGCTGCGTGGGCAAGGACTGGAGAGCGGCCAGAGCGACAGTGCAGCGATGACCTCGATGTTAGTGGGTCTGGGGGTTGCACAAAGTGGGCAGGTTGTGGGTAAAATCGGCGAGACGTTCGGCGTAAGCAATCTGGCACTGGACACCCAGGGCGTGGGTGACTCCTCGCAAGTGGTGGTCAGTGGCTATGTACTGCCGGGTCTGCAGGTAAAATATGGCGTGGGGATCTTTGACTCACTGGCAACACTCACGTTACGCTATCGCCTTATGCCTAAGCTATATCTGGAAGCAGTGTCCGGCGTAGACCAGGCACTTGATCTGCTCTATCAGTTTGAGTTTTAGCAATGCGAATATTTGTCTACGGCAGTTTACGAACCAAGCAAGGCAACAGTCACTGGATGACCAATGCCCTGCTGCTGGGGAATTACAATATCGAGAACTACCAGTTGTATAGCCTGGGCCACTATCCAGGCGCGGTTCCTGGGGAAGGAACAGTACAGGGTGAAGTTTATCGTATTGATAATGCTACACTTGCCGAACTTGATGCCTTGCGCACCAGGGGCGGTGAATACGCTCGCCAGTTGATCCAGACGCCGTATGGAAGTGCGTGGATGTACGTCTACCAGCGTCCGGTCGAGGGGTTAAAGCGGATTGTAAGCGGTAACTGGTTAGACAGAGACCAGTACTGAAAAAAACAACGCCACCGTCAGGTGGCGTTGTTTTTTATGGGCTTAGCTCTCTTCTGTGCTTCGGCGTCGGGTCAAAAACAGCGGAACGAAAAGCATGATGTACGGAGCAAGCAGCCATATCAGACACAGGGCGCGTGAAAAGCCGTAGTAGTTGATGCACCGCGTATTGCTTGAAATGACGGGAATAAAAAACAGTAAAAACAGCAAAATGGCATAATCGCTGCGGTAGGGGATCCATAAATAAAACAAAAACCAGGCGAGCTGGAATGTCATGATGCAGAGATACTGCCATTTGCTGTCTTTGCCGTAACAGTCAAACGCCTTTATGTAGCCCATCTTTATGCTGTGAAGAAAGAAACGTAGCATGTAAAACGCCCACAATCGCGACGGTCAGGAGTGTGCTGACCAGCAACTCAATTAAAAAATAGCTATGGGTGATATTAGTAGCACCTGAGCTCAGGGTATGCCGTTTACTCTACCCGCTGTGCATTGCAACAAAAAGGGTAGACACACCTGTCTTCATAAAGCCCTGAAGCAGACACGAAACGGGCATATTCGTCGGTAATTGTTTTAACGCAGCGAGTAGGGCAAAAGCAGGCTATTAATAGCGTTAGATAATATCAAAGACCTCTATCGGTAAATATCAGGCCATCACTCTCATAATACCCTGCAAGCTCTTCAAACAGGTCGGCTCTGCCGGGGACAAAACCTGGGGTCACAAGCTCATATATTCTGCTGGTTCCTTGAAATGGTAGCCGCTATGCCGTATTTAGCGTGCCAGTGTCGCGTCAGACGCAAGGCACAAAAAAGCCCCGACTCGCGGGGCCTTATTATTCAGCGGTAAGAATTACTTCTTCGCAGCGCGTTCGAAAGAGGAGATGATTTCCGCTTTCGCTGCTTCTGCGTTTTCCCAGCCGTCAACTTTAACCCACTTGCCTTTTTCGAGGTCTTTGTAGTGCTCGAAGAAGTGAGTGATCTGCGCTTTCAGCAGTTCTGGCAGGTCGTTCACATCTTTGATGTGATCGTACTCTTTGCTCAGTTTGGTGTGCGGAACAGCAACCAGTTTCGCATCTTCACCAGATTCGTCGGTCATTTTCAGCACGCCAACAGGACGGCAGCGAATGACTGCGCCTGGCTGCAGTGGGTATGGCGTTGGAACCAGTACGTCAACCGGGTCACCGTCCAGAGACAGGGTGTGGTTGATGTAACCGTAGTTGCATGGGTAGAACATGGCGGTAGACATGAAACGGTCTACAAACAGCGCACCGCTCTCTTTGTCCACTTCGTATTTGATAGGATCTGCGTTAGCCGGGATTTCGATAACTACGTAGATGTCTTCTGGCAGTTCTTTACCCGCAGGGACGTTGAGTAAGCTCATGTCTGTGTCCTTTAAAATGGATGGTAAACAAGTGGCAGGTATTATAGCCAACTGGCGCTGAATGTCTCCGCCTGTTTTCGTCTTCTCTCCACGTTCTCCCCACTTTTCAGACCGATTCCATGACAGGAAAATCCATAAACTCAGCTGCTTTTTTAATGGTGAAATGAAAGCGATTACAAACTTGTGATTAACGTTTTATTCACTTTTCTGAAGTGTGATGTAACGCAATTCGTTACATATTTCATTGGCTATAGTCATTTCGCAGAACATCTTTTAACCAACAATAAACACCCCTACGAGGACGTTCATATGTGGAAGCGCTTACTTCTTGTCACAGCAGTTTCGGCAGCCATGTCGTCTATGGCGATGGCCGCCCCTTTAACCGTAGGTTTTTCCCAGGTCGGCTCTGAATCCGGCTGGCGAGCGGCAGAAACCAACGTTGCGAAAAGCGAGGCCCAGAAACGCGGTATCACCCTGAAAATCGCCGATGCGCAGCAAAAACAGGAAAACCAGATCAAAGCCGTGCGGTCATTTATCGCCCAGGGCGTTGATGCCATCTTTATTGCGCCGGTCGTGGCCACTGGCTGGGAGCCGGTCCTGAAGGAAGCGAAAGACGCTGAGATCCCGGTTGTTTTGCTCGATCGTTCCATTGATGTAAAAGACAAATCTCTCTATATGACCACCGTCACCGCCAACAACGTTCTCGAGGGCCAATTAATTGGTGACTGGCTGGTGAAACAGGTGGATGGCAAGCCGTGTAACGTCGTTGAGTTGCAGGGGACCGTCGGGGCGAGCGTGGCCATCGATCGTAAGAAAGGCTTCGCGGAAGCCATCGCCAAAGCGCCAAACATTAAGATTATCCGCTCTCAGTCCGGCGACTTTACCCGCAGTAAAGGTAAAGAGGTCATGGAGAGCTTTATCAAGGCTGAAAACAACGGCAAGAACATTTGCATGGTTTACGCCCACAACGATGACATGGTGATCGGGGCTATCCAGGCCATCAAAGAAGCGGGGCTGAAGCCGGGCAAAGATATCCTCACTGGCTCTATCGATGGCGTGCCGGATATCTATAAAGCGATGATGGACGGCGAAGCGAACGCCAGCGTGGAGCTGACGCCAAACATGGCTGGCCCGGCATTCGATGCGCTGGAGAAATTCAAGAAAGACGGCACCCTGCCTGAAAAAGTGACGATCACCAAATCGACGCTCTACCTGCCTGACACCGCGAAAGAAGAGTTAGAGAAGAAGAAAAATATGGGCTACTAAGGCCTTTTCCCTCGCCCCTTACCCCGCTCCTCTCCCCTGAGGGGAGAGGGTATACAAGGGCGGGTAGACTGGCATGAACATTTCCCTCTCCCCAACCGGGAGAGGGCGAGGGTGAGGGGGAAACATGACCGACACACAACACCAGGAAATCCTCCGCACAGAGGGCTTAAGCAAGTTTTTCCCCGGTGTGAAAGCGCTGGATAACGTTGATTTTAGCCTGCGACGCGGTGAGATTATGGCGCTGCTGGGAGAGAACGGTGCGGGAAAATCGACGCTGATTAAGGCACTTACCGGCGTTTACCATGCCGATCGCGGCACAATCTGGCTAGAAGGCAACGCCATTTCGCCAAAAAACACCGCCCATGCACAACAGCTGGGGATTGGGACGGTTTACCAGGAAGTGAACCTGCTGCCGAATATGTCGGTGGCGGATAACCTGTTTATCGGCCGTGAGCCAAGACGCTTCGGCCTGCTGCGACGCAAAGAGATGGAAGCGCGGGCCACCAGGCTGATGGAATCCTATGGCTTCTCCCTGGACGTTCGCGAACCGCTGAACCGTTTTTCCGTCGCGATGCAGCAAATTGTCGCGATTTGCCGGGCGATCGATCTCTCCGCGAAAGTGCTGATCCTTGATGAGCCTACCGCGAGCCTTGATACCCAGGAAGTCGAAATGCTCTTTACCCTGATGCGCCAGCTGCGCGATCAGGGGGTAAGCCTGATCTTCGTCACCCACTTCCTCGATCAGGTGTATGAGGTCAGCGATCGCATCACGGTGCTGCGCAACGGCAGCTTTGTCGGCTGCCGCGAAACCCGCGAGCTGCCGCAGATAGAACTGGTCAAAATGATGCTGGGCCGCGAGCTGGAAACCAACGCGCTTCAGCGTGCAGGCCGCACGCTGCTCAGCGATAAACCGGTCGCGGCCTTCAGCGATTTTGGCAAAAAAGGGGTGATCTCGCCCTTTAATCTGGACGTGCGGCCCGGTGAAATTGTCGGGCTGGCGGGCCTGCTGGGTTCCGGGCGCACCGAAACCGCCGAGGTGATCTTCGGGATCAAACCTGCGGACAGCGGCAGCGCGCTGATCAAAGGTAAACCGCAGACCCTGCGATCGCCGCATCAGGCCTCCTGCCTGGGCGTGGGCTTCTGCCCGGAAGACAGGAAAACCGATGGCATAATTGCCGCCGCCTCGGTGCGGGAAAATATCATTCTGGCTCTGCAGGCGCAGCGCGGATGGCTACGCCCCATCCCGCGGAAAGAACAAAACGCCATTGCCGAGCGATTTATCCGTCAGCTCGGTATACGTACGCCGAGCGCTGAACAGCCCATTGAATTTCTCTCCGGTGGCAACCAGCAGAAGGTATTGCTGTCACGCTGGCTGCTGACTAAACCCCAGTTCCTGATCCTCGATGAACCGACGCGCGGTATCGACGTTGGGGCGCACGCCGAAATTATCCGGCTTATCGAAACGCTGTGTGCAGACGGTCTGGCGCTGCTGGTTATTTCATCCGAGCTGGAAGAGCTGGTGGGGTATGCCGATCGCGTCATCATCATGCGCGATCGTAAGCAGGTGGCAGAGATCCCGCTGGATAAACTGTCCGTTCCGGCAATCATGAATGCCATCGCGGCGTAAGGAGTTAATCGTGATGCCCCGTTCGCTTCCGCAAACCGGTGCAACCAGGCGCCGCTTCACCTGGCCTACCGGCACGCCGCAAATTATCGCGTTGCTGCTGGTGCTGCTGATCGATAGCCTGGTCGCCCCGCATTTCTTTCAGATTATCGTGCAGGATGGCCGGCTGTTTGGCAGTCCGATAGACATTTTAAACCGCGCCGCCCCGGTGGCGCTTCTGGCCATTGGTATGACGCTGGTGATCGCCACCGGCGGGATTGACCTCTCCGTTGGTGCGGTGATGGCCATCGCCGGCGCCACGGCAGCGTCCATGACCGCCGCCGGGCACAGCCTGCCGGTGGTGCTGCTGGCTGCATTAGGTACCGGGGTGCTGGCCGGATTATGGAACGGCATTCTCGTGGCGGTCCTGAAAATTCAGCCGTTTGTTGCCACTCTCATCCTGATGGTGGCCGGACGCGGTGTGGCACAGCTTATCACCTCTGGTCAGATTGTGACCTTCAACTCCCCCGGGCTGGCATGGCTTGGCAGCGGTAAACTGTTCTTCTTCCCGACGCCGATCGTTATTGCGCTGGTCACATTAGTCGTGTTCTGGCTCTTTACCCGTAAAACGGCGCTGGGCATGTTCATTGAAGCGGTCGGAATTAACATCCGTGCGGCGCGAAACGCCGGGGTTAATACACGGCTGATGGTTATGCTGACCTACGTGCTGAGCGGCATTTGCGCCGCCATTGCCGGGGTGATCGTCGCGGCGGACATCCGTGGTGCGGATGCCAACAACGCCGGGTTATGGCTGGAGCTGGATGCGATCCTGGCGGTGGTTATCGGTGGCGGATCGCTGATGGGGGGGCGGTTTAATCTGCTGCTCTCGGTGATTGGTGCGCTGATTATTCAGGGTATGAATACCGGGATCCTGCTCTCCGGTTTTCAGCCGGAACTCAACCAGGTGGTGAAAGCGGTGGTCGTGCTCTGCGTGCTGATCGTCCAGTCGCCGCGCTTTGTCAGCATCATTAAAGGGATCCGTGGCCATGATAAAACGTAATTTACCGTTAATGATCACCCTGGGCGTGTTTGTGCTGGGTTATCTCTACTGCCTGACGCAATTCCCGGGCTTTGCCTCTACCCGGGTTATTTGCAACATTCTGACGGATAACGCCTTTTTAGGCATTATCGCCGTTGGCATGACCTTTGTGATCCTCTCCGGTGGGATCGATCTCTCGGTTGGGTCGGTGATCGCTTTCACGGGCGTATTCCTCGCAAAAGCGATCGGTTTCTGGGGGATCTCGCCGCTGCTGGCCTTCCCGCTGGTGCTGGTGATGGGCTGCGCGTTTGGCGCCTTTATGGGGCTTTTGATCGACGCGCTGAAAATTCCGGCCTTTATAATCACCCTCGCCGGCATGTTCTTCCTGCGCGGCGTGAGCTACCTGGTCTCGGAAGAATCGATTCCGATTAACCATCCTGTCTACGACACGCTCTCCAGCCTGGCGTGGAAAATCCCCGGGGGCGGTCGTCTGAGCGCGATGGGGTTGCTGATGCTGGGCGTGGTGGTGGTGGGGATCTTCCTTGCCCACCGTACCCGGTTTGGTAATCAGGTCTATGCCATTGGCGGCAGCGCCACCTCGGCAAACCTGATGGGGATCTCCACCCGCAGCACCACAATCCGCATCTATATGCTCTCGACCGGACTGGCGACGCTGGCGGGGATCGTCTTCTCGATTTATACCCAGGCGGGTTATGCCCTGGCAGGGGTCGGGGTGGAACTTGATGCCATCGCCTCGGTGGTGATTGGCGGCACGTTGCTCAGCGGCGGCGTTGGCACGGTGCTGGGGACGCTGTTCGGCGTGGCGATCCAGGGACTAATCCAGACCTATATCAACTTTGACGGCACGCTCAGTTCATGGTGGACCAAGATCGCCATTGGCATTCTGTTGTTTATTTTTATCGCCCTGCAGCGCGGCCTGACGGTGCTCTGGGAGAACCGACAAAGCTCGCCTGTTACCCGTGTAAACACTTCAGTAACAGAGCCATAACACGCTGAATTTGCTTAAAGTCTAAACATTTTCCGGTAGCGGCCGATACTCTTTTTTTATGCCCAGAAATATCTCGCTACCGGAAATAATATCATGCTTAAAACGCTATCGATTCGTACCGGCTTGCTCTCTTTACTGGCCGTTATGACCCTTCTGCTGCTGATTGTCAGCGGCATTGGCATTTATGCCCTCACACAGAGTTCTTCTTCACTCCAGCGCATCAACCACCTTCAGGGTGAGCAGATGGTGCAGCTTAATTCTGGCTATACCCTGATCCTGCGCGCGCGTAATGAAGCGGGTCAGGCGGTCCGGATGATGGAAATCGGCATGCTGGATGACGCGGCCAAATCGGTGAAAAACATCAATCAGGAGATTGCCCAGGCCCGTAAAACGCTGAAAGGCGTGATCGACGGCGGGGTGGCGGATGAGCAGGGACAAAAATTGCTGGATAAGGTGGCCGCGAGCCTGGCGACCTATAACCAGCAGGGGATCAACCCGATGCTGAAAGCCCTGAACGATCAGAGCGCAGACAGCTATTACGATCTGCTGGAGAACACGCTGATCCCGGTGGCGGCGCAGTTTGATAATGATATGCAGGTCTTTCAGAAATGGAGCGAAGCGCGCGGGAAAGCGGAAGTGAAGGCCGTGCAGTCGAGTAAAAGCCGGGTACTGATCCTGATTGTGGTGGCCGCGCTGCTGACGGCTGGCATTATTGTGCTGGCGTGGCTGGTACTGCGTCACATGCTGCTCAAACCGCTTTCGGCGTCCATTGCTCAGCTGGAGAACGTGGCGGCGGGCGATTTAACCCACACGCTGAATGACCCGGCAAGCCAGGAGTTTAACCGCCTGAACGCGGCCATTGAGGGGATGCGGCAGTCTCTGATGAACTCGGTTTTACGGGTACGTGATGCCAGCTCGCAAATTGATACCGGCAGCCGCGAGCTGACGGCGGGGAACATGGATCTTGCCCAGCGCACGGAATCCACCGCGACATCGCTTGAGCAGACGGCCGCCAGCATGGAAGAGATCACCGCCACGGTGAAACTCAATGCAGACAACGCCGAGCAGGCGCACCAGCTGGCGAAATCCGTGTCTGACACCGCCGATCACGGCAGCGAAATGGTCTGCTACGTCATTGAAAAAATGCGTGATATCGCCGGCAGTTCGGCACGCATCGCCGATATTCTGAGCGTCATTGACGGCATTGCCTTCCAGACCAATATTCTGGCGCTGAACGCCTCGGTGGAAGCGGCGCGCGCGGGTGAGCAGGGGCGCGGGTTTGCCGTTGTCGCCGGTGAAGTGCGAAACCTCGCCAGCCGCAGCGCAGACGCAGCAAAAGAGATCCGTTCGCTTATCAGTGATTCTCAGACCCACGTAAACGAAGGCAGCGAGCTGGCGCAGCAGGCTGGCGAAACGATGGATGAGATCGCAACAGAAGTACTGCGCATGACCAAACTGATGCGCGAGATTGCGACCGCGTCCCAGGAGCAGAGTCGCGGCATTGAGCAGGTGAATGTTGCCGTGAATCAGATGGACGAAACCGCGCAGCAGAATGCGGCGCTGGTCCAGCAATCTTCTGCCGCGACGCGCTCGCTGGAAGAGCAATCGCGTCAGCTGATGGACGCCATGGCATCATTTAAACTGACGGCTCAGACAGCGGCATAATATTTTCCCGCCCCGGCGCATTCTGTGTCGGGGTTTTATGTGTCGCTGAATTTAATGCGCCAATATTATCGTGAATGTCGCCCATTAATATTTCCAGAGACTGGGTTAATGCTAATGCATTTTCAGTCGGCTCGAGATATAACCCTTTGCGGAAAAATAGCGGCTCGTCAAACAGCTGATTAAAGCGTTTTAATGCCAGACTCACCGCGGGGCGCGACATCTCCAGACGTACAGAGGCTTTTGCCATACTGCCGCAGCGGACCACTTCAATAAAAACAGGGATAAGATTTAAATCAATGCCGGTATTAGCACGGGAATAATTTTTCATGACGATTAGGCTCCAGGAAATATTTGTCAAACTGTTATGGAAATAATGCAGGAGCAAAACCGAATATTAAAGCGTGTTTTTTATAAACACTTATACGGTAAAATATATAAATGAAGCGGGGAGCCTGAAGGGCTCCCCGTGTTATGGGTTATGCGTCCGGATACTCACGGATAAAACGTTCAACGTCATCAACCATATGGGTGTTGCCGACAAAGAACGAACGACGCTGGTGCAGGCTTTCCGGCACGATGTCCAGAATACGCTCTTTACCGTCGCTCGCCTTGCCGCCAGCCTGTTCGGCCAGGAACGCCATTGGGTTGCATTCATACAGCAGACGCAGCTTGCCGTCAGGGTGGCTTGCCGTGCTTGGGTAGAGGTAGATACCGCCTTTCAGCAGGTTGCGGTGGAAGTCAGCAACCAGCGAGCCGATATAGCGGGACGTGTACGGGCGCTGAGTGGCTTTATCTTCTTCCTGGCAGAACTTGATGTATTTCTTCACGCCGTTCGGGAATCGGATGTAGTTGCCTTCGTTGATGGAGTAGGTATTGCCCTTCTCCGGGAAGCGCATACGTTCCTGGCTCAGGCAGAAAACGCCCAGCGAGGGATCGTAAGTAAAGGCGTGAACGCCGCAGCCCGTGGTGTACACCAGCATGGTGGAGGAGCCATAAACGACGTAACCGGCCGCCACCTGGTTACTGCCCGGCTGCAGGAAATCTTCCTCTGTCACCGGCGTGCCAACAGGCGTGACGCGGCGGTAGATGGAGAAAATGGTACCGACAGAAACGTTAACGTCGATGTTAGAGGAACCGTCCAGCGGATCCATCAGCACAACGTATTTAGCGTGTTCACACCCTTCGAAAACGACAATTTCATCTTCTTCTTCGGAGGCGATACCCGCCACGATGTCGCGCGCGCGCAGTGCAGCTTTCAGTTTTTCATTTGCGAACAGATCGAGTTTCTGTTGAACCTCGCCCTGAACGTTCTCGGCACCGCTGGCACCCAGGATATCGACCAGACCGGCCTTGTTGATATCACGGTGGATGATCTTAGCGCCCAGCTTTATTGCCGACAGCAAAGCAGTGAGTTCACCCGTAGCATGAGAAAACTCGTGCTGCTTTTCGACAATAAATTCACCTAACGTTTTCATAACACTTTCCCTGCATCTTTGTGAGTAGAGCGATTGTATGTTCACTAAAACGACTAAAGCCCAACAATCTTAACAAACATTCAAATATTAGCGCAGAGGTGAATCGCGCCAGCAATATACGGATTTACCTGAAATGCGTTTCGCTGTCGCTGACATGTGAGTAAAATGTGCGCCACATTGAAGAAGGATAGTGACGTATGCGCATTCATATATTGGGGATTTGTGGCACTTTCATGGGCGGACTGGCAATGCTGGCGCGCTCTCTGGGCCATGAAGTGACAGGTTCGGACGCCAATGTGTATCCGCCGATGAGCACGCTTCTGGAGAAACAGGGCATCTCTCTGATTCAGGGATACGATGCCAGCCAGCTGGATCCTGAGCCGGATCTGGTGATCATTGGCAACGCCATGACCCGCGGTAATCCGTGCGTTGAGGCGGTTCTGGAACGCAACATTCCGTTCATGTCTGGCCCGCAGTGGCTGCATGATTTCGTGCTGCGCGACCGTTGGGTCGTTGCCGTAGCCGGAACGCATGGCAAAACCACGACCGCCGGAATGGCGACCTGGATCCTCGAAGCCTGTGGTTATAAGCCAGGTTTTGTGATCGGGGGTGTGCCGGGTAATTTCGATGTTTCTGCGCGTCTGGGTGACAGCCCGTTCTTCGTGATCGAAGCCGACGAGTATGACTGCGCGTTCTTCGACAAGCGCTCCAAGTTCGTGCACTACTGCCCGCGGACGCTGATCCTCAACAACCTTGAGTTCGATCACGCCGATATTTTTGACGATCTGAAAGCGATTCAGAAACAGTTCCACCATCTGGTGCGCATCGTTCCCGGTCAGGGCCGCATCATCCTGCCGGAAAACGACATCAACCTGAAGCAAACCCTGGCGATGGGATGCTGGAGCGAGCAGGAGCTGGTAGGCGAGCAGGGGCACTGGCAGGCGAAAAAACTTAACGCGGATGCCTCCGAGTGGGAAGTGCTGCTCGACGGCGAGAAAGTGGGTGAGGTGAAGTGGGGCCTGGTGGGCGAGCACAACATGCACAACGGCCTGATGGCGATTGCCGCGGCACGTCATGTGGGCGTTCAGCCTGCGGATGCGGCGGATGCGTTAGGCTCGTTCATTAACGCCCGCCGTCGTCTGGAGCTGCGCGGTGAAGCCCACGGCGTCACGGTGTATGACGATTTTGCGCATCACCCGACCGCCATTCTGGCGACGCTTGCGGCCTTACGCGGCAAAGTCGGCGGGACCGCCCGCATTCTGGCCGTGCTGGAACCGCGTTCGAACACCATGAAAATGGGCATCTGCAAAGACGATCTTGCGCCATCCTTAGGGCGTGCCGATGAAGTCTTCCTGCTGCAGCCGCAGCATATTCCGTGGCAGGTGGCCGAAGTGGCCGATGCCTGCATTCAGCCTGCGCACTGGAGTGCGGATGTGGATGCGCTGGCGGATATGGTGGTGAAAGCCGCACAGCCTGGCGATCACATTCTGGTGATGAGCAACGGCGGTTTTGGTGGGATCCATCAGAAGCTGCTGGACGGTCTGGCGAAGAAAGCGCAGGCGGTCGTAGAGTAAAAAAAAGCCCGGTAGCGCTCACGCTTACCGGGCTTTTTCTCCCTCGCCCACAGGGAGAGGGGCGGGGTTGAGGGCACTCAGCGATGCTGTGCTTACTCTTCGTTTTCAGACAGCTCACGCAGATACTGGAAAATCAGGCGTGCAGACTTCGGCGGCTTGTTCGCTTCTTTCTCTTTCTGGGCATTGCGGATCAACGAACGCAGCTGCTGGCGATCGGCATCCGGCCACAGGTTCAGTACTTCCGGTACCGCATCATCACCTTGTTCAATCAGACGATCGCGGATCTGCTCAAGCTTATGGAACAGCGCAACCTGCTGGTTGTGGCGGTTTTTCAGTTTGTCCAGCGCCTGGCGGATCGGTTCAACGTCACGCTGACGCAGCATTTTACCGATAAGCTGAAGCTGACGGCGACGGCCTTCTTTCTTGATTTTCTGTGCCAGTTCAATGGCATCGCGCAGATCCTGGTCGAGCGGGAGTTTATCCAGCGCGTTTTTACCCAGTTCTACCATTTCCGCGCCAAGCTGTTTTAACTCTTCGGCGTCACGTTTAATTTCACTTTTACTGACCCAGATGATCTCATCATCTTCGTCTTCGATGTCATCACCGGGAACGTCGTCGAGCCAGTCTTCGGGCTGCTTAGTCATGTCAGGCTCCTTAAAAAAAGAGGCTAATGTTACCAGTTAAGACGCGCACTGAAAAACGGTTCTCTGTTAGACTTCAATTAACTCTCTCTTACAGTATGGCATTTGCGATGAAAGTAACCTCACAAGTTGAAGCGCAGCGTAAGATTCTGGAAGAAGCTGTCTCCACCGCGCTGACGCTCGCTTCAGGTAAATCAGATGGCGCCGAAGTGGCGGTAAGCAAAACCACCGGCATCAGCGTCAGCACCCGCTACGGCGAAGTGGAAAATGTAGAATTCAACAGCGATGGCGCTCTGGGGATCACGGTTTATCACCAGAATCGCAAAGGCAGCGCGTCATCGACCGATCTCAGCCCGGATGCCATTGCCCGTACGGTGCAGGCTGCGCTGGATATTGCGCGTTACACCTCGCCCGATCCTTACGCCGGCGTTGCCGACAAAGAGCTGCTGGCATTCGATGCCCCGGATCTCGATCTTTTCCACCCGGCGGAAGTGACGCCGGACGAAGCGATCGAACTGGCTGCCCGTGCCGAGCAGGCGTCTCTGAAGGCCGATAAACGCATCACCAATACCGAAGGCGGAAGTTTTAACAGCCACTACGGTATCAAAGTGTTTGGTAACAGCCACGGGATGCTGCAGGGCTACTGCTCAACGCGCCATTCGCTCTCCAGCTGCGTTATCGCTGAAGAGAACGGGGATATGGAGCGTGATTACGCCTACACCATCGGTCGCGCGCTGGGCGATTTGCAGTCACCTGAGTGGGTTGGCGCAGAATGCGCGCAGCGCACACTGTCCCGTCTGTCGCCACGTAAACTCTCCACCATGAAAGCCCCGGTCATTTTTGCCAATGAAGTGGCGACCGGCCTGTTTGGCCACCTGGTGGGGGCGATTGCCGGGGGCTCCGTTTACCGTAAATCGACGTTCCTGCTCGACTCGCTGGGCAAGCAGATCCTGCCGGAATGGCTGACCATTGAAGAGCATCCGCACCTGCTGAAAGGGCTGGCCTCGACGCCGTTCGACAGTGAAGGTGTGCGCACCGAGCGCCGCGATATCATCAAAGACGGCATTCTGACGCAGTGGCTGCTGACCAACTACTCCGCGCGCAAGCTGGGGCTGAAAAGCACCGGTCACGCGGGCGGCATTCACAACTGGCGAATCGCGGGTCAGGGCCTGAGCTTTGAGCAGATGCTTAAAGAGATGGGTACCGGTCTGGTCGTCACCGAGTTAATGGGCCAGGGCGTAAGCGGCATTACCGGCGATTATTCGCGCGGCGCGGCGGGCTTCTGGGTTGAGAACGGTGAAATTCAGTATCCGGTTAGCGAAATTACCATCGCCGGCAACCTGAAAGACATGTGGCGCAATATTGTTACTGTCGGTAACGATATTGAAACACGTAGCAATATACAGTGTGGTTCAGTCCTCTTACCGGAGATGAAAATCGCCGGGCAGTAATACCCGTAAAGGCGTTTTAATAATAAAAAAGGAAGTGAGCAATGCGTAAACACCTGTTAGCGATCGTCGCAGCGTCAACGCTGGTTCTTGGTTCTTCTGCGTTTGCTGCCGATCTTGAAGACGACATGGGCATCCTCAGTGAAAACCTGAAGGTGGTGCAGAAAACGGACAATGCGGCGGAAATGAAAGGCGCATTGACCAAAATGCGTGAAGCGGCACTGGACGCGCAGAAATCCACGCCGCCAAAGCTGGAAAATAAAGCGGCAGACAGCGCTGAGATGAAAGACTACCGCCACGGCTTTGACGTGCTGGTCGGTCAGATTGACGGCGCACTGAAGCTTGCCAATGAAGGCAAAGTGAAGGAAGCCCAGGCGGCAGCCGACCAGTTTGTGACCACGCGTAATACCTATCACAAAAAGTATCGTTAATTCTCGGTACGCGCTTTCCCCGTGCGGGGGCGGTTAATCGGCCCCGCATGTTTGCTCTCCGGGCATAAGAAAACCTTATCCACCTCACATATTTGCACGCCTGCCCATAATCTTTTTCGCTCCCACGCCCCCTTAATTGCCGTCAGATAGCGTGACATTCATCACGTAAATACAGTGATTTATCTATATTCAGCATATTTATGTGGCACAGATCACTGCCGGTGCTCGCCTTTCCACTTCGAAGTGGAAAACAACTCGCTACAAACAATTCCCTCCCAACGTTAGTTTTATTCCAGAGCCATTAACGGGGTAAGACGAGTGATTAACGGAGCGGTAATGAACGACGTTGGAGATCAGGCGGTGCAAACAGAGCAGCTCGCTAACACCATGCTGGCGCAGGTGTATGCCCTGCTGGCCCGGCACAACATCATCCCCAACGCAGTACAGGAACAGATGCTCACCTCTCACGTTCGCGCGATGGCGCACCGGTCCGTGACCGGCGAGCCGCTGCCGGAGGTTGAAGCCGAGCTGTTCGACGAAATTTCTCCCGATTCAATGCGGCTTGCCCGTGAAGTGGTCGCGCAGTTTGGCAACCTTCCTGATGAAGAGGCCTGGCTGCTCTCCGTTCACTTCGAAGTCGCAAAAGACAACCTTTAAGGAGCAACACATGGAACAGATTACAGTCGTGATTGGCGATCGCCTGGGTAAAGGTCAGAAAGTGGCGGCAGGTGTTGAAAAAGCCGGTGGACGCGCGGTTGTCGTGCCGGGTGTGGCGGCAGACATGAAGCTCGGTGACGTGATGAAAGCGGAAAATGCCACCTTCGGCATCTCCTTCTGCGGCAGCGGCGGCGCGGGTGCCATCACCGCACAAACCAAATATGGCTACAAAGCCAAATACGGCATGCGTTCAGTGGATGAAGGCGTCACCGCCATCAATGAAGGCTGCAATGTGCTGGGCTTTGGCTTTATGGATAAAGAAGAGCTGGGCGAGCGTCTGGTTCAGGCGTGGCAGAAGAAACACGGCGCATAAGCATGAAAGAACAGTTCACAACCACGGTGAGAGTGAAGGGCAAAGGCGACGCTAAAGCGCGCGCCTTTGCTGATGCGCTCAACCACGTTCAGGCCGCGGTGATGAAAGCCTCACCGCATATCTTACTGCGTATTGAGCCACAGGATGTGCAGGTCGTTCAGGCGCAAGAAGCGGTGCGTAAAGAAGCTTTTCTGTTCTTCTTTTTGCGCCGGGAAAGACGCACCTACAGCGTGGAGCTGGATGTGACCGTCAACGTGACTGCCATCAATCTCGACCAGGTGGATTTCGTCACGCAACGCTGATTATTCATAAAAGGGCAGACTGATGTTCTTAATTATATTAATAAAATCGCTCATCATTGGCGGCCTGGTTGGCGTCGGTGTGGGGGCCGGGGCTGCACGCATGTTTCATGCGCCTACCACTCAGGGTATGGGCGCGTTTCGTACGTTGGGGGAACTGAACTCCTGTGAAGGGGATCCGGCTTCTCACTTCTCCTTTGGGTTAGGCTTCTTCTTTAACGCCTGGGCCTCTTCCGTGGCTGCAGGTGCATTCACACAGGACGTTGACCACCGTATCATCCCGAACTGGGGTGCTGCAGCACTGATGATTAAAAACCGTAACGTCGGCGAAACGCTGCACGATCCGCGCAAAATGGCAATTGCCTGCGGCGTGATCGGCATGATTGTCGTCACCTTCCTTAACCCCCCCGCCTCTTCTGTTCCGGCTGCGCTTCAGGTGACCGCCGTGAAGGTGCTGGTGCCTGCGGCAAACCTGCTGGTCAACACCGTGATGCCGGTGATCTTCTGGCTGGCCGCCATTGATGCGGGTAAAAAATCGGGCTTCTGGGCCACCATTTTTGGCGGCGCGGCGCAGCTGATCATGGGTAACGCCGTACCGGGTCTGGTGCTGGGTATCCTGATCGGTAAGGGCGTTGAAGAGAGCGGATGGAACCACGTCACCAAAGTAATGATGGCGGCCATCGTGGCGCTGTTCGTGCTGAGCGGTTTCTTCCGTGGCTTCGACATGAAGATGATCGAATCCTTCCATCTGACCGTGCCGAACTGGCTCGACATGATCCACAACGCGCTCAGCGGTAAATAACAGGAGCCTCGACATGGAACAGAATAAAGGTTTTTGGTATGCCGACTGGTCGTTCCCGATCTTCGTTGGCCTGCTCTCTTCCGGTGTTTTCGCCGGGACGCATATGTACTACCTCTACGGCATCGGCGCGTTCAACGAAGTGGCCTTCGTGGCGATGCTGAAAGCGGGGATGGATACCGGCGTTTACGGCGCGGTGGCGGCGTTCGGTGCCAGCTTCCTGTTCGCCCGTATTATCGAAGGGTCGCTGGTCGGTATCCTTGATATCGGCGGGGCGATCCAGACCGGGGTGGGCCTCGGGGTTCCGGCGCTGCTGCTGGGCGCGGGCATCATGTTCCCGGTGACCAACTTTATCGCCGCGCTGATCACCGGCCTGGTGATTGGCCTGGCAATTGGCTACGTCATCATCCTGGCGCGTAAGTTCACCATCAATCAGAGCAACTCCACCTACGGGGCGGACGTGATGATGGGTGCCGGTAACGCCTCCGGTCGTTTCCTCGGGCCGTTGATTATCCTCAGCGCCATGACCGCCTCCATTCCTATTGGTGTCGGCTCTCTGGTGGGTGCGCTGTTGTTCTATATCTGGCAGAAGCCAATTACCGGTGGCGCCATTCTCGGTGCAATGATTCTGGGCTGGCTGTTCCCGGTCGCCCTTTAATGCCCGCGGGCGCTCCGGCGCCCGCCTTATCAGGAGATCCTCATGTTCGATTTACTCCTGCGCCGTGCGCGCCTCACCGACGATACCCTGACCGATATCGCCATTCAGGACGGAAAAATCGCGGCGCTGGGCGACATTACCGCGGCCGCCCGCAAAACGGTTGAGTTGAACGGTGAAGTGTTCGTCAGCGCAGGCTGGATTGACTCCCACGTTCACTGCTACCCGAACTCCCCTATTTATCACGACGAACCGGACAGCGTGGGCATCGCCACCGGCGTGACCTCGGTGGTGGATGCCGGCAGTACCGGCGCGGATGACGTGGACGATTTTTATGAAATCACCCGTAAAGCCTCAACCGACGTTTATGCCTTACTGAACATCTCCCGCGTGGGGCTGATTGCCCAGAACGAACTGGCCAATATGGCTAACATTGATGCGAAGGCCGTGAAGCAGGCCGTCACGCGCTACCCGGATTTTATCGTTGGCCTGAAAGCGCGCATGAGCAGCAGCGTGGTCGGCGAAAACGGCATTACACCGCTTGAGCACGCGAAAGCCATCCAGGCAGAGAACGGCGACCTGCCGCTGATGGTGCACATCGGCAACAACCCGCCCAACCTCGATGAAATTGCCGACCTGCTCAGCTCAGGCGACATCATCACCCACTGCTACAACGGCAAGCCGAACCGCATTCTGACGCCATCCGGTGAACTGCGTGCGTCCATCACCTCCGCCCTGAAACGCGGTGTGCGCCTGGACGTCGGGCACGGTACCGCGAGCTTTAGCTTTGAGGTGGCGAGACGCGCCATTGCGATGGGCATTTTGCCACACACCATCAGCTCGGATATTTACTGCCGTAACCGCATTAACGGCCCGGTAGGGTCGCTGGCAAGCGTGATGTCGAAGTTTCTCGCCATCGGCATGTCGCTGCCGCAGGTGATTGAGTGCGTCACCGCGAACGCCGCCGACGGGCTGCGTCTGACGCACAAAGGCCGTATTCAGCCAGGTCTTGATGCTGACCTGACGTTGTTCACGATAAAACGCCAGCCAACGCTGCTGGTGGATGCTGAAAATGACAGCCTGCAGGCTGAACACATTCTGGTGCCGCTTGCCGCCATCCGCGCAGGCAAGGGCTACATGACCGAACAAGGGAGCACGGAACATGCCTTCGATTTATGAGAAGTATCACTTAAAGCAAGTCATCAACACCTCAGGCCGTATGACGGCGCTGGGGGTTTCCACGCCGCGCCCGGACGTGGTGCAGGCGGCGATGGATGGCATGAATCACTATTTCGAGATGAAGGATCTGGTCAACAAAACCGGCGAATACATCGCGAAGCTGCTGGATGTGGAAGGGGCGACGGTGGTCTCCTGCGCGTCAGCGGGCATCGCCCAGTCCGTGGCGGCGGTGCTGGTCAAAGACAGCGACTGGCTGCTGGAGAACCTGCACGTCACTCCGATTGAGAACAACGAAATCGTGCTGCCGAAAGGCCATAACGTTAACTTTGGCGCACCGGTAGGCACCATGGTGGCGCTGGGCGGCGGCAAGCTGGTGGAAGCGGGCTACGCGAACGAATGCTCCGCCGATCAACTGGCGGCGGCCATCACGCCGCGTACCGCGGCCATTCTTTACATCAAGTCTCACCACTGCGTGCAGAAAAGCATGCTCAGCGTAGAGCAGGCGGCGGTGGTGGCGCGTAAGCACGATCTGCCGCTGATCGTGGATGCGGCCGCGGAAGAAGATCTTCACGTTTACTACCGCTCCGGTGCCGATCTGGTTATCTACAGCGGTGCGAAAGCGATTGAAGGGCCAACCAGCGGGCTGGTGATCGGCAAAACGCAGTATGTTGAGTGGGTGAAACGCCAGACGGCGGGGATTGGCCGCGCAATGAAAGTGGGTAAAGAGGGGATCCTCGGCCTCACCTGTGCCATCGAACACTACCTGACGGCGACCAAAGAGAGCGGCGAAGAGATGGTGGCGAAGATGACGCCCTTTATTGACGCGCTTAATACCCTTAACGGCGTGACGGCACGCGTGGTCTGGGACAGTGCCGGTCGCGATATCGCCCGTACCGAGATTAAGTTTGATGAAGCTACCACCGGTGTTGGCACCGGCGACCTGGTGACCGCGCTGAAGCAGGGCGAGTACGCCATTTATTTCCGTGGCTACAAGGCCAACGAAGGGATTATCGAAGCGGACGTGCGCAGCGTGAATGCCGATCAGCTGAACATTGTTTATCGCCGCATGAGTGAAGTGTTAGGACAGGAGAAAAAGGCATGAAACTGACCCCCAACTTTTACCGTGACCGCGTCTGCCTGAACGTGCTGGCAGGATCGAAAGCCAACGCCAGCGCCATTTACGAGGCGGCGGAAGGCCACGTGCTGGTGGGCGTGCTCTCCAAAAATTACCCGGATGTCGCCAGTGCGGTTGCCGAGATGCGCGACTACGCTCAGCTTATCGATAATGCGCTCTCTGTAGGCCTCGGCGCGGGCGATCCGAACCAGTCCGGGATGGTCAGTGAGATCGCCCGTCAGGTGCAGCCGCAGCACGTTAACCAGGTGTTCACCGGCGTGGCAACCAGCCGTGCGCTGCTGGGGCAGAGTGAATCCGTGGTCAATGGCCTGGTCTCTCCGACCGGCACCGTTGGCAAGGTGAAAATCTCCACCGGTCCGCTGAGCAGCACGGCGCCGGACGGCATTGTGCCGGTTGAAACCGCGATTGCCCTGCTGAAAGATTTTGGCGGCAGCTCCATCAAATACTTCCCGATGGGAGGCCTGGCGTGTCGGGACGAATACCAGGCAGTGGCGGAAGCCTGCGCCCGTCACGATTTCTGGCTGGAGCCGACCGGTGGGATCGATCTGGAGAACTATGAAGCGATCCTGCAGATCGCCCTTGATGCGGGCGTGAGTAAAATCATTCCGCATATCTACAGCTCGATTATCGACAAAGCCAGCGGCGACACGCGTCCGGAAGATGTGCGTACGCTGCTGGAGATGACGAAGAAGCTGGCTAAGTAGTCTTTACCCCTCACCCCGGCCCTCTCCCCAAAGGGGAGAGGGTGTAATCGTCCCCTCTCCCCTTTGGGGAGAGGGTTAGGGTGAGGGGCAAAAACCGCACAAAACCAAAGGAGCCACCATGCACACCCGTAACCTGCTTGTCGCTTCACTGTCTTTACTGGCAACCGCCGCGGTCGCCCAGACCCATTACGCCTGGGTCGGGACGTACAACCCCAACGGCGAGGGGCTGTACCGCTTTACGGTCGATCCTCACACTGGCGCGCTGTCGAATAAAACGCTGGTCAGCACGCTGCCAAACGCCGCGCAGCTCACCGTCTCGCAGGATGGTAAGACGCTCTATCTGGCGAGCGAAGTGGAGCAGGGCGTGGTGCAGGCGCTGCGCGTGGGCGATAACGGTGAACTGAGCGAGCTTAATCAGGTGGCGTCCGGCGGGGCGGGGCCGGTCTATCTCTCCCTGACGCCAAAGGGTCACCACCTGCTGGTGGCGAACTACGTCAGCGGCTCGATTGCTGTTCTGCCCGTTAATGCAGACGGCAGTCTGGGGGAGGCCACGGACACGCATCAGGATCGGGGAGAGCCGGGCGCGGCGAAACCGGTGGCGGCGGTGGAAGGCAGTTTTGCCATTAGCGATCACAATGGCCCCCATGCGCACATGATCGCCGCCGATCCGCGCGGGAAATACGTTTTTTCTACCGATCTGGGTCTGGATCGTATCTACCAGTACCGTTTTGACGATCAAACAGGCAAGCTGACCCCGAACGATCCGCCGTTTATCAGTGCCTCCTCGAAAGGGGCCGGTCCGCGGCATTTCGTCTTTACGCCGAAAGGCGATGCGTTATGGCTGATTAACGAAGAGGCATCCACGCTCACGCACTATACGCTGGATGCCCGGGGCAGGCTGCAGGAGGGGAAAACCCTCTCCGCCCTGCCACACGGCTACAAAGGCACCAGCTTTGCCGCCGGGCTGGCACTCAGTGCCGATGGCAAACAGCTGTATGTGGCTAACCGTTTGCATAACAGCATCGGGCACTTTACCGTAACAGCGGATGGCACGCTGACGCATCAGGATGATGTGTGGACGCGTGGTGATTACCCGCGCACCCTGACGCTCGACAAACAGGGGCGCTGGCTGTACGTCATGAATCAGCGCAGCGATAACATTACCCGTTTTCGCGTGGCGCAGGACGGCAAACTCAGCGCCGAGCCGGACTATACCCCGGTCGGCAGCCCATCCCAGATGGTCATTTCACCCTAAGCCGTAAGAGGACAACCCCGTGCGATTTCCGAACCAACGTTTAGCGCAACTTTTCGATCTGTTGCAAAACGAGACGCTGCCGCAGGACGAACTGGCGCAGCGGCTGTCGGTCTCCACGCGAACCGTCCGCGCTGATATCACTGCCCTGAACGCGCTGCTGGCGAGCCACGGCGCGCAGTTTATTCTCAGCCGCGGCAATGGCTATCAGCTCAAAATTGACGATGCAGAACGCTATCAGCAGCTTCAGTCCTCCCACCCGCGCGCGCTGCGCATTCCCCGCACCGGGCCGGAGCGCGTGCACTATCTGGTGGTCCGTTTTCTTACCTCCGCGTTTTCGCTCAAGCTGGAGGATCTGGCGGATGAGTGGTTTGTCAGCCGTGCGACGTTGCAAAGTGACATGGTGGAAGTGCGCGAGTGGTTCCACCGCTACAACCTGACGCTGGAAACCCGACCGCGCCACGGCATGAAGCTGTTTGGCAGCGAGATGGCGACCCGCGCCTGTCTCACCGATCTGCTCTGGGAGCTGGCACAGCAGGATAGCCTGAACCCGCTGGTGACCGACGTTGCGCTCAATGCGGGGGTGGCGGAGCAGATGGTTCCCGTGCTGCACGATGCGCTGACGCGGCATCACATTCGTCTGACTGACGAGGGCGAGCTATTCCTGCGCCTGTACTGTGCGGTGTCGGTGCGTCGCATCAGCGAGGGTTATCCGTTGCCGGAATTTCACGCAGAAGATGTGGCCGAGAATGTCCGTGAGGCGGCGAAAGACATCGCTGTGACCATTCAACAGCTGGCGGATAAAGCGCTTTCGCCTTCAGAAGAGAGCTGGCTCTGCGTTCACATCGCGGCACGTCAGATCCAGGAGATTGCCCCCAGTGCCATCAATGCCGATGACGACGAGGCGCTGGTCAATTACATCCTGCGCTACATCAATACCCACTATAACTACAACCTGCTCAGCGACGAGCAACTGCATGCGGATCTGCTCACCCACATCAAAACCATGATCACCCGCGTGCGCTATCAAATCATGATCCCTAATCCGCTTCTGGATAACATCAAGCAGCACTACCCGATGGCGTGGGATATGACCCTCGCGGCAGTGTCGAGCTGGGGGAAATACACGCCGTATGTGATCAGCGAAAACGAGATCGGTTTCCTGGTGCTGCATATCGGTGTCGGACTGGAGCGCCACTACAACATCGGTTACCAGCGTCAGCCGCGCGTGCTGTTAGTTTGCGATGCCGGGAATGCGATGGTCCGGATGATTGAAGCGGTGTTGCAGCGCAAATATCCGCAAATTGAGGTGACCCGCACGCTCACGCTGCGCGAGTATGAGCTGGCGGAACCGATCGGCGAAGACTTTGTTATCTCGACCGCCCGCGTGAGCGAAAAGTCTAAACCGGTGGTGATGATCGCCCCGTTCCCGACGGACTACCAGCTTGAGCAGATAGGTAAGCTGGTGCTGGTGGACCGAACCCGCCCGTGGATGCTGGATAAATACTTCGATGCCGCCCATTTTCGTATTATCGACAGGCCGATTGACCAGCAAACGCTGTTCCGGGAGCTGTGCGAGCAGCTCGAAGGAGAGGGGTTTGTTGGCGCGGAGTTTCTGGATTCGGTCGTGGAGCGAGAGGCCATCGTCAGCACCATGCTGGGCGACGGCATTGCGCTGCCGCACTCCCTCGGGCTACTGGCACAAAAAACGGTGGTTTACACCGTGCTGGCACCGCAGGGTATTGCCTGGGGGGATGAAACCGCCCACGTGATTTTCCTGCTCGCCATCAGCAAGCGTGAGTACGAAGAGGCGATGGCGATTTACGATATTTTCGTGACTTTCCTGCGTGAGCGCGCCATGTCACGGCTGTGCAGTTGCAATGATTTCGCCGGGTTTAAAGCGGTGGCGATGGAGAGTGTGAGCCGGTTTTGAGAGACGTTATCCAGAATTCGATGTAATGCAAATGTAATGCTAAGATGCATTACACATTCGATTTCACTGGAGGCATAATGGCCACGCTGAACGTCCGTCTGGATGACAAACTCAAAAACGAGGCTTATGCCGTGCTTGAAAAACTCAATATCACGCCAACGGAAGCCGTTCGGTTACTGTTTCAGTACGTTGCGGAGACGGGGCGTATGCCGGTGAAAACGGTCACTGTCAGCGACAGTGAAGATGAACTCATACAGACAGTCCGGGAGCGGCTGGCTAATCCGCAAAAAGGAGTTAAGGTTAGGCTGGATGACTTATGAACTCGTATTTGATCCGAGGGCGTTCAAGGAGTGGGCCAGGCTGGGTGATACCGTAAAAAATCAGTTTAAGAAGAAGCTTGCGAACGTGTTGGTGAACCCCCGGGTTGAATCGGCTCGCCTGCATGGCCTGCCTGATTGCGACAAGATAAAACTCAGATCCCAGGGTTATCGTTTGGTCTATCAGGTTCAGGACAACGTTGTGACGGTATGTGTTATTGCTATCGGTAAGAGAGAGAAATCAGCCGTTTATCATGACGTAAACAAACGGCTTTAGCGATCACCGCAAATGATGCACAACCTGGTTGCTGCTGCCGCGCCAGATCAGCGCAGGGTCTTTTAAATCCTGCACAAACTTGCCGTCAACCAGCACGTTAATCAAATCCACCACTTCCCTCTGCTCAGCATTCAGTTCTTCGAGCTTATAACCCGTCCAGACCCAGATATCCTTTCCTGCACATTCGCGGCGAATGCGTTTTATCAGCTTCAGAATGTCCGGCACGTTTTGCGGGTGAAGCGGGTCGCCACCGGAGAGTGAAATCCCCTGGCGGGGAATGCGCGTGTCGTTGAGATCGTGGATGATCCGCTGTTCCATTTCCGCGGTGAACGGCAGGCCTGAATTTACGCGCCAGGTGCTTTTGTTGTAACAGCCGGGGCATTCATGGACGCAGCCTGAGACAAACAGAGTGCAGCGGGTGCCGGGGCCGTTGACTATGTCGACGGGGTAGTATTGATGATATCGCATAAGAAGATGTCCAGAGTGTGTGTGCGCGGGTGCCCTCACCCCAGCCCTCTCCCACCGGGAGAGGGGGGAAACGTAGGTGCGCGTTCGGTTCCCTCTCCCTGAGGGAGAGGGGTAGAGTGAGGGGAAACCCCCGACGCCTTAACCGATCTGCCCATTCCCCAAATGCTTCACGCGTCGCTTAACCTCTTCCTGCTTACCGGCGTTAAACGGACGCGCATCGGGACTCCCGAGATAGCCACATACGCGGCGGGTCACCGAGACGCGAGCCGCATCGTGGTTACCGCATTTCGGGCAGGTGAAGCCTTTGCTGGTGCACTCAAACTCACCGGTAAAGCCACACTCGTAGCACTCGTCAATCGGGGTGTTGGTCCCGTAATACGGTACGTGCTGATAGCTGTAATCCCAGACATCTTCCAGCGCCTTCAGGTTGTGCTGAATGTTCGGATACTCGCCGTAGCAGATGAAGCCACCGTTCGCGACGGGCGGATACGCGGCTTCAAAGTCGATCTTGTCGTAAGGGTTCACCTTCTTCTCCACGTCGAGGTGGAAGCTGTTGGTGTAGTACCCTTTGTCGGTTACCCCTTCGACAATGCCAAATTCAGCGGTATCCAGGCGGCAGAAACGGTCACACAGGTTTTCACTCGGGGTGCTGTACAGGCTGAAGCCGTAGCCGGTTTCGTCTTTCCACTGGTCAACCGCATCGCGCAGGCGCTGAACAATGGCAACACCTTTTTCACGCAGGGCGTCGCTGTCATACATGTGCTGGTTGCCGAACAGCGCGTTGATCGTTTCGTGAATACCGATGTAGCCCAGAGAAATCGACGCGCGACCATTTTTGAAGATCTCCGACACGTCATCGTCCGCCTTCAGGCGCACGCCGCAGGCTCCTTCCATATACAGGATGGGCGCAACGCGGGCTTTCACCCCTTCCAGACGCGCAATACGGGTCATGAGGGCCTTACGTGCGAGCTGCAGACGTTCGTCCAGCAGCGCCCAGAAGGCCGCTTCGTCGCCTTTGGCTTCGAGGGCGATACGCGGCAGGTTGAGGCTGATCACGCCGAGGTTGTTACGGCCGTCGTGAACCTGTTCGCCGTTTTCGTCTTCATACACGCCGAGGAAGCTGCGGCAGCCCATCGGCGTTTTAAACGAGCCGGTCACTTTGACCACCTGGTCGTAGTTCAGGATGTCCGGGTACATGCGCTTGCTCGCACATTCCAGCGCCAGCTGTTTGATGTCGTAGTTAGGATCGCCAAACTTGTGGTTCAGGCCGTCGCGGATAGCGAACACCAGTTTCGGGAACACCGCTGTCTTACGGTTTTTACCAAGCCCGGAGATACGGTTTCGCAGGATAGATTGCTGAATCAGGCGTGATTCCCAACTGGTACCCAGACCAAAACCGAAGGTCACAAACGGCGTCTGACCGTTGGCGGTATGCAGGGTGTTCACCTCGTATTCCAGCGACTGGAACGCGTCGTAGCACTCTTTTTCGGTACGGGAGTGCGCGTAGCCCTCGGCGTCCGGGATTTGCCATTCTTCAGCGGTTTGACGGTGTTTATTGAAGCTTGCCGTGACGAACGGTGCCAGTACTTCATCAATGCGGTTAATGGTGGTGCCGCCGTAAATATGGCTGGCGACCTGAGCGATAATCTGCGCCGTGACCGCAGTGGCCGTGGAGATCGATTTTGGCGGCTCAATCTCGGCATTACCCATTTTAAAACCGTGGGTCAGCATGCCTTTCAGGTCGATGAGCATGCAGTTGAACATCGGGAAGAAGGGCGAGTAATCGAGATCGTGATAGTGGATCTCACCGCGCTCATGCGCCGAGACCACGTCGCGCGGCAGCAGGTGCTGACGGGCATAGTGTTTGGCAACAATACCGGCCAGCAGGTCGCGCTGGGTGGGGATCACTTTGCTGTCTTTATTGGCATTTTCATTCAGCAGGGCGGAGTTGGTCTGCTCCACCAGGCCACGAATCTCCTGATTAAGACGACCGCGTTTCTCACGCTGAACGTCCCGATCGTGGCGGTATTCGATATAGGCGCGGGCTAACTGCTTGTAGGGGCCCGCCATCAGCTGGTTTTCAACCGCGGTCTGGATCTCATTGATATCGACCTGGCTGCGTTCGTTCATCTGGCTGCTAACGACTTCTGCGACGGTGGCGCAGTAATCTGCGTCATCGACACCCGCTGCTTTAGCTGCACGCAGAATGGCTTCCTGGATGCGCTCTGATTTAAACGGCACTTTACAGCCATCACGTTTCATCACATGCGGTGTCATGATCACTCCATTTTTAAAAACAGGTTATCCACAGAGGTGGAGAAGTGTTCACCGGGCGTATTGTCAGCCAGGCCAGAGACTTCCCACGTTCCCAACGCGTGTTATCCACAATTCCGGAGAGCTGAGTCGCCGTCTTGTTGTTGGAATAGTAGACGATAAATACAATATGTTGGGTCGGCGTGCATTTTAAGTGCTACATATAGTGATTTGCATCAAACATGTTTGCGATTTATTTGATTCAGAACAAAGTAAAAAGACGAGAGTACAAACGACGGGCACTCCAGCGTTTGTAAAGACGAGAGGGAAAATTCTGATTAATTATTCAACAAAAACAAGCGCTCAGCAGCATGTGCCGAGCGCCAGTCGGTTAACTCACCCCGCATGCCCAGTTCAGTCCGGCCTGGAGAAAGGCTGCCGCCGCAATACTCCCGAGTATCAGCGGGATAACAAGTGAGCGCCCGGGTTCGGCGTCCGCGTTTTGTGGCGTTTCTCTGCGCAACGCGGACAGCGCTTCTTCGCCGGTGCGCGCCGCCAGAAGCGCGTTACGCACGCGCTCTTCCGCCAGCGAACTGGTCAGCGTCGTCAGCAGCTGCATATGCGTACTGCCGGCCTCGGCGTGCGGGATGGCGAGCAGAAAAACCATCCTGACCGCTTCATCGCCTTCCAGCCCCGGCCAGATAACCGGCTCATCAAAAAGCGCCAGGCAAAACGCCGCCTGCTGCACCGCGTCTGATTTACCGTGCGGAACGGCCAGCGCTTCGCCCAGCGCGGTGGGACCTTCACTTTCGCGGTGTAAGACGCTCTGGATAAAGGCGTCTTTATCGGTGATGACGTTTCGCCCGACAAGCGGTTCGGAGAGCCAGCGGATCAGCGCTTCAGGCGTGCGGCAGGGTGGGTTAATAAACACCAGTTCGGGGTGCGTGAGTTCAAGCAAGTTCATGTTAAGCCTCAATCAAAAAATCACAGGTCGCAGAAGGGGGGATCGTCGTCACCGATGGCACGTGTTCTTCCAGATAATTGAGCTGGGGACGCTCTGCCAGGTCAGCCGGAACAGGGACAGGCTGCGTCCCGGCGTTGAACACGCGGGCGATCGTGCCAGGCGATCGTTGCGCATGGGGCAGGGCAGAAAGAACGAGCGGTTCCGGTAAGGCGAATAACGAAAATTCTGCCGGCAGTGTGCGTTCGGGCAGGCGCAGCGAAAAACGCTCAAGCCGGTTATCGAGGGTATGCAGCGTTTGCCGTTGATAGGTGAAGGGGTGACCCGTCGCCTGATTCTCCAGCTGGCGCAGCGTCAGATGGTCTGCGTTATCGGCCAGCGCCACGGTGAAGGAAAAGTGCAGCGGTTTGAGCAGCTGCGCATCGGGCGTATCGACCACCGTATTGTTAATGCCAGATGCCCGGCCGGGTCGCCAGTCAAGATCGCTGCGCCCCAGTACGCCGGTTGATTTGAATAAGGTCAGGGCAATGACTGCCGGATCGCGTCCAATAACCTGAAACTCTTTCATGCCGCGGCTATTCACGACCAGCGCTTTGCCCGCTTGCGCGATAGCGATAATGCCCTCGCTGGTTTCGATATCCACGGGCTTCTCACGATAGCGCTCCTGCCAGTGAGTCTCGTCGTACCCCGTTTCGCGCTCGATTATTGAGAACGGCTGCGAGGCGAGGGAGTGACGGGTGCAAATATCGCTGTTGATCAGTAAACGCAGCCGGTGATCGCAGTGGCTGTTTACCAGCGAGCTATCAACATGCAGGTTCGGATCGTCGTGACGTAACTCGCACACTATGCGCATTGATAACGGCGCGCGGGTATTTTCCCGGCGTCCAGCGAGATCCGGCGGCAGCGACATGACCGCCTCAAGCACCATCGTTTGGCAAAGAGGGGTTTTGCTGCAGTCGATCAGCGTGAAATGCGCGCAGCGCGTCGGTTCATCGCCCGCGAGCGGCGAGAAATCATAGCTGTCTCCGGCATCCGCGCAGTCTTCAAGACTGAATAACGACGTGATGCGCCTGGCGTTGCGCTTGTCTTCAAGCACCAGCGTACCGGCCTCCAGCGTCAGTCGATAAACCGTATTCTCTATCGCCTCTCCTTTCGCGGCGCAGGTCATGGCAAACGGAGCCGGTGTGTCTGTTACGTTGACGGTGATATAGCCCACCGGCGGCAGGAGAGGCGTCTGCAGAACAACATGCCAGCGGAAATAAGGCGGAAGGTGTGTTTCGCGTTCGCCCTCACAGGTGAGGGAGATGGCCGTTCCTCCGGGTAACGTCTCGCGTTCCAGAACGTCGAAGGGCAGCGGCTGGCCCTGATACGTCAGGGTGATATTGTCGGCCCGACTGTACAGGGTGGTGTGGATCACGCAGCGGGTCGGGGTGGCCAGCGGGTTGAAAATGAGCAGGTCACCCTCCTGACAGCATGCGGCGGCCAGCGACTTCACCACCAGATTCCACAGGCTGTGACAAAGTTGCTCTGTCTGCTCGAGCCGATGAAGAATGTCGCGGTTAGTGGCATCGCTGTTGCAGCCGCCCATGGAGTCGTGGGCATGGCTTCGCAGAAGCTTCTTCCAGAGGGTGTCCACAATCGGGAGCGTGACCGGAATGCCCTGATGACGCGCCATGGCGATGGTGGGCTCCAGCTGTCGCAGGATGAACTGCTCGATGTCGGCATTTTTCTTTTTGATATCGTAACGCACAGACCCGATCGTTTTGTGAATGCGGGTGTAGCGCGGCGATTTCAGCTCACCTTCCCATAACGCCAGTTGTTCCCGTTTTGTGCGCAGCAGAGCGACGTACTGCTCCAGCGAGCTGAGGACGTAACGGTCCTGCGTGGGAGAGTGCGCGCTGGCAGCCTGCAGGATACGCGGCAGCGCCGGGTCGATGCTGACCTGATCGCCGCCGCAAGGAAGGAGGAGGTCGTCAATCTGCGACCGTGAACGCAGCAGATCCACCATCGGGTAGATCTTGCCGTGCAGATGGCTGGCCTCCGCGCGCATGTTCTTGGCCGCCCCATACCCCAGCGCCATTGCACAGGCGATGATGGTTGCACCTGACGGCGCGCGCCAGAGAAACTGGCTGTTTTTGGCCTGAGTGTCGTGGTCGATACCGCGCCAGAAAACGATGTTATCGATATTGCAGCCCTGCAAAATCGTGGGCATCTGCGCGTTATGCCCAAAGGTATCCGGCAGATAACCGACCTGCATGGCATGCCCCAGCGCCCGAGCGGCGAAGATGCCGTATTTGAGATTGCGGATAATCGATTCGCCGTGAACGTTGTAGGTATCCGTCTGGGTGAACCACGGCCCGACAAACACGCTTTTCTCCCTGACCAGTTTTTCCAGCCGGGGCCGGTAATCGGGATTGATGGCGAGAAAGTCATCCACCACCGCCATCTGCCCGTCAAGGTGATAGCACTGCCAGGCCGGATCCTGCTCCAGCGTCTCGATGACCTCCGCAAAGTTGTATGACGCCAGCACCATGCTGTCCTGGCGGGTGAAATACCACTCCTGATCCCAGTGGGTATGGGCTATAACGTGGATCTGGCTCATTGCGCTCTCCTTATCTGGCGTTCTTTGGGCTGAGATAAAGCACGCCCAGGGCGCAAATCAGTGCGCCAATAAAGACGCTTGCCAGGTACCCGACCACATTGGTCGCCAGCGGCCAGCCCCAGATAGCCGGCAGGGGCAACGTCTGCTTCACGCCGAGGGCAATCGCCACCAGCGCACCTGCGACGGCTCCTGTCATGAACACGGGGATCAGGCGTGGGTTTTTCAGGATGAACGGGATAGCGCCTTCTGAAATACCGATAAAGCCCAGCAATAACGAAGTGCTGCCAACGGTTTTCTCTTCACGGCTGAACACATCCGGCAGGCCAAAACGCCCATTGAGGAACGCGGCGAGGCCTACCCCAATAGAAGGAATCACGATGGAGAGCTCGCGGGCGGTTAAATCAAATGTCTCGCTCATGCCGTTCAGGCCGAGCGCGACCGATCCTGCCGCCTTGTTGACCGGGCCGCCGAGATCGAACGCGGTACCCGCGGCGATCATGGCCGAATAGAAGCCGCGTCCGGTATCACCCGCCGAGGTAAAAAAGACCACCATCAGCTGGTTAAGCGAACCAAAAATCGGGTTGATCAGATATTCCATTACCATCACCAGCGTAATACCGGTGATCAGCGGAACGACCAGCATGGTTTTTAGGGTGGTAAGCTGCTGTCGGACGTGAATGGCATCATTCAGCCAGCGCACCAGATAGCCGACAAAAAAGCCAATGCCAATTGCGCCGAAAAAGCCGGAGGGCATAAAGCCTTCAATATCAAAGAAGCGTTTGTAGACCTCATCTGACATGATGCCGCCGATCAGTCCGGGGATCAGCGCCGGTTTACCGGCAATGGAAAAGGCCAGATACATCGCAAAGACCGGGTACATGAACTTGATGGTCATAAAGCCCATTTTATCCAGCACGCTGAACGGCGAATGCTCAATGTTTATAAACTGCCCGGTAATTTTGGCCGTCGCCATCATCAGGCCGCCCATTACCACGACCGGTAACATATAGCTGATGGCCGCCATGATATGGCCGATAAAAATCTGGTAAGCCGAACGCTGAATGGCGTCTTCGTCCGCCACAGTGGTGACGTTTTTCTGCATGGCCAGCGCCTGACGCAGGTAGCGGTCGGTATTTTTAATCAGCTCCTGCGTGCGGGTCTGAAGGTGAGGAACGTGTTCAAAACGTTCTGCATCCTGAATGGGAACGTCGGTTGCAAGAATAATGGCCGTGGCGGAGGCAATATCCTGTTTCGTTAATCTGTTTTTTACGCCGTCGCTGCCCTGCGTTTCGACCTTGACCTCAATATTATGCTCTTTTGCCCATGCAATAATTTTACTTGCCGCCATAAACGTGTGCGCGATCCCTGTAGGACAAGCCGTTACAGCGATAATTTTTTGATTCATCATTGTAATAATTCCCTGGGTGTGAAAATAGCGAAAGTATAAAGAGAACTTAAAACAGTGTTTAAGGTTTGCTAATACTAATTACGTATCGTCATACGCTATGTTGCAATATGTGAAGCGCCTTCCAGAGACTATTTCGCTATTCTGCTAATATCATGTTGGGTTTTAACAGGACGTAATAAATGAATTCATTTCAGGGAAGTGAACGGTTGATATTTGAATACATTCAGCACCACGCACGCAATATTTCTGATATATCGGCAAAAGAGATTGCGCGTGATACTTTTACGACAACCACCTCGGTGAATCGTGTCTGTAAGAAAATGGGCTATAAAAGTTATACCGAGCTTCGCTATCGGTTTTTACGCGACCATTTTACGTCTGTCCCTGCCGAGCCTGCGATGGGGCCGCAGGCAGACGATATCGTGGTGGACGTGTCCCGGTTACTGACCCATTCCAGCCATATCTATTTATATGCACGCGGGGCATCTCTCACCAGCCTCAACTACCTGTCGCGTTTTTTGTCACTGGCGAGTCTGCCGCACCTGATTCTGAATGATATGCACCAGTTGACCCGGGTATCGAAGGGCACGCTGGTGTTGATCAGTAAATCCGGGGAGACGCAGTCGCTGATAGAAATGGCGCGTAACGCGCTGCGTAAGGGGCTAAAGATTATTGCGATTACCCGTCAGGGTTCGACGCTGGCCGGGCTTTCTACGCTGTGCTGGCCATTGTCGATTGATATGAATGCCGTCTCGTTATACCAGCGAGAGGGACAGCTGGACCTGTTAAGCGCCGTCGATCGTATCGGCTGCAGGCTTCTGCAGCACGATACGGAGTAGGCAGGCTGTCAGAGCTGTTTCACGATACCCAGACGAATGGCGTAATCATTTTCATGATTGCCATCCTGAGTAAGGTAGGTTTTATCCAGCGACACCAGTTCGACGTAAGGCGTCCAGCCGTCGTCGAGCTTGTAGTTGAACGCTACGGTGTGCTCCCAGTAGGTATCATCCCCGGTTCCCTGATCGACATTATCCTGCCAGCGGAAGCGCGGGTTATAGGACATGCCGAATTTCCCGATGTTGTACGCGAACCACAGGTCGAACTGGTGTGACTCGCGGCGGGTGTAGCCGCTGCCGTCCAGGCGTTTGTCGCTGTGCGCATCGTTAACGGTGTTATAGCGGTAGCGGGCAGACAGGTTCAGGCCGTTATCGAACGCTTTCCAGCCCTGGATGAAGGGGCGGTAATGCGTATTGCTGGCGGTAAAGACGGTCACCATCCCTGGCGCGATGGCGAACCCATTTCCCAGATCAAAACGCCAGCGCGTTTCGATTTCCTGTGCTGCCTCCGTTAACCCTTTTTCGTCCGGATTATATCGGTCGGTATCACCAAAGAACGTATCGTTATGGTTTTGCGCCGCTTCGACGGAGAAGTAAAAACCGTTATCAGCCTGATGCATCACTTTAATACGTGAATCATTTACGTCTGAGCGCGTATTATGACCAAAGCGAAGATCGACGGAGGTATTTCCGCACCATCCCTGGGTACTTAATAATAATGCGCTAATACATGTTGCTTTAATAATTGTCTTTTTCATAATGTCCTGCCGAGGTTATTTAAATGGCAGGGCTATTCTTATTTTGGCACACCGTGAAGTAAAAGTTATCGTCGTACATTTAGCGTATCGCTAAACATAAAAAAAGAGATACAGCTGGCTGTATCTCTTGAGGGTTATTCCTGTATCCACCAGATGGCTTCAAACGGGCGCAACAGCAGGTTGTCGGGCTGAGGGGGAGCATCCGCATAGTTGCTCAGTGCGACCCGCCAGGCTCCCTGTACTGACGCGGGAACCCATTGCTGGCGCTCACGGCTCAGGTTTGCCACCACCATCAGCGTCTGGCCCTGCGACCGCCGGCGATAGCACCACAGGGAAGGGTGGTCAGGCAGCAGGTCTTCATAATCTCCCCACGTCAGCACCGGCAGGGTTTTGCGCAGGCGAATCAGCGTCTGGTAGGTGTAAAACACCGAATCAGTATCGTCCAGCGCCGCACGGGCATTGACCGTCTCGTAATTGTCGCAAACGCCAATCCACGGCTCACCCTCGGTAAAGCCCGCACTGTGTGTGGCATCCCACTGCATTGGCGTGCGGCCATTATCGCGGGATTTACTCGCCAGAATAGCCAGCAATTCTTCAGGGGCGCGACCGTTGGCCCGCAGTTCAGCGAACATATTAAGGCTTTCAACGTCGCGGTAATCGGTTATACGGCTGAAGTGTGGGTTGGTCATACCCAGCTCTTCGCCCTGGTAAATATACGGGGTGCCCTGCATTCCGTGCAGCACCATGCCGAGCATTTTCGCGGCGTGGGGACGGTACTCCCCTTCATCGCCAAAGCGCGACACAATGCGCGGCTGATCGTGGTTACACCAGAACAGCGCGTTCCAGGCTTTGTTGTGCATGCCCTGCTGCCAGTGGCGGAAGAGGGTTTTCAGCGCCACGAAGTCCGGCCTGGCCAGGGTCCACTTTTCGCCGCCGGGGTAATCCACTTTCAGGTGGTGGAAGTTGAAGGTCATCGACAGCTCGCGCCCGTCGAGAGAGGCGTATTGCTGACAGTTTTCCAGCGAGGTCGACGACATCTCACCTACCGTCATCAGGTTTCGCGGGGTAAAGACGTCGCGGCTCATCTCCTGAAGATACTCATGAATGCGCGGTCCGTCGGTATAGAAACGACGGCCATCGCCCACGGCGTCATCCGGGAAATCCTGGTCTTTGGAAATCAGGTTAATCACATCGAGGCGTAAACCGTCCACGCCACGGTCGGCCCAGAACTCGCACACCTTTTTCAGTTCGGCGCGCACCTGCGGGTTTTCCCAGTTGAGGTCCGCCTGCTCGGGGGCGAACAGGTGCAGATAGTACTGCTCGCTCTCGGCGTGCCAGCGCCAGGCGTTGCCGCCAAATTTGGAGCGCCAGTTATTGGGCAGTTGTTCCGGCGTACCGTCGCGCCAGATGTAGAACTGGCGATACGGGCTCTCTTTATTCAGCGATTCCCGGAACCAGGCGTGCTGCGTTGAGGTGTGATTGAACACCATATCCAGCACGATACGAATGCCGCGTTGATGGGCCTGCGCGACCAGCTCGTCAAAATCATCCAGCGTGCCGTAGGCCGGGTCGATGGCGGTGTAATTCGCCACGTCGTACCCGTTATCTACCTGCGGGGAAATATAAAACGGCGTCAGCCAGATGGCGTCGATGCCGAGGGTTTGCAGGTAGTCCAGCCGCTGCGTGACGCCGCGTAAATCGCCGGTACCGCAGCCCGTCGTGTCCTGAAAACTCTTTGGATAGATCTGGTAGATAACGCCGTTCTGCCACCAGTGAGGAAGGGTATTCATAATGCGTTCCTGCAAATGCGAAGGGGCGCAACTGCGCCCCGAAAGATGAAGTTAAACAATCTGCAGCGCGCCCTGACGGTACTTACGCTGGTAAACCACGGTGGTGAGAGCCATTGGAACGACAATCGCGATGACCATCGCCAGGGAAAACACCTGCCAGAAAGCGGGCTGGATGGAGAGAATACCAGGCAGACCGCCGACACCGATCCCGTTCGCCATCACACCGTACAGACCGCATACCAGGCCTGCCAGACCGGAGCCGATCATCGCGCACAGCATCGGGAAGCGGTATTTCAGGTTGATACCGTACATCGCCGGTTCGGTGACGCCGAGATAGGCGGAGATGGCGGCCGGAACAGAAATCTCACGCTCGTTATGCTTGCGGCTGACCAGGATAATGCCTGTGACCGCCGAGGCCTGCGCAATGTTAGACAGCGCGATGATAGGCCAGACCGGCGTACCGCCCAGGCTCTGAATCATCTGCATATCAATCGCCAGCGTGGTCTGGTGCACGCCGGTGATCACCAGCGGGGCGTACAGGAAGCCAAACAGCATGGCACCAATCGGCGCGAAGCTGCCGGTCATCAGGTGACGTACCGCGAAGGCAACGCCGTCGCCAATCATGCGGCCAAACGGACCGATAAACGCATGGGCGAGGAAGACGGCCAGAATAAGGGAGCAAACCGGCACCACCACCAGATAGAGGTAATCCGGTACGATGCGTTTCAGGCGCGTTTCAATAAAGCCCAGCGTCAGACCGGCCAGCAAGGCTGGGATCACCTGCGCCTGATAGCCCACTTTCGCGATGGTGAACAGACCGAAGTTCCACACCTCAGGCACCTGCTGACCAAGTAAGTAAGCGTTCATTAACTGTGGAGAGACCAGCGTGACGCCCAGCACGATACCCAGAATCGGCGTGCCGCCCATTTTGCGCACCGCTGACCAGCAAATCCCGACCGGCAGATAGAAGAAGATAGCTTCGCCAATCAGCCACAGGAAGTCGTAAACGGTTTTCAGCGCCGGGTACATCTGCGCCAGGGTTTTGCCGTCGCTCATCGGCACATCACCGATAACGTTGCGGAAGCCCAGAATCAGACCGCCGCTGATCAGCGCCGGGAGCAGCGGGAAGAAAATCTCCGCGAAGTGGGAAATTAACTGCTCGTGCCATTTCATATTCTGGCGTGCAGCTTTCTTGGCTTGCTCTTTATCGGCTGAACTGTGCCCGGTTGTCGCCAGCAGAGCCTGATAGTAATCGCCCACTTCGGTACCAATGACGACCTGGAACTGACCGGCGTTGGTGAAGCAGCCTTTAACCATGGAAAGCGCTTCAATGGCTTTCGGATCGGCTTTGGCCGGATCGTTCAGCACGAAGCGCAGGCGGGTAATGCAATGGCTGACGGTCGCGATGTTTTCACGGCCGCCTACCAGGACAATCAACTGGTCGATATCTTCTTGTTTGACTTTACTCATCATGAAACCTCATGACCGATGGTGAGGGGGGTAATGACCTGAGCGCAAGCCTACTCCTTCAGCGTGACGGCGAAAATGGGAACGTTCCCGAAATTGGGCGAAGATCACAATAAACTGATAAACGGGGGTTATGAAAGGTGGGCGGGAATCACGATCTGACGCGGCTCAGCACGTCCGTTAATTTGCTCGATCAGCTGTGCAGCGGCCTGCCTGCCTGACTCGGCGTAGCCCGGATCGACGGTGATAATCTCCGGGTGCAGAAACTTCATCAGCGGCGTACTGCCTACGCTCGCGATCTGCAGTCCCTCTATGCGTTGCTCCTGAAGATATTTACTCGCGCCCAGCGCCAGGGTATCGGTGGCGCACACCAGCGCCGTGGTCTGCGGGGTCAGCACGCTGGCGACCTGCTCGTAGCCCTGTTTCATTCCCAGACCCGGCAGAGACGCGACGGCGGAAAGGTTGTGCTGTTTACAGAAGGTCAGGTAGGCCTCGTGACGCCGTTTGCCGGTGGTAACGTCCGCATGCGGTACGCCGAGGTAGCTGATATGGCGATGGCCTTTATCGTACAGACGCTGCATCAGGGTAATAATCGCCCCCTCATCGTCGTAACAGACGGAGGCAAAACCGTGGGCATCGCGCGCCAGCATCACCATCGACGCCTGCCAGGGCTTCAGCATCTCCTCTTTGATGCCGGTAAAACCGAACAGCACCACGCCGTCAATGTTGCGCCGCTGGAGCATACCCAGATGCTCTTCAACCAGCTGCGTGGAGAACTGGCTCTCCATCATGATTGGGTCGTAGCCCTGCTCATAAAAGGCGGGCAGCATGGTCTGAACGGCGAGGTTCTCGGACAGGGAATCCAGACGCGAGACGATAATGGCAACCACTTTGTCACTTTGCCCGCGCATGGCGCGCGCAGAGCGGGAAGGGGAAAAACCGTGCTGATTCATTACCGCCTCGACGCGCTCGCGGGTGCGTTCGCTGACACCGCTCTCATTGTTGAGCACACGCGATACGGTGGATTTCCCCACGCCGCTTAAACGCGCGATGTCTTTTATCGTAAGGCGGTTCTGCATGCTGTATTCCCTGTAACAATGACAACGTGGTCAGTAGAGCCTAATGCTATAGCGTGTTTTCGCTATGGGCAAAGTCTGGTTTACGTTCGGTTTATTTGCGGGGGAGTATAATACCGCCCGAATCGCCGCAAACGGTACGGTTAAATCCTTATACTGCGCGGCGGCACCCTACTTTTTTACTTACCGGAGGTGACATGGATCCCGATCCCACGCTTCTCCTGAACGGGAGCGTTCTTTCTTTCCGGTAAGCCAGCCTTTGTGCTGTCTCACCGGTATGTGAGGCAGCAACGTCCTGCACGTTCCTGCTTAAAACATTAAGTGCCTGTCAGGTACGGCCTTGCCACGCCTGCAGGAAATACTGTGTCCGCGTTTGCGGGCGCGGGGGAATGACTATGTTTAAAAATATCACCCGGCAGCTGCAGGCGATGCTGAGCCGCCACCTGCCACATCGTCTTGTTCAGCGCGACCCGCTGCCAAATGCCAAAAATATGGCCTCTGCAGCGATCCCTGCTTCCCTGAGCCAACGCTGCCTGAACGTGGCGGCGATGGATGAAAACGAAGTCTGGCGTGCCTTTGGCGGGCATCCGGAGGGGCTGAACGCGGCGGAAGTGGAAAAAATCCGTGCCGTGCATGGCGATAACCAAATTCCGGCGCAAAAACCGGCGCCGTGGTGGGTGCATCTGTGGACCTGCTACCGTAACCCGTTCAACCTGCTGCTGACCGTGCTTGGCATTATCTCCTATGCCACCGAAGATCTGTTTGCCGCCGGGGTTATCGCCCTGATGGTGGGGATCTCCACGCTGCTGAACTTTATTCAGGAGGCCCGTTCTACCCGCGCGGCAGACGCCCTGAAAGCGATGGTAAGCAACACTGCAACCGTCTCGCGCGTCATTAACGATCTCGGGGAGAACGCCTGGGTTGAGCTGCCCATCGACCAGCTGGTGCCGGGCGATCTGGTGAAGCTGGCGGCTGGCGACATGATCCCCGCGGATTTACGTATTCTTCAGGCGCGGGATCTGTTCGTGGCGCAGGCCTCGCTGACCGGCGAATCTCTGCCGGTGGAAAAAGTGGCGCGCACCCGCGACCCGCAGCAGATGAACCCGCTCGAGTGTGACACCCTCTGCTTTATGGGCACTACGGTGGTCAGCGGCACGGCGCAGGCAATGGTCATCGCTACCGCCGGCAACACCTGGTTTGGACAGCTGGCCGGGCGCGTGAGCGAGCAGGAGAGCGAACCGAATGCCTTCCAGAAGGGGATTGGCCGTGTCAGCATGCTGCTGATCCGCTTTATGATGGTGATGACGCCGATTGTGCTGCTGATCAACGGCTATACCAAGGGCGACTGGTGGGAAGCGGCGCTGTTTGCGCTCTCCGTCGCCGTGGGGTTAACGCCTGAAATGCTGCCGATGATTGTCACCTCCACGCTGGCGCGCGGGGCGGTCAAACTGTCAAAACAAAAAGTGATCGTCAAACACCTGGATGCCATTCAAAACTTTGGCGCGATGGACATTCTCTGCACCGATAAAACCGGCACGCTGACCCAGGACAAAATTGTGCTGGAGAACCACACCGATATCGCCGGCAAAACCAGCGATCGCGTGCTGCACAGCGCCTGGCTGAACAGCCACTACCAGACCGGGCTGAAAAACCTGCTCGACGTCGCCGTGCTCGAAGGCGTGGATGAAGAATCTGCCCGCACGCTTTCCGGGCGCTGGCAGAAAGTGGATGAGATCCCGTTCGACTTCGAGCGCCGCCGCATGTCGGTGGTGGTGAGCGAGCATCCGGACGTGCATCAGCTGATCTGCAAAGGCGCATTGCAGGAGATCCTCAATGTCTCAACCCAAGTGCGCTATAACGGCGACATTGTGCCGCTGGATGAAACCATGCTGCGCCGTATCAAGCGCGTCACCGATAACCTGAACCGTCAGGGGCTGCGCGTGGTGGCGGTGGCGAGTAAATTCCTGCCTGCACGCGAAGGGGACTATCAGCGTATCGACGAATCCGATCTGATCCTCGAGGGTTATATCGCATTCCTCGATCCGCCGAAAGAGACTACCGCGCCTGCGCTGAAAGCGTTAAAGGCCAGCGGCATCACCGTGAAAATCCTTACCGGCGACAGCGAGCTGGTGGCCGCCAAAGTGTGTCATGAAGTGGGGCTGGATGCGGGTGACGTCGTTGTGGGAAGTGATATTGAGCCCCTCTCCGATGATGCGCTGGCTACGCTTGCGCAGCGCACCACGCTGTTCGCCCGGCTGACACCCATGCACAAGGAGCGCATTGTCACCCTGCTGCGCCGGGAAGGGCATGTGGTGGGCTTTATGGGCGACGGCATTAACGATGCGCCCGCCCTGCGTGCGGCGGATATTGGTATCTCCGTAGACGGTGCGGTGGACATTGCCCGTGAAGCGGCAGATATCATTCTGCTGGAAAAGAGCCTGATGGTGCTGGAGGAGGGCGTTATCGAGGGACGTCGTACCTTCGCCAACATGCTGAAGTACATCAAGATGACCGCCAGTTCCAACTTCGGTAACGTTTTCAGCGTGCTGGTGGCGAGTGCGTTTCTGCCGTTCCTGCCGATGCTGCCGCTGCACCTGCTGATCCAGAACCTGATGTACGATGTCTCTCAGGTCGCCATCCCGTTTGATAACGTGGACGACGAGCAGATCCAGAAGCCGCAGCGCTGGAACCCGTCCGATCTGGGTCGCTTTATGCTGTTCTTTGGCCCGATCAGCTCCATCTTCGACATTCTGACCTTCTGTCTGATGTGGTTTGTGTTCCATGCCAACACGCCGGAACACCAGACGCTGTTCCAGTCCGGCTGGTTCGTGGTAGGGCTGCTGTCGCAAACGCTGATAGTGCATATGATCCGTACGCGTCGCATCCCGTTCATCCAGAGCCGGGCCGCGTGGCCGCTGATTGTCATGACCGGTATCGTGATGGCGCTCGGCATTGCACTGCCGTTCTCGCCGCTGGCCAGCTACCTCCAGCTGCAGGCGCTGCCGCTGAGCTACTTCCCGTGGCTGGTGGCGATCCTCGCGGGCTACATGGTGCTGACGCAGATGGTCAAAGGCTTCTATAGCCGTCGGTATGGGTGGCAGTGATTTCTCCCCTCTCCCGGCACGGGAGAGGGGTACGTTTCCTCCCAAATTCAACAACCTGTGATCTCCGTCAGCGCATTCGCTTGACGACAAAATGAGCGCATGTTAACTGAATGTTTTGCCTTTATTTGGCCCGTCAGATAAGGAACATTCATGTTACGGTACAGTCTCTTAACCGCCGGGCTGATGCTCGGCGCGTCAGCGTTTGCCGCTCCGGCAGGCGACCTTCCCCTGATGCCCTGGCCTGCGAAGGTTGAACGTCCAACGACGCAGGGCGCACTGGTACTCAGCAACACCCTTTCCGTCAGCGTTACCGGAGACGACCTCGGCGACGCGGTCAACCGTCTGCGCCAGCGCATCGCCCTGCAAACCGGCTGGACGCTACAGCCGCAGGCCGTTAAACCGGACAAGCCCACCATCCGCATTGCCATTACCAAAAAAGTGAAGCCGCAGCCGCTGCCGGACAGCGATGAGCGCTATACGCTTACGGTCGATGCCAGTGGCGTGGATATCACCGCCAACACCCGTTTTGGCGCGCTGCGCGCCATGGAAACCCTGCTCCAGCTGATACAAAACGGGGCGGAAAACACCTCTCTGCCGTGGGTCATTATTGAGGATTCCCCCCGTTTCCCGTGGCGTGGGCTGCTGCTTGACTCGGCACGACACTTTATCCCGCTGCCGGATATCAAACGGCAGATTGACGGCATGGCGGCGGCAAAACTCAACGTGCTGCACTGGCATTTGACCGACGATCAGGGCTGGCGCTTCAGCTCGACACGCTATCCAAAGCTCACGCAGCTCGCCAGCGACGGGCTGTTTTACACGCCGGAACAGATGCGCGACGTTGTGCGCTATGCCACCGAACGCGGCATCCGCGTGGTGCCGGAGATCGACATGCCGGGCCACGCCTCGGCGATTGCCGTGGCCTACCCGGAACTGATGAGCGCCCCGGGACCGTATGTGATGGAACGCCACTGGGGCGTGCTGAAACCGGTCCTGGATCCGACAAAAGCGGCGACCTATCAGTTTGCGGAGGCGATGGTCAGTGAACTGGCGGCGATCTTCCCCGATCCGTATCTGCATATTGGCGGCGATGAGGTGGATGACACCCAGTGGAAAGCGAACGCCGCCATTCAGCAGTTTATGCGCGACAACACACTGGCAGACAGCCATGCCCTGCAGGCCTATTTCAACCGCAAGCTGGAAAATATCCTCGAAAAACACCACCGGCAGATGGTGGGCTGGGATGAGATTGCTCATCCTGATCTGCCAAAAAGCATTCTGATCCAGTCCTGGCAGGGCCAGGACGCGCTGGGGCAGGTGGTGCAGAAGGGCTATAAAGGCATTCTCTCGACCGGCTTTTACCTCGATCAGCCCCAGTCCACCGCCTATCACTACCGCAATGAAATTGTGCCGCAGGGGTTAAACGGCGAGGATGTGATTGGCGACACCGACAGCGCTCAAAGCTGGACATTCACCATGCCGCGTCTAAAAGGCAAGCCGGTGGAGGGAAGCTTCACCCTGGTGAAAGGGGATTCCGGCTGGCGCGGATTTATTGATTTCACCGGGAAATCCCGTCGTGCGGTACAGGATATTGCGTGGCGCGACGACAATCAGGTGACGTTTACCGTCGATACCTGGATGGGCGAAACGCGCCCGGTGGTGTCGGTGGACAACGATAAGCTGAGCGGCTATTTCCTGGTGGGCAATGCCCGCTATCCCATTAGCGGCAAGCGGCTGGACGATATCCCCAAAGGCATCCCGCCGGTGGTACCGGACGCCGCTCATCAGGTGAACCTGCTCGGCGGGGAAGCCGCGCTGTGGGCGGAAAACGTGGTCGCACCGGTGCTGGATATCCGCCTGTGGCCGCGCACCTTTGCGGTGGCGGAGCGGTTATGGTCCGCGCAGGACGTTAACGATGTCGACAATATGTACACCCGCCTGCAGGCGATGGACAGCTGGTCGACGGTCTCGGTCGGGCTGCAGCAGCATACTCAGCAGCAGGTGCATTTCACGCGTCTGGCGAATAACGCCGATACCCTTCCGCTGCAAATCCTCGCGCAGGCAATCGAGCCGGCGCAGTATTACACCCGTCAGCACCTTAAGTTCCAGGCCGGAAATTACCATCAGTTCGAACCGCTCAACCGGTTTGCTGATGCGCTCAACGCCGAAAGTGCCACGGTGCGCCAGATGAACAAATGGGCTGACCGCCTGGTCAGCGACGCGGAAGACACGGAAAGCGCCGACGCGCTGCGCCACGTCTTCAACCGCTGGCAAAGCAACACCAGCGATGCGCTGGCATTAAGTGAAAACAGCTACGCACTGAAGGCGATTAAACCGGTTATTCAGGAGGTGGATAAGCTGGCCTCGATTGGCCTGCGGCTGACGGATCTGGTGGCGCGTCAGGGGACGCTGGATGACAACGAGATTGCCTCTATTCAGGGCGAGCTGGATAACGCGGCGAAAATACAGGATGAAGTGGTGATTGCGGCGGTGTATCCGCTGGAAACGCTGCTACGGGCGACGCGGAATCAGTAGCAAAACGCCCGGTAGCGCGTTGCCTGCCGGGCGCAAAGGCAGCCTCGGCTGCCCCTGACTGAAACTTAGCGACGTACGGCGATCGCTTCGATTTCAATTTTCACGTCTTTAGGCAGACGCGCAACTTCCACACAGGAGCGTGCAGGGAAAGTGGCGTTGTGCTCAGTGAAGAACGCTTCGTACGTGGCGTTAACGGTCGCGAAATCGTTCAGGTCTTTCACGAACACGGTGGTTTTCACGATGTCGCCCACTTTCAGACCCGCAGACTCCACGATAGCCTGTACGTTTTCCAGCGACTGACGCGCCTGCGCCGCCACGTCTTCTGGCACTTCACCCGTTTTTGGGTTCACCGGGATCTGGCCAGAGGTAATAATCATGCTACCCAGATCAACGCCCTGAACGTATGGGCCGATAGCCGCTGGTGCATTTTCCGTCGCGAGTACTTTGGTCATGATTTCTCCAGAATAACAGCTGATTAAATGTTCCCGGCCATTATAGGGAGGCCGGGATCCTTTACCAACCTCAATTAGTTGGCCAGCACCACATAATGAGAAAACTCTTTTTCGCAGTATTTGCATTTGAGTGCGATGTCATCGGCACGTTTTTTCACTGCAAAACTGGACGAAACCGGCTCAGCATGACTGATGCAGTTGCTGTTCGGGCAGACCAGCACATTTTCAATGCGATCCGGCAGATTGGGACGGGATTTACCGACCACTTCGTACTCGTCGATGCGGTTCACGGTGGCATCCGGCGCGTACAGAGAGAGCTGGTTAACCTGCTCGTCGGTCAGGAAGGTGTTTTCAATCTTGATCAGGTCTTTGCGGCCCATTTCACCCGACGGCAGGTTCAGGCCGATGGTGATGCGCTGGTCGGTTTCGGTCAGCTTGAACAGCGTCAGCAGCTTAAAGCCGATCTGAGCAGGGATGTGGTCAATCACGGTGCCACGTTTGATGGCTTCAACCTGGAGTTTGTTATCGTGTGTCATTGTCGTTTCCCCTTACAGAGCCAATTCGCGATTCAGAACCAGTGCCAGTAACGCCTGGCGGGCGAAGATGCCGTTTCCGGCCTGCTGGAAGTACCAGGCGTGCGGCGTTTTATCCACGTCGGTGGTGATCTCATCGATACGCGGCAGCGGGTGCAGCACCTTCATATTCTCACGTGCGCCGTCGAGGTCGCTGGCGCGCAGCACAAACTGTGCCTTCACGTTGGCGTATTCAGACGGATCCAGACGCTCTTTTTGCACGCGGGTCATATACAGAATATCGACGTTGCCCATCACCTCTTCGATGCTGGCATGCAGACTCCACGGGATCCCTTTTTCGTCCAGCATGTCGAGGATGTACTGCGGCATCGCCAGCGCGTCCGGCGCGATGAAGAAGAAGTGGTTGCCGTTAAATTTCGCCAGCGCCTGGGTCAGCGAGTGAACGGTGCGGCCATATTTCAGGTCACCCACCATGGCGATGTTCAGGTTTTCCAGACGGCCCTGCGTTTCCTGAATGGTGAACAGATCCAGCAGGGTCTGTGTCGGATGCTGGTTGGCCCCGTCTCCGGCGTTCAGCACCGGAATACCGCCGGAAAATTCGGTCGCCAGACGCGCCGCGCCTTCCTGCGGATGGCGCATCACAATCGCATCAACGTAGGTACTGATAACTGAAATGGTATCCGCCAGCGTTTCGCCTTTTTTACCCAGCGAGGTGTTGCTGCTGTCTGAAAACCCCACCACGCTCGCGCCGAGGCGGTGCATGGAGGTTTCGAAGGAGAGGCGGGTGCGGGTCGACGCTTCGAAGAAGCAGCTCGCAATCACCTTGTGCTTCAGCAGTTCCGGTTGCGGATTTGCCTTCAGTTTTGCCGCGGTTTCCAGAACCAGTTCCAGCTCTTCGCGGCTGAGGTCGTTTATGGAAATGATGTGTTTTTGATAAAGCGGATTCATGTTTATCTCCTGACGCCGGGCAAAAAAAAGCCCCTCAAATGAGGGGCTCTGGGAATAGATTGTGCAACGGGAAGAAAAACGGCAGGCCAGCGTCTGATTTCAGACGCGGTAAGACGTTATGTCGTACACGCTTGACCATGCTTCCTCCCGGCAAATTGTCGGGCATTATACGCAGCTCGATTTTCGGATCAAGGGGTTTAATGCACACTTTACTCAATGCAAACGGTTCTTTATGAATATTAATGCGTTCTGAGTAAATAATTAATTTGTTTATGCACCAGCGCAGTACGCTTCACCACCCGGGGAGCGACCCAGACGATACTGCTTCCGGCAACCACACCTAAAATTTCCGGTAACTGGTGATAATCCAGAATTCGCGCCACCGCACGGCCATATCCGGCCACGGTATGAACAAGGATAAATTCGCTATTATGCTCCACGCTCACCACCATTTCGGAAACGGTACGCGCGGCATCGGGGGCAGGGCGCAACTGAGGATTCAACGAATAAATCTTTAGCCCTTTGGCATTTCGAATTTTTATGACACCGAGCAATTTCAGCAGACGCGAAACGGTCGACTGGCTGATGCTGTCAAACCCTCTCTCCTGCAAATCGCGGCGGATTTCTTCCTGGGAGAGATAACTCTTTTCGGCGATCAGCTGCTGGCACACCGTTAGCTGCAGTTGTTCTCTGGGAGAGCAGTCTTCGTAATCCATCATATTTCCCATATCAGTTCCCGACATAACCGGTGGCACCGCACCGGTCCGTAGGCCGGACAGGCGCAGTGCCAGCCGGCAAATTACAACAAGGCACCCAGGCTTAACGCCACCATAATCACCACCGTCAGGATCGCCAGCAGCGGCGCAACCCATTTCAGGTAACGCACGTAAGGCACACGGGCAATCGCCAGACCGCCCATCACAACCGCTGAGGTCGGCGTGACCAGGTTAACGATGCCGGAGGCCGACTGGTAAGCCGTAACCACCAGGTCGCGGTTGACGTTAGCGAAATCAGCAAGGGGTGCCATGATCGGCATCGTCAGAACGGCCAGGCCGGACGAAGAAGGCACAAGAAATGACAGCACGACCTCAAGCCAGTACATCACGTTGATAAACGCCACCGTGGACAACCCGCTGACCAGCCCTTCCGCGCTGTGCAAAATGGTGTGGGTAATCATGCCCTTATCCATAATGACTACGATACCGCGCGCAATGCCGATAATCAGCGCGACGCCCAGCAAATCTCGCGCGCCGTTGATAAACGTCGAGGTCAGCTCCTCTTCGCTCATACGGGCAATCAGCCCGACGATAATGGCGCTGGCCAAAAATACCGCCGAGATCTCCGCCATCCACCAGCCCAGCACCGCTACGCCGTAGATCATCACCGCGAAGGCGAGGGCGAAGATCAGCAGAATGATTTTGCGCACCGGGGTAAATTCCAGCGACTGCTCGCCTTTATTGCCGAGGAAGTGGGCGAGGTTCTCTTCCTGCTTGTCTGCGACGATGGAGCATGACGGATCCAGCCGCACTTTACGGGCATAGCGCATCACCCATGCCACGCAAATGATCCAGCCGATCACCAGCAGCGCCACGCGCAGGGCGATACCGTTGGTGAACGGGATCCCGGCGGCGTTAGCGGCGATCACCGTGGCAAACGGGTTGATGGTGGAGCCGAGCGTGCCGATCCCCGCCCCGAGCAGCACGGTGGATGCAGCGACAACCGGATCGAAACGGGCGGCCAGCATCACCGGGACCAGCAGGGTATAAAAGGGCAGGGACTCTTCGGCCATGCCGTAAATGGTGCCGCCAGCCGCGAACAGCGCCATCAGGATCGGGATCATCCACTCTTCACGTCCGCGAAGGCGGGTGGTTACGCGTTCGATCCCGGCGTCGATCGCCCCGGTTTTGGTGACGATCCCGAGAAATCCCCCGATGATCAGGATAAACAGCGCGACGTCGATCGCCCCGGCCTGGCCGGAAACGGGATCGTACAGCCCGGCAATGGGGGCCATCAGTACGGAAACCAGCCCCTGCGGATGCGCCGCCACGTGCGCGTACGTTCCGGCAATCGGCACTTCTTTACCGAGGGTTTCATTCATTGCCATCTGATACTGACCGGCAGGCACGACCCAGCTCAGTGCCGCCACAACGGCAATCAGAAAAAAGAGAATGGTGTAAGCGGAGGGAAACTTGAACTTGCCCATGATGTTCTCCTGTACCCGGCGCACCCCGTGGCGCGCCGGGCGGTGATTAGTCGCCGAGTGTCGCCACCATGACCGCTTTAATGGTGTGCATGCGGTTCTCTGCTTCGTCAAAGACGATTGAGTTCGGTGATTCGAAGACCTCTTCCGTCACCTCCAGCCCTTTCAGGCCGTAGGCCATCTCGATTTCACGGCCGACTTTGGTGTGTTCGTTGTGGAACGCCGGCAGGCAGTGCATGAACTTGACGTTCGGGTTGCCGGTGGCTTTCATCACCTGGGCGTTAATCTGGTAAGGCTTCATCAGGCTGACGCGCTCGGCCCAGGCCTCTTTCGGCTCGCCCATCGAGACCCACACGTCGGTGTAGAGGAAATCGGCACCGTGTACGCCTTCCTCCACGTCGTCGGTGAGCGTGATGCGTGCGCCGGTCTCTTTGGCGATGGCGCGGCACTGCTCAACCAGCCCGGCTTCCGGCCAGAACGATTTCGGTGCGACGAGGCGGATATCCATCCCCATTTTGGCGGCACCGACCATCAGGGAGTTGCCCATGTTGTTCCGCGCGTCGCCAAGGTAGGCAAAGCTCAGGTCCGGCAGGGTTTTGCCCGGAGCATGCTCCAGCATGGTCATCAGGTCGGCGAGGATCTGCGTGGGGTGAAACTCGTCGGTCAGGCCGTTCCACACCGGCACGCCCGCATACTCGCCCAGCTCTTCCACGATGGCCTGGCCGTAGCCGCGATACTCGATGCCGTCGTACATCCGCCCCAGCACGCGGGCGGTGTCTTTCATCGACTCCTTGTGGCCAATCTGCGAGCCGCTTGGGCCGAGGTAGGTCACCTGTGCGCCCTGGTCAAAGGCTCCGACTTCAAAGGCGCAGCGGGTGCGCGTGGACGTTTTTTCAAAAATCAGGGCGATGTTTTTCCCGACCAGGGTTTGTTTTTCACGTCCGGCTTTTTTGGCGGCTTTAAGTTCGATGGCCAGGTCGATCAGGTACTGGATTTCTGCCGGGGTGTAGTCCAGCAGTTTGAGGAAATTACGGTTTTTCAGATTGATGGTCATTGGGTCGTCCCTTTTAAAATGGTGTTGTCTGGTGCCCTCACCCCGACCCTCGCCCACAGGGAGAGAGGGAAGGTGAGGGGAAAATACGGTTCAGTGGCGAATCAACGTGCCTTTCTCGCCCGCCAGAATGTCTGCCCCGTCGGCCAGCGCGCCGATCCCGGCGATGCCGTTGCAGGCCTCGACAAACTCGCGGCAGGCGGCCACTTTCGGCCCCATCGAACCGGCGTCAAACTGCATGCCCCTGAGCAGTTCCGGCGTGACCTGTGCCAGCGGACGCTGGGTTGGTTTGCCCCAGTCGAGGTACACCGCGTCGGCATCGGTCAGGATCAGCAGGGCATCGGCTTCAATCTGGCGCGCCAGCAGGGCGGCAGAGAGGTCTTTGTCGATCACCGCTTCAATGCCGTGATACCCATTGGCGTTTTCCACCACCGGCACGCCGCCGCCGCCGTTGCAGATCACCAGGTGATCGCGCTGTATCAGTGCCGTGATGGCGTCGCTCTCAACGATGCGTTTCGGCTGTGGAGAGGGAACCACCCGGCGGAAATAGCTGCCGTCGGCCTTGAACACCCAGCCTTTCTCCGCCTGCAGCGTGTTTGCCTGGACTTCGCTGTAGACCGGGCCGATGTATTTGGTCGGGTTAGTAAATGCCGGATCGGCGGCGTCCACTTCCACCTGGGTGAGCAGGACGCTCACCTCACGCTGGGGCAGATTGTTTTTCAGCGCCTGCTGGAGCATGTAGCCGATCATTCCCTGACTTTCGGCGCCGAGGATGTCCAGCGGGTAGGGGGTGACTTTGTCGTACGCGCTGTTTTGCAGCGCCAGCAGCCCAACCTGCGGCCCGTTGCCGTGAACCAGTACCACGCGCCACTGTTCCGTCAGCCCGGCGATGGTGCGGGCCGCTAGCTCGATGTTCTGGCGCTGGATCTCCGCTTCCAGCGGCTCGCCGCGTTTCAGCAATGCGTTACCGCCAAGCGCCACAACCAGAGTGGGTTTTCGTTCCATGATGGCTCCTTTAAATTCCGTCGCGTTCCAGTGGGCAGCTCATGCAGCGCGCGCCGCCGCGGCCGCGTCCCAGTTCGTCACCCGGGATAGGCAGCACGGTGATACCCGCTTTGTCATATTTCTCGTTGGTCCAGACGTTACGCTCGTAGCCAATCACCACGCCCGGGCGGATGGTCAGCACGTTATTCGCGTCATTCCACTGTTCGCGTTCGGCTTCAAAGGCGTCGCCGCCGGTGGTGATCAGGCGTACCTGATTAATGCCGAGCGCTTTTTCAATGGCGTGCAGCAGATCCGTTTCCTGGGTGCGCAGCAGGCCACCGCGGCCGTCCGGAGTGAGCGTCCAGCACTGAGCGTCTTTGCGCACCACTTCCGGGTAGACGGAGAAGGTGTCCACGTCGATGTGGGTCATGACGGTATCGAGGTGCATGCAGGAGCGGTGTTTTGGCAGTTCCACAGCGATGACGCGCTCGGCCTGGCGGTGTTTGAACAGGCTATTGGCGAGGAACTCAACCCCCTGCGGCGTGGTGCGTTCAGACATGCCGATTAACACTGCGCCGCGGCCAATGACTAATACGTCGCCGCCCTCTAACGTGGCGTGGTCGTAATTAATGTTTTCATCGCCGAAATACTTAATAAAATCGCCATCGGCAAATGCAGGGTGCCAGCGATATATGGCCCGGAGATTATTGGTTTCACGCTGGCGGGCCGCTTTGGCCATCGGGTTAATTGACACGCCGTTATAAATCCAGCACGAGGTATCGCGGGTAAATAAATGGTTAGGCAGTGGCTTCATAATAAAATCATTTGCCGTGTGGGTATCCACCACCATATTTTTAAAGGCCGCCGGAATTTCACCGTAGGTTAATCCGCCGCTTAATCTGCGTGCCAGTTCGCGGTGCGGCATATCTGCCAGCCAGCCGCGTACGTCGCCGGCAAAGGTTGGCCCGAGGCGATAGTCAGAGATTTGCGTCTCCAGCAGCCAGGTTTTGGCCTCCGCAATATCAAGCGTTTGCGTGAGAAGGTCGGTCAACAGCAGGACTTCCACACCCTGTTCGCGCAGGGTGTTAGCGAAGATGTCATGCTCCTCACCCGCCCGCTCAACCGAGAGCACATCATCGAATAGCAGCTCCTGGCAGTTCGATGGCGTTAAACGTTTCAGACTTAAATTTGGGCGGTGCAGCATAACGCTACGCAATTGACCAATTTCAGAACCGACGTAATGCTTTTCCATAATTATTCCTTTAACTGTTTTTCAGAATAAAAAGGGCATGCGCCATGTGATGTCTTTATTTACATGGCGGCTAAGCTCAATTGATTTCGAGATTTATAGTAGGCGCTTAAATAATGAATATTGTGACATCGCTCACGTGAAAATGGCTATTAAGGAGTTTGTTTTCATTTGCATGATTCGTATCAGATAATGATTAATTTGATTATATTTGCGGGTGAATAGCTAAGCAGGATCCGTTGGCATTATTTGGAGTTGTTATTATTTTGTAGAATTTAATGTTTTGACATATTTAGTTATGGTATTGATTTTAATGATAATTAAACGGCGCGCAGAATGACTATGCACTATTACCCATTAACTATTTTTGACTTAAGAAAAATCAATAAATAATTATGGGATTTAATAGCAAATTACCAAAATGATAAAGTGTGAAGTCACAGAGAGTTTTGCTATGAAGCGTATACGATCAGTAAGTTAGCATCACGGCCTGAAAGCGGAGGGCTGAGGTTATGCATAAAGACTGCATAAATGCCTGTGAGCGATTAACAGTGGAGTAACACATTTCCCGATAAACATGCGCTCGCGCAAAACTCATCGAAAAAGCGGTGGTAGGACAGTCTGAATTCTCGTATAAAAGATTAAAATGAAACGCTGTTTTATATTGAGGGTTTATTTATGATCGCTGGCAACATCCATCATCTGCAGTCCTGGCTACCTGAAGAACTGCGTCAGGCTATCGAGTACGTCAAGGCGCACGTTACCGATGCTACCCCCTGCGGCAAGCACGACATCGACGGCAACAGCCTGTTTTATCTGGTGTCTGAAGATATGACCCAGCCGTTTGCCGAGCGCCGCGCTGAGTATCACGCCCGCTATCTGGATATTCAGATAATCATGAAAGGCCAGGAGGGGATGACCTTCAGTACCCTGCCGCACGGCACGCCGGACACCGACTGGCTGGCGGATAAAGACATCGCGTTTTTGCCCGAGGGCGGGCAGGAGAAAACGGTGGTGTTAAGTGAAGGTGATTTTGTGGTGTTCTATCCGGGTGAAGTGCACAAGCCGCTGTGCGCGGTGGGCGCGCCTGCGAAGGTACGTAAAGTGGTGGTGAAAATGCTGGTGGGGTAAGCCCTGTTAGCGTAAGAGAAGGGTAAAACGTACCCTCTCCCGGTGGGAGAGGGTGAAAGCATCAGGCCGCAGCCCGTCATTATGTGATCCAGCTTATATTTTCCGCACTCCCTCATCGCCTCCCATTTACCTGCGCTTTTTCTGCGTCATAGTATGATCGTTAAATTAATGAACACTGTTCTATAATGTAGAACAAAATAATTCAGCAAGGAGATCTCATGCCGCAGACCGCGTTGTTCACGGGAATCATTCCCCCTGTCTCCACCATCTTTACCGCCGATGGACAGCTTGATAAACACGGCACCGCCGCGTTGATCGACGACCTGATCGCCGCAGGCGTCGATGGCCTGTTCTTTTTGGGCAGCGGCGGCGAGTTCTCCCAGCTAAACGCCGAAGAGCGTAAAACCATTGCCCGGTTTGCTATCGATCATGTCGATCGCCGGGTGCCGGTGCTGATTGGCACCGGTGGCACCAACGCCCGGGAAACCCTTGAACTGAGCCAGCATGCGCAGCAGGCCGGCGCCGACGGGATCGTGGTGATCAACCCATACTACTGGAAAGTGTCAGAAGCGAATCTGATCCGCTATTTCGAACAGGTGGCAGACAGCGTCACGCTGCCGGTAATGCTGTATAACTTCCCGGCGCTGACCGGGCAGGATCTGACTCCGGCGCTGGTCAAAACCCTGGCCGACTCGCGGAGCAATATTGTCGGCATCAAAGACACGATCGATTCCGTCGCCCATCTGCGCAGCATGATCCACACCGTCAAATCTGCCCATCCACACTTCACGGTGCTGTGCGGCTATGACGATCATCTGTTTAATACGCTGCTGCTGGGGGGCGATGGCGCGATCTCGGCCAGCGGTAACTTTGCTCCGCAGGTGTCGGTGAATCTGCTGAAGGCCTGGCGTGACCAGGAGGTGGCGAAGGCGGCCGAATACCACCAGGTCCTGCTGCAAATACCGCAGATGTATCAGCTTGATACGCCGTTTGTGAACGTCATTAAAGAGGCGATTGTGCTGTGCGGCCGCCCGATCTCCACATACGTGCTGCCGCCCGCGTCGCCACTGGATGAACCGCGTAAGGCGCAGCTGAAAACCCTGTTGCAACAGCTCAAGCTCTGCTGAACCGGAAGACGACGATGACCATTGAGAAAATTTTCACCCCACAGGACGATGCGTTTTATGCCGTCATCACCCATGCGGCCGGGCCGCAGGGGGCGCTGCCGCTGACGCCGCAAATGCTGATGGAATCCCCCAGCGGTAACCTGTTTGGCATGACGCAAAACGCCGGTATGGGCTGGGACGCCAACAAGCTGACCGGCAAAGAGGTGCTGATTATCGGTACGCAGGGCGGCATTCGCGCCGGGGACGGGCGACCTGTTGCGCTGGGCTACCACACCGGGCACTGGGAGATTGGCATGCAGATGCAGGCGGCGGCGAAGGAGATCACCCGTAATGGTGGGATCCCGTTTGCGGCCTTCGTCAGCGATCCGTGCGACGGACGCTCTCAGGGCACCCACGGCATGTTCGACTCCCTGCCGTACCGTAATGACGCGGCGATCGTGTTTCGTCGTCTGATCCGCTCCCTGCCGACGCGGCGCGCGGTGATCGGCGTGGCAACCTGCGATAAAGGGCTGCCCGCGACCATGATTGCGCTGGCCTCCATGCATGATCTGCCGACCATTCTGGTGCCGGGTGGGGCGACGCTGCCGCCGACCGTGGGGGAAGATGCCGGAAAAGTGCAGACCATTGGTGCGCGTTTCGCTAACCATGAGCTGTCGCTGCAGGAGGCCGCCGAGCTGGGGTGCCGCGCCTGCGCATCACCCGGCGGCGGCTGTCAGTTTCTCGGCACCGCGGGAACGTCACAGGTGGTGGCCGAAGCGCTGGGTCTGGCGCTACCGCACTCCGCGCTCGCCCCGTCCGGGCAGGCCGTATGGCTGGAGATTGCCCGTCAGTCTGCGCGGGCGGTGAGCGAGCTGGATAACCGTGGGATCACGACCCGCGATATCCTGACCGACAAAGCCATTGAAAACGCCATGGTGCTTCACGCGGCGTTTGGCGGCTCCACCAACCTGCTGCTGCACATCCCGGCGATTGCCCATGCGGCGGGCTGCACCATTCCGGATGTGGCGCACTGGACGCGCATCAACCGTAAGGTTCCGCGTCTGGTGAGTGTGCTGCCAAACGGCCCGGACTACCACCCGACGGTGCGTGCTTTCCTGGCGGGCGGCGTGCCGGAGGTGATGCTCCATCTGCGCAAGCTGGGGCTGCTGCATGAAGATGCCATGACCGTTACCGGCCAGACGGTCGGGGAGAACCTCGACTGGTGGGAAAACTCAGCGCGTCGGGCGCGTTTTCGTCAGTGCCTGCGCGAGCAGGACGGCGTCGATCCGGATGACGTGATCCTGCCGCCTGAACGCGCCCACGCGAAAGGCCTGACCTCGACGGTCTGCTTCCCGACCGGCAATATCGCGCCCGAAGGGTCGGTGATCAAAGCCACGGCCATCGACCCGTCTGTTGTGGATGACGATGGCGTTTACCGCCATACCGGCCGGGTGCGGGTGTTTGTCTCTGAAGCGCAGGCCATCAAGGCCATCAAGCAGGAAGCGATCCAGCAGGGCGATATTATGGTGGTGATTGGCGGAGGCCCGTCCGGCACCGGCATGGAAGAGACCTACCAGCTAACCTCCGCGCTGAAACATATCTCGTGGGGCAAGACGGTCTCGCTGATCACCGATGCGCGCTTCTCGGGGGTATCAACCGGGGCGTGCTTCGGCCATGTGTCGCCGGAAGCGCTGGCAGGTGGCCCCATCGGCAAGCTGCGCGACAACGATATCATTGAGATCGGCGTCGACCGCCTGTCCTTAACGGGCAGCGTTAACTTTATCGGCACGGCGGAACAGCCGCTGACGCCGGAAGAGGGGGCGCGCGTGCTGGCGTCGCGTCCGGTGCATCCTGACCTGCACGCCCATGCATTTTTGCCGGACGATACCCGCCTGTGGGCGGCTCTGCAGTCGGTGAGCGGCGGCACCTGGAAAGGGTGTATTTATGACACCGATAAAATCATCGAGGTAATTAACGCCGGTAAAAAAGCACTCGGTCTTTAATTATATTTCTGGCTCTTGTCGTCTACGGAAAATATTCCGTGGACGGCTTTTGCATGTCTGTTTTTTATTATTGCGTAAATAATCTAATTGCATGAAAAGCAAGGTCTTTAAATGATATCAGGATGTCGAGTGGCGTCACAAAAGCAAAATATCATAATTCAGAAATAAGATATGACCATTGTCGGTTAATTGAACACTTAATTACACTCTATTAACACGATGTTGTGAATTCAGCACACGAAATAAGGGTGTATTCCTGATGATGCACCGGGCATTTATTTGCCTGAATCAGGACCCTGGCGTTTGCACTGTTCCACGTACTGCCGTTGGGGGTAATGATGCAATTAACCATGAAAGATAAAATTGGCTACGGGCTGGGTGACACCGCCTGCGGCTTTGTCTGGCAGGCCACCATGTTCCTGCTGGCCTATTTCTATACCGACGTGTTTGGCCTGTCGGCGGGCATTATGGGGACGCTGTTTTTAGTTTCCCGCGTGCTGGATGCCGTCACCGATCCGCTGATGGGGCTGCTGGTTGACCGCACCCGCACGCGTCACGGCCAGTTCCGTCCGTTCCTGCTGTGGGGCGCGATCCCGTTTGGGATTGTCTGCGTGTTGACCTTCTACACGCCGGACTTCTCCGCGCAGGGTAAAATCATCTACGCCTGCATAACCTACATTCTGCTGACCCTGGTCTACACCTTCGTTAACGTCCCTTACTGCGCCATGCCGGGTGTCATCACCGCTGACCCGAAAGAGCGCCACGCGCTGCAGTCCTGGCGCTTTTTCCTCGCGGCGGCGGGATCGCTGGCCATCAGTGGCATTGCGCTGCCGCTGGTGAGCATCATTGGTAAAGGCGATGAGCAGGTCGGCTATTTCGGCGCCATGTGCGTGCTGGGGCTGAGCGGCGTGGTGCTGCTCTACGTCTGCTTCTTCACCACCAAAGAGCGCTACACCTTTGAGGTGCAGCCGGGGTCGTCGGTGTCGAAAGACCTCAAGCTTCTGTTCGGCAATACCCAGTGGCGCATTATGTGTGCGTTCAAGATGATGGCGACCTGTTCCAACGTGGTCCGCGGCGGGGCGACGCTCTACTTCGTGAAATACGTCATGGATCACCCGGAGATGGCGACGCAGTTTCTGCTTTACGGCAGCCTCGCCACCATGTTTGGTTCGCTCTGCTCATCCCGCCTGCTGGGGCGCTTTGACCGGGTGACCGCCTTCAAGTGGATTATCGTGGCCTACTCCCTGATCAGCCTGCTGATTTTCTTCATCCCGGCCGAACATATCGCCCTGATTTTCGCCCTTAACATTCTGTTCCTGTTCGTCTTTAACACCACCACGCCTCTGCAGTGGCTGATGGCCTCTGACGTGGTGGATTACGAGGAGAGCCGCAGCGGTCGCCGTCTCGACGGGCTGGTGTTCTCCACCTACCTGTTCAGCCTGAAGATCGGTCTGGCGATTGGCGGCGCGGTGGTGGGCTGGATCCTGGCGTATGTGAACTACTCCGCCAGCAGCAGCGTGCAGCCGGTCGAAGTGCTGACCACCATTAAAATTCTGTTCTGCGTGGTGCCGGTGGTGCTCTACGTGGGCATGTTCATCATGCTGTCGTTCTACAAACTCACCGACGCCCGCGTGGCGGCCATCAGCCAGCAGCTGATTAAGCACCGTGCAACGCAGGGTGACGCCGTGCCCGACGCTGCGACAGCCGCATCCCATTAACAGGAGGCAACATGACAACGATAACAAACCCGATTCTCACCGGCTTTAACCCGGACCCGTCCCTGTGCCGTCAGGGGGAGGATTACTACATCGCCACCTCGACGTTTGAATGGTTTCCGGGCGTGCGCATCTACCACTCCCGCGACATGAAGAACTGGTCGCTGGTCAGCACGCCGCTGGACAGGGTGTCGATGCTGGACATGAAGGGCAACCCGGACTCCGGCGGCATCTGGGCGCCGTGCCTGAGCTACGCCGATGGCCAATTCTGGCTGCTGTACACCGACGTGAAAATTGTCGATTCGCCGTGGAAAAATGGCCGTAACTTCCTTGTCACTGCGCCCTCCATCGAGGGGCCGTGGAGCGAACCGATCCCGATGGGCAACGGAGGGTTTGACCCGTCGCTGTTCCACGACGACGATGGCCGCAAATACTACCTCTACCGGCCGTGGGGGCCGCGCCATCACAGCAACCCGCATAACACCATCGTGATGCAGGAGTTTGACCCGCAGACCGGCACCCTTTCGCCCGAGCGCAAAACCCTGTTTACCGGCACGCCGCTCTGCTACACCGAAGGGGCGCACCTTTATCGTAAAGAGGGCTGGTACTACCTGATGGTCGCCGAAGGCGGCACCAGCTATGAACACGCGGTGGTGCTGCTGCGCTCAAAAACGCTCGACGGGCCGTACGAGCTGCATCCGGACGTGACGATGATGACCAGCTGGCATCTGCCGGAGAACCCGCTGCAGAAGAGCGGCCACGGCTCGCTGCTGCAGACCCACACCGGGGAGTGGTATATGGCCTACCTCACCAGCCGACCGCTGCGCCTGCCGGGTATACCGCTGCTGGCCTCGGGCGGGCGCGGCTACTGCCCGCTGGGACGCGAGACCGGCATTGCGCGCATCGAATGGCGCGACGGCTGGCCGTACGTTGACGGCGGTAAACACGCGCAGCTGACCGTCCCCGGCCCGCAGATAGCGGAGCAGCCCGCCGCCTCCCGGGACAGCTGGCGGGAGGATTTCGACGGCAGCACGCTTGACCCGGAGCTGCAGACCCTGCGCATTCCGTTCGACGACAGCCTCGGCTCGCTCAGCGTGCGCCCGGGGTATTTGCGGCTTTACGGCAACGACTCGCTTAACTCGACCTTTACCCAGTCGACCGTGGCACGCCGCTGGCAGCACTTCGCCTTCCGGGCAGAGACGCGCATGCAGTTCTCGCCGGTTCACTTCCAGCAGAGCGCCGGGCTGACCTGCTACTACAACAGTAAAAACTGGAGCTACTGCTTTGTGGACTACGAAGAGGGGCAGGGCAGAACGATCAAAGTGATCCAGCTTGACCACAACGTGCCGTCGTGGCCGCTGCATGAACAGCCGATCCCGGTACCGGACAGCGCAGAGAGCATCTGGTTACGGGTTGACGTCGACACCCTGGTTTATCGCTACAGCTACTCGTTTGACGGTGACACGTGGCACACCGTGCCGGTGACGTATGAAGCGTGGAAACTGTCGGATGACTACATCGGCGGGCGCGGCTTCTTTACCGGCGCGTTTGTCGGCCTGCACTGCGAAGACATCAGCGGTGACGGCTGCCACGCAGACTTTGATTACTTCACCTACGAACCACTCACGAAATAGCGGCTCAGGCCGGGTAACCCAGCGCGCGTGAGAGCTGGAGCCCGGCCTGCTGAAGCTGCTCGCGGAAGCTGGCCAGTTCGGCGTCATCCACCCGCGATGTCAGCGTCGAGAGACTCAGGGCGGCAATCACGCGGGATTCATGGTTCCACACCGGTACCGCCACGCAGCGCACGCCCTGCTCGTTCTCTTCGCGGTCGAAGGCGTAACCCTGCTCGCGGGTCTTTGCGAGGGCCTCCAGCAACGCGTCGCGGGAGGCAAGGGTGGAAGGGGTATAGGTGGTGTACTGATAGCCCTCAAGCAGGGCGTTCAGCTCGGCCTCGCCAAGCCAGGCAATCAACACCTTGCCGATGGCGGTGGCATGAACCGGCAGCCGACGACCAATGCGTGAATAGGCGATAGCCGCCAGCTTGCCTTCAATCTTCTCGATATAAACGCCTTCACGACCGTCCAGGATCCCCAGATGGGTGGTCTGCCCGGTACGCTGCGACAGCTCCGTCAGCCAGCCTTTCGCCTTCTGACGAATATCGATTGAGCCCACCACAAAATGGCCGCGCTCAACCAGCTTCATGCCGAGGCGATATTTACCGTTTTCCGGGTTCTGATCGATATAGCCGTGAAGCTGCAGGGTTTTCAGCAGCGAGTGGAGGGTACTTTTGCTCAGCCCCATCAGTTTGCTGATGTCGGTGATCTTAAGCTCGGTGGCCTGCTCGTTAAACAGGTCGAGGATCTGCAACGCACGTTCAACAGACTGAATTATCGGCATAATGCTGGTATGTCCACGCAGGAATTAAGGCGAAAACGTACCTTTTTCAGGCGGAAAAATCAATGAAGTGGCGCCGGTTTATGCCCTCTCCCGGTGGAAGAGGGCCGGGGTGAGGGCACCAGAACGCAGAGGTTCACTCCCCAAGCGTCGCTACCATCACCGCCTTAATGGTATGCATCCGGTTTTCCGCCTGGTCAAACACAATGCTCGCCGCCGATTCAAACACCTCGTCTGTCACTTCCATTCCGCCGTGCAGATCGAACTCTTTCGCCATCTGCTTACCCAGCGTGGTCTGGTCGTCATGGAACGCTGGCAGACAGTGCAGGAACTTCACGTCCGGGTTACCGGTCAGCGCCATCATCTGCGCGTTCACCTGATACCCGCGCAGCAGGGCAATCCGCTCGGCCCACTTCTCTTTGGCCTCGCCCATCGACACCCATACATCGGTATAGATGAAGTCCGCCCCTTTCACGCCGGCCGCTACCTCTTCCGTCAGGGTGATCTTCCCGCCGTTCTTCTCCGCCAGCGCGCTGCACTCCGCCACCAGGCGCTCTTCCGGCCAGCAGGCTTTCGGTGCCACGAGACGCAGATCCAGCCCGGTTAACGCTGCCGCTTCCAGCATCGAGTTACCCATGTTGTTACGCGCATCGCCCGCATAAACCAGCGTCATCTCGTTAAACGCTTTGCCCGGCAGGTGCTCCTGCATGGTCAGCAGGTCCGCCAGCAATTGCGTTGGGTGGAACTCGTTGGTCAGCCCGTTCCACACCGGCACGCCTGCATACTGCGCCAGCGTTTCGACCACGTCCTGGCCGTGACCGCGATACTGAATGCCATCGTACATCCGCCCGAGTACCCGTGCGGTGTCCTTAATTGATTCTTTATGCCCAATCTGGCTGCCGCTCGGCCCTAAATACGTGACGCGCGCGCCCTGGTCAAATGCGGCAACTTCGAAAGAGCATCGTGTACGGGTTGAGTCTTTTTCGAAGATGAGCGCGATGTTTTTGCCAGTAAGCTTTTGTACTTCCTTACCCTTTTTTTTATCGGCTTTAAGCTGAGCGGCAAGGGTCAGCAGGGAATTGAGCTGTGCAGGGGTAAAATCGAGCAATTTCAGAAAGTGTTTCTTGTACAGATCAGACATTTTATCCTCACATGGCAAATGCCACTTATTGAATTAAAATTCACTTTATATGTCTAATTATTCATTTGCAACCCCGTTTCACAAATCTTTCCAACAAAGGTGGAGGCAAACCCGTCCGTGTGTGAAAATAGAAGTATCTGCCGCACTTTAAAGAGGAATGAGCCATGGCAAACCCGGAACACCTGGAAGAGCAACGCGAAGAGACGCGCCTGATTATCGAAGAACTGCTGGAAGACGGTAGCGATCCGGACGCGCTGTACACCATCGAGCACCATTTCTCTGCTGACGATTTCGACGCGCTGGAAAAACTGGCGGTAGAAGCTTTCAAACTGGGTTACGAAGTGACCGAGCCGGAAGAGCTGGAAGTGGAAGAGGGCGACACCGTCATCTGCTGCGATATTCTGAGCGAAGGCGCGCTGAAAGCAGAACTGATCGACGCTCAGGTCGAACAGCTGATGAACCTGGCCGAGAAGTTTGAAGTGGAATACGACGGCTGGGGAACCTACTTCGAAGATCCGAACGGTGAAGACGGCGAAGAAGGCGACGACGAAGATTTCATCGACGAAGACGACGACGGCGTGCGTCACTAAGCGTTTCAGGCGGTGGCGCGTGCCACCGCTTTTTCAAGGCAGAACCATGGATTACCCGCAGATACTCGCCCCCGTTCTTACCTTCCTCCAGTGCCCGACCCCACAAGCATGGATTGATCACGCCCGCGACCCGGCGAACCTGCCGCTGCTGCTCACCGACCACATGGTGTGCGAGCTCAAGGCCGCCCAGACCGCGCTGCTGCTGGTGCGCAAATACGTCGCCGATGAAAGCGGTGCCGACGCGCTGCTCGACTGGCTCAAACCCTACGAAGCGTTCACCTTCCGCGAAGGCCCGGAACCGGATTTTGTGGCCCTGCACAAGCAGATTGGCAAAAGCGTCATGCCCAAAACCGACGATCCGTGGGGCCAGGCGCTTATCGACAGCATGGTGCTGCTGATCAAAGAAGAGCTGCACCACTTCTGGCAGGTGCGCGAGGCGATGCTGGCGCGCGACATTCCGTACGTCAAAATCACCGCCAGCCGCTACGCCAAAGGGATGCTGAAAGGGGTGCGCACGCATGAACCGCTGACGCTTATCGACAAGCTTATCTGCGGTGCCTACATCGAAGCCCGCTCCTGCGAGCGTTTCGCCGCGCTGGCCCCGTTCCTCGACGACGACCTGCAGAAGTTCTATCTCTCGCTGCTGCGCTCGGAAGCGCGCCACTATCAGGACTACCTGACGCTTGCCCAACAGGTGAGCGACGACGATATCTCACCGCGCATACAGCTTTTTGGCGAAATTGAAGCCACACTTATCTCGACACCGGACAACGAGTTTCGCTTTCACAGCGGCGTGCCGGTGTAAACCGGCATAGCGAAAAGAAAAGGATGCGAGATGAATAAAACGTGGATCCGTATAGTCGTGGTGACTCTCCTGGCCGCCGTCGTGGCGTTCTGGGTCTACTTCGACAAACAACGCCAGCACACCCCCGAACAGCAGCTTGATACCACCCTCAACGCAATGCCCGCCTGGCAGGTGATTAAAGAGCAGGAGCCTGTGCTTCATCAGCGCATTCTTGACCAGATGGCGGCCCTGCAAAAAGCCGGCGAGCCGGAGCAGAAGATTATCGACACCATCCAGCCGCAGATCCTGCATCTGCAGATGTCGCGTCTGCAAAACGCGCCGGACGCTAACGTGGTGAACTATATGACGATCAACATGGAGCAGACCGCCGCCATCCAGAAGGTGAGCGACGACGCCTGTTTCCGTTTCCTCTACCCGGCGGTAAAAGGGGGCGTCAACCCGATGCGCATGCTGGATAAAGACCTGATGACGCGGCGCATGCAGGCCGACGCCGACATGATGCGCGCGGCCTACGGCAAAAATCGCCACACCGTGACCCCGGAAGAACGCGAAGCCGCGGTGACGGATGTCCGCCCGATTATGAAAACGCTGGCCGACAAGTACGGCGAGGACATCCAGCTGCTGCAGATGCCGGAGAAGGCGGTGGGCAAAGAGAAGCTCTCCTGCGACATGGTGCAGGAGATGTGGGCGAAGGTGCTGGCGCTGCCAGAGCAGAAGTCGGCAGGCGTGATTCGGCTGGCGGTTTCCGAGGTAGAATGACAGGGCGCTGGTTTTTTGGGCACTTAGCGTAGGTTTAGCGCGTCGCCGCTTGCATGGCGGCGCGCGACAGGTATAATCCACAACGTTTCCGCATCCCCTTCAGTGCCGAAGTGGCGAAATCGGTAGACGCAGTTGATTCAAAATCAACCGTAGAAATACGTGCCGGTTCGAGTCCGGCCTTCGGCACCATCGGAACATCAATAGACGTCAACGGACGTCTTTTTTTGTGCCTGAAATCCAGTATCCGCAAGGCTTTCCTCGCTTTTTCACTCAACGTAAGTCAACCTGATTCAATCTACATCAACTTACTGATGTGGGTACAACTGCGGGTATATCCCGGTTCGATAATGTTTGTACCCACACAGAACCTTTGAAAGGATACTCATCATGGCTCTGAGTGATGTGAAGGTTCGTTCGGCTAAGCCTGAAGCAAAAGCCTATAAGCTTACTGACGGCGATGGCATGGTTTTGCTGGTTCACCCCAACGGCTCAAAATACTGGCGGCTTCGTTATCGTTTTGGCGGTAAGGAGAAGATGCTGGCGCTTGGGAAATACCCTGAAGTGTCGCTGGCGGATGCCCGAGCACGCCGGGATGAAGCCCGTAAGCTGTTAGCTAATGGCGTCGATCCCAGTGAGAACAAGAAAGCCGTTAAGGTAGAGCAGGAGCAAGAGGCGATAACGTTTGAAGTGGTTGCCAGAGACTGGCATGCCAGCAATCAGAAGTGGTCTGCATCACATAGTGCTCGTGTATTAAAAAGCCTCGAAGATAATCTCTTTGCTGCAATTGGTGAGCGGAATATCACTGAACTAAAGACCCGAGATTTACTTATTCCCATCAAAGCCGTAGAGACATCTGGACGTCTTGAGGTGGCAGCACGTCTTCAACAACGAACAACAGCAATTATGCGATTTGCCGTGCAGAGCGGTTTAATCGATTACAACCCCGCACAAGAGATCGCTGGAGCGGTCGCCACAGCTAAACGTCAACATCGAGCTGCGCTAGAGCTTAATCGCATTCCTGAATTACTTCATCGCATTGATCACTACTCCGGCAGGCTGTTAACCCGGTTGGCCGTGGAACTCACTTTGTTAGTTTTCATCCGTTCAAGCGAGCTACGTTTTGCTCGCTGGTCAGAGGTGGATTTTGATACGGCTATGTGGACGATTCCTGGTGAGCGTGAACCGTTGGAAGGCGTTAAACACTCTCAGCGTGGCTCTAAGATGAAGACCCCGCATCTTGTTCCGTTGTCGCGACAAGCTCTCGCTATTTTGGAAAAGATCAAAAGCATGAGTGGAAACCGAGAGCTGATTTTCGTTGGTGACCATGATCCGCGTAAGCCTATGAGTGAGAACACTGTTAATAAATCACTACGAGTCATGGGCTACGACACGAAAACAGAAGTATGTGGGCATGGATTCAGGACGATGGCGTGTAGTTCTCTAATTGAATCTGGATTGTGGTCGAGGGATGCAGTAGAGCGTCAGATGAGTCATCAGGAACGTAACTCTGTGCGTGCGGCTTACATCCATAAGGCGGAGCATCTGGGAGAGAGGAGGCTGATGCTGCAGTGGTGGGCGGATTATCTGGATGCTAATCGGGAAAAGGGGGTTAGTCCGTTTGATTTTTCGAAGATTGATAGAGTGAATCGACAGAGCGATAGTTCCGCTCAGTAAAATTTACTTTGTAAAGTTGGGAAGCTAAATAAAAGGACGCCTGGCCGTAAAGATGGCTAAGCGTCTTTTAGTCCTAGGGTTGATAAAGATCGATATTGTGCGATATCGATCCTTACCTCACTTTTTATTATTTTATTACAGTAACTTGTGGTCGTATATTGTGTGGCTCAGACATGAAGTCATTTTTTAGAAAAATTGATAATTCAGGCCTAAATCTAACTATGAAAAATGGAATAATTCAGTTTATCAACGTTATTGCTCCAAAATATCGATTGCTGAAGGGCTAGTGTTTTAATAAAGCAAGATGCAAGAATTTGTAATCCTGTATCACCAGTGCGGCCTGACATTAGCAATACAGCAAATTCTATTGCTCACCCCCCCCCTTACCGATTCAAGCGGAAGGCAATCCAAGCTTGTCGAAGAATGCCCGGTTACGCTCTCTGGCCGCTTTTACTAATTGATCAAAACTAATCACTTCGATATAGGCATGGGAAGGTTCGTTATAACCGAAATAGCCCATGCCATCAGATGTAATCCGCAGATTGGCTCGACGACAGCGCCGGTGCATGGATTCAGTAATGTCACAAAGCACATAACAATAGCCCGGTATTTCATTATTGCCCGGAATTGGGCGACCGGATTTTGTAGTTACTTTACCCTCGCGTATCCGCTCTAAATAACTGAGTGCTTGATCAATAGGGTCTTTATCTTCACCCTCTCGCATATCATTACGCATGGGGCGTTTGATTTCGATAATGGTAATGGCTGCAAGTGGAAAGCTGATCTGGTCGTTAACAAGAAGGGGATTATCGAATACTCTTAGGCTGAGTAAGTCTGGCTCTTTGGTTGATTCATTGCCAGTGATTGGCATCGAATTGAGCGTTTTATCAGAAGCCAAATAGTTATGAAATGCCAAGCGCTCATCGATTAGCCAAAGGTTACAAGAGTCTAGGAAAACCTCGACGGAATCCTTGCGCATAGGCATGATTAGTTCGTGAATCATATCTTCACGGGCGTACTTTCCGTCCTCTAGTCGCTCAATAGATTTTTGTAACAGATCGATAATAACCTTGCGGTGTGAAACGTAATTGGCAAGATCTGATTTCTTAAGGTCCCCTGCTTTGCGTAGGTAGTCGCCTAACCGTTCTTTATATTCTTCTACATGCTCCTTATTCTGAGGTAGCATGATGTCATGGCCTTCGCTCACCAACTGACGCTCCACTTCATACCACTGAGCATGCAGGTGTAGTTCCAGCTCTTTATCTGATTTTTCTGGGTCAACGATCAATAGCTCTTCTGCAACATAATTGGCAATGGGGCGATAGCGTGGAGCATGATTGTTGATAAAATCATCCACTCGTTTGCGGCCAGCCGACACGTTTTCTGCCAAAACATCTTGCAGGTACTCTTTGGTACGAATCAACACGGCTTCCCTAATGTCTTTGAAGCTTACTTCGTTGAGCATGTCCTCAACATCTTCAGCAATATCAAACGAGGTACGCTCACTGCGCACATGTTGATTCAGGTAGTCGGAAGATATGTAACATGTATAAGTAAACTCACCGGAAACGTCAGAAATTTTTCCGTACAGTCCAGGAATTTTTCCTTGAATGGACTCTTCTTTAACCAGTCGATTAGCTGCGCAGAGTGCCAGTTGGTGTTTTTTATTAACGGACGCACGAAATTTGATATGAGTTAATTCGAATTGGTGGTCACGAATTGTTATTGTTTCGAGAAAGGCGCTGGCATGCATATGTTCTTGGAGCAAAAGATCGAGGTCAAACACCTCGTCCGTGTCTTCTAAAAGTATCTTGGGTGCGCTTCCCTGCCGTACAAAATACCATAGAACATGTTCCAGCAGCTGATTGGCTATGGACTGGCCTTTTGCAGGGACCTGCTTTCGAAAGTTTTCATCAAAATCAAGCAGTTTTATAATAGTGCCAGGTTTTTGGTATGTGGCTTCTACAACCTTTTCATCGTGGACTCCCGATTTATCGTCGAAGCGGAATATGCGTTTTTTAAGCTCACCATCAATATCGAAAAAGTGGCTTTCCACTTCGACCAGACCAAACACTTTGAGCCACATCAGGCGGCCAACACCCCTGCACCCTTTGTCAATTTTGTGGTCAGAATCTAGGGTTTCAAATGACTTAAAGTTGGCTTCATCAAATCCACAGCCATTATCAATTATAGTGAAGCCGATAATTGGCGATTGGGATTTTGCGTCTAAATCTAGGCTGCCTTGAGTAGTGCGATTGATGCGAAGAACGATCTTCCCGTTAAGGGGGTTCTTAGTCTCTTCAATAGAATGAATGGAGTTTACCACCGCCTCAAATACTGGCATTAGGCCGTGACTCTTAGGTAATGAAGTATTCCGTAAACGGCCTTTTAAATTTGTTTGTAGACTCACGGCGCAGCCTCCTCTTTATTCATCACTATTGTCGAGAAACTCATGCAGTTGCTTTAACTTGAGTAAGAGCTCATCAAATGTAGTGATTTGTACGTTCTTCGAATTACGTCGATACATCTCAAAAGACTTCTTCTCGTCTTCATCACTCGGCATTGTGCCAATTACTAAAATACAGTGAACAGCGTATGATTCAATGTCATAAATTCGATTGTTATTCTTTATCGTTGCGATGTTTTGCTGTAGCTGATAACACTGATCGAGTACTTGTGTTACAGATCCGGTAAGTTCTGTGGAGGCGCAATAAACTGAGCCTCTGTAGGGCTTTTTGTTCAGTAGGTCGGAAGAAGGTTTTTTGATTTCAATGAGAGCTAAGTTGTTCGTTATACCATTTTTTATTAGATAGTCCGTGATTTTTTCGCCATCACCAGTCAAACGTTTGCCGCCAACACTTGCCTGGTCTGATATTTTTATTGCTGGGTAGCCGAAGGCAAGACTTAAGATAAATGGGTTCTGATTGAAGAGTTTCTGCCAGGTATCTTCTTTAGTCTTTTGGTTTAGCAAGTCTTCATAAGAACCAATCAAACGCTCTAATGAGACCAATTCGATGTCATTTTTCAACTTGGCCAAGGTGAGTGAGTCAGTTTGTTTTACTACTGATTTGTCTTCCGTAACCATACTCATTGCGGCTTGCTTGTCAGTATCCGTTATCTTGATCCGAAGCATCTTGCTAATGTGATCATTGTCGGCAAGTAACGGTTTTTGCTCAACACCCAATTGATAAGCAATATGGTTGTAGGTGGCGGCTGCCTTCGTTATACGCGCAACTTTCCGAGCTCTTTCTGTTATGCGGTTACAAGCGCGGCGCATTTCATCATAATCATACAAATTTAGATTAAAATATTCATAATCAGTACCGCCAGTTTTTTCCTTATTAATAAGAAGACATTGATACTCAGTATGCTCTTCAATGGCTGAAATTATCGCACGATATTCTTTTGTCAACCCCAAACCATAGCGAATGTCTTTGATAAAACCTGCCGGCAAAAGTTGCAAGCATTCAACGACCTCTTCTTTTGTGTAAGGTGCTGAGTGAAAATCAATTTCAATATCAATTTGATGTATTCTTTCATACTTATTTTTTAAGTATTGAGGATGGGTAGGTAAGGTATATATGGGAAAGATCGAGATAAAACCATCCTGACCGCTAAAAATTGCAATCTTACTTTTGTGCTGACTCGGAACTTTCGTATCTATTCCTGCATCTTCTAGCTCATGGGGGCTCGGAAGATAAAATATCTCCGTGCAGTTAGGGAATAATTCTTCAATCTCAATATTCAGCTCTTCAGGGCTGAAATCTTCGGGCAATAGTTTAGCCATGCTCTCTCCTTAGAGCTCGCCTTTAAAGGCGGAATCGAGAATTGATGCTTTCAGTTGCTGCATCATTGTTATTTTTTCAGAGATTTCAGCCTTCACTCTTACAGCCATTTGGTCGACAGCATTGATCTTACGCACAATGTCCCTTTGCTCTTTAAGAGGGGGAACTGGAATTTCTATTACGGATAGGATTTTTAGATTGATGTTTTTCTGTGCTGCGGCATTCGCTTTACTGTCCAGTTGCTGCTGAAGTGTTGTTAGGAAGTAATAAAGGTAATCGGTTTCTAACTCCGAAGACGAAATACCAACAACACTATCAGGAAAACATGCATCCATTCCTAGAATTGCAACATCCCCAATATTGGCTGCTATTGTTAGACAGATAGTGCCCTTTGGCCACAACTTACTTTGTTGAAACCCTTTCTCATTATAACTGTTTGAAAAAGTTGTGATGTATTTTTGTGCATTTCGTACATCACCCGTTTGTATGAACGGATAATCACCACCAAACAATGATTTGTCATTGCGAGGCCTATGCTTAGACTTTCCACGCGCCACTTCAGCAACTTCATTTAATTTTCTTAATGGCCACTTATCATCACCAGAACTAAATATATTATTGAGTTCGCTTGCATAGAGCGCATCAGCAAGCGAGGCGTTTTCCTGTAAATGCTCAATGGCGACGTCGATACGGGTGAGTAATGCATCGAGTTTTTCGACGATGCGTTTTTGTTCTGAAAGCCAGCACATCGGAACACTAACATTTTTTAGGGCTTTTAAAGGAACTCGTTGTCTACCAGTTGCGCCTTCCATTTGGCCTATTAGGAAGCTGCGAACAGAAGGCGAACGAAAGAAGTGCAACAGATACTTTGGTTCAACACACTCAAATGCATGAATTGGGTAAACTTCAGTAGTTGCGAACCCACCGTCAATTTTATCTATTAAAGCAGTTTTATTATTTTCTGTGCATGGTGTAATTTTTGCGAATAACACAGCATTGCGTTGGAATTTTGTATAACCCTTTTTTACATCATCAAAATTTCGCAACTCATAAGTATTTTTTTGGCCTGTGTCTTGATCAATGTCAGTCATGCCAACGAATGGGATCTTTCCCTCCACGTCTGGAATTGGCGTAAATCCTCGTTCAGCGCCAATCAGGGCGATTTCATCTATAGCGCGCCACTCCCAACCAACCGGTAATTGATATAAAACCTGCTCCATGCTTATTTATCCTCCAACAGATTTTCAATTTCATCCAGCAGATCAGATATCAGTTTTTCCTTGGCGCGAATTTTCTTAAGAATATCGCTTGGCGCTAAGTGTTCGGCGTCTTTCTGTTTGGCTGGGTTTTTGGCAGATAAGTCATACTCTTCAGTCAACTTGCTGGCTGAAACCGTCCACGAATTCTCTGTGGTTTCCCGTCTGCTATACAGCGCAACAAACTCTTTCAGGTGGTCATCAGTGATCGGTTTGTTCTTGGTGAGTTTTTGCTCTGGTTCGCACTCGTAATACCAGACATCGCTGGTGCCGCCGCTGCGTTCAAAAAACAACACGTTGGTTTTCACGCCGGAATACGGCAAAAAAACCCCAGCAGGCAAGCTTAAAATGGTATGTAGGTTAAAGTTTTCCAGCAGTTCTTGTTTTACCTGCTTAAATGCGCTGTTGGTTTGGAATAACACGCCTTCTGGCACTACAATCGCCGCCTTGCCCCCGCTTTTCAGGGTCTTCATAAAATGCTGTAAAAACAGCAACTCGGTTGCGTTACTTTGGATGGGGAAGTTTTGCTGAATCTGCGATTTTTCTTTTCCGCCAAACGGCGGGTTGGCCAGAATAATGCTGTAACGGTCTTTTTCCTGAATATTGCGAATATTTTGGGTCAAGGTGTTACCACGGAACAGGTTGGGTGATTCGATGCCATGAAGGATCATATTCATCATACCCATGACATACGCCAGCGAGGTTTTTTCATAGCCGAAGAAAGTATCGCGCTGAATGAAATCCCATTGCTTGGTGGAGAGTTCATTCTTTTTGCTCTTCAAGTGTTCAAAGGCTTCGACCAAAAAACCGCATGAACCTGCTGCCGCGTCGTAAATGCTCTCACCGGGCTTGGGGTCTATAGCCTGCACCATGGCGCGCACTACAGGGCGAGGGGTATAAAACTCACCCGCATAACCCCCGGCATCGCCCATGTTTTGCAACAAGCCTTCGTAGACCAAAGAAAGCTCGAATAAATCGGACTCAGACTGGAAGTTCAGGCTATCCACAATATCCAGCACTTCGCGCAGGGTATGACCTGAGGCCACTTTGTTATCCAGATACTGAAATATCGCGCCAATTTTGTAGTTGAACGACTTTGGGTCTGCGCCATTTACGGTTACGTTGGCGAAGCTTTTCAGGTATGGGAAAAGCTGACTGTTCACATAATCGGTAAGGTCATCTCCTGTTTTGGCGCGCGCCAAATCCAGCTTGCCATCGATAGTTTTGGGGCAAGCCCAGGTTGCCCAGCGGTGTTCCTTATCCAATACGGGTTGATAGTCTTTGCCGGACAATACTGCTTCTTCTTCTTTTTCGGACTCGTAATCATCGAGAAACTTCAAGAACAATACCCAGGAGGTTTGTTCTGTGTAATGCATGGCACCGCTGATACCATCGTCACGGCGCAGAATGTCGGTAATGCGACCAATTTTTTGTTGTAGTGACATGCTTAGAGTTTTCCGATAATAAAATTGTACATATTAGTGATGTCTTCGCTGATTTCGGCAGGCGGAATCAGATCGATATAGGTCTGTAGTTTGTCAGGATCTAAACCTTCGGTGGTATTAATTAGCGGGTTAATTGTATCTTTAACGTTGAGCCTGCGAATATCGTCGTTATCATTAGGGTTGTTTGGCTGTAGATGATTGCGCTGAGCAATATCACCATTGTTGATTTGACTGAGAAGATTGTGATGCGCCAAAGCAGTGTATGAGAGTAAATAGTTTTTGATTTCTCTGCGCTTCCACGCAAGTAAATATGGTGCCACCCTCATTCTTTGCGGCCACTGAACTGCATTGAGCAAGTCACGGTATATTTGTCCGTTCACTTGTACACCATTGGCCGCGTTCCAATCCAATACTGCCTCATCCCGATCGCAAATCATAAATATTTTGGTTGTGAGCAGAGGAGACTCTATCTTGCTCAGACTATGTAGCCAATCGATCTTACGTTTACCAAAGGTCTCGCTTGCCGTTGTATAGCTTGAAGACTTTTTCATAGCATACACTGTAGATAGCTGATCTATATCTAATCCTGCACGTGCTGCAAGTTTGGTAAAGATAACCCAATCGTTGTAATCGTCTAACAACGCTATATTTGGTAGCTTGCCACATACCTCAAACTCAACGGATTTTGCGCGTGAAAGTACACTCAGACGATTGATCAACTGTTTGATCTTATTGTCTTCGCTGATCCTGCCTTTTTCTACGACTTTCAGGTGCTCAATACGATTCTCTTTTGCCGAAATGGAATCGAGCAAGTGTGTCGTTGTGATTGCATGACCTCTTATGCTGTGTAGAAGCGCCCAAAGTTTTTCGACATTTTTATAGTGAAGATGAGAGTCTGCTTCGTCAAACAAGTACAATGTGCTGTCAGAGTCAAAGAGGTCAATTAGCGCATACAAAAACAGGAGTTGGTATTCGCCATCGCTAAATTGATCCAACTCAAGATTGTTGTTAAATAGGAGTTGGCAACGCGACTTATCGATAAAGTAGTTGTTATCGGCTGCTTGCGTAAAAAAAGCCACTTCCGGGTCCCAATTAGTAACCATTGCTTGGGCATTTGGCTGACCCGCTTCAACTTGATCATCCCCGGCCTGAATTTGCCTTAGGTAATCGAAGGAAACTCGGATTAACCCGTTGGCTGTGAGATTAACGGTTCGTTTTCTTAGAGGTTCCTCAAACTCGTATTCACGAGATATCAGGTTGGTAATAAAGCTTTCTAGGGAGCGAAAGTATGGCGTTCCACGTAATGTATCGGCTACACCGCTTTCTTCACGCTTAAGCGCATCCTGCACGCGAACGATGTAGTTTTTATCCACTTTAAAGGCACATTTGAAGATTGTGCTGATATCGTCTTTGTCTGGCGACTCGTTAACATAATCATTTTCAACCAGAAAAGAGCGTACCTTGCCATTCCGTTTGATTGCGGTAGCTAAAAAGATCAGCAGCTTTGACCATGATTTGTCGAAATAGAAGCAGTCAAGATTGAGGCCGCGCCCAGCATGCCTTTCTTTTTTTAAATAGGCACTGAACTTTGCGGAGTAGTTCTCATTCTGTCCGGAGGAGAAGCACACGATCTTAAGGTTTTCGTGATCTCGGCCTGTTAACCGTTGTTCAAATACTGACTGTAAGATACTGGATTTACCAGAGCCGTTCTCACCAATCAGCGTTGCGACTTTATCGATGCGTAGGGTCTGTGCATATCGATGTAATGGGTTAGGGGATAAGTTCAGTTCCATTAGTTAGCTCACGTGATAAAGCTGGTGTTGTAGTTGTTTGAATGCTGCGAGCAATTGTGCAGGTCTGCCGCCAAATGCCATGGACGCATCTTTTATAGTGCCGAGGCCGGAAAGTTCAATTAGGGTTGGCAGGCACTCTCGTGCCAATTCTGTAGTGCCGGTTTGTTCATAGCGGTTCAGGACAAAATGCAGGAATTTCTTGGCTTTTTCCTGTTCGTATTGATCGAAGAATGCGTTATTAGTCCTCACAGCCTCCACTCTTGATTTTCGGGTGGCCATGGGTTGCTCAAATGCTAAAAAAGCCAGTAGATCGAATATGTCGCATTCATCGGCCTCGAACATGCGACGCAGGGCGAATAGCTGCTCATTGTCAAAGCCTGCCTGTACCAGCTTGGCCAGCAGTTGTTGGCGCAGGTCAGGGTCTGACCAGATATCTCTGAGTTCATCGACACTTTTGAATAGTCCTGGCAATTGTTGAATTAGCCGTTCGACGAACTCCTGAATCGAGAGAGGCTTACCGCTCTCGTCGATATAGCGGGTTTCTATATCGATGACCTTGATTTCACGGTGTTTACCGAGTTTTACTTTCAGTCGTGGGCGTGGTTCGCTTGGTTCAGTTTCTGTCCTGTCTCCATCTTCTAGTGGCTCGGGGGAACAGGGCGGCGGCGTTGGTTCTCTGGTTCCGCCCGGCTCGGGAGTTTGGGGCTCTCCATCCCATTCTTCGTCATAGAAGTTATTAGTCGCACCGCGAAAATCCAAGATGGTGAAGTAGTCTTTACCATCGAACACACGGGTACCACGACCAACAATCTGTTTGAACTCGACCATTGAGCCTATGGTTCGATCCAACACTACGTTGCGCACGTTACGGGCATCAACGCCGGTAGTGAGCATTTGTGATGAGGTAATAATAGTAGGGATGTTTTTGTCGTTATCCTGAAATCTTTCCAGTAGTTCGCGACCGACCTTGCCTTCGTCACTGGTGACTCGCACACAGTAATACGGGTCTTTAACTGCTTTGTGTTTGTTGATCATGTCGCGCATGGTTAGCGCATGATTTTGGTTTTCACAGAAGACAATAGTTTTATCCAGTGGGGCGATGTCTTGCAAAATAGCTTTCGCAACCAACTCAGTGCGTTCATCTACAATGATTTTGCGATCGTAGTCTTCGATCTGATATAAATCTTGACTAGACTCGCCTTCGACGATGACATCATCTTTGGTGAGTACTAATTCATCCAAATTAGTTCTAATGCGCTTAACCCGGTATGGTGTGAGAAAACCGTCGTTGATACCGTCCTTTAGTGAATACTCATAGGCAGGCTGGCCAAAGTATTCATAGGTGTCCACGTTGTCCGTGCGTTTTGGTGTGGCAGTCAAACCCAAATGCACGGCGCAGCTGAAGTGATCAAGAATGGCTCGCCAGGAACCTGCTTCATTGGCAGCACCTCTGTGACATTCATCAATCAATACCATGTCAAAGAAATCTGTGGGATAGGCTTTATAGTAGCCATCAATGTTTTCACGTTCCGCAATCGCCTGATAGATCGCAAAAAAGATGTGTGCGTTGGTTGGCACCACGCCATTGCGCTTGCGAACTTCCTCCCCATTAATTTTAATCAAATCTTTTTCATAGGGGTTGAAAGTGTTAATGGCTTGGTCCGCAAGAATATTACGATCGGCTAGAAACAGAATCCGCGGTCTGCGCGAACCGGGGTTGTCGCGGTTCCAGCGAGCCTGAAATACTTTGTGAACGATTTGGAAGGCAATGAATGTTTTACCAGTACCAGTAGCTAATGTGAGCAAGATTCGGGATTTGCCCTCACCGATTGCGTCTGTAGCGGCATGGACTGCCAGTTCCTGGTAATAACGTGGTTGCATTGCTCCTTCCAAGTGAAACGGGATGTTTCTTAGTTCTTGACTTAATCCGGTAGTTTCACTGGTATAGCGTTTTTCTAGCTCTACTGGTGTTGGATAGAACTCAATGTAGTCGCCTTTGCCTGTTTCCAAATCGAATTCGTAGGTTTGTTTACCGTTGCTTGAATAGACGAAGCGAACGCAAAGCTTCTTAGCGTAGTCGATGGCTTGTTGCAGGCCTTTCGTAGGATGCTCGGATTCTTTTTTAGCTTCCACCACTGCCAAATAGCGACTGTCTTTATGAAGCAGATAATCCACAAAACAACGCCGCCCACGCATACCACCTATCATCATTCTACCGTCGGTGAAGTAATGCTCCCGGCTGATGTTGCTCGATAGCCAACCAGCTGAAACCAAAGCTGGATCAATATAGTTCGCTCGAGTATCTGCTTCAGAGGCCATTAGGCCGCTCCTTGGTCATTTGGGCTTGGTATCAATTCCAATAGCTCACCGACAGTGCAATCAAACAGTACGCAGATCTGCTTAATGGCATTTAGATCTACCTTTTGTGCCGTCTCTTTATAGAGCAACGTCACTGTAGCGCGGCTGAGCCCAGTTTCCCTGGCAACGTCTGCAATGCGCAATTTGTGTTCGCCCATCATTCTGGCGAGGTGGCAGCGGATCATGGCTGTGACTCTGGGTATAATGGTAACGTAAGATAATATCACGACTTACTGATTTACATAGTATTTTGTGAGTTGAAATTTAATTTTGCCGTTCAAACTACGTTTTTTTACGTTGGTAACAATTGGGCTGGCAAAGAAATGACAAATATGGGAGATCGTCGAGTTGGCTTAACTAAGGTTCCTATTAATCGATAACTCTCAGCAAATTATGACCCCTGTATCATTTGTCAAATGCCCCAAACCAATACAAAAATTATTGCGAACGACACTGCATCGTGGACAATGCTTAACCATATGTTGCATTTATATCACCCCATACGATAAGCATTGATGTAAAAAATAACTGACGCTTACCAGTTAAATCCGGCTGAAGAGGCATCAGATGATTCTTTCGCAAAGATTTCTGACGCCTTGATGCAATGCAGTCCCGAATCGCAAATGGCACAGCGCCTGTTTCCAAAGTGTTGTCGGTGGCACAGCAGGCAGAACCACCACACCATGGGGGCACATGGATTTTCCTGTATTTCTGGCAGATCAGCTTCAGCGCATAACTCCACGTGTTTCGCAGTGAGAGTACGTGGGTCATGGCGGAAGTACGCAGGCAGATGTGGCTCACGGCCGTAAAGTAACAATGGGCAGCGGCAGTGTAGACAAAAGCAGGAGCATTCTGCCGTTAGCCTGGCCTTTTCCGCTGTGATGATTCGGCCGTGTATGCTCATAGCCAAAGTCGTCAGGGACTTTTGTCTTTGATATTTCTTCATGTCAGCCTCAATACAGCGATGACAGAATGTCCGGGGTCTCCAGATCGTCTGACTCGCCGGTTAATATAAATCGTGAACAGGGGCGAGGGCTGTATACCGGCAATGCCGTCGATACGTCTTCGATACTGTAAATTCCGCTGCCGCAAATCACACAGAATTTATGCCCGTGATAATCCTGCTGGCAAAGCACGCAACGCCAGTCCTTCCCCTGATTCGTATACAGTGGGAGCTGCTCCACGATTTGTCGCAGATAAGCTAAGCGATCATGCTTTTTTCTTTCTTCTGCGATGTAGGGGCAACTCTCCGCTTTTGAAGGCGTCAGGCACATAAGGTCATGGGTAAAACACGCTTCGAGTCCATTAGATGATTTATGCAGACGAAGCTTACTGAGACAGGATGTACAAAACTAAGTTTGTTTTGGGACATCTATAGCGTTCCATGAGGTGGAGTATTTTCCAGCAGCGTTAATGGCAAGGTATTGCGGGGTCATTTGCATGATGAAACTCCTGCCTGCTTAGCAGGCGTGACAGAGCACCGCCAGAGAACGGGCTCAGGTGCAATTGAGTGAGAAAAGTGAAGCGACCATTAACGCATTCCGCTAACAGTCGGATGGGGATTCAGATCCTTAGCGAGGCTTACGACGACTGCCGATAAGCGAGGGATTATCTTGGCTGCAACCAAAGGAACGTCCGTCACCATATCGCTTGCTGGTCTCCTTGCTCAGATACAGTGCCCACTCAAATGCTCTGGAATATTGCGAGGGCTCATCCTGGTTGTTCCGCCGTTCAATCCAGATGGGTTGACCATCCGGAAACCGGACCCGTGAAGCGTACTGCGGCCAGGGGAGTGACAGCGCACTACACCAGGCCTTCTGAATCAGGTTCGCCAGGGAAGGCAATTTCCTGCTCTCAGGAGGATCAAAGCTCCCCAACTGGTGGAAGGCATCTTTGTTGAGCAGCAATACAACATGATAATGGCGGTTACCACTTTGCAGTCCGTATTCACGACACCAGATATAACGCAGTGAAGTGGGGTGGTCACAGGTGATGCCTGCCTGTCGTTTGGCGCTAAACAGTGATGCCATATGGGTTTTCAGTGAATCGATGAAGCGTGAGATAACACGCTCATCCCTGCGTCCTGTACCTTCAACAGGGAAACGTAAGTCAGCACGGAATACAGCCAGCCGGGGATACTGCTCAGTTGCCGCATCAAAGACCTGACGGGTGCGCTCTGCGTAACTGGCATTAAGCAGGTATGTTGAATTCATGGGGTTGTTCTCGAATATGGGTTTGTGTCATCTGAATGACAGGGCTATTCCCTCCAGAGGGAAATAGCCTGCTCAGATCACAAGGGGTATGTGTTTATCTGATGAGGAAGGGATATCTGTTTACTTACCTGTTTATCTCTTTGTTTATCTTTTATTTATAATAATAAACCCGCGTTTTCCTCCTGCTCAAAAGCATCGGCACGCATGCGTTTTATTCATCCGATGCCATTGTCTTCGTGGGTTTTATCACTCTGGAGTTATTTTTCTTCGGGCTGCTCCTCTTCACGTGATTCTTCGATGCGTTCTTTCAGCCATTTTTCCACCTCGCTTTTAAACCAGCGTGATGCACGACCTAACTTTATCGGCTTCGGAAACTTCTTCTCCTTGATGAGCTTGTAGAACCATTTATCTGTGAGACCGGTGAAGGCGGTGATGAATTTCATGTCGACCATCTGGTCACTGAGCAGACTGACGGGTGCTGATGCTGGCATCTGATGTACTCCCTTGAAATGACAATGTGGCGGGAGGTGTCGATAACCAGTGGAGAGGGCGACGACACTTCCTCAAGGGATTGGCAAAGCTGGTCAAGAAATACCTGGAGCTTCAGAGCGCTACCTTCTTCAGGGGATACCTGAAGCGGTATACATCGAATTCACTACTGTGAAAAAATGAGCTTTGCAGGTTTTATTATGCGATCAATGATGAGTATGTTATTGATTGGTTGAGTAAAAAAGATAATATAAAATGCATAAAAAATTCATTAATACCATCATAAAAGCATCATCATTACAGTCATTATTATTGAATGTAATCAGTCATGTTTATTACTATGTAATTATTAGGTGAGTAAACTGATGAAGGCAGGCTAAGGATGTCGAGAAATAACAAACGGAATAAAAAAGCACAAAACAGTAACCAGAGTGATGGTCTTGCGCAGGCGGTAAACAGCGCTCAGAAGGAGCTGGTTAGCACGTACCCGAACGTCCATATTCCATCCCCGGCAGATCTGGGGCTCGAACGACCTGAACCGAAAAAGATACCTGACAACAACGATATTGATACTCAATCTGCGACGGATGAAGTGCCACAGATTGATGACAGCGTGATTAATAAGTTTGATATTAGAAAGCTGAGAATGGCACTGGTGACCCTAGCAGAGGCGGGAGCTGATATGTCTGATCTCGTCTTCATTAACCCCAGCAACAGCTCTCCTGCACGGGAAAGAAATCGCTACCTTTTTATTCAGCAGCCGTACAACAATCGCCTGGAGTTAATCACGCTGGTGAAGCGCTATGCCAGACGCAGCCGTTTCAGGGATGAAGGGATGCAGGCGTTTAATCAGGCAGTGAAAGAAACATCGGCTTCCTATCTTATCGAGGAGTCAGCCCTGTCATGGCTGAAAGATAAAAAAGCAGCCTGTTGGGCGTGGTGCTATATCAAGAATCAAAACAAACCGTTCCCCTTGCCTCCCAATTCACACTTCCAGGCTAATGTCAGTGTGTATCACCCCACCTTTGTCGATTCTGAGCATATGCCTGCGGATATTCCGCCATTTTACAGCGACACCGGTATTCCTGAGCCTGAATTAAGCCCTAAAGGGTTGCTGGAAGCAGTCACTGCCTTTTTTGACCACTGGCTTGTTGAACGTCATATTAAGCACGGCGAAGCGGATAAACTCCGGCGTATGTGGGAAGCCCTGAACCAGCGGGCGGAAATGAAAAAGTCGCCTTTTGATTTCCTTGATGGCGGCAACAGTGACGCCATTGAGTGGTGCTGGTCGTATGTAACAAACAAAATGTTCGGTATAAACTGGTACAGATTCAGTGCAACATCCGACAGCGATCGCCGAGCACTCCTGGATAGCCTGTACCAGGTATGGGAATGCCCACCGGACACCCGAAAACTCTTTATACATGAACTCCGGCGAGCCTGGAGTCAGCGGAAGTTCCGGGCTGAACAAAAGCAGCGGAAATTGTTCCAGGCGTATATCGCTCCCCGGACAAAAGAGAAACTCAGCCAGCTTGCTAAAGAACGGGGGATGAAAATGAATGAAACACTTGAACGGCTCATCGAAGATGCCTACAGCCTGATGAAAAAGTAGACGTCGGCTGCTGTCCTTATACGACAGAGAGAAATGACTGTTCCTTCTCCACCTTAAAAACCGCAAATAAAAAAAACACAGACACATATCACCTTAGCGACAGCCAACAGAGGCTGTCGTTAAGGAGGTTAGTCTGGATATCAATGTCTTACGTAAGCTGTTTGACGAGATGTATACCCTGGCTGTTGAAGGCACAACCATCACCGATTCAGCAACTATGCTGGCTGCCAGCTACCGGCAGCCAGGCAAAAGCCCCCGTGATGTGGCGGAATCCCTCGTGATGTATGAATCCATCAAAGCATGTGGCTCTGGTTTTGCCTGTGGCCTGGCGGGAAGCGCGTTATTGCCACTGAGCGTAACAGCCGATGTCTGTTCTACGCTGTTTATTCAGATGCGACTATGCGCGGCGGTTGCCATCACTGGCGGGCATCGCACAGATGACCCACGGGTACGACTGCTCTGCTGGGGTGCGGTTGCCGGAGATATCTGCGCGGATGCCATCAGTGGTATTGCCACTCGCCTGTTGAATCAAGCAATGACATTACCAGAGGCTGAAGCTGCATTGCTGCCCACCATGCGCGATGGACTACGCGTCAGTTATGGCGGTCTTTCACTGAAAGAAAGTCTGTTGGTCTCTTTGTTGGGTGGGGCTGTGAGTGGCACGGCCGCCTGGCTCATCACCCGCCTGACAGGGCAACTGGCAATCCGTCTGTTTCTTCCACCACCAGCACCGCCCTGCGCAGCATAATCTTTCGTATTTCTTTTTCGGACACCACCTGTCCGCTTCACTCCATTTAACCCACTGATTTTTATGCCTCTGCGGCCATGCCCGTGCAGTCGTGTTTGTTATCGTTTTTTCCTGACGACACTGACACAAGAGAAATAGATGGCCACATATCGCGTTGACGCTGACCTGCAGTTCCTGGCGCACTGTGACAATGAGGACCTGGATTTACTGGTCAACCTCATTACCCATGACCCACGGGATAAAAGTCTGCGCTGGGCTGAAACACTTTCCGGCAGTGACAACTACAAGCGCTTTTACCCGGCCCACCGTAATTACTGGCAGGAGATAGCGGCTGAAATCCAGACCTTCGGTGCCAGCAGTATCACCAGTATGTTCAGAGGCGGAAAAGGCGTGTTGTACCGGGAAGTGTTATGCGATGTCTGTGAGCATACAGGCGTGAAATACAGGAAGGAGGAGGCAACCGAAACCATTGAGCTCTCCCTGCTGATGAAGATGCTCGAAAAAAGCCTCAGCGAAATGTCCCGGGCTGAGCTGCGGGAGTTTGCTGACAGCATGGGCACGGAACTGACCGCACCAACGGTGCCGCTGATACTGATGGCGATACAGACTGCTGTCCGGTCTTCCGGTTTTGCAGCCTATCGTCTATCGGTTGTGATGCTCAGTACGCTTGCGAAGGTGGTACTGGGGCGCACACTCCCCATCGTGACTTATCTGACCCTGACACGCTCTATCAGTGTACTGGCCGGTCCGGTTGGTATCGCCCTGAGCACCGGTTGGCTGATTGCCGATATGGCAGGCCCGGCACGGCGGGTTACGGTTCCAGCCTGCCTATTGGTCGCTTGTCTTCGTCAGCAATATCTATACAAATCACTGTAATCAACGGAAACCCTTCACTATGTCTGCGGAAGAAAAGCAGCACGATCGCATGGCATCACGGCTGGCGATCATCATCAGTCGCCTGCTGATGGGGGAACGGTTGTCAGTCAGGGGGTTGTCACAAGAGTTTCGTATCTCGGAGCGCACCCTGCGCCGGGATTTTCGTGAACGCCTGAGCTGTCTGGAACTGACATACCAGCAGGGTTGCTGGTCATTGGCCCACCAGCACGAAGGGCTGCGCACCAACCGGGACATTCTGCATTTTGCACGAGTAACCCGCACGGAACAGCTGTTCCCGGCGATGGATAACCGGCTGATATCGGTGCTGACTGACAGCTCGATAGAGCCACCTTTTATCGTCTGGCAGTCTCCACCGGAGCGCAAGCCCGGTCCCTTCGGCAGTTTCTGGCGTATCACACAGGCCATTCTGGAACGAACTCTGCTGGATCTGACCGCAGAGGGGCAGCAGTACCGCTGGTTCGCACCTTACCGCCTGATCTATTTCGAGAACGGCTGGTATCTGGTCGGAGAGCACGCCCGGCAACTGCAGGTCTTTCTGCTGGAAAGCATTACCGATGTCTGCCTGACGCCAAGGCAGTTTCTGCGCAGAAGACAGGTGAGTGAACTGACCGGTGATCCGCATTTCATTCACTCTTTGCCGCACTTCCGGTTTGTCAGGAGAGTGGTGGCTGAAACCGATAATTAAGGACACTTTATTATGAAAAAGACCGTACTTGTGCTGATGCTACTGGCGTCTTCTCAGGCCAGTGCCGCCGCTAATACGTGGACCCGCACCAGTGTGCAGGGCGTAACGGAATACCGGATACAAAACAAAAATGGCGCTGAACTGTTGCTGACCTGTTTGCCGGAAGACAATGTGTTCGTTCAGTACACATCACCCGATGGCAAAACTCTCGCCAGCGGTGGAGATGATGGACGCAGCGTTCAGGCACAGACCGACAACAGTGACACGTTTCTGATTAACGATACATTTTCTGATGCCGGGGGCAGTAACTTCGAAGCCTTCTGGAATGCAGCCAGAAAATCCCATCGTATCCATATAACGGCGACAGGACTGACCTCAACTACCTTCACCTTCAGCAATGCCGCAAAGATTCTGCCTGAGTTTGATAAATCAGGATGTCTGACCCGCATCTGAGCCTTTATTGCTCTAACAAAAATAAGGAAAAAATAATGAAAACAGCAATGAGTGCCCTCGCCGTGGCACTGATGATTTCACCTCTACTGCACGCCGCAGAGGCCCCGGTCAGGATTGGTCTGGAGCAGGTTAAAAATCCGTATTACCCGAATCTACATCAGCAGCGTGTTCATGTTCAGTCATTGACTGACAGCGTCACCATTAACAATGTTGTCGTTAACCGGGGTAATTGCCCTATTCAGAAGATGCCCACGGTCTACGCAGGTAGTAAGCCTGTAGCACTGGTACCTGCAACGTTGCCTTACGGGAAAGAGATTGCCGTCTACATTAAAGGCCCATGCAGTGTGGCAGAGATTAACGTCATCACCAGTCAGGGGGACTGGCTGATGAAGAACTAATTGTCTGCCTGATGTCTGGTCTGACAATCAGTTGTCAGACCCTGTTATTCTGTTAGTCCTTAAATAAAAGAATTTAGGTATTAATACTGCGTATTAATAGCCATATATAAACCCCTCCCCCGTATGGTCCCTCCCCTTACGAAGAATTAACCATATTATACATCTTTACTTCAGCATATTGAGTATATGCCGCTCAACGCCTTACAATTATAAGTCATGAGTCGGCTCCTCAAATCCCGCTTGTTTATTCCTGACATATTACGCACCCGAATGCTCCGACCTCAGTACACGCAGCGAAGAAGGATGATAGCAACCAATATAGCTGGACAAAGTATGGACTCGGGGTATTACCCGCTTCAATATCCCTAAATGTTTGCTCGACTGCAGCTTTGCTCAGAGATGAAGTCACAATGGCCACACGTTTTGAGGTGTGCGGGGCATTCCTGCAAATCTCCACTGCAGTCTTTAAATCAGCAGATGTGCCACGGCATGTACGTTGAATACCTGTCCTCACATTGTTATTGCTGTAAAGTCGCCCCCATCGGGTAAACTTTTTGCTCATGGCTGGAGCGGGCAATGTGAGGTTGCCTAGGTTCTTGATCGCCTGGCTTACTGAAATGTGAAATGCGCCAGCTCCGAGTGTCAGCTCACCGTGCTTTGCATGATAGAAGGTGACTCTTGGGGAAGCAGGATCCGTTCTAAACCCAACGAAATCAGCCCATTCATCACCGAGATCATCGCAGACTATGACATCATCTTCTCGAGCGATCGTCGACAGTACTGCCCCGAACGTAGAATTTGGATCGAAAGTACGATGGGCAGCAGTAAAGGAACCTTTCTCATCAGTTACGGTTGCTAACTCTGCATTACTGAAGAGATAGCCCAAGAACTGAGTGCCACCATTGACCAAAGTGTCGTCTTGATAAAGACTTCCATCTAAATAGGCAAATTTCGGCTGGTCAAACAAGACGATAAACGTGTCCTGTTTGTCGATGAACTGCTTAAGCGGGGCGCGATTATCATCCGCGCCAAGTGCGAAATGAGTGTCCTCAACGTATACATCGGCGAGCAAAGGCAGCGAAAGGCGTTTCAGAGCGATTCGCGTTTTATTGATCGCGATCTCACCTACCTCGAAACCTGTTACTGGCTGTGACACCAGCAACTTGCCATGGGCGTTTTTGGCAACGCGCAAGATATCTGTGAGCTCCGCGAGTATCAGATCAACCTCTGCCTTTGGCAGCTCTCGATAGCCCATTCCGTCACGCTTGACCAAGCGGATGATTTTGTCATCAAAGATGGCCTGTCCGAGGATGGCGGTATCAACTGCAAATTGGGTGGGGTTTGCCGCCAGATCTGATAGCTCCAACGGTCGTGCGAAAGCTGCTAGGAAAGGGGAGGATGATGGTCTTCCAGGACGAGGTTGTAAGCGTTCGATGATACGACAGGCATAATCAACTAGTTCCAAATAGCCTGCACGATCCGCACGAAGCGAGATTCGCCCAGTGCGCGGCGTCGTTGAAAAGTGTTCGTCTTCTTCAGTGAAGCTGTAACCTAACGGGGCAAATCGAGCCGAGGATGCCATACCTACATTGTTCTGAAGGTTCTCGCCTTCAAGCGTCTTGCTGCGCAATGCAAAGCGGGACAGAGTCATATGCCTGAGTCGAACCCGGGCAAATACCGAGTCCTTACTCGTCAGTCCACGGTCGACATCTTGGGCACCGATACGCTGCAAATACCTTTTCGAGAAATCAGGAGGGATATCGATCTGGGATTTGAAAATGGCAACATAATCGCGATGCTCGACTATCAGCAAATATCCGGTTACCCGGTCGATCACGCCTTTAGTGCCAGGCAGGAAAGCCGGTACCTTGTCGAATTGAAAGCACAAAGCAGACCAAATTGATGCTCCGTGGGGCTGCCGAATGAAAGAGAAAAAATTGTTGGAGGGGGAAGTTTGCGCCTTTCTGATATCCCGGAACAGTTCCGTGATCGCGACTTTCGTGATTGGAGCTTTTTGGCGGTAGAAATAGCAAGATTTGCTGGCTTGAAGTTCGTCGATCATATCCGAGTCCCTATGAAAATGGACGAAGCGAAAATCCCTCAGAATGAGATGCTAACCCAGTACCATCATTATTGTCTAGATAGTTTCTTGCGGGCAAAAGAAGGTTCGTAAGGGACAGCTCCGTGCCAGAAGCGGAACTTGAGAACTTCATAGTACGATTAATCATTATGAAGCAGGTCAAGCAAGACCAATATCACTGTTTTGAACAAATCCCCCATATATAATGTTTTGACTATAGTCTTATAAATTTATTTGCAAGGAGCGAAACCACAATGTCTAAACGCAAGCAAAAAGAATACGAAAACCCTGGCTTTGACTCAACAATCTATGTTTTTCCGCAACAAATTGCCGATACAGCGAACGCATTCCGCGAGATAGCGATTAGCCTTTCTAAAGGTCATCTTGACGCGCATGATGTCAAGAGAAATGTTATATATACTAATGCAGCTTTTGCAATTGAGCTTTATTTCAAGTCATTTCTAGTGAAAAGAGTTTCAGCACCATTCGATTGTGTTGTTGAAAATGGGGAGGTTTTTCAAGCTGAATTTGATGATGAAAACCGTGTAACTGTTTGGCACTCACGCCTAGTAGTTCCTGAAGAGTATCAAAAGCACAACTTGCAACTGCTTTTTAACGCTCTTAGCGACGAACTAAAAGAACGCGTGATGCAAGAGGTTCTGCAGGTAAGTACCTCGATCAAAACTCCGGCGGACTTACTGGAATTCTTCAACGTCGTTAAGAACTATTTTGTTGATAAGCGTTATGAGTTCCAAGATTTCATTTTTGGAGTTCCCAAAAACTCTCATGTTATCTATGTCCTAATTCCTGTCTTAAATGCCATTGGTAAAGCTCTGGCGACCCCGCCTGATGTACCTATTACAGAATTCATGTAGGCTCAGCGAAAGAAATTGATCTGCTCCCAGCTCACTAACATACCGCGATGCTTGTAAGGCTTTAATCAGCAGTGGAAATAATCGTGAACTTCCGCTCCTCGCTCATAGCAGCCTACTGCAGCATCAGCAGGCTGCTATGAGCGAGGAGCGGAAGTTGGAGTGCCAGATGTCCTCGAAAATGATGGTTCGTTTTGTAGGGAAACTGACACAACGCCTACGCTGTTTCTATGACTTTTTCAATTGGATTTATGCATGACGGTGATGCCTTCATTTCGTCAGTGCTTGCCATCTCAGGGATAGACGATTGATAAGAATGGTTTATATACTTGTGCATATCTACAGATTTTTCAGGTACTCGCATGAAAATGACACGCTTAGAAGCTATAAAGGCATGGGGTAGAGCAAGCCGTGAAGGTAAGCCTATTCCCGATGATGTTAGAAAGGTACTGATCAGCACTCAAAATGATAGCAGTCATGATTTTGGTGTAGAAGCTCCTAAAGCTAGAGTTAGTAAAGAGCAAGTAAAAAGGAATATGAACGGCAAGAAGCCGTTAGCTACATCAGATTATATCCGTAGTGCGGGAGGTGTTTTGACTCCTGAACAAATGGAAATATACAATCAAAAACGTAAGTTAGATTACCAAAAACGTAAAAACAACCCTCAACACTATTCAAAGTTAATACAAGACTTTATTTTGTCTGGGTTATCTAAAAACCAAGCAACTAAGAAAGCAAAAGCAATTATTTTAAGCGCAACCCTAGATAAACTCAATAACGATAAAAAATCTCCTGCTGTCAGAACAAACCGAATTGTTAAATCAAATACTTTACTTAATGAGGGAAAGATTAAATCTGATCCCTGGCACAGGGCAAAAGTTAAGCAAGATGAGATCAATTTATCTAAAGTCGAACAAAGACGGATCGATACAGCACTTTTAAGACGCCCTATTTCATGTATTGAATGCAAAATTGACTTTAAATCATTTGGTAGATTTGTAGATCATACTAAGGATGTTCATCATGCTAGCGTAAGTACACCTAAGTTAATTGTAGAAAATGAAGCACCTATTGACACTGTTGATATTATCATTGAGTCGCCTGTATTGCCAGCTAACGAGCTAGTAGAGCCTGTTGTTTCTATTCCTGTTACCAAAGCGCCATGAATCGCCACGGATAATCTAGACACTTCCGAGCCGTTGATAATACTGGTTTTCATATTCTGTCGGTGACATCTGATTGCTCGAACCATGCCGACGCTTACTGTTATAAAACATTTCGATGTAATCA